>CAZDGC010000024.1:6569-66887 GCA_964504885.1 uncultured Opitutus sp.
ATCCCCTCGGCGAACGCCGACCTCACGTACTACAAGCCGCGCTCCGCGGACAAACTCACCCCGCCGGTGGGCGACTTCCAGGAACAGTGGATCAACGCCTGCAAGGGCGACCCCACGAAGACGTCCTGCAATTTCGACTACAACGGACTCATGACCGAGCAGATGGCCCTTGGGCTCGTCGCCTACCGCGCCGGCAAGAAGCTCAAGTACGACGGCCAGAAGGGCCTCACCAACGACGCCGCGGCGAACAAGCTCCTGGGCCGCCAATACCGGCTCGGCTGGCCGCTCGACGCCTGAGTACGATCCTCCCCTCCTGGTTGCAAAGGCCCGCCTACCGGCGGGCCTTTTTGTCGGGCTCCTTTCGCGTTGCGCGCCGGCCGGGCGGGGTGGCATCACCGCGGTTCGTGCCGTGAATCCGCTCCACACCCGTTCTGTCGTGCAGTTGGTTGGCGCCGCGCTCTGCTGGAGCCTGGCGGGAGTGTTGATCAAATGGGTGGCGGAGACCTGGCCCGGGCTCGCCGTGGCGGCCGGCCGCGGCGGGATCGCCGCGGTGTTCCTGCTGCTGACCAACCGCCGGCTGCGATTCACTTTCTCCCGTGACCAACTGCTCGGCGCGGTCGGTTACGCTTCGTGCACTGTCACGTTCTGCCTGGCCACGACGCTCACCAGCGCGGCCAATGCCATCCTGCTGCAGTACACCGCCCCGGTCTGGGTGGCGCTGCTTGGCGCATGGCTGCTGCGCGAACCCGCCACGCGCGCCGACTGGCTGACCATCGCCGCGGCCCTCGGCGGCATGGCCCTGTTTTTCAAGGACAGCCTGACCCTTGGCCATCTCGGCGGCGACCTGCTGGCGGTGTTCAGCGGGGTGTGTTTTGCCGGGATGACGATCGCGTTGCGCAAGCAGAAGGACGGGTCGCCGGTGGAATCGATCATCCTGGGCAACCTGCTCGCCTTCGTGGTGGGGCTGCCGTGGATCCTGCGTGCGCCGCCGCTGCCGGGCGCGGGTTGGCTGGCGCTGCTGCTCCTCGGCACGGTGCAACTCGGGTTCTCCTACTGGCTGTTCGCGCGGGCGATCCGGCACGTCACCGCCCTCGAGGCGCTGCTCATCCCGGTGATGGAACCGATCCTCAATCCGGTGTGGGTCCTGATCGTCATGGGCGAACGCCCGACCCCCTGGGCGCTGGCCGGTGGCGCGGTGGTGCTCGGGGCCGTGACCCTCCGGGCGGCAATTTCCCTGCGCGGGCGGATCGGGCCGTAGTCGTTCTCCTCCGATCTGAAAGAGAAGGGAGGACGACTCGCCGGCGGCACGGAAAGGGCGCGGGCGCCGGCGATCGTTTCGGCGGCGGCGGCCGGTAACCAATCGCGACCTTGGCGGTTATCCTCCGGGCCGCTTCCCCGTTGCCGCGGGGTCTTCGCCATGCGACGAAGACGCGGTCCCCTTTCCCCTCCTCCCGTGAAACCCTCCTCGTTCGTCCTCCTCGCCTCCCTCGCCGCCAACGCCGCGCTGCTCGCCGTGTTCGCCCTCCGGCCCGCGTCCGCCCCGGAGCCCACCCGCCCCAGCGCCATCCCGTCCGCGGCCACCGCGACCGCCGCCTCCTCCGGTGGGCGGGACTCCGCCCTGCGTGCCGCCCTGGCTTCCGGCGACGCCCGTGAGCTGGAAGCGGCCGGCGTCGATCCCACGCTCGCA
Source organism: uncultured Opitutus sp. (assembly GCA_964504885.1). Taxonomy (GTDB): domain Bacteria; phylum Verrucomicrobiota; class Verrucomicrobiia; order Opitutales; family Opitutaceae; genus ER46. The sequence goes on from CAZDGC010000024.1 coordinate 8,257, forward strand.
CGCGAACTCGCCCTCGGCCGGACGCTCGCCCGGCTCGTCGCCCGTGCCCGGACCGAAAAGGCGGCCGCGACGGATGGCCGCTGGTGGCGCAGTCCGGCGCCCGGAAATCCGGCGCGCGAGCAGCAGGCGCTGCTGCGCCGTGAGCTCTCCGATGCCTTCGCGGCCGCGTTCGGCGATGATGGCGGCCTGCTCGGTGGCGGGATGCAGGCGGCCCACCTGGCTTTCCTGCCGCCGGCGAAACGCGAGGCGCTCCGTCGCATCAACCTCGATTACGAGGAAATGATGGCGAAGTTCAGCGCCGGCGGCGTGCAACTCGCCTCCGATCGCGAGCGGCTCAAGCTGCTGCGCGAGGAGCGGGAACGCGACATCGCCGCCGTGCTCTCCCCCGAGGAACGACTGGCCTACGAGCTGCGAACCTCGCCGACCGCCTCGCTGGTCCGCGCCCGCTACGGCGATGGCATCGAGACCGAGGAGGACTTTCGCCGGATTTACGCCCTGCAAAAGGCGTTCGACGAGAAGTTTCCGGCCGAGACGCTTCGCAGTCGCAGCAACCCCGAGGGCATGCGCGCCTACGCCGAGGCCCAGCGGCAATTGCAGGAGGACATCCGCGCCGCGGTCGGCGAACCCGCCTACGCGGTGCTCCGCCGGGCGACGGACTCCGACCTCCGTACGGTCGACTCGCTCGTGTCGCGGCTCAACCTGCCGCCGGCAACCACGGATCGCGTGGCGGCGGCGCGCGAGACGTTTGCGGCCGAATCGCAGCGCCTGGCCGCCGATCCCGCGCTCAACCCGGCGCAACGCCGCGCGCAGCTCCAGGAACTGGGAACGCGCGCCCGGGCCGAGGTGCAGCAGGCGCTCGGCACCGAGGCGGCCGAGGCCTACGCGCAGCGCTCCCCGTGGCTGAGCATGCTGCAGGGCGGCGTGGCCTACTCGACCACGCCTCCGGCCAACTCCCCGGTCGGGATGCTGGGCGGCAACCAAAGCGTCTACCCCGTGCTGCCGGCGCCGACGGGCGCCCCTGGAGCCGCGCGGCAGATGGTGTTCACCGGGGCGGCGACGACCGTCGAGGCGGGCGTGTCGCCGGGGGATTCGCTCCTCGGCGGCGCCGCGCCGGTGGTGCGCGAAAACGTCCAGGTAATGACCTTTTCCACCGCGACGACCGATCCCAGCCGGCCGGCGTCGGAGGGCGGCACCGCCGCGCCGGCCCCGGGCACGCCGCGCACGATCATCGTAGCGCCCCCGCCGCCGGCGACGACTCCGCCGCCGCGGTGAGGGTGGGCGGTGTTACGATTGGTCGCCTTCGCGCGGGGCGGTGGTCTCGTCGTCCTCGTCGCCGGCTTCCAGCGCTTGGGCGGCTTCGGCGAGGATGCGTTTCGCCTCCTCCGCCTGTTCGTCGGCGACCTGCAGGCGGATGGCGCCGCCAAACGCGTCGTCGAGTACGAAGGCCTCGATCCCGTTTTCTGTGAGCAGCGAGTGGAGCAGTTCCGCCTCGGCGAGATTCGAGCAGGTGGTGGCGGTGATCATGAACCGAAGCTAACGGTTTCGGGTCCGCTGGCGAGCGTGCGAAGAATTCTGGCGCTCCCGAGGCGCGCCACGAGTCGAAGGGTGATCCAGGATGCGCGGGGGGCCCGGGTGGGGAAAGTTGGGCGGCCCTACCGCACTTTTGCGCAGACGATGCAGTCGCGCGGCTCGGGTCCCAGGTTGGGGCAAACGTGCCAGCGGCGCAGCACGCCCTCCCGCACCAGGCCGGCCTTCTCCATCACGCGGACCGAGGCGGGGTTCTCCACATCGCAAAAGGCCCAGGCGCGCCAGATGCCGGGTTGGGCGAGCGACCAGTCGACGAGCCAGGTGAGCGCCTCCGCCGCAAACCCATGCCCCCAGTATTTGCGGCCGAGGGCGTAGCCGAACAGGGCGCGGCCCCGCGCGCTGTAGGTGACGCCAATCGAGCCGATGGGCTGGTCGGTGCCCTTGAGACAGAGCAACCAGGCGAGGTGGCCTTCACCTTTTTCCCAGCACGCCTCGCACTCGCGCAGAAAGGCGGCGAGCGGCTCGAGACGATCGTAGGCCTTCCAGGCGAGGTAGCGCGTGACTTCGGGATCGCTGGCGTAGGCGGCGAACACCGCCGGGGCGTCGGCCTCGCGGGGCGCCCTCGCCACCAGCCGGGCGGTGCCGAAGGAGGGAGGTGGCCGGGGCAGGCGGGACGCAGCGGCGGGCATGCCTTACTCCTCGGGGGCCACCTTGTCGCGCAGGTCTTCAAGCCAGCCGTTGAGCTGCTTGATCTGCGCGTCGGTGAAAATCGCGTCGCGATGGGTGATCGTGTAGGACTGGAGCGGCATCTCGCGCGCGGCGATCACATCGACCATCGCCTCGAGGCGCGAGGCCTGGCGCCGGCGGGAAAGCTCGCCGAATTCGGAAAGGTTGAGCTCCCGTTTGCCATCGCGGATGTGCTGCGCGAGCCACCAGCCGAGGGGCTGAAGCTCCGCGTACCACGGGTAGCGGGTGTGGTTGGAGTGGCAGTCATAGCAGCCGACCTGGAGCATCTGTTTCACCTCGGGCGGGGCGGGGTGCAGTGCCAGCAGGTCGCTCTTGGGCGGCGTGGGGGAAAGGTTCTTGGCGGGCCGGTACAGTTGCACGGCGATCGCCAGTGCGAGCAGGCCGAGGAGGATCTTCTTGACCATGGTGGGAGGGAGGGGAGCGGGAAGCATGGGCAGCGGCTTGCCGCCGACAAGCTCACCGCAAAAAAAAGGTGCGTCGGCGGGGTGGGCGACGCAGCGTCGGACGGGTGAACACGACCTCCTTCGATCAACTGGTCCCCATTCTCCAACTGGCCATCGGTCCGGTGATCCTGATCTCGGGTGTCGGCCTGCTCCTGCTGACTCTCACCAACCGCTTCGGCCGCATGGTGGATCGATCGCGCGTGCTGGTGCGGGAACTCGCGGCCGCCCCCGACGGAGCGTGGGCGCAGAACCTGCGCGAGCAGGTGGCCATCCTCAGCCGGCGGGCGGAGATCCTGCGGTTCTCGATCACGCTGGGGGCGATCACGGTGTTGATGGTGGGGGTGATGATTCTGGTGCTGTTCCTGGGCGCCCTGCTGCAGCTTCAGGTCGCGCTGCTGCTGATACTGGTCTTTTCGGTGGCGGTGATCTCGCTGATCGGGAGCATGGTCGCCTTCATCCGCGACATGAACCTGGCGCTCGAGGCCGCGCGCCTCGATCTGCAACTGGCGCCGCCGCCGAAACGCTGAGCGGGGCGAATCAGGTTAACAAGTGGCCGCGGCGCGCGTCTTTTCCGGCCGTGCGCGAAGCTGCTCCAGACCCCGTTGAATCATCGGCCGCGACCGCCGCCCCGCGCTCCTGGCCGCTGGCGGCGGCGGGGGCGCTCGCGCTGCTGCATTTCGCCTGGCTGGCCGCACACTGGGCGCCGGCGATCATGAGCCCGGATGCCAATGGCTACGTGGCGCAGGCGCGGCTGATCGCCGAGGAGGGGCGGACGGGGTTCACGGTGGTGTCGCCGGTGCAGTACGTGGGTATGCACTGGCTGGAGACCGGCGTGGGGGAGTTTCACAGCCGCTACCCGGCCGGGCTGCCGCTGCTGATGGCTGGCCTCTGGAAACTCGGCGGAATCGCCGCCGCGCTCTGGCTCAATCCGCTCCTCGCCAGCGCCACCGTGCTGCTGATGTTTTTCCTCGCCCGCCGCTTCGCTCCGCCCGCCTTCGCGCTGCTGGCCGCCGCGGTGGTGGCGGTCGTGCCGGCCACCAACCAGCACGCGCTCGACGCCGATGCCCACGTGGCGGCGACGTTCTTCCTCGTCGCCGGCGTGCTGGCGCTGCTGCGCTTCGGCGAGGGCGGCGGCCGGGGCTGGGGGCTGCTCGCGGGCGTGCTGCTCGGGACGGTGCCGACAATCCGTTACCCGGAGGCCATCGTCGGCCTCGCCATCGTCGTCTGGCTGGCCTGGCGGGTGCGCCCGCTCGGGCGGGTCTGGCCGGCGGTGCTGGGCGCCCTGCTGCCGCTCGCCGCGCTGGGCGCGCACAACACCGCCGCCTACGGGGCGTTCTGGAGAACCGGATACGCCCTGACCAATGAGCAGACGGGCTTCGGGCTGCGCTACTTCACGTCGCATGCGGTGCCCTACCTGCAGGCGCTGGGCGGCCAGGGGCTCGCGTTGATGTTCGCCTTTGGGGTGGCGGGGCTGGCGGCGCTGGTGGCCGACCCGCGCCACCGGCGCGAGGGCGTGCTGCTGGCGGGCCTCAGTGTGCCGCTCGTGCTCGTCTACATGGCGTACTACTTCGGCGGCGGCGGGCCGGGCGGCGCGATGGGCAACCTGCGCTTTTTGATCCCGACCTTTCCGTTTTTCGCTACGGCCGGCGTCTGGCTGCTGGCGCACCTGGCCGGGTTGCTGGGTCCGGCGGGACGCGCCGCGGTCGGCGCTGTCGCGGCCGTGCAGCTTGTGACCGGGCTGGTGTCGTCGCAGCAGGTGCTGGCGTCCGCCGAGTCCTCGCTGGGGGCCGCGGCGCGGGCGCGGCGGGTGGCGGAGAAGGAGGTGCCGGCCGGCAGCGTGCTCATCCTCGACCGGCAGCTCGCCGAGAGCTTCGACGCCGTCGGGCGCTGGAGGCTCGTGGAGGAATCGCGCGTCGCCGGCCTGGCCGGCCCGGGATTGGCGGGGCCCGGCGGGCGGCTCTTTTCCGCGGGACCGGGCGGCCGCGGCGGGATGTTTCCGCCGGGGCGGGGCGGCGCGCTGCGGCCGGGGCCGGGCGGCGAGGAGGCGGCCGAGGACGATCCGAGCCCGATGCAGCGCGGCAAGAACCGGGCGCAGCTCGAACGCTACGCCGGCCTGCGCCCGGCGGAACGGCAGGCGAAGATCTGGGAGGACATCCGCGCTTGGGCGGGCGATCGCCCGATCTTCTGGCTGGCGCGGTCGCTCGACCTGCTGGACGAGGCGCTGCCGGAGGGTTTCGACTACCGGAGTATCGCCGAAGTGGATGCACCGGTGATGCTCGGGCCGGGCGGCGGCGGGGGTGGTGCACCGGGAGGGCCGGGAATGTCGATGGGCCGCGCCGGCAAGTCCGGTCCGGGTCGGAGCTTCGCGGGTCCTGCCGGCGCGGCGGGTCCGGGCGGTGTGGCCCGCGGTCTCGTGCCGCCGGGCGCCCCCGGCAGCCTGCGCAGCGCACCCGGCGGCGGCGGCAGGCTGCGGCTCGTGCGGCTGATGCTGCCCAAGTCGTAGGGAGGTGGCGGCCTACCGCCCGCCCGTGATTTCCTGCAGCTTGGCGAAAAAGCCGCGCTTGCGGTCGGAGTTTATCCCCCAGTCGATGGGCACGCTCTGGTAACCTTCGGCGAACCCCTCGCCCTTCATCCGGAAGTCGAAGTACCCCCACGAGGCGCCCGCGCGCACCGCGGCGACGAAGTTGTTGGTGGGTTTGTCGAAGTCGAAGTGGTCGTCCTCGTTGAACACGATCGGCATCGGGCGCCACGACGGCAGCGCGCGCGTCTGCTCCACCATTTGCGTGATGCGGGCGGGATCCTTCACGCCGTTGCCGTGGATGAGGATGAAGTCGGAGGTCCGGACCACGTTCTCCTCCGGCACCTTGTTGCCGCCGTAGCTCGTGCCGACGAGGAGTCGCCGCCCCGCCTGTGTGCTCCGCTCGCGCACCCGCAGGATGAGCTCGTGGATGCGGTCCGGCTTCAAAATGGCGTGGTCGTAGCGGACGTTGGTCTCGTTGTTGACCTCGATGATCACGTGGCGATCGCCGCGCCGGAGCAGCCAGTCGACCGTATTGTCCACGGCGCGGATGACGGCGGCTTCGTCGGCCACGCGCTCGTCCTGGCCGAAGTAAAAGATCCCGAGGATGACCACCATCCCGAGCTCGTCGGCGCGATCGAGGATGCGTGCGGCGCGGGCGAGGTAGTCGGGCCGCAGCGAACCGTCGGCGGCGATCGCGCTGTTGTGCCAGGGCTGCACCCTCGAGTAACCCTCGGGGCTGCCGCCCTGGAGGTTGAGCGTGAACGCGATCATCCCGTGGCGGCGCCACTCGGGCATGGCGGCGAGGAACTCGCGCGTGTTGCGCTCGGGATCCCAGGTGCCGGTGTCGGGGTAGGCCCACTTGGCGCGGGTCTCCGGGTTCAGGTCATCGAAAATGCCCTGCACCATGCGCGAGTTCATCAGGCGGCCCTCGATCGACACGCCCTCCCAGACGCGCCCGGCGTAGGTGGGCCGGCCGTTGAGCAGGAACTTTTCGCCCTGGATCGAGACGTCGGTGCGGCTGCGGGCGGCAGCAGGCGCCGTCGCGGGGGTGCTGCAACCGGCGGCGAAGAGCAGTGCGGCAAGGGCGGCGGAGAAGGGGAGAATGAGGGGAGGTTTCATATCAGGCGGCTTTCGGTGCTTCGTTTTCCTTCGCGCCCTGGGTGAGCCACTTTTCGAGCAGGGCGGCGATGATGCAGCCGGCGAGCGCGTAAGCGCCGAGAATCAACCACATCGCCTCGGGGCGATCCCAGTAGCCGAGCTGGCCCTGGATCATCGCCTGCTGCAGCGGCACGGCGGCGCCGTCGACGGTGACCTTCTCGGGCGACCACTTTTCCAGCAGGTGGCCGGAGAGGGCGCTCACGCCGGTCTTGGCGAGGAACCACGGGACGAGCGAGAGGCCGAGGTAGGTGCCCTCCTGCCCCTTGGGTGCGATGGCGGCGGTGTATTCGTAGAGCTTGGGCGACCACACCACCTCGCCGATGGTCACGAGGATCATGCAGAGCAGCGCCATCAGGTAGTGCGCCTGGGCGATGCCGAGCCCGTACCACTCCCACGGCACCGCCATCGGGAAGAGCGCGATCGACGAGATCATCGCCCCGTAAACGAGCATGCGGAACACGCGATACTTGTTCGCCAGCGGGATGAACAGCACCAGGCCGATCACGATGCCGATCGGGTTGATGGCGTTGAGCGTGCCGATGGCGGCGTCGGGCCCGATGGTGCGCAGCCAGTACTTCGGCATCAGCAGGTACAGGTATGAATACACCGCGCGCACGCCGACGATGAGCGCGATCAGGACGAGCAGCCGCCAGAGGGTCGGTTCGCGAAGGATCTCGCGCCAGATCTTGAACGGATTGGCGCGCGACACCTTTTTTTCCTCGGGCGGGGCTTCGGCGGGATCGCCGCTCACGAGTTGTTCCTCGCTGCGCACCAGCAGGCGGCCGGCGACCAGGCAGAGCGCCGCGGTGATCACGCCGAGCGTGAAGATGTGGACGTTCGGCAGGTGCAGCATCTTGCGCACGATGTCGATGGCGAAGCCGGCCGCGGCGGCGCCCACATTCATGAAGAGGTACCAGAGGTTGAAGCCCGCGCTGCGCGAGCGCTTCGTGGTGTAGCGGTTGGTCGCCGCCTGAAAAATCGTCTGCAACGCCGCCATGAACGGCGCCATCAACAGGAAGACCGCGCCCGCCAGCAGTCCGCGGTAGGGCAGCGACGGAGTCAGCCCGATCCACACCATCGCGCCGCGCAGCACGAGCTGTCCGCCGAGCGCGACATTCAGCGAGCGGCGGATGCCGAGCCAGTCGGTCGTCATGCCCGAGAACAGCAGCATGAGCGAGGTGGCCGAGGTGAAGATGGTGATGGTGTAGCCGGCCGACTTGTCGTCGAGGCCGAGATCCTCCGAGAGGAACACCGAGGCGATCGTCAGCAGCGCGAAGTACGCGGTGCAGTCGAGGAAGTTGATGATCTGGATGCCCCAGTATTCGGTGCGCGTTTCCCGGAGCACCCCGAAATCCTTGAAATAGCCCACCATCATCTCGAAGGCGGAGCGGCGCGGCGCGGCGGTTTCGTTCATGGTTGGAGGCGCCGCGCCGCCGGGCAGGGAACCGATCCCGGCGGACGCGGGCGCCGGCACTGTGGCCGCGCCGCCGCCGCGCGCCAAGCCGGAAGGAGCCTGGGTGCGGGGGCTTAAGCGCAGCTTCGCCCGCCCGACAGCGGACGATCGCCTGCGGCGACACGTCCGCACTCCCGGCGCTACACGCGCAGGAAAATTCGCCGCTGATGGAGGAACCAGGCCAGCACGAACATCAACGCGAGCCCGACGATCGCGAGCAGGCCCTGGCCGGCGCCCGCGCCGAGGGTGGCGTCCATCCACGCCTTGATGTCGCCGCCGGCGAAACGCTCCGCGAGCCGCCGGAAGCCGATGATGTTGCTGGCGAGGTAGAGCGTGATTGGGTTCATCCCGATCCACACAAAGGGCACGCACCAGCGCCGCCAGCCGCGCACGTCGACCACGTAGTAAAACGCCGCCAGCAGCAGCGCGCTGTAGCCGCCGACCACGAGGACATACGACGAGGTCCAGACTTTCTTGATGACGGGAAACTGCAGGTGCCAGAGCCAGCCGAGGGCGACGGCGGCCACGCCCGCGAGGAGCAGCGTCCGCACCTTGCGGGCGTCGTCGAGATCGGGGCGGCGCAGCAGCAGGCCGGCGAAGACGCCGAGCAGGCAGGTGACGACGGCGGGCAGCGTGCTCAGGTAGCCCTCGGGGTCGTAGTAGGTATCGTATTTGCGCCCGGGCAGATACTGGAAATCGAGGTGGTTGGTGAGGTTGTAGCCGGGGTCGTACTTGCCGGTGACGCGGGCGGAGGTGGCGTCGAACGCCGCGCGGACTTCGGGCAGCGTGGGCCTGGCCTTGCCGAGGTGCGCCGTCAGCGCCGCCGGGTCGAGCCGGAGGTCGCGGATCGGCACCCAGGCGAGCAAGGCCCAATAGCCGAGCAGGATCGCCGCGGCGATCGCGGCGAGCTGGCGCGGACGCAGGAAGCAGAACAGCAGGCCCGCGAAGGTATACGCGAGGGCGATGCGCTGGAGCACGCCGAGCAGCCGGATGTTGGGCCACGCGTTGGCGAAGCCGCCGCTATAGAGGATCCCGAGCCCAAACAGGATCACGCCGCGGATCACCACGTGTTTCGCCGCCGCAGCGCGGCCGTGCTGCGCGATCTGTTTCGTGAGCGAATAGACGAGCGACACGCCGGAGATGAAGACGAAGAGCGGAAAGATGACGTCGTAGAACGTGCAGCCCGCCCAGTCGCGATGGTCGAGCTGGCCGGCGAAGAACTTCGCCACGGCGGAACCGTTGACCTCGCTCAGGGCGCGCACGAGGGCGTCGGCGCCGAGGATCCAGAACAGGTCGAAGCCGCGCAACGCATCGAGCGACATCAGGCGGCCGGACGACGCGGGGGCGGACGGGGCGGGGGCGGTCGCGGTCATCGGTGGCGTCGAGCGCAGCGCAAGCGCTCCCGCCGGTCAACGCCGGGGTCGGCGCGCAGAGGTATCACCCGCGGTGCTCGTCCGCGTCCCGAGGCCGATGTCACGTATTACGTGACAAACCCCTGCGGGCGCTCGTCCGCAACGCTGCCCCGGTAACCGCCGCTCCGTCGCCGGATGGTCCGATTCCACCCTTGCGCGACGGCGCGGAAACCGTCCCCTTCTGCCCCGATGAAGGTCTCTTTCACGCCCAAGGAATACGCCCGCCTGCTCGAACTGGTGCACATGGGCCTGTGGGTCGCCGGCGCCCGCCCCGACGATCCCGCCACCATGCCGGAGCGCTACGGCGATCTCGCGCAGAAGGTCTTCGCCCTGGCCGAACCCCTCGGCTGCGCCGACTTCGTCGAGTCCGACGTCAACGGCCAGTATTTCCCGAACGAGAAGCTCACCTCCGGTCCCGCCGCCGACCACATCGACCGGTTCGTCGAGGACGCCTTTTGGGGCGAACTGGTCGCCCGCCTTGCCGAGCGCGATTTGCGCGCGGAACTCGGCGCCACCAAACTCTCCGACGAACTCAGTGAAGATGAGGAGGAGCGGCTCGCCGCCCTCGAGGACAGCTACTGGCGCGAATTCGAGACCCAGGGCACCGACCACCTAGTGGTGTTGCGTGGCGGCAAGGGCTGAGGCCGACGGTGCGCGGGCCAGCATCGCCCGCACGTCCTCCTGTCGCACCGGCTTGGCTACGAAGTCGTTCAGGCCCGCCTGCCGGCAGGCGAGGCGGTTTTCCTCCAGGACCGAGGCGGTGAGCGCCACAATCCAGACGGCCGGCCGGCCGGTGGCGGCTTCGTGGGCGCGGATGGCCCGGGTGGCGTCGAGCCCGTTCATCTCCGGCATTTCGAGGTCCATCAGGATCAGGTCGAAGGGCGGCGTGGCCGCCGTCGCGAGGGCGACCGCCTGCCGGCCGTCTTCCGCCGTTTCCACCAGGCAGCCGTCGCGAGCCAGCATCGTCCCAATCATCCGGCGGTTCACGGCGTTGTCCTCGGCCACCAGGATGCGGCCGGGGGATCGCAGCCCCGAGAGGAAGGGCTCCGTCGGCGGCGCTTCCGCGGCCGGCTCCTCGCCGCGCTCGACCTCGAGGGTGAAAAAGAAACGCGCGCCCTGCCCGGGGGTGCTTTCGACGCCGATCCGCCCGCCCATGGCCGTGACCAGCCGCTGGCTGATCGCAAGGCCCAGCCCGGTGCCGCCATACTGCCGCGTCGTCGAGCTGTCCGCCTGGGAGAAAGGCTGGAACAAGCGCTGCTGCTGCTCCGCGGTCAGGCCGATGCCGGTATCCACAACCTCGATGCCAAGCCGGCAGCGCCCGGGGGGCGCCGCGTCGCCGGGCGCGGGCGCGAGGGCGAGGCGGACGCGGCCCTGGCGGGTGAACTTGACAGCGTTGCCGACGAGGTTGAACAGCACCTGGCGGAGGCGCAGCGAATCGGCCAGCACGACGGCGGGCACGGCGGGGTCGACCGCAATCTCGAAGTCCACTCCGAGTCCGCGCAGCCGCGGGGCGAACATCGCCCCGATTTCGTCGGCGAGCTCCCGCAGCACGACCGGCTGCGATTCCAGCTCGATCCGCCCCGCCTCCAGCTTCGAGAGGTCGAGGATGTCGTTGATCAACGAGAGCAGGATCTGGCCCGACTGATCGATGGTATCCACGTATTCCCGCTGTTCCGGCGTGAGCGGGGTGCCGCGCAGGAGGCTGGTGAATCCGAGCACGCCGTTGAGCGGCGTGCGGATTTCGTGGCTCATGGTGGCGAGAAAGGCGCCCTTGGCCCGCGAGGCCGCCTCCGCCTGGAGCTGGGCGTCGCGCAACCCGCGCGCCATGGCGGCGATGTTTCGCGCCAGGGTGCGCAGCTCGGGGTTGCCGCCGATGGCCTCGACGCGGCGGATGCCGGCCTCGTCGCGCAGCTCCCGCACCTCCTCCTGCAGCCGCAACATCCGGCGCAGGAAAATCACCTCGATCAGGTACCAGACCAGCGCCATGAGCACGATGCTGCCGCCCCCGAGCGCCCAGAGCACCACCCCGAGGCTGTGCAGTTGCTGCAGCCGCAGGGTGCGGGGGGCTTGCAGTTCGGCCACCGCGGCGGTGTCGCCCCGTAGGTCCGGCAGCGCCACCCGGCCCACCGCCGTCAGGTCGTCGGGCAGAAACACCACCCGGGCGCCCTCGCGCAGCGCGGGTTCCGGGCCGGCGGAGGCCGCCGCCGGCGGGAGCAGTTCGAGCGTGAATGGTTCGTGCTGGTGCAGGCTCTCCCGCTCGTCGCCGGCCACGAAACACCCCACCAGCACCGTGCCGCGCACCGGCCCCTCACCCTTGGTGTTCAGCACAGGCAGCGCGCTCAGCAGCACCAGGCCCCGCTCCGTCCGGGTCATGCCGCGCAGTTCGTCATTGAGGTGGCGCTGCAGCACCCCGGGCAGCCGGCCCAGCTCCGCCACCAACGATTCCGGCAGATCGGCGGCGTCGCCCGCGGGGTTGGCCCGCATCTTGCCGAGGACCGGCCGGCCCGACGGCGCCCAAAGAATCAGAAAGTCGATATGGCTTTCGTCGAAGGACTCCCGTCCGAAATTGTCGCGGACAAAGGCCGGGTCCGGGCGGCGGAGGTAGTCGCCGGTGTCGTCCCAATACGCCCACTCGACGCCCGACTGCGAAAGCCGGCTCAGCCGCGACTCCAGCCGGCCCTCGAATCGGCGCAGGTTTTGCAACATAGCCTGCACCTCCGCGCGGTCCGCTGCCGGCAGCAGGATGAAATGCGCCAGCGCCACGACCAGCGCGCAGAAGACCGCGATGCAGGCGGCGACGAAGAGCAGGACCTTGGTGCGCAGGTTCACGCGCCGCCGAGTTAGGGCGGCCCGGCCGTCCCCCGCAACCGGAGAGTGTGCCCGGGAGCCACGATCGTCCACGCGCGGCGTTGACCCGCGGCATCCGGCCGCCTTCGCTGGTGAACCGGCCGGGCCGGCCACTTCCGCCCGCGCCCTGCCACGACCAACCTCGCCCCGCCCGCGCCCCCATGAACCTCCCGTCCACCCGCCGCCGTTTCGTCTCGCAGCTCGCTGTCGCCGGAGCCGCCCTGCCGGCCTTCCAGACGGCCTTCGCCGCCGAAGGCAAGAAGAAGACCCCCGCCGCTCCGCTGCCGCCATGGAAGGGCGGCCCGACCGCGATCCACGTTTTCTCCAAGCCCCTCCACTGGATGTCCTATGCCGACACTGCCGCGATGATCAAGGCGGCCGGCGGCGGCGGCATCGACTACACCGTGCGGGTCGCCCAAGCCCACGTCCTCCCCGCCAAAGTGCAGGAGGATCTGCCCCGCGCCGTCGAGGCGGCGCACCGGGCCGGGCTCAAGGTGGAGATGATCACCACCGACGTCACCAGCGTGCGCGCCCCGCACGCCGAGCAGGTTCTCCGCGCGGCCGCAAAGGCGGGCGTGAAGTACTACCGCACCGGCAACTTCAACTTCGACCTCAAGCTCGGCATCAAGGGCTCGCTCGCTCAGCTCAAACCGCAACTCAAGGAGCTCGCCGCCCTCAACCAGAGCCTCGGGATCCACGGCGCGATCCAGAACCACGCCGGCACGCGCGTCGGCGGCCCCATCTGGGATCTGTATGAACTGGTCAAGGACCTCGACCCGCGCTGGCTCGGCATCCAGTTCGACATCCGCCACGCCGTCGTCGAGGGCGCCCAGGCGTGGCCCACCACCCTGCGGCTCATCGCCCCCTGGGTCCGTTGCACCGACATCAAGGACTTCAAGTGGATCCAGAGCCCCGGCAAGGCCACGATCGACAACGTGCCGCTCGGCGAGGGCATCGTGCCCTACGACGCCTACTTCGCGCTGGTGCGCGAGCTGCAGCTCGCCGGCCCGATGTCCTTGCATCTCGAATACCCGCCGTTCGAGCGCGTCCCGCTGTCCGAGGCCGAGAAGCGCGCCCAATTCCCCGCCGCGATGAAGAAGGACGTCGACGCCCTGAAGGCGCTGATGAAGAAGGCCGGGATCAGCTGATGACCTCCCCGCAACCCATCACCCTCGCCCGCGTGGGCGCCAATTTCGAACGCGAGCCGCTCATCCGCCCGTTTGGCTTCAAGGGCGGCTACCAGACCGAAATCTGGCAGAGCGCCGCGCTGCTCGAGAGCACCTCGGGCCAGCGCGGCCTCGGCCTCTGCACCGAGGGCGTGCTCTGGAGCGACGCCCACGTCTTCGCCAGCCACAGCGAGAGCGGTGGCAACGCCCTCATGTACGCCGTCACCGAATGGGCCGTGCAGCGCCTGAAGGGGATGACGTTCACCGATCCCATCGCGCTGCTCGATGCCATCCGTCACGACGTCTACGCCTACGCGAAGACCATCACCGGCCACCCCGGCCTGCGCGAAACCTTCGCCCTGAACGCGCTCGTCGGCGTCGACTTCGCCGCCTGGCTGCTCTACGCCGCGGAAAACGGCATCACGAACTTCGACGATCTCATCCCCGCCGCCTACCGCCCCGCGCTCGCCACGCGCCACGCGAAGATCGCCAGCATCCCGCTCATGGCCTACGCCGTGCCGATCGAGGAGATCAAGGCGGCCGTCGACCAGGGGTACTTCTTCATGAAGATCAAGATCGGCCAGCCGGGCACGCAGGCCGAGATGCTGGAAAAGGACAAGGCCCGCCTCAGCGCCATCCACGCCGCCATTGGCGGCGCCCGCACGCCGTATTCCACCAGCGGCAAGCTGCCCTATTACTTCGACGCCAACGGCCGCTACGAGAGCAAGGACACCCTCCTGCGCCTGCTCGACCACGCCCGCGCCATCGGCGCCTTCGACCAGATCGCGCTGATCGAGGAGCCGTTCCCCGAGGAGCTCGAAATCGACATCAGCGACCTGCCCGTGCGCGTCGCCGCCGACGAGAGCGCGCACACCGACGCCGACGCCCTCAAGCGCATCCAGATGGGTTACAAGGCCATCGCGTTGAAGCCGATCGCGAAGACCTTCTCGATGTCGCTCAAGATCGCGCAGCTCGCCCACGAGCGCGGCGTGCCGTGCTTCTGCGCCGACCTCACCGTGAATCCGCTGCTGGTGGAGTGGAACAAGAACGTCGCCGCGCGGCTCGCGCCCTTCCCCGGCCTGGGCCTCGGGTTGGTCGAGACCAACGGCCACCAGAATTACCGGAATTGGGAGACGATGCGTACGTATCACCCGGCGCCCGACGCGCCGTGGGCGCGCACCGTGCGCGGCGTGTTCGAGCTCGACGCCGACTACTACGCGCGCAGCGGCGGCGTCTTTGTGCCCTCGCCGCACTACGAGGCGATGTTTGCGGCGCCGGCCTGAGGCGAGGAGCGGCGAAACGAACGCGGATGGGAGTGCTGCCCCGAGTGGACGAGGCAGGATGCCTCGTCCACGGAGTAAGCACGCGCCGACGACTTTTTCCCCCACCCACGCATGATCCGTCTCCTCTCCGCCGAGCTCTTCCGCCTCGATCTGCGCCTGCGCCTGCCGTTTCGCTACGGCATCGTGACGCTGACGGAGGTGCCGCAGATCATCGCGCGCCTCACGTTCGAGCTGGGCGGCGCGCGCGAGCACGGGCTCGCGGCCGATATCCTCGCGCCGAAGTGGTTCACCAAGGATCCGGCGCGACCCGTCGCCGAGGAAATCGACGAGCTGCTCGACGTCATCCGCGCCGCGGTGCGGCACGCGCAGACCCTCCGCGCCGCCACGCCCTTTGACTTCTGGCGCGAACTTGACCGCGCGCAGGCCGCATGGGGCATGGCGGCAGGGCTTCCGCCGCTGCTCACCAATTTCGGCACGTCGTTCGTCGAGCGCGCGCTGATCCACGCGGTGTGCCGGGCGCGGGGTGCGTCGCTCTCGGCCGCGTTGCGCGGCGGCTTGCTGGGCATCGATCTGGGAGCCGTGCACGGGGAACTGCGCGGCCTGGCGCCGGCGGACGTCCTGCCGGCGGTGCCGCCCGCGGAGGTGTTCGCCCGCCACACCGTGGGTCTCGGGGATCCCATCACGGCGGGCGATCTCGCGCCGGGGGAGAGGGTCGATGACGGCCTGCCGCAGACGCTCGAGGAGGTGATCCGCGCCTACGGGCAGCGGCATTTTAAAATCAAGATTAACGGCGAGGCGGAGCGTGACCGCGACCGGCTGGGGCGCATGGCGCGGGTGATCGCCGCGGGCTGCGGCGGCGACTTTGCGTTCTCGCTCGATGGCAACGAGAGTTTCCCCGACGTGGCGTCGTTTCACGACACCTACCGCTGGCTGCAGGCCGAACCCGCGCTGCGCGATCTCTGGCCGCACCTGCTGTACGTGGAGCAGCCCTGGCACCGGAAGGTCGCGCTCAGTCCCGCCATCGGTGAACTGGCCCGCGACTGGCCGGACCGCCCACCGATCATCATCGACGAGAGCGACGCCGATCTGACGAGCCTGCCGGCCGCGCTGGCGCTCGGTTACGCCGGCACGAGCCACAAGAACTGCAAGGGCGTCTTCAAGAGCGTCGTGCATGCCGCCCTGCTCGCGCGGCGGCGGGCGGCAGCGCAGCCGGCGATCCTCAGCGGCGAGGATCTTTGCAGCGTGGGGCCGCTTTCCCCGGTGGCGGATCTTGCCGCGCAGGCGGCGCTGGGAGTCACGAGCGTCGAGCGCAACGGCCACCATTATTACCGCGGCCTGGCGCAGTTCCCGCGGGCGCTGCAGGAGCACGCCCTGCGCTGCCACTCGGACCTGTTCGTGCGCATGCCGGCGGATCCGGCGGCGGGGGTGCTCGAGGACTGGGCCCGCCTCGACCTGCGCGGCGGCCGGCTCGCGCTCGGTTCCGTCAACGCCGCGCCCTTCGGCGTGCCGGGCGAGGTCGACCTCGCGGGGATTCCGCGCGCGGCGCTGGCGTAGGGCCAAGGAAGTGAGCGATGCCGATGGGGTGCATCAGTTATCCAAGGTGCCCGGTTCCACCCCCAACACGCCTCATGCACACTCCTTCGCTCCTTTTTCTCGCTGCAGCGCTCGCTCTCGCGCCGTGCCTTGCCCGTGCCGCGGTCAACCATCACGCGCTGACCCCGGTGCCACCCGTCGCCGTGCCGCTGCCCGAGGGCAAACGCGTGCCGGCCGGCTGGCCTGCCTTTGCGGTCGGGGCGGATCCGGTGCCCTTGCGCCGCGACGGACCCGCCGTGCCCGGCCCGGCCTGGCTCCGGGTGACGACCGCCCTCGACGATCGCGAGCCCCGCCAGGTCGAAGTTCGCCTGGGGGGTGGCGGGCGCGTGCTGGGGGTGCTCGACCTGCGTTTTGCGCATGCGATCGAGACCTTCCAACTGGTGCTGCCGGCGGACGCGGCGGCGGCGGTGGCGCGGGACGGCGTCGTGCTGCGCCTGCTCGGCAGCGGCGCGCCGCTGTGGTTCTTCGGTCGCGCCGCGGGCGGCTCGGCGGGGCCGGCGCTGCCGGTGGAGTTTCAACCGCACCTGATGACGGCGACCGGAGTGCCGGACCGCCGGGAGGAGTTCCGCCGGCGGTTCGGTTCGCTGGCCTCGCTGCAGACCTTCGGCTGGATGCAGGGCTGCGTGTTCGATGGGCTGCATGACCTCGGGGCGGGGCGGGACGGCGAACGGTTTCGCCGCGCGGCCGTGGAGCACTGGCGGGTGTTCCAGCCGCGGCCGGGTCACCTGGTGTACGAGAGCCCGCGCAGCGCCCCCGTCGATGGCCGGATCTACGGCATCGAAGGCGGCCTGCCGTTTGCCGATCTCGCGCGCCGCGAACCGGCGAGCCCGCTCCTCGATCGCTTCCTCGAGTTCACCCGGCAACGCACGCGCCCGCACGGGGCGATCCAGGACAGCGAAACCCTGTCGGCCGAGGGCAGCTACACGATTGGCTACCCGCTGGCGGTGATCGCGGCGACGCGGCGCGACCGCGAGTTGGGAGCGCAGGCCCTGACGCAACTCCGGGTGCGTCGTGATCGCCTGTGGCACGGGGGCGCGCTCTGGTTGCGCTGCACCGACCGGGACGTGCGCACATTCCGCGGCTGGGCGCGGGGCGTGGCGTGGCATGCCCTGGGCGTGGCGCGGTCGATTCCGCCGCTGCGTGAGCTGGGCGTCGACACCACCGAGCTCGATCAGGAGCTACGCCGCCTCGCCGCGTGGGTGCTGCCGTTGCAGCGGAAGGATGGGCTCTGGGCGTGTTTTCTCGAGGACGGCGAACCGGGCCGGTCCGACACGTCCGGCAGCGCGGGCATCGCGGCGTCTCTCGCCCTCGGTCACCGGGCCGGCGTACTGCCGGCCGCCGCCGCGGACGCCGCGCGCCGCACCTTGCCGGCACTGGAAGCGCACCTCACGCCCGACGGCCTGCTCGATGGCGCCGCGCAGAGCAACCGCGGCGGCGAAGCGCTGCAGCGGAGCGACTACCGCGTGCTTTCGCAGATGGGCATGGGCCTGATGGCCCAGTTGCTTGCAGCCGAACCGGGTCCTTGAGCGGGTGGCAGGGCCGTTCCGGCCCGGCGTCCGCGGCCGGCGGGGCGCTTTCGCCAAGATGTGCACAGCGGCCGCGCTTGAGGCGCGCGCCGGCCATCGAGTCATCGGCAGGTCGCAAGTCCGCGCCGGCGGCTAGCGTGCCTTGCGCTCAATCATCAGCCGGGTCCTTTCGAGTTCCTCGGCCAGGGCCTTCTCCTCCGGGAGCGCCAGCTTGTATTCCCGGGCCAGCACCTTGTTCGGCAATCCCTCCAATGCATACTTGGCCAGCGCGTCGTCAGGCTTGGAGCAAAGGATCAATCCCACCGGCGGATTTTCCCCCTCCTGCATCCAGTGCTCCCGCGCATAGTTCAGATACAGGTGCATCTGTCCGGCATCGGCGTGGGTCAGCTTGCCAATCTTCAAGTCAATCACGACCAGGGCGCGGAGCTTCCGATGGAAAAACAGGAGATCGACGCGATACCACTCCTCCCCGATGCGCAGCCGCCGTTGCCGGCCGACGAACGCAAAGTGCCCCCCGAGTTCGAGCAGGAATTTCTCCAGATGCCGGAGCAGGGCCTCCTCCAAGTCCGACTCGGAGTATTCGTCCTTCAGGTTGAGGAATTCGAGGACGAGGGGATCCTTTACCTCGTCCTCGGCACTGACCTGATCTTCGGGCCGCGGCTTCGCGCCCTTGGTGAGCATGGCCGTCTTGTCGCGGGAAAGCGCAGTCCGCTCATAGAACAGCGTGGCAATCTGGCGATCCAACTGGCGTTCCGACCAGCCGCCGCGCAAAGCCTCGGTCTCGTAGAATGTACGGGCCCTGGCGTCTTTGACAGCCAGCAGCCTGACATAATGGGACCAAGGCAGTGGAAATGAGCGTGGGGCGCTAGGCGACGATTCGGCAGACACTGTCTGCCGAATTGGCCACTCAACGTAAAACGTCCGGAAGTTGCGCAGATTGCGGAGAGAGAATCCTCTTCCGAAACGGGCCGTGAGGTCATCAGCGAGACGCTCCAGCAGCGCCTCTCCATACGCCGCACGCCTGGCTCCACCCTGCTCGAATTCGACGATGCGGCGGCCGAATTCCCAGTAGGTTGCCGTCATCACGGTATTGACGGCGCGGGCAGAAACCCGGCGGGCATCCTCCAGCAACCGGCTCAGTTCCGCGACCAAACCCTCGTAGTTCGAGGCGGAGGCAGGTTTCGCGGGTGGCATCGCAGTGAGAGCCAGCGTCGTGCTTTTCGGAGCTGGATCAACGCCGTTCTGGCTGTCGCCGGGAGCAACCACCTCCACGGGCGGATGATGGGGTTTAGTCATCCGGCGATGCCTCCAGTTCGATTCGCTGAGCACGGGCGGAAGGAGGCCCGCCAGTCCGGGACGCTTTCGCCAAGATTTGCACAGCGGCTGCGCTTGTGTCACCCGGCGGCCGGGGGCACGCTGCCGGAGTCCGTCCGTTGCCGGCGCGGCATGTCGGCGACAACGTTCTTCCCTTCAACCCCCGCCCGGTCTGCCCCCATGAAAGCTCCCGTCCCGTCCCCGCTCACCCGCCGTCACTTCCTGAAAAACTCCGGCCAGATCGCGGCCGTGTCCGCACTCGCCGGGGTCGCGCTGCCCCACGTGCACGCCGCCGGCAGCGATCTCATCCGCGTCGCCCTCGTCGGCTGCGGCGGCCGCGGCACCGGCGCGGCCGGCCAGGCGCTCTCGACCACCAGCGGACCGATCAAGCTCGTCGCGATGGCCGACGTGTTTCCCGCCAAGCTGAAGGCGTCGGTCGAGCGACTGCAGAAGCAGTTCGCCGCGGCGCCGGGGAAATTCGAGGTGCCGCCGGAGCGCATGTTCCTGGGTTTCGACGCCTACAAGTCCGCCATGGACTGCCTGAAGCCGGGCGACGTCGTGATCCTCGCCACGCCGCCGGCCTTCCGCTGGCCGATGTTCCAGCTCGCGATCGCGAAGGGCCTGCACGTGTTCATGGAGAAGCCGGTGTCGGTCGACGGTCCGACCACGCGCCGCATGATCACCCTCGGCGCGGAGGCGTCGAAGAAGAATCTCAAGGTCGGCGTGGGCCTGATGGTGCGCCATTGCGAGGGCCGCAAGGAGCTGTACCGGCGCATCCGCGACGGGCAGATTGGCGACATCGTCGCCATGCGCGCCTACCGCATGGGTTCCGGCGGCGGCACCGCCCCGCCGAAGCCGGCGGACCAGAGCGAGGTGATGTATCAGATCTCCAAGTTCCATGCCTTCCTCTGGCTGAGCGGCGGGGTCTTCTCCGATTACTACATCCACCAGATCGACGAGTGCTCGTGGATGAAGGACGCGTGGCCGGTGGAGGCCATGGCGATCGGCGGCCGCCACTATCGCGGCGATTCGCTCGACCAGAACTTCGACACCTACTCCGTGCAGTACACCTATCCGGACGGCAGCAAACTCTACTACGAGGGCCGCAACATGCCCGGTGTACACAACGAGTTCGCCAGCTATGCCCACGGCACCAAGGGCTCGGCGGTGATTACCACCCGCTCGCACCACCCGGGCCGCGTCCGCATTTACAAGGGCTATGACATCCCGCGCATCCTCACGCCCAAGGATAAGATCAACCTCGCCGATCCCAACCTGAAGTGGGCCTTCCCCGAGGGTGAAAAGAACCCGCAGCAGCTCGAGTGGGACAACCTCATCGCCGCGATCCGGCAGGACAAGCCGTACAACGAGACCAAACGCGGCGCCGAGGCCAGCATGGTGGCCTGCATGGGCCGCCTCGCCGCACACACCGGGCAGATCGTGACGTTCGATCAGATGCTCAACCACGAGCACGAATTCGCGCCCAACGTCGACAAGCTCACTGCCGACGGCCCGTCGCCGCTGCCACCCGGCCCCGACGGCAAGTACCCGGTGCCGCGCCCCGGCATCGAGACGAAGCGCGAATACTGAGGCCGCTACGCCTTGGCGAGGCGTCCGGCGTGGGTGTGGATCTTCCGGACCGCGTCGACGATGTCCTGCATGTCCTGCCGGCGGCCGAGGAACATGTTGGTGCTGCTGAGCCAGACCGACGACTGGAAGGTCTCGATCAGCTTCGGGCAGTGGTTGCGCTGCTTGTACTGTTCGAAGTCGAGCTCCGCCGCCGGGTAGAGCCGGCGGTAGGCCTCGGAGGCGAAGGTCTCTTTCAGCATGCCCTGGGTGTAGAGCGGATCGTTCGGGTAGCCGCCCGAGACGCTCACGCCCTCGGCGGCGAGCGCCTTGACGAACTTGTCCCGCGGCAGCCCCTGGAAGGCGCGGGGGTCGTAGATGAACGGGCACATGTAGTATGACACCTGCGTCACGCCCTCGTAGAGGCGGACCGGCGTGATCCCCGGAATCTGCGCAAGCTGCGCCCGCAGCCAGTGGCCGTTCTCGTTGCGCGTCCGGGTCTGCGCCTCCAGCCGCTGCAACTGGGCGAGCCCGATCGCCGCCTGGTATTCGGCCATCCGGATCTTGTTCCCGAGCCGGAAGGCGTGGATCGAGCTCGAGTAGGTGCCGGGCGCGATGCTCGAGGCGTATCCGAAATTGTGATAGGAATAGAGTCGGTCCTTGAACGCGGCGTCGTCGGTCGTGATGGCGCCGCCTTCGCCGACCGGCAGCACCTTGCTGGTCTGGAAACTGAAGCAGCCGGCGTGGCCGAAGGTGCCGACGTGGCGGCCCTTGATCGCGGAGAGGTGCGCCTGGCAGCAGTCCTCCACCACGAAGAGCTTGTGCTCCCGCGCAATCGCCATGATCGCCTCCATGTCCGAGGGCAGGCCGCAGATATGCACCGGCAGCAGCGCCTTGGTGCGCGGCGTGAGCTTCGCGCGGATCTGTGCCGGGTCGATCTGGTAGGTGGTGGGGTCGATGTCCGCGAACACCGGCATGGCCTTCTGGTACAGGATGCCGAAGATCGACGCGCTGAAGGTATAGGGCGATACGATCACCTCGTCGCCCGGGCCGATGGGGAGCTGCATGAATGAGGCGCTGAGGGCGTTGGTGCCGTTGACCACCGCCAGCGCGTGTTTCGTGCCGATGGTTTTGGCCCATTGCGCTTCGAACTCCGTCACCAGTCTGGCGCGCGACCAGACGCCCCTCTTCATGACGGCGAGGAGCCCGGAATCGTCCTCCGGCTCCCATTGCGGCCACCGCGGCCAGCCGCCCCGGTGGGCCGGCGCGCCGCCGAGCAGGGCGGGCGTCGCACCGTCTGTCCTGCGGCCGCCCGTATCCGGGGCGGCCGGCGTGGTCGTGGCGCCCAGGGCGCCGGCGGCTCCCAGGGAGCCGGCCTGGATGAAGCTGCGTCGGGTCAGACTCGTTTTCATGCTCTTCCTCCACTTGCGCGGGTTGGCCGGCCACCGGAGCCGGTCGGGCGGGACACGGCAGTCGGACCTCGGTCTCCTATTCCTCCGGCGGGCCGGCGTCGAGCCCGTTGGGGGGCGGCAGCGGCGCGCCGATGGTGCGTGAACGGGCGGGCGGGGATTTTCCCTACTGGAAGTGCTGGAGATCATGACCTTTCCGGGCTAACTGGTTCGCGCGCGTCCACCCACACCACGCGGTCTCCCACCGCTGCGCGCCGTTCTGCCGTATGACCCATCCGCCCTGCGTCCGCACTCCTGCTGTCCGCCGCTGGCCCGCATTTGCCGCTGCCCTTGGAACGACGGTCCTCAGCGCGGCTGCCGCCGAGCCGCTTTTCACGGCGGCGCAACTCGCCGCCCTGCCGCCGGCGGCGGCGCGGACGGTCGACTTCGCGCGCGACATCCAGCCGATTTTCGAGGCGAGCTGCGTGCAGTGCCACGCGCGCGGCAAGGCCAAGGGAGCCTTCTCGCTCGAAACACGCGCCGACTTCCTCGCGGGTGGCGATCACGGCGCCCCGGCCGTGGCCGGTCGCAGCCTCGAGAGCCGGGTCTTTGCCATGGTCGCGGGCTTCGACCCCGACATCGTCATGCCGCAGAAGGGGAAGAAGCTCACGCGCGAGCAGGTGGCGGTGTTTCGGGCGTGGATCGACCAGGGCATGCCCTGGCCGGACACCCTCACCTTCTTCCGCGCCGAACCGGCCAACCTGCGTCCCGCGCGCCTGGTCGAACCGCCCGCCCGCCCCGGTCTCGAACACCCGGTCGATCGCCTGATCGACGGCTATTTCACCGCGCAGGGGGTGGCGTGGCCATCGCCCGTCGACGACCGCACGTACGCGCGTCGCGTCTGGCTCGACGCGATCGGCCTGCTGCCGCCGCCGGCCGAGCTGGAGGCTTTCGTGGCGGATCCCGCGCCCGACAAACGCGCCCGCCTCGCGGCCCGTCTGCTCGCCGACCCCCAACGCTACGCCGAGCACTGGCTCACCTTCTGGAACGACCTGCTGCGAAACGACTACAAGGGACCCGGTTACACTGACGGCGGCCGCAAGCCCATCACCGCTTGGCTGTACTCCGCCCTGGCGCGCAACCTGCCCTACGATCGCTTCGTCGCCGAACTCGTCGATCCGGGCGCGGCGGCGGAGGGGTTCACCAGCGGCATCCTCTGGCGCGGGGCCGTCAACGCCAGCCAGGTGCCGCCGATGCAGGCGGCGCACGGGGTCGCCCAGGTCTTCCTCGGCGTGAATCTCAAGTGCGCCTCCTGCCACGACAGCTTTGTCGACGACTATACGCTCGCCGACGCCTATGGCCTCGCGGCGGTCTATGCACCGGGTCCGCTCGAGATCGCCGAGTGCGACCAACCCACCGGCCAGCAGGCCAGGGTGAAGTTCCTCTACGCCGAGCTCGGTGGACTCGATGGCGCCGCGCCACCCGCGGAGCGCCGGCGCCAGCTCGCCGCGATCATCACCGGCCGGGACAACGGCCGCCTTCCGCGCACGATCGTGAACCGCTTCTGGGAACGTCTGTTCGGCCGCGGGCTGGTCGAACCGGTCGACGAGATGGACCGGCCGGCATGGTCGCCCGCGGTGCTCGACTGGCTGGCGGAGGATCTCGTCGCCCATGGTTACGACTTGAAGCACACCCTCGCGCGCCTCCTCACCTCGCGCGCTTACCAGTTGCCCGCCGTCGCCGCCGGTGAACGCGAGGAGCGGTTCGTCTTTCGCGGGCCGGTCGTGCGGCGGCTCACCGCCGAGCAGTTTTCCGACGCCCTGCATACGATCAGCGGGCTGCCACGCGGCCGCGCCGACGCGCGCCTCAATCGCCAGGCCGCCCTCGCCCCGGCCGACCCGCTGCCCCTTGCGCCGCGTTGGATCTGGGGCGCGGCTGGCGCCGCGGAACGCGCCGCGCCGGCGACCTACGTCTTCCGGCGGCAGGTGACGCTCGCGGAGGTGCCGGCCGAGGCCAGCCTCGCCGTCTGCGCGGACGACAACTTCACCCTCAAGATCAACGGCAAGGACGCGGGGGCGTCGCCGCGCCGCAACGGTGTGTATCCGATCTGGCTCGACGTGCGGTCGCATCTGCGCGCCGGCGTCAACGAGATCGCCGTCACCGTCGCCAACCAGCTCCCCGACGAGGGGCGTCTCGTCTCGGTGAAGACGGATGCCCTGCCGGAGGCGGAGTCACCGGCGGGCCTGATTCTCTATGCACGGGTGCGGAGCGGCGACACGGTGGCGGACTTCGTGACGGACGCGCAGTGGAGCGCCCAGCTTGTCAACCTTCCCCGCACCAACGATCGCTTCGCGAAGACCGAGCGGTTCACGCCGCGCGCGCCGGCTCCGGCGATCGAGCTGGGAGGGGTGGAGCTCGTGCCGTGGCGGGTGGGGGAGGAGTTTCTCGCGCTGGCCGCGGCGCCGGCGGACCGGCTGCCGGTCGAGCGTGCCTCGCTGATGAATGCCGATCCCCTGATGACCGCCCTCGGGCGCCCCAATCGCGAACAGACCACGACCGTCCGCCAGGCGGCCCCGACGACACTGCAGGCCCTCGAGCTCACCAATGGGGCCACGCTGGCCGGCCTGCTCCGGCGCAGCGCGGAGCGGCTCGGCACCACGCCGCCCGCGGAGATCTTTCAGCGCGCGCTGGGCCGGAGTCCGACCGCGGACGAGGCCGCGCTCATCGCGGGTTTCGTGGGCTCCCCGGCCGGCCCCGGGGGAATCGAGGATCTGCTCTGGAGCCTCGTGATGCTGCCCGAGTTTCAATTCATCCGTTGAGTCGCGCCGCCCCGCCATGAATCCCGCCCGCCTTGCCCTCTCGCACGCCTTTCGCCGCGCCCGTCCGGAGCAGTGCTCGCGTCGCGAGTTTCTTCAAGGCGCCTCCGCCGCCGCGCTGGCCGCGCTCGCCGGCGGTGCGCCGCGGGCGCTGGCCTCCGCCGCCGCGAGGCCGGCGCCCAAGGCCACCGCGGATCGCGTGATCGTGCTCTGGATGGCCGGCGGCATGGCGCACACGGAGACTTTCGATCCGAAACGCCACACGCCGTTCACGCCGGGCATGGACCCGAACGACGTGCTGAGCACCTTCCCGTCGATTCCCACCAGCGTCGACGGCGTGAGGTTTTCCGCGGGGCTCGAGCAGCTCGCGCAGGTGATGGATCGCGCGACGCTGCTGCGCGGCATGCAGGCGGCGGACCTCGGGTTCATCCTGCACTCGCGCCATCAGTTTCACTGGCACACCGGCTACGTGCCGCCGCAGACCGTCGCCGCACCGCACCTGGGCGCGTGGATCGCGCGCACGCTCGGCCCGCTCGATCCGGCGGTGCCGGCGTTTATCAACATCGGGCAGCGCTTCGATCTCGGCGAGGGCGAGGAGCTGAAGGCGTTCACCACCGCCGGTTTCCTCGGCAGCGAGTACGGTCCGTTCAACGTGGCGTTTCCCGAGCAGGCCGCGGACGCCGTGCGGCCGCCGGCGGGAATGGGCCCGGGCCGGTTCGAGGACCGCGATCGCTTCTATCGGCGCCTGCTCGACGCGAGCCCGCTGGCCCGCGAGGCGTCCGGGTTTCAGCGCGATTCGCTGCTGCGCTCCCTCGACAACGCCCACCGGCTGCTGGCGTCACCGGCGGCGAAGGCGTTCGATCTGGCCCTCGAGCCGGTCGAGCGGGCGCGACAGTACGTGCCGGGTTACACGCCCGGCCTGCGGTTTGATGCGCCGCGCGATCGCTTTGGGGCGAAATACGAGGAGGGCATGATCGGCCGCTTCGGCCTCGGCTGCCTGCTGGCGCGGCGGCTCTGCGAGGCCGGGGCGCGGTTCATCGAGGTGTCGACCGAGTACATTCCGTTCCTCAACTGGGACACCCACGAGAACGGCCACACGCGGGTGGCCAGCATGAAGCGCTCCATCGACGCGCCGATTGCGCAGCTCGTGCGCGACCTCGAGGAGCGCGGCCTGCTCGACCGCACGCTGATCGTCCTCGCGAGCGAGTTCAGCCGCGACATGATGGTGGAGGGCAAGCCCGACAAGAGTGTGAAGGACCAGGTCGAGGTGCCGGCGGTGATCCACGATCCGAAACATTACGGCATGCACCGGCATTTCACCGCCGCCGGCTGCGTGTTGATGTTCGGCGGCGGCCTGAAGCGCGGGCACGTGCATGGCCTCACGGCCGAGGAGCGGCCCTGCCGCACGCTGCGGGACCCGGTGGCGATTCCCGATCTCCACGCGACGATCTTGCACGCCCTCGGCATCCCGCCGGACCATGGTTACGAGGTGGAAAAGCGCCCGTTTTACGTGACCGCCGACGGCAAAGGCCGCGCGGTGCGGTCGCTGTTCGCCGGCTGAGTTTCTTTCGGCCCGCCAGGCGAGATCCGCCTTCGCGAGGGCTGCGGCGGACGGGTCGGCGGGCAAGGCCGGGCAATGACGGCTGGCGGTGCGCCGCGCGGTATGCGCTTGGTGTTGGCGCGGGCGGGGGGCGTGACGGGGCGAGAAAGTCAGTTGCTTCGCGGCTTCGCGCCTTCGCGGGAGCCACCGCTATCGTTGCGTCTGAGACAGTCGCGCGCACAGACTAAATCCGGTGGGCTCCACGCCCTCCGCGGTCGACTGGGTTGGTGAGAATTTCCCGCGAAGTCGCGAAGCCGCGAAGGCGGCACGCACGGGATCATATCGAGAATCGAGACACGGGCGCAGGAACTCTCGGCTTCTTTCGTTCCGTTCGACCGCCGCTTGGATTTTGCCCTCTCCGTCGTCCGCGGTCCCTTGGCTTGGAGCGGGGATGCACGCCGTTTCTCGCGCACTTGAGCGGACGATCGCCTGCGGCGATCCGTCCGCGCTCCCTTCCGGCTACGGCTTGCGGTACACCTGGCGGCCCTCGACCCAGGTCTCCAGCACCTGCGTGGTCTTGATGTCGTCGACCGGGCAGCGCAGCAGATCGCGGTCGACAATCACGAAGTCGGCGCGTTTGCCGGCCTCGATCGAGCCGAGATCCTTCTCCCAGAAGAGCAGGTAGGCGTTGTTGCGGGTGTAGAATTGGATCGCCTGCTCGCGGGTCAGCGCTTCCTCCGGGTGCAGCGGGCCGTCGTACCACTTGCCGGCGCGGGCGATCGTCACCCACATGCCGAGGAAGGGATTGTAGAGATTGATGGAGCGGGCGTCCTCGATCTTCTGCATGTGGTCGGAGCCGCCGCCCGCGATCGCCCCCGCGGCGAACAGGCTGCGCAGCGGCTGGAAATAACGCATGCGCTCGTAGCCGAAGTGTTTCACCAGCGTGCGGGCGTCGTGGTACAGCCAGGGAGGCTGGATGTCGGGCACGATGCCGAGGCGGGCGCAGCGCTCGACGGTGTCGCGCGTCATGAAGCTCGAATGCGAGAGCCCCATCCGCAGCGGGCGCACGGGCACGCTGCGGTCGAGTTGCTCGTAGGCGTCGACCAGCGTGGTGATGGCGCCGTCGCCCTGCACGTGGGCGGTGAACTGCATGCCGTGGCGGCCGACGCGCTCCACCATCTGCTGCAGGCGGTCGGGCGGGATGTTGAGGACGCCGCGATAGGTGTCGTCGGCGATGCCGTAGGTTTCACTGCGGCCCCAGGGCTTGAGCATGTAGGCGCTGCCGGTGAGCATGCCGCCGTCGAGCCAGACCTTGGTGCCGATGATCCGCACCCAGCCGTTGTCGCGGCGCAGGGGATGCTCCGCGATCTGGTCGATGGCGGTGAGGATGGATTCCATCGGACCTGCTGGCACAAAGGTGTGCGACAGGGCCACGCGCACCGTCAGTTCCCGGCGGTCGTGGAGCGTCTGGTAGAGGCCGATGAGCTGGGCGTTGGCGCCGCGATCCGCGACGGCGGTGAGCCCGACGCGGTTGTAGGCGCGGAACATGTCCTGCAGGCGGGCGAGGCGATCGGCGTCGGTGGGGCGACGCTCCTTGCCTGGGGTCTTCTTCACGTAGCGGGCGAGGCCGCGCAGCATGCCGGTCGGTTCGCCGCGGGCGTCCTTTTCCAGGTAGCCGGGACCGCCGTCCTCGACCTTGAAGTTCCGGTCGATGCCGTTGAGCTGCAGCGCGCGCGTGTTCAGCATCACGTCGGGTCCGGTGTGGAAGGCCACGGCGTGCTGCGGCGCGGCGGCGTCGAGTTCGGCCCGGGTCGGAAAGCGCATCTCCTTGAGGCGCGTGATGAAGACCTGCGAAAGGGAAATCCAGCCACCCGCGGGGATCACCCTGGCGCGGGCGGAGATGTACGCGAGCACGTCGCCCACCGTCTCCATGTCCGGGATTTCGTGATCGAACTCCGTCATCGCGGCATTGGCGGCGTGGACATGCGAGTCGATCAGGCCGGGCAGGACCATGCGCCCGCCGAGGTCGACGCGGCGGGTGGCGCCCTCGCGGGCCAGCCCGAGCATGTCGCGGTTGCTGCCCGTGGCGATGATCCGCCCGGCGCGGACGGCGAACGCTTCGCGGATCGAAAACGCGGAGTCGACGGACACGACGCGGCCTCCGTGAAACACGAGGTCGGGGGCGGTCGCTGCCGCGGCGACGGCCGGGGGCGAGCCGGCGGCGAGCACGGCGAGGGCGGCGAGCAGCACGGCGGGGCAGGGCAGGGACGGGGTGGATTTCATGGTCGGGGGGAAGGGGGTTCGTGGAGCGCGGGGATCTGCGCCCGGATGGCGGCGATCAGGGCGGTGGCGTCGGTGGTGTCGAGGCGCTGCAGGACGCTTTCCCAGCGGAAGGCGAAGCTGCCGGCCTCGTCGCGCGGGCAGTGTTTGAACAGGTGGTCGAAGGCGCGGCGGCGGCGGCGGTACTCCGCCTGAAGGTGGGTGAAACGCTCGTGCAGCGCCTGCAGATAACGCTCCGCGAATTCGCGCGGATCGGGCACGAGACCGGCGCGCCGGTTCACCGGCGGCGCGTAGCCGGCGGCCACTTCGTCGAGGCGGCGCTGGTAGTCGGCGAAGGAGCCGGAGGGATCGCTGGTGACGATTTCGAGCGGCAGGTGCGTGGCCGGATCCTCGAGGATCACCTCGTCGCCGTCGTCGAAGATCGGCTCTCCGGTCCGGGGGTTGGCGCGGCCGACGATGAGGTTGGACGCCGCGGCGCGGCCGAGCAGGGCGGCGAGGCGGATCGCGTAGCCGGGTTGCTGATACCGCGGGGCGGGCACCTTGTCGGTGGCGAGGCCGTCGAGGTAGTCGCGTTCGAAGCAGATGACGGGGATGGTCCGGCCGCTGACCTCGCGGTTGGCGCCGTGGTAGGTTTCGCGGGCGCGCAGAAGGCGGATGCGCGGGGGCAGGTTCATGCCGAGCTGGCGCAGCCCGAGGCGGCGGTCGAGCACGTAGTCGGTGTACTCCTCGTTTTCGAGCAAGGCCTGGAGGAGGGGTTTGCCCTCGTCGAGGCGCTCGCGGATGCCCCACTTCTGCATGCGGATGAAGCGCAGCAGCGGCGTGGATTGTCCGTGGAGCTTGAGCTGGACCAGGAAGACGCCGCGCCGGCCGTAGGCCTGGGGCCTTACCCGCGAGAGGGAGTGGCCGATGCGGCCGACATTGATGTACTCCACGTTGCCGTACTCCCGGAGGTAGCTGAAGATGAAGTTGCGCACCAGCGGGTCGCACAGCCGCCGCAGTTCCTCGTCGTCCGGCCGGCGCTCGAATTCATCGTAGATCGGGTCGAGGATGAACTCGCCCTCCTCGGAATGTCCGCCGGGCAGCCATTCGACCTGCAGGAAGAATTCGGGGCTGAGGTTGCGCACCACTTCGGACGTCGTGGTCTGATCCTCCTGCGCCACGAGGGCGCCGAGCATGTGGCAGCGCCAGACCTCGGCCTCGGGGTCGTCGTGTTGCAGCTCGGGATCGACCGCGGCGGCGAAACTTCGGGCCAGATCGGCATACCGCGGGCGAAGTTCGGCCGCCGGGAGGCGGGTGAAGGCCGGGCCCTGGAAGTCGGCCGCGCCGAACCGCTCGGGGTCGGCGCCAAAGAAGTCCACTTCCGGCCGCGCGCGCCGGTTGAGGGCGCCGCAGTAACGGGCAATTTCGTCGAGCTGGCGGGCGAGGGCCGCGTCGTCGAGCCGCGCCAGCTCCGCGAACTGCCCGCAGGTGACGAGGCGCGTGCCGGTGAAGCGGTTGAAGTAGTAGTGGATATGCTCGCGAATCGCGAGGCGGGAGCGGGCGATCAGCCGGGTCATCTCCTCCGGGGAGCGCGGCAGCGGGCTGATGCGCCAGTTCTCGCCGCGGGCCTGCACGGCATCGCGCACCGCGGGATCGACGGCGAAGAGAAACCGGACGCGGCGACGCGAAATTTGGTCGGATTCCGCCAGCAACTCATCGGCGGCGAAGGCGAGGTCCATGCGCGAAGGATCGGGCCGGATCAGGACCTGGTCGCCGTCGAAGATCAGGTCGACCGCCTCCTGCAGGAGCCGCTCTTCCTCGGCGGGGGACAGTTCCGGCTGGCCGGCGTCACGCCGGCGGTCGTTGAGGCCGGCGAGGTAGTCCAGGCGCTGGGTGGCATGGATGCCGGGCCACGTCACCAGCACGCGTTGCGCAGGAAAAAGGGTGCCGATACGCGCGAGCGGCGCGGTGCCGTCCGGCCCGGGGGCGAAGGGATTCGGTCCGAGGATCTCGATCGGCGGCGCCGGTGCGGCGGCGGGAACGGGCGGTTGGGCGGGCGGAAGGTCCACGAGGAGGCCAGCCTAGCCGTCCCGCCGCGGCGGACAATCGCGAATGAACACGCCCGCCGCCACGCCACGGCAGTGTCATTCTCCAGGAGGATGAGGCTTCCAGCCTCGTGACCAACGAGGCAAGATGCCTCGATCCTTGGCCAGCAATGCCTCCCGACCGCGAGAATGACACCGCCGTGCCGCCACGCGCGGAGGCGCCTCTCGGTTCCTGCCATCCCCAAGGCGGGCCGTCCGTCCATGGTCCGAGCCAGCCAGAGCGCAAAGGTGGCTGAGGCGCCTCAGCTCTTCGACCGGCGATCGGAAATTCGGATGCGCCCGCGGCGGAAGCCGCTCACTTCTTCTCCGCGAATTCGGCGTCGCGCAGCACGCGGCCCTCGCTGCTCTTCGCGGTGGCGTGGTTGAATCCGTAGGTCACGCGCTCGCCGAGGTCGAAACGGAAGCCCTGCGCGCGCGAGACCTTCGCGGCCAGGGCGGCGAATTGTTCGCGGGTCAGCGGCTGCCGGCGGGGCAGGGCGAGCACGATTCGGTTGCCGGCGTGCTGCACGTCGAGGATGTAGAGCTCGGAGAACACCTCCTGGTAGGTGCGGACCATCGCGTCGTGCAGCGGATTGGAGGCGCGGTTCCAGATGTTGCCGACCACGACGCCATCGGGTCGCACCGCCCGGCGCACCGCCCGCAGAAACTCCTCGGTGGTCAGCGAGGGCGGCACGCTGTCGGCGCCGAAGGCATCCAGAAAGATGATATCGTAAGGTTGCTTCGTCTGTTCGATGAAAGCGCGGCCGTCGGCGACGTGCGCGCGCATCCGGGCGTCGTCGCGGAAGCCGAAGAACTCGCGCGCGACCTTGACCACGTCGGGGTTGATCTCGACCGCGTCGATGGTGGCGTCGGGGTAGTAGTGGCGCAGGAACATCGGCAGCGTGCCGCCGCCGAGGCCGACCACGAGGACGCGGCGCGGCCCGGCGCAGAGCGCCAGACCGGTGAAGGCGGAGCCGGCGTAGGGCAGATCGAGGTGCGCGGGATCGCCCAGTTTGACGACGGTCTGGCGGGCGCCGCCCTTCTCGAACCACAGGGTGCGCAGTCCGCGCTCCTCGGTGACGATCACCGGTCCGAAGGGCGACTCGCGCTCGTACAGGACCGTGGGTTCGGCGCGCGCCCGGGCGGCGAGCGCGACGAAGCCGAGGACGAGGAGGGTGGTCGGGAGGCGGAGGCGTTGCGTCATGAGAAGGGGGCGCCGGGGGGCGCGGCGCGGTCAGCGGCCGCCGGGGCCGTAGCCGGAGGCGGGCCGGCCGTCGGGCGCGAGTTTGCCGGCGGCCCAGAGCAGGCCGCGCGCGAGGAGATCGAGATAGCGGGTGTCGGCGACGGTGTCGTTGTTGTGCCCGAGGGTGGTGCAGAAGACGCGGGCCTTCCTCGGGCCGTACTCGTTGGTCCAGACCACGACGGCCTCGGACTCTTCGGTGGCACCGGACTTCTTGTTGGTGGTCCGCTGCCAGCCGGTCGCGAGCGCGCGGTGGGCGGGGTAGACGGACGGCGGCTGTACGTTGTTGTAGAGCTCCTCCTTCATCGTCGTCCAGCCCTGCAGGCCGCGCGTGATCGGGTGTTTGGTATCCGTGAAGGTGATGCGGATCGGCTCCTGCGGCCCGTGCCGGCTGGACTGCAGGCCGAGGAAGTCGAACCAGAGGCCGCCCGCGGAGCCGGGCGCCTGGGGGCGGGCGAAGTCCTTCACCACCCGGAAACTGTGCATGGCGCAATGCAGGGCGACGCCGGGCTTGCCCTGGAGGTGCGGGTGAAGGACGTTGCGCACCAGGGAGGGATCGTCGATGCCGGCGGCGCATTCGTCGTGGATCACGACGTCATAACCGTCGGCGTAGTTCGGGTTGGTGAGGTGCGCGAGGGGTGGTTTGGTCGACTTGTCCGGCGTGTGCAGGTGGTCGACGACGAGATGGGCGCGGGCCTCGAGGCCGGCCTTGAGCAGATCCTTTTGTTTGACGTAGTCGTGGCAGCAGCCGCCGGTGACGAGGAGAACCTGGAGCGGCTTGGGCGCGGCGGCGCCGGCGGGGGCGGCGGCCAGGGCGAGCAGGCCGAGCAGCGTGAGGGGAAGACGAAACGACGTGGGCATGGGGAGGGAGTGGGGAGCAGGCAGGACGCGCCGCGAAGGCGGCGGAGGCGAGCAAATTTTCGCGCGAATACGGCCGCCCGATCCCGGGTGGGCACGACGGCGCGGGCGGGCCGCCGCCCCGGGGGCGGTCAGACCAGCTTGCGCAGGCGCCGGGTGGTGGCGTCGCGGTCGAGTTTCGAGGCGGCGACGTCGAGGACGAGGTGCTCCCAGTCGGGTCCGTCCTTGGTTGGAGCCAGGCCGTTCAGGCGAAGAAAGAGCAGGCAGGCGCCGAGCGCGGCGCGCTTGTTGCCGTCAATGAAAGGATGGTTGCGGCAGAGATAGAACAGGTAGGCGGCGGCGACCTCCGGCAGATCGGAATAGACCGACTGGCCACCGAACGTCGCCTGGGGCGCCGCGACGGCCGACTCCAGCAGGGCGACATCCCGCACTCCGTCCGACCCGCCAAATGTGGCGATGGCGGCGGCGTGGATCTCGCGCACGATGTCAACCGTGAGAAAGAAGCAGTTGTCCGGAGTGACTTTCATGCGAGGCGTTTCATCGTCCCGCGGTAGTCGCGCATGATCACCTTGATGGCACTCGAAACCTCGTGGGCCGCGATCTCCGGCCGCACGGGCGAGAGCGTGAGGGTGCCGCCTGCGTGGACGGTGATGTTGACCTGGTCGCCGACCTTGAGGCGGGCGAGATCCATGAGCGCCGCGTCGAGGATGATGCCCTGGGAGTTGCCGACCTTGGTGATGGTTTTGATCATGCTGGAAAACTATGTATGACAGTGCGCCCGGCAAGCCGCATCCGGCGCGGGTGGCCGGAGGATGGCGGCAGCTTTCCCGGCAGCCAGTCCCGCCTCTTCCGAGGCGAGCCACTCGATTACGCTGAGGAACGGCGTGGCCCCAATCCCGCTCGCGCGAGTGTGGCCCGCTTCGGGAGAAGCGGGACGGAAGGCGAGACGCCGCTAGCCGGCCGAGGCAACGCCGGGGAGCGGCGCCGCCAGAATTGGGTTGGCGGGGGCGGGTGGGGCCGGTGAAGTGGCCGGAATGCCGGAGAGTGACCACAGCCTGCAGGCGGTTGCGCGCGTCGAGCCGGAGGGTGACGCGCTGGTGGTGACCGTGGGCGGGTCGTGGCGGGTGACGGAGCGGCGGCCGTCCTGGGCGGCGCTGGCGCCGGCGGCGGCGCCCGCCCGGGTGCGGGTGCGGGCGGGGGAGCTCGGGCGCTGGGACAGTTCACTGCTGCTCTTCCTGTTTGAGGTGCAGGAGTGGTGCCGGGGGCGCGGGGGGAGCTGTGAATGCGACGCGTTGCCGGGGAAACTCTGCGGCATGCTGGCGGAGCTGGCGGGCTCGCATGCCCGGAGCGTGCCGGTGGATCGCAAGCCGAGTTTCCTGACCGGGGTGGGGCTGGCGACGCTCGATCTTGCGGCGCAGTTGCGCGGGATTCTCGATTTCGTGGGCGAGTGTGCGCTCAGCGCGGTGGCGCTGGCGCGCAGCCCGCGGAAGTTCCGCTGGGGCGACTGCTTCGGGGAAATGCAGCAGTGCGGGGCGATGGCGCTGCCGATCGTGAGCCTGATCAGCTTCCTGGTGGGGGTGACGCTGGCCTACACCGGGGCGATCGTGCTGCGGCAGTTTGGCGGCGACATCTTCATCGCCGACATCATCGGGCTCTCGATGGTGCGCGAGATGGGGGCGGTGATGACGGCGGTGGTGCTGGCGGGGCGGACGGGGGCGGCGTTTGCCGCGACGCTGGGCAACATGAAGGCCAACGAGGAGATCGATGCGCTGGAGACGCTCGGCATCCCGCCGGTGCAGTTCCTGGTGCTGCCGCGCCTGCTGGCGCTCGGGGTGATGATGCCGCTGCTCACCTTGTACGCGAACGCCCTGGGCATCTTCGGCGGCATGGTGGTGGCGTTCGGGCTGCTGTCGATCGGGCCGGCGGCCTACTGGGTCGAACTGCTGACGATCGTGGATCTCTCGGACTTGCTGGCGGGCGTGATCAAGGCGGGGGCCTTCGGCCTGATCGTCGGGCTTTCGGGCTGCCTGCGGGGCCTGCAGGCGGATCGCAGCGCGGCGGGGGTCGGGCGGGCGGCGACGTCGGCGGTGGTGGCGGCGCTGCTGCTGCTGGTGATTGCGGATGCGCTGTTCACGGTGGCGTTCAACGTACTGGGAATCTGAGGACGCCATGGACGCACCTGACCTGCAGGACAACGCCTCCCCGGTCCGGGCCCGGAACGGCGATGACGCGCCGGGCGCAAGTCCCGCCATCGAGGTGGCCGGGCTGGAGTGCGGCTACGACGGCCGGGTGGTTCTGACGGACATCACTTTCTCCGTGGCGCGCGGGGAGATCTTTTTCGTCATTGGCGGATCGGGTTGCGGCAAGAGCACCCTGCTGCGCCATCTGGTCGGGCTGCGGGCGCCGGCGCGGGGGACGGTGAAGTTTCTCGGCCGGTCGTTCACCGACGCGAATGCGGCGGAGCGGCGCGAGATGCTGAAGACCTTCGGCCTGCTCTATCAGGGCGGGGCGCTCTGGACCTCGCTCACCCTGCGCGAGAACGTGGCCCTGCCGCTGGAGGAGTACACCCGGCTGACGCGGCGGGAGATCGAGGAGATTGCGACGCTCAAACTCGCGCAGGTGGGCCTGCGGGGCTTCGAGGACTACTATCCGTCCGAGATCAGCGGTGGCATGAGAAAACGCGCCGGCCTGGCGCGGGCGCTGGCCCTTGATCCCGAGATCGTGTTCTTCGACGAGCCCTCGGCGGGCCTCGATCCAATCACGTCGCGCAAGCTCGACGAGCTGGTGCGCCACGTCCGCGACACCTTCGGCACGACGTGTGTGGTGGTGTCGCACGAGCTCGCCTCGATCTTCGAGCTCGCCGATCGCGCGATCATGCTCGATGCGGGGCAGCAGGGCATCATCGCGGAGGGGCCGCCGCGCGTGCTGCTGGAGCGAAGCCCGGATGCGCGGGTGCGGGAGTTCCTGAGCCGGGGGGAGAAGTAAAGCGCGCGCACGGCAGCGGCCGGGTGGGCGGGAGACGCGACCCTCAGGCAATTACGGCACTTCGTAGACTTCGATGAGTGCGGTGCCGGTTAAGTCGCCGGAACCGCCGACCAGGGCGGCGTAGTTCCCGGGCGAGAGAGGCGCCGGTGCCCTCGAACCCGCGGCTGGACAGGTTGACGAAGCGGGCGATCGTGTCGTCGGCCCGGTAAACCTCCAGGAGTCCGACGCCGCTGCGCGATTGGGTGTCGGTGAGTTGCACAGTGTAAGCCCCGGGCCCGAGCGCAGCGACCAGAGCTGCGTCGAAGGTCGATGTTATCCGCTCGTTTTCAGGCTGTGACCAGCGTGAAAGTGCCAACCAGCGATGTTCGGGTCATCGGCAGTCGATGGCCGTTGGCGCGCGGCGGCAGGCGGTCCGCTTGACAAGCGTTGATTGGTCTGACACCGGTCCGGCATGGTTACGAACGTCCGGAGCTTCCTGCGCGATTTCACCCGGTTCAAGGCGCGTGCGCGTCGCGGTGAGACCGTGCGGGTGCAGGACAAGGCGGGTGAGTTTCTCTTCACGGCGGCCACCCCGCGTCGATCGCTCCTGGGGGCGGCCAAGGGCCGGATCTCCCTGCACGACGATCTGACCAGGCCCACGCTGGCGGCGGACGACTGGAAGCCCTCCCTCTGATGCCGCGGCTCAAGTACCTGCTCGATACGCATGCCTTCCTCTGGGCGGCGGTCGATGAGGAACGCCTGGGCCACAAGGCGGCGCGCGCGATTGCCACCACGCCCTACGAGCAGCTCGCCATCTCGGATGTCACGTTGCAGGAGGTGGGACTGCTGCTCCAAGGCGGTCGCATCTCCTTCAGCGGCGCACCGGCCACCGTGCTGGGCTCCCTGCTGCAGTACGTCACGGTCCTGCCGATCAGTCTCGAGATCGCCCTGGCCGCTCCCGGACTGCCCCTGCCGCATGGCGATCAATTCGACCGGATCATCGCGGCGACCGCCAGGATTCACCGCATCCCGCTTCTGACCAAGGACGCGAACATCGCCGATGCTGGAGTCGTCACGACAGTTTGGTAGGGGGCCGTACCGCGCCCTTTCGCCCGGGCCCCGGCATGAGCGTGTATCTGCTGGGCAGGCGGTGCAATTCTCCTAAAGTCGTCCGGCACGTGAAAACCAAGGTCAGTCCCGCGGTCATCGGCGCCTTCGTCATCGGCGGCATGGCGCTGCTGTTCCTCTCGTTGATCTCGTTCGGCGGGGTGAGCTTCTTCTCGAAGCCGCCGCGTTTCGTGGTCTTCTTCAACGAGTCGATTCACGGGCTCGATCTCGATTCGCCGGTGAAGCTGCGCGGCGTGCGGGTGGGCCGGGTGAAGGATCTGAACATCCGCTACGACCAGCCGAGCAACCGCTCGGTGGTCGCGGTGGTGTGCGAATTCGCGCGGGATGCGATGACCGACACCCACGGCACGGGCATCAACATCGCCAGCCGCGAGGAGTTGCAGGCGCTGGTGGATCGCGGTCTGCGGGCGCAACTCGGGGTGCTCGGCCTGGCGACCGGGCTGCTTTACGTCGAGCTCGACATCGTGGATCCGCAGGCCTATCCCGCCGAAAAGGGCGTGACGGATCCGCGCTACGTCGTCGTGCCGGCGATGCCGTCGGCGATTTCCGCGTTCCAGGCCAGCGCCTCGGAAATCCTGAACAAGATCAAGAAGGTGGATTTCGCCGGTCTGTCGGAGGAGTTGAAGAACCTGGTGGCGCAGACCCGCAAGCAGGTGGCCGGCATCGATGTGCGCGGCGTGGTGGACCAGTGGAAGAAGACGGGGGCCGCGGTCGAGGCCCTGGCGGGCAATCCCGAGTTCAAGCGCACGCTGGAGAACCTCAATGCAACGCTCGCGGACGTGCGCACCGCGGTCGCGCGGCTCGATGGCCAGATCGATCCGACCGCGAAGGAGCTGCACGCGACGCTGGGCGAGGCGCGGCGCGCGCTGCAGGCCTTTGCCGAGGCGGCGACGGCGGCGCGCGGCTTTGTCGCGACCAACGCCGGCGTCGGGGCCGAGGTCGGCGCGACCCTCATGCGGCTCAATGAAGCGGCGGACGCCGTCACGCGGCTGGCCGAGTTTCTCGAGCGCAACCCCAACGCGCTGCTGCTCGGGAAAAAGCGCCCGTGAGCGCGCGCCCGGCACACCCACTTCGATGAACCCGAGCATGGCATTCCTCCCGCGCGTGGCCGCAGTTGCGGCGTTGCTGCTGGCGACGGCCGGCTGCCGGCTGCTGCCGGAGCCGAAGGCGGATCCGACGAAGTTTTTCGTGCTTGGTCCACCGGCGGCGCCCGCGAGCGACGCCGGCCGAATCGCGGGCGCGCCGCCGCTGGGGCTGCGACCAGTCGAGGTTGCGGGCTATCTGCGCAACCCGCCGCTCGTCGTCCGCCGCGGGGACCATGAGATCGAGTTCCGCGAGTACGCGCGTTGGGGCGAGACGCTGGAGCAGGGCGTGGCCCGGGTGCTCGGCGCGGGGCTGCGGGCCCGGGGCATCGCGGTGGAGCCGGCCGCGGGGCGGCTGCCGGCGGGGACGGAGCGCCAACTCACCGTCCGCCTGCTGGCCTGCGAGGGCACGGTGGCGGGCGGAGTGCAGTTCCGGGCGGTCTGGGAGATCACGCGATCGGGCGAGGCGCCGGGCGTGGGGATCGGGGGCGAGTTTCGCGCGGAGGGTCTGACCTGGGACGGGAAGAGCGAGGCGCAACTCGTGGCGCGCCTGAGCGAGGCGGTGGCGGCGCTGGCGGCGGAGATCGCGGCGGCAGCCGGCGCGACGCGCTGAAGGAGCGGGGCGCGGGCGGGGTTTCCGTGGCCCTGCTCGGGAGAGCAGGGTGGGGAGGGAGGGCGGCAGGCACAGGTCCCGCTTGTCCCCAAGCGGGCCACGAAGACCAGGCGGGCCACGGCGAGCCGCGCCCCACGCCGCGCTATTTGAGCGCGGCGGCGATGCGGGCGAGGGCGGTCTCGACGTTGGCGCGCGAGTTGAAGGCGCTGATGCGCACGTGGCCCTCACCGCACTTGCCGAAGCCGGCGCCGGGCGTGCAGACGACCTGCGCGCGGTCGAGCAGCAGATCGAAGAACTCCCACGAGTCGCGGCCCGTGTTCACCCAGATGTACGGGGCGTTGTCGCCACCGGTGCAGGTGAAGCCAAGCTGCGTCATCGCGGTGCGGATGAGCGCGGCGTTGCCGAGGTAGAAATCGATCAGCGCCTGGGTCTGCTGCTGGCCGGCGGCGGTGTAGACCGCGGCGGCGGCCTTCTGGATCGGGTAGGCGACGCCGTTGAACTTGGTCGAGTGCCGGCGGTTCCAGAGGGCGTGCACCGGGTGGGCGTTGCCCGCGGCGTCGTAGGCGACGACGGACTTGGGCACGACGAGGTAGGCGCAGCGGGTGCCGGTGAAGCCGGCGGTCTTGGAGAAGCTGCGGAATTCGAGCGCGACGTCGCGGGCGCCCTCGATTTCGTAGATGGAGTGCGGGATCTGCGGGTCGCGGATGAAGGCCTCGTAGGCGGAGTCGAAAAGAATGATTGCCTTATGCTGCTTCGCGTAGGCGACCCAGGCCGCGAGCTGCGCGCGGGTGGCGACGGCGCCGGTCGGATTGTTCGGAAAACAGAGGTAGATGAGGTCGGTGGCGACGCCGGGGATGGCGGGCACGTAGCCGTTGGCGGGGGTGCTGTCGAGGTAGGTCACGCCGGCGTAGCGGCCGTCGACGTTGGCGCCGGTGCGGCCGGCCATGACGTTGGTGTCGATGTAAACCGGATACACCGGATCGGGGATCGCGAGGCGGACGTCGGGACCGAAGATCTCCTGGATGTTGCCGCAGTCGCACTTCGCGCCGTCGGACACGAAGATCTCGTCCGCCTCGATCCGGCAGCCGCGGGCCGCGTAGTCGTGCTGCGCGATGGCCTCGCGGAGAAACGCATAGCCCTGCTCGGGCCCGTAGCCCTTGAACGTCTCGCGCACGCCCATTTCGTCGGTCGCCGCGTGCAACGCCTCGATGCACACCCGCGGGAGCGGCTCGGTGACATCGCCGATGCCGAGGCGGATGACGGGCTTGCCGGGGTTGGCCGCGACATAGGCGCTGACGCGCTTCGCGATATCGCTGAAAAGGTAGGAGGCCTTGAGCTTGGTGTAGTTTTCGTTGATGCGGATCATGGGCGGGAAGGTGGGAGTGAGGGAGTGAGGGAGTGAGGGAGTGAGGGAGTGAGTTGCGGGCGGGCGGGTCGAAATCCTTGAACAAACGGAGCGGCGGGGGTTAGTTCAAGTCCGGCGTGGGCGCTGCCGGCGAGTCTGTGGTCGCGGTGCCCCTTCAGTGCGTCCCGTTCCCCTGCCATGATCACGATCGATTCTGTTTCCGAGATGCGACGAACCGCCGACGAATTCCGCCGGACCGGCCGCACGGTGGCGCTGGTGCCGACCAGCGGTGCGCTGCACGCGGGCCACGCGGCGCTGATCGCCCGGGCGAAGGCCGCGGCGGAGGTCGTGGTGGTGTCGGCGTTTGCCAACCCGCTGGCGTTCGGGCCGAACGAAAACTTCGCCCGCTACCCGCGCACGCCGGAGTCGGACGCCCTCTGTTGCCGGCGGCTCGGGGTCGACGTGTTGTTTGCGCCGTCGACCGAGGAGATGTTTCCGCGGGGTTACTCAACCTTCGTGACCGAGGAGGTGGTGAGCAAGCCGCTCTGCGGGGTGTCGCGGCCGGCGCATTTTCGCGGCGTGACGACGGCGCTGGTGAAGCTGCTCAGCCTGGTCCGTCCCGACCGGGTCGTGCTCGGGCAGCGTGATGCCCAGCAGGTGGCGGTGGTGCGCAAGGTCGTCGGCGACCTCTGCCTGGGCGTGGAAGTGGACGTGGCGCCGATCGTGCGCGAGGCGGACGGCCTCGTGCTGACGGTGCGCAACCACGACCTCACCTCCGGGCAGCGGCAGGAGGCCGCGGCGGTGCAGGCCGCGTTGTGGCGGGCGAAGGAGATGGTGGGCCAGGGCGTGCGCATCCCGGACCGGATCATCGCCGAGGTGACGCACCTGCTCGGGCAGCAGCGCCGGGTGCGCGTGATCTACGTGGCGATCGTCGATCCCGCGACGATGGAGCCGCTGCGCGAGGTGGCGCCCGGGGCGTCGCTGCTCGCCCTGGCGGTGTGGATCGACGAGGTGCGGTTGATCGACAACGTCGAGTTGTAGTCAGGATTTCGCGGCGCGAAATCCTTACGCCCCGGCGGGGACGGGGCTGCCCGCGACGATGATCTCAAGGCCTTGCGCGCGGAGTTGCGCGACGAGTTCCTCGGGGGCGGCGGCGTCGGTCACGATCGCGTCGACGTCGGTGAAGTCGCAGAGGAAGAAGGTCGAGCGCCGGCCGAACTTGGTGTGATCGAGGCAGAAGATCACGCGCGCCGCGCCCTTCATCATCGCGCGCTGGATATCGACGATCAGCGCGTGGGAGTTGTAGATGCCTTCGGTGGAGACGCCGCTGCCGCTGAGGATCGCGACATCGGCGTGCAGGCGCGCAAAGGTCTCCACGGCATGCGGGCCGACGAGGGTGCCGAGGCGCGGGTAAATCACGCCGCCCGAGAGGTGCACCTCGTGGCGACTGGAGCCGGAGAACAGGTTCGCAACCGGCAGCGAATTGGTGAGGATCTGCGCGACCTTGTCGCCGAGGCATTTCGCGACGTGGAAACAGGTTGTGCCGCTGTCGATGATGACGTTCTGCCCGGGCTCGATCAGCGCCGCACAGGCCTGGCCGAGGGCCTCCTTCTCAGCGACCTGATGCGTGTCACGGACGTTGAAGACAAACTCGTCGCTCCTCGATGCCTGGAGCGAGCGCGCCCCGCCGTGGGTGCGGCGGACCTGTTTGCCCGCCTCCAAGGTCGCCACGTCGCGACGCACAGTGGAGACCGAGGCGCCCACGTGTTGGGCAAGCTCCTCCAATGAAGCGAATTCCGCCCGCTGCAGGTAGGCTTCGATTCTTGCCTGACGCTCCTCGGGTTGCATGCTGGTGGAATCTTTTGGAAGATTTTGGTAAAGATTGCAACGCCAACCTTGACAGTTTGCGCGAATCTTGGCGTAACTCGCCACCGTTTCACGCCCAACCCTGCCATGTCGCTGCCACCGCCACTCCCGCATCGCGTCGAGATCGAGCACCTCGTTCGGCGGGCAATTTATCAGCGCCTCGGAAAATCGCTGCCGCGCACGGCGCAGGCGCCCAATCCCCTGCTCGTCAACGTCAGCGCCCGCCACTGCCACCTCACGCCGGCCGCCGTCGAGATCCTCTTCGGCAAGGGTGCGAAGCTCACGCCGATGAAGTGGCTCTACCAGAAGGACCAGTTTGCCGCCAAGGAGACGGTCACACTCATCGGCCCGCGCAGCCGCGTCATCTCCAACCTCCGCATCCTCGGACCGTGTCGCGACCTCAACCAGATCGAACTCGCGCTCACCGATGCGATCGCGCTCGGCTTCGACATTCCCATCCGCTCCTCGGGCAACATCGCCGGCACGCCGGGCTGCATGTTGATGGGGCCGGCGGGATTTTTCGAGATGAAGGAGGGCGTCATTCGCGCCGCGCCGCACGTGCACATGCACCCGGACGACGCTGCGTTTTACGGCGTGAAGGCGGGCGAATACATGAAGCTCCGCGTGGGCGGGCCGTGCGCGACGACCTTCGACCGCCTGCTCGTGCGCGTGCATGCGGACTTCAAGCTCGAGGTTCACATCGACACCGACGAGGGCAACGCCTGCGCGCTGCAACCGGACACCCCGGTCGAACTCGTGAAGTGAATTCTCCGTCTCCAGCCACCGGCTACCGTTCTCCGGCCTCCGTCCGCCCCTCCCTTTAACCTCCTCCTCCCAACTCAAGAACCCAGACAATGAATGATTCCATCGGCATGGTAGAAACCCGTGGCTATGTGGGCAGCGTCGAAGCCAGCGACGCCATGGTCAAAGCCGCGAACGTCGCACTCGTTCGCCAGATCCAGATCGGCGGTGGCTTGGTCACCGTCATCGTCAAGGGCGACGTCGGCAGCGTGAAGGCCGCGGTCGAAGCCGGCTCCGAGGCCGCCAAGCGTGTCGGCGAGCTCATCTGCTCGCACATCATCGCCCGCCCGCACGGCGAACTCGTTCGCAGCCTCGGCCTCTGAGCCCGGCGGCCTTCTCCCTCCACTCTTTTACTTTCACCCTCACTCTCACTTTTACCATGGCACAGGAAGCAGTCGGTCTGATCGAAACGAAGGGTTTTTGCGCGATGCTCGAGGCCGCCGATTCGGCGCTCAAGGCCGCCAACGTCTCCATGACGGGCTATGAGGCCGTCGGCAGCGGTTATGTCTGCGCG
This sequence comes from uncultured Opitutus sp., assembly GCA_964504885.1. Classification (GTDB taxonomy): domain Bacteria; phylum Verrucomicrobiota; class Verrucomicrobiia; order Opitutales; family Opitutaceae; genus ER46. The sequence continues at coordinate 51,311 of CAZDGC010000024.1, forward strand.
TTCTTCCGCGGCGATGTCGCGGCCGTGAAGGCCGCCATCGACGCCGCCGCCGAGGCCGCTTCGAAGGTCGGCGAAGTCGTCGCCGTCCAGGTCATCCCGCGTCCGCACGAAGATCTCGCCGGTCTCGGCAAGTGGCTCCAGCAGGCCCAGGCCTGACGGTCCCGCCCGCCTGATTCTGGCCCACGGAATACACGGAAATCACGGAACACCTGACCATGGTCTTGACCGCGCCCGGGCCGGTTACTGCGCACTCCGTTCCATGTCTTCCGTGTATTCCGTGGGCAGCCCCAGTGGCCCGATGAACATCCTCGTCGCCAACCTCGGCTCGACCTCGTTCAAATTCCGGCTTTTCCGCTTCGGTGCGGCCGGCGACGGCGAGGCTGTGCTGCTCGCCAAGGGCGGCTACGAACGCGTGAACGACTACGGTCAGGCCATCGACCAGTGTCTCGCCGAGCTCCGCGCCAGCGGCCATGTGGCGACGGCGGCGGATCTGCACGGCGTCGGTTTCAAGACCGTGCTGGGCAAGGGCGTCACCGGTTGCGTGCGCGCCGACGATGCCGTCATCGCCGCCCTCGACGGTTTTAGGGAAATCGCGCCTGCCCACAATCCGCCCTACGCGCTCGGCATCCAGCGTTTCCGCGAAAAGCTCCCGGGGGTGCCGCTCGTCGCGCTCTTCGAGACGGCGTTTTACCAGTGGATGCCCGAGGCGGCGACGCGCTACGCGGTGCCGCACGCGTGGTACGAGGCCGGGGTGCGCCGCTACGGCTTCCACGGCGCGAGCCACAAGTTCATCGCCGAACGCTCCGCCGAGCTGCTCGGGCGCGCCGACATCGCGGAGCGCGTGCGCCGGCTCTACCAGGCCGGCCCGACACCGCTCCCCGCCGGCACCAGGCCGCTGCGCGTCATCTCCTGCCACTTCGGCGGCAGCAGCTCCATCACCGGCATCCGCGACGGCGTCGCGATTGGCACCAGCATGGGCCTCAGCCCGCAGTCCGGCCTGCCGCAGAACAATCGCGTGGGCGATCTCGATTCCGCTGCCGTGCCGTTTGTGATGAAGACGCTCGGCCTCCCGCTCTCCGAGGTCGAGCGGCAGATGACCAAGGAAGGCGGCCTGCTCGGACTCTCCGGCGTCGGCAACGACATGCGCGACATCCGTGCTGCCGCCGCGCAGGGCAATCCGCGCGCCCGCCTCGCCCTCGACACCTTCATCCACTCCGCCCGCCACTACCTCGGCGCCTACCTGGTCGCGCTCGGCGGCTGCGATGCCCTCGTGTTCACCGCCGGCATCGGCGAGAACAACCCTGACCTGCGCGCCGCGATCTGCGCCGACCTCGCCGAGCTCGGCGTGGCAATCGACCCGGCGCGCAACGAGACCGTGCGCGGCGCCGAGGGCGAAATCTCCGCCGCTGGCTCGCGCACCCGGGTCTTCGTGATCCCCGCCAACGAGGAGCTCGTCGTCGCCCGCGAAACTGTGCGCTGCCTGACCGCCCCGGTCGCCTGAGATGAACTCGAGCTGCTCCAGACACTTTCATTCGAACCTCTCCGCTGCCGTAGCCGCGTTGGAGCGCAGCGACAACGTGGCCGCACTGCCGGCCACGCTTTCGCGGCGCTCAAGCGCGGCTACCCGCTAACCCTTTTCCTTTAACTCCAACTCCCATGGCCTCCAAAGCAATTGGTCTCCTCGAAACCCGCGGTCTCACCGCGCTCGTCACCGGCGTCGATGCGATGCTGAAGTCCGCCAACGTCACCCTCGCCGGCCCGATGAAGCAGGTCGGCAACGCCCTCGTCTCCGCCGTCGTCATCGGTGACGTCGCCGCCGTCAAGGCCGCGACCGACGCCGGCGCCCAGGCCGCCCGCACCGTGGGCGAAGTCGTCAGCGTGCAGGTCATTCCGCGCCCGCACGACGACGTCGCCGTGGTGCTGCCCAAGGCGCCGGCCGCCGCCGCGAAGAAGTAAGCTTGTCCCGCGCGAGTTCCCGGCTCTCCCGAGCCGGTCCACGGGCGTGGTCGCCGCGTGGCTCGCCGCGGGAGCAGCGGGAGTTTCCCTCCCTTAGTCCCTCACTCCCTCACTCCCTCACTCCCTTCACCGCCCATGTTCCTCGCGCGTGTCATCGGCTCGGTGGTCTCGACCAAGAAGGACGAGGCCATGAAGGGCCGCAAACTCGTCGTCCTGCGGCCGCTGCTGGTCGACGAATCCAACCCCGCGCAGTTCCGCCCCGGCGCCAACACCATCGTCGCCGTCGACGCGCTCGGCGCCGGCCTGGACGAGGTGGTGTTGTTCTGCCAGGGCAGCTCCGCGCGCCAGGCGAGCGGCATGAAGACGCTCCCGGTCGACGCCGTCATCGTCGGCATCGTCGATACCGTCGATGTGCTGAACCAGAAGATCTATCCACCGAAAAACTAGCCGCGGAGGTGGCCGCCGCGGTGACGCGGCGGATCGGTTCCGCTTCCCCCCTCCGGCCCGCAGCAATCAAGCAAGATCATGAGCTCCCCCCTGCAACTCGATGAACAGGCCCTGCGATCGATCGTCGAGGACGTGATGCGCAGCCTCGGCCGTTCGCCGGTCACTTCGCCCGCGCCGTCCCCGGCCAACGTCGCCGCCGCCGCGTCGGCTGCGCCGGTGATTCGCCGCGGCGGTCCGCGTTTCGGCGTGTTCGAGGATGTCAAGGAAGCCTGCGCCGCCGCGCAGGACGCCTTCGAGCAGCTCAAGACCAAGGGCATAGCCGGCCGCGCCAAGGTCGTCGAAATCGTCAAGGCTCTCTGCACCGACAAAGCCGCCGAGTGGGGCAGGTTCGAGTTCGAGGAGACCAAGATCGGCCGCCTGGAGCACAAGATCGAGAAGCTCCAGATCGTGAAGCTCGTGCCGGGCGTCGAGTGGATCAAGCCGTACGGGCTCAGCGGCGACCACGGCATCACGATGGAGGAACACACGCCGTACGGTGTCGTGGGCGCGATCCTGCCGGTCACGCACTCGGTGCCGACACTCAGCGGCAACGTCATCAACATTGTCGCCGCCGGCAACGCGGTGGTGTTCAACCCGCATCCCGGCGGCGCGCGCTCCGCGGCCCTCGCCGTGCGCACCTACAACGAGGCCATCCATGCCGCGCTCGGCATCGAGAACCTCGTTTGCACTGTCGAGAAGCCCACGCTCGAGAGCTTCGACGCGCTCACGAAAAACGAGTTCATCCGCCTACTCTGTGTCACCGGCGGTCCCGGCGTGGTCGCCGCCGCGATGAAGTCCGGCAAGCGCGCCATTTGTGCCGGCCCGGGCAACCCGCCGGTGCTCGTCGATGGCACCGGCTGCCTGAAGAAGGCCGCCCGCGACATCCTCCAGGGCGGCGGTTACGACAACAACCTGCTCTGCATCGGCGAAAAGCAGGTGTTCGTGCTCGAGAAGTACTTCGATGCCTTCCTCGACGGCCTGAAGGCCGCCGGTGGCGCGGCGCTCAACGCGACCCAGCTCGAGAAACTCACCGCCGCGGCGTTCACGTTTTCCAAGGATGCTGGCGGCTGCTCGCACGCCGCTGTCAACCGCAAGCTCGTCGGCGCTGATGCCGCGGTGCTCGCCCAGCACGCCGGCACCAGCGTGCCCGCCAACACCCCGATGCTGTTCGCCGAGACCGACGTCGATCACCTGTTCGTCATGGAGGAACAGATGATGCCGATGCTGCCGGTCGTGCGCGTGAAGAGCATCGAGCAGGGCATCGAGTTCGCCAAGAAATCCGAGCACGGCTACAAACACTCCGCCATCATCCACTCGCTGAACGTCGACCACATGACGCAGATGGCGCGCGCGCTCGACACCACGCTCTTCGTCAAGAACGGCCCCAGCGTCGCCGGCCTCGGCCTCGGCGGCGAGGGGTACCTCAGCTACTCCATCGCCACCACCACCGGCGAGGGGATCACCACGCCGTCAACCTTCACCCGCACCCGCCGCTGCGTGATGGTCGACAACCTGAGGATCTACTGATGCCGGTCCGCCTCAGCCGCCCGCCCGTCGTATCGACGAGCGTGAGCGAGTCGTCGCCCCACCACTCGCTCCCGCTCGTGGCTACTCCTTCCCGCCCATGATCGTCGCGCGCGTCGACGGAGTGATCGTCTCGACGGTCTGCCATCCCAGCATGGCGGGCCACCGCACGATCATCTGCCAGCCGCTCGACGAGCAGGGCCGCGAGGAGGGCGCACCCATCCTTGCCCTCGACCCCTACGCGGCCGGCCACCACCAGCGCGTGCTGGTCTCCACCGACGGCTCCCACACCCGCGCCCACGTCAAGGATCCCATGTCCCCGCTCCGCAACATCATCCTCGGCGTGATCGACGACGACGATGTAAAGGCGGGGCATTGAGGAAGGGACCAAGGGACGCTTCAGACGTACGACTCCTTCCTTCACCCTCCCTCTCACTCTCACTTTCACCTTCCCCCTCACTCCCTTACTCCCTCTTTCCCTCTCTCCCTCCGCCATGCGCCTCGGACACGTCATCGGCCGCGTCACGCTCTCCCGGCAGGATCCTGCCTACCAGGGCGGCCGCTTCCTGCTGGTGCAGCCGTTTGGCAAGGAGCAGTTCGGCGGCGCCGGGATGACACCCCTCGCCAAGGGCAGCAGCCTGGTGGTGTACGACAACCTCGGCGCCGGCGTGGGCCACGTGATCGGATTCACCGAGGGCGCCGAAGCCACCGCGCCGTTCAAGGATCCCACGCCGGTCGACGCCTACAACGCCGCCCTCATCGACGAGTTTTTCTACCATCCGCCTGGGGCCGGGAAGGAGGGGACCTAGCACACGGGGTCAGGCCGCTAGTTGTTAAATAATCCCACGCCGGTCGTCCGCGATTTAACAACTAGCGGCCTGACCCCATGCTCCGTCGGCCCCCGCCCTCACTCCCTCACTCCCTTCTCCCTCACTCCCTTTCTCACCATGCCGAAAGTCATCACCGCCCGCGAAGCCGAAGAGCTGCTCCGTAAAGGGGAAAAACCGCCGGCCGGCGCCATCCTGACTCCGTCCGCCCGGGACGTGTTCGGCGGCGGCAGCCTGCAGCCCGCGTTTCGCGGCACCGCCGCTCCTGCGCCGGCCGCTGCCGCGAAGAAATCCGCCGAGCCGACCACCCCCGACTACGAGTTCAAGTGGACGCCCGGCTCCGACCCGAAGACGCCCGCCGAAATCGAGGAGTTTTTCCACTCGCCGGCGATCCAGGTGCTGAAGGAGCGCATCTGCGACATCGGCCGCCGCCTCTGGCAGCGCGACTACACCGACGGCAACGGCGGCAACATCACCATCCGCGTGGGCGACAACCTCGCCCTCTGCACGCCGACCCTCATCTGCAAGGGCTTCATGACGCCCGAGGACATGTGCCTCGTCGATCTCGACGGCAAACAACTCGCCGGTACGCGCAAACGTACCAGCGAAGCCATGACGCACTTCGGCATCATGAAGCGTCAGCCCGCGGCCAAGTCGTGCGTGCACGCGCACCCGCCGCACGCGACCGCGTTTGCCATCGCCAACGTCGACATCCCTTCGTGCCTCATCCCCGAGGCGGAGGTGTTTCTCGGCAAGATCGGCATTGCCGAGTACAAGACGCCCGGCACGCCCGCCAACGCCGACGAGGTCGGCGAAGTCGGCAAGACGCACCAGGCCGTGCTGATGAAAAACCACGGCGTGATTTGCTGGGGCAAGGACGTCGAGGACGCCTACTGGAAGATGGAGAACATCGACTCCTACTGCCGCACCGTGTGGATCGCCGCCGGCCTCGGCGGCGGGCTGCACCGGTTCACCGGCAGCCAGGCCAAGGAGCTCATCGACCTGCGCCAGAAGCTCGGCATGCCCGACCCGCGCGCCGGCTGGAAGGAGTGCGAACTCTGCGACAGCGCGGACTTCCGTCCCGGCGTGGTCTGTGCGACCCCCGCCGCCTCCGCGGCGCCGGAGTCGGCCCCGCCCGATCCGCAGATCGAGGCCATCGTGCAGGCCGTCACCGCGCAGATTCTCAAGCAGCTCAAGTAGGGCTGCCGTAAAGGTGGCAGCGGCGTCCTGCCGCTGGAGCCCGCAGTGAAAACAGCGCCGGGAGGTTTCGGCCACCTGAGCCTGCTCCCGGGGCCTTTCCGACCTGTCCCTTGTTCCACGTTCACTTCTCCCTCTTCCTCCCGTGAAAGTCACCCTCATCGGCGGCGGCGGCCGCGTCGGTTCCAACGCGGCCTTCGCCCTCCAGTGCGCCGGCCTCGTCTCCGAAATCCAAATCCTCGACGCCAACGCCGACTTCGCGGCGGGCGAGGCGCTCGACCTCCTGCACGGCAGCGCGTCGCTCGCCGACCAGCGCATCTACGCCGGCGACTACGAGCGGGCGAAGGACAGCGATGTCGTCGTCATCACCGCCGGCCTCCGGCGGAAGCCCGACGAGTCGCGCCTCGATCTGATCAACCGCAACGTCGCGCTCTTCTCCGGCATTCTCGACAGCCTGAAGTCCGCCGGGCTGCGGCGGGACGCGATCGTGTTCGTGGTCTCGAATCCGGTCGACATCCTCACGCAGCTCGCGGCGGCTAAACTCGGGCTGCCCTGGTCGCAGGTGCTCGGCCTCGGCACGATGCTCGACACCGCGCGCTTCCGTTCGCTGATCGCCCAGGAACTCCAGCTCGCGCCCACGCAGGTGAAGGCGCTGATCCTCGGGGAGCATGGCGATTCGATGTTTCCGGTCTGGTCCTCGGCCACCTACGCTGGCCTGCCGCTGACGAAGATCGCGGGCTGCACGCCGGCGTTTCAGACGCAGATCTTCGAACGCACCAAGGGCAGCGGCGCAGAGGTCATCCGGCGCAAGGGCGGCGCTGGCTGGGCCGTGGGCGCGACCATCGCGGAGGTCGTCCACGCCATCGCGCTCGACCAGCGCCAGGTGCTCCCGGTGTCGACGGTGCAGCAGGGCGCCTATGGGTTGCGCGGCACGGCGATCAGCGTGCCGACCGTGGTCGGCCGCGCCGGCGCGTTGGCGCATGTCGAAGTCGAGCTCTGGCCCAAGGAACTGCAGGCCTTGCAGGCTTCCGCCAAGGCGCTCCAGGACACGTTTGCCAGGATCAAGACCGCCTGATCGGCTGCGGAGATTCGTGGGGGCGGGCTGCTGGTTTGTCAGTTGGCGTGCGACTGGGACTCTGCGAATTGACAAGTAACGATCTCCACCCTTATTCCCACCCTTCTGCCGCATGGACACGCCCGCTCCGCCCGCTTCGCTGCCGCCGCGTGCGTCGTGGCTTCGCGATCTGGTCCTGCTCGCCCTGGCGACGGGGGCGTTGAACTTCTTCCTGCTCGGCCGGCTGCCGTTGGCGAATCCGGACGAGAGCCGTTATGCGGAGATTCCGCGCGAGATGCTGGCGGCGGGCGACTGGGTGCTGCCGCGGCTGAACGGGATTCCTTACTTTGAGAAGCCGCCGCTGGTGTACTGGACGGTCGGGCTGAGCCGGGTGCTGTTCGGGCCGGGGGAGTGGGCGGCGCGGCTGACGCCCGCGCTGTTCGGCCTCGCGGGGGTGCTGTTCACGTACGCGACGGCGCGGCGGCTGCACGGACGGGCGGCGGGGCTGGCGGCGGCGGGGGTGCTGGCGACCTCGCTGCTGTATTTCGTGCTCTCGCGCGTGCTGCTGCTCGACATGGCGGTGTCGGTGTTGATGGCGGCGACGCTGGGCTGCTTTCTGCTCGGCGTGCGCGAGGATCCGGCGACGCCGGCGGGACGGGCGCGGCGGCGGCGGCTGTTTCTCGGTCTGTATGCGAGCGCCGCGCTGGCGACGCTGGCAAAGGGGCTGATTGGCTTCCTGATTCCAGGAGCGGTGATGTTCCTTTGGTTGCTGATCTTCAACCAGTGGCGGCGGCTGCTTCCGATGCACCTCGGGCCGGGAGTGGTGCTGTTCCTCGTGATCGCCACGCCGTGGCACCTGCTGGCGGCGCAGCGGCATCCGGGGTGGGCGGAGTTTTATTTCGTGCGGGAGCACTGGGATCGTTTCACGACCACGACGCACCTGCGGGCGGAGCCGTGGTGGTTCTTCGGGCCGGTGGTGCTGGCGGGACTTTTCCCGTGGGTGGGCTTCCTCGGCGGGGCGGTGCGGGAGGCGGTGGCCGGCGGCTGGGCGCGACGCCGGGAGAACGCCGACGGGTGGTTTTTCGTCACCTGGGTGATGTTCGTGGTCCTGTTTTTTTCGGCGTCGAAATCGAAGTTGATTCCCTACGTGCTGCCGGTGTTTCCGGCGCTGGCGATCCTGGTGGGGGCGTGGCTGGCGCGGCGGTGGGAGACGGGGGAGGCGGGGCGGCTGCGCGTCGGGCTCGGGGTGTATGCCTTCGGGTGTGGCCTGCTCGCCGTCGCCCTGGTGGCAGTGGCGCTGAAGTCCGGGGTGATTCGCGACGCGGCGCAGGCGGCGGCGCTGCGGCCCTACGCGCTGGTGCTGGCGGCGCTGTTGCTCACGGGCGGCGTGCTGGCGCCGTGGCTGGGGCGCGTCCGCGGCGTGGCGGGAGGACTCGGGGCCGTCGGGGCGACGACGGTCGCGTTTCTCCTCGGGGTGGTGCTGGCGGCGCCGCACTTCCAGCGGGCTGGGACCAAGGAACTGGCGCTGGTGGCGCGCGAACAAGTGCGGGAGGGCGACGCGGTTTATCACTACTGGGCCTTCTATCATGATTTCGTGTACTACACGGAGCGACCGGTGGGGCTGGTGAGCTACACGGACGAACTCCAGGTGCAGTTCATGGATCCGGCGGAGCGGGCGGCGCGGTTCATCGACGACGCGGAACTGCGGCGCCAGTGGGCGGGGCCGCGGCGCGCCTGGGTCGTGGTGCGCACCCGCGAGCTGACGCACCCGCAGGCGGTCTTTGCCGAGCCGGGATTTCGTTACCATTTGATCGCGCAATCGCGGGCGCACAGCCTTGTCAGCAACCAGCCCTGAGCATGTCCGCCCCCGATGCGAAGCCCGCCCTGCCGTTCCTGCCGCTGACGCGCCCCACGATCGACGAGGAGACGATCGCGGGAGTCGCCGAGGTGCTGCGGTCGGGCTGGATCACGTCGGGTCCGAAGGTGAAGGAGTTCGAGGCGAAGCTCTCGGAGTATTTTGGCGGGCGGCCGGTGCGGGTGTTCAATTCCGGCACGTGCACGATGGAGATCGCGCTGCGGATCGCCGGCGTGGGGCCGGGGCACGAGGTGATCACGACGCCGCTGTCGTGGGTGGCGACCAGCAACGTGATCCTCGCGGTGGGGGCGCGACCGGTGTTCGTGGACATCGATCCGGCGACGCGGAATCTCGATCTCGATCGCGTGGAGGCGGCGATTACGCCGGCAACGCGCGCGCTGCTGCCGGTCGATCTCGCGGGGCTGCCGGTGGATCGCGACCGGCTGTATGCGATCGCGGCGCGCCACCGGCTGCGGGTGATTGAGGATGCGGCGCAGGCGATGGGGAGCACCTGGCGCGGGCGGCGGATCGGCGCGGCGGGGGATTTCACGTCGATCAGTTTCCATCCCAACAAGAACATCACGACGATCGAGGGCGGGGCGCTCGTGCTGAACGACGAGCGCGAGGCCCGGCTGGCCGAGCAGTACCGGCTGCAGGGCGTGGTGCGCAGCGGGGTGGACGGCATGGAGGTCGAGGTGGTGGGCGGGAAGTTCAACCTCACCGACGTCGCGGCGCGGGTGGGGCTCGGGCAGTTGCCGCGGCTGGAGGAGTTCAACGCGAAGCGCCGGGAGCTGGCGCGGGCGTATTTCGAATTGTTGGACACGCCGGAGCTGCGCGAGCTGGGGCTGGGCCTGCCGGTGGCGGACTTCGTGCAGAGCAACTGGCACATGTTTCAGGTGGTGCTGCCGGAGGAGCGGCTCACGATCCGCCGCGCGGACGTGATGACGCGGCTGCAGGCGGCGGGGATCGGCACGGGGGTGCACTACCCGGTGATTCATCTGTTTGCGGTGTACCGGCGGCTGGGGTGGAAGGAGGGGGATCTGCCGATCGCGGAAAGGATCTGCCGCAACATCCTCACGCTGCCGCTGTTTCCCGCGATGACGCGCGGTGACGTGGAGCGCGTGGCCGCGGAGCTCACCGCCGTGCTGCGCGCGCACCGGCGGTGAGGGTGGGAAGTCTGCCACTGCGGCAGGGGCGCCAGCCAAAGGGGGATTGCTGCGGTAGGGCGGCCACTCCGCTGGCCGCCGCCCCGGCGTCAGAAATCGAATTCGAAAGTGCCGGCGCGGAGCGGAGTCCGCGCCCTACCATGACCGGGAGGTCTTCGCGCTGGGGGCGAAGAGGATCGAGTCCGGCTCGAAGCGGTCCTCGGGAATCTTGCGCTATGGCCCGCTCGCGCGCTGAGATGGCGGACGTGTCGAACCCCGGAGCGATTGCCCTCTCGGTCGTGATTCCCGTCTACAACGAGGAGCCGAACCTGCCTGCGCTCTTTGCGCGGCTGTACCCGGTGCTCGACGGGCTCGGGCGCCGCTACGAGCTGATCTTCACCAACGACGGCAGCGTGGATCGTTCCTTCGAGCTGCTGCGCGCGCAACAGGCGGCGCGGCCCGAGGTCACGCGCGTGATCGATTTCAACGCCAACTACGGCCAGCACCTGGCGATCATGGCGGCATTCGAACGGGTGCGGGGGGCGGTGGTGGTGACGCTTGACGCGGACTTGCAGAACCCACCGGAGGAGATTCCGAAGCTGCTGGAGCGGATCGACGCGGGGCACGACTTCGTGGGCGGGGTCCGGATTGAGCGGCAGGATTCCTGGTTCCGCACGACGGTGTCGCGGCTGATCAACCTCGTGCGGGAGCAGACGACCAACATCCGCATGACCGATCAGGGCTGCATGCTGCGGGCGTACCGGCGGGAAATCGTTGACGCGATTGTGCAGAGCGGGGCGGTGAACACCTTCATCCCGGCGCTGGCGTACACCTTTGCCGGCAACCCGGCCGAGGTGGAGGTGCGGCACGACGAGCGGCATGCGGGCAGCTCAAACTACTCCTTCTTCCGCCTGGTGCGGCTGAACTTCGACCTGGTCACCGGGTTTTCACTGGCACCGCTGCAGCTTTTCACCCTCTTCGCGATGGCCTGTTCGGCGGGGAGTTTCCTGCTCGTGCTGGTGCTGGCGGCGCGGCGGATCTTCCTCGGCCCGGAGGAGGGCGGGCTGTTCACGCTGTTCGGGATCCTGTTCTTCCTGATCAGCGTGACGATGGTCGGCATCGGCCTGATCGGCGAGTATGTGGGCCGCACCTACCAGGTGGTGCGCGTGCGCCAGCGCTACCACGTGCGCGAAGTCCTGGAGACGCGGGAGATGTCAAACGAGGTCAATACGCGAATCGCGAATTCACGGCAGACTCATGGGCTGTGACCGTGTGGGTCGGCAGATCCATCAGGTGGAAGATCGCGTTTCGCGCTTTGACCCCATTCGGCTGCACCCCAGTGGCATCGTGTTGGTGAAAGTGTACGAGGTGCCGTGACCCGCAATGGTCTGGGCAGGCCACCGTACGCTTCAGTCCAATCGGATCAATCCGCGCGAAATGACCGCCCTCACGACGGGCTGAGTTGAATGTCCTGGATCGGCAAATGAAGCAGTTCCTCGGGCAGTTCCGCCTCCTCGGCGTTGAAGACGAGAACGTCAGGAACAACCCGGTCATTGGCAAAACGGATCGTCACGCGTTGGTAGCCCATGCCGGACTCCGGCAGTTTCACCAGACGATCCGTCCACTTCTTTTCCAGTGTAATGCGCATCTTCACTTGGTTGGAATCGAAACTGGTTCAGAAACTGTGCCTGCAGTCGTGCCGGCGGTGAAAATCACCTCTACGCCACCTCCGGGTTGCGCGTTGGCTGGTTCTACCACGCCGATTTGCGCGGGTGTCGCGGGCTGCGGCGTGATGGTGAACACATGCACGGCGGGAATGGGATTCGGCAAAGCATACCGGGCAACCGCGTCTTTTCCAGTGTGAACATGGCGTGCGTCCTCCGCGGTAGTCGCGTAGGTGCCGGGAAGCAGGCTCTTATCTGGTCGGATGCGTCGATCGTTTGGGAACGCCGAGAAGCGTTTGTAGACATCGCCGAGCTTGGTGTGAATCCGAGGACCGTTCACGGCCGGCCCAGCCCATGAACCGTAGATACCAGCTCCTTCTGCAACCGAGCATGTCGGGCTGCTCAAGTCACGGGAGCGGACGCTGATTTCGCGTAAACCGGTGCCATCGCCTGACACTGCGAACCCGGCAGCATACGACTCAAATTGCGCTTGAAGATTCGAGTCATCCAGCGGCAAGACCAGTTCGGCGTAGTACGCAACCGCGACTAACCTCCGACTCGTTTCCGTCAGAATTTCCACGAACTGGTACCCCATGCCGGATTCCGGCTGGCTCAAGAGGTAGGTTTGCTGGGCGGGAGTGAGTCTGAACATCGAGAAGAAAGACTGATGAGGAGCGCATGTGCGACGAGCCTGAATCCCTCCACCCCCACCAGGCGCAATCTGAATGCCCGAATCAGGCCAGTGCCGCCAGCGCGGCGATCACGTCTGCGAGCGGTGTGTCCGCGCCCTCGGCCAGCGGGCGCAAGGCGCCGGCGGCGGCGCCCCAGCGGCGGTCGAGCGGTGGGGCGATCGCAGCGGCGAGCGTGGCGGGAGTTTCGGTGAGGCGCTCTTCGACGGCGAATGCGCAGCCGAACAGGCGGCCCGCTTCGATCAGCGCGGCGCGGGCGTCGTCGATCATCTCCTCTCCGGCGAGGATGCGCGCGAGTTTGAGCTTCTTCGCCGCCTTCTGCCGAAAGTCGGTGGCGCGCGCCTTTTCCTCGTCGCTCAGCGGCGCGGGTGCGGCGGCGGCGGGATGCAGGTGGCGCGTGGCGCGCACGCAGGAGCGGATGAGCCCCGCCGCTTCAAGGCGGGTGAGGGCGTCGGCGGTGGCGCGGTCGATGATCTCGAGGCGCGGCGTCTCCGGCGCAGAGCCGGACGGGTGCAGCGCCGCCTGAATCTCGGCGAGGCGCGGCTGCCAGGCGTCGGCGTCGCGGTCGACTGTGACGACCACGACGCGCCCGGCCGGGCCGTCGGGGAAACGCTCCTGGCAGGCGACGAGGCGGGGACCGAGCAGCGCGGCGGCGCGTTCGGCGAAGGCCGCGGCCGGATCGGAGGGCAGCGCCGGGCGGGCGGGCGCCGGGGCGACGGCGGGAACGGTTCGCGCGGTAAGGGTCTGTTCGAGGCGTTGCAGGAAACTCTGGCCGCCCGGGCGCAACGGGACCTCGTCGAGGTCGCCTTTGAGGTCGAGCACGCCTTCGGCGAGGGACTGTTTGGCGGCGAGCGTGCCGAGCATGCGCTGCTCGATCGTGTCCTCGGCGATCAGGTTGACCACCGTGACGATGTTCTTCTGGTGCTTGCGCCAGGCGCGGGCGATGCGCTGCTCCAGTTTGGCGGGGTTCCAGGGCAGGTCGCAGTTGATGACCACGCTGGCGTGCTGGAGGTTGAGGCCGACGCCGCCGGAGTCGGTGCTGAGGAAAATGCGGCAGTCGGGGTCGTCCTTGAAGGCGCGGATCTCCGCGCGGCGTTTGAGCTGCGGCACCGAGCCGGTGTGCCAGGCGAAGCCCAGCCCGCGGTCGCGGCAGAGATCGCGCACGAGTTCGAGCATGCCCTCCCACTCCGAAAACACGATGACCTTCACGTCGGGCGCGGAGAGCACCTCGTCGAAGATGCGGTCGAGCTCGTCGAGTTTCGGGCAGGTGCGGTCCTCGTGGTTGAGGATGAAGGGCGTGTCGCAGAGCATGCGCATGACCCCGAGTTCCTTGAGGAGTTTCTGCTGCTGCTGGGGCGTGAGCGGGCGGCGTTTGGCGATTTGCACGAGGCCCGCGACCAGGCGTTCGTGCGCGACGTATTCGTCGCGTTGCACCGGCGAGAGCTTGATGAAGAGGTTACGGTCGGTGCGGCTGGGCAGCTCGGTTTCGACGTCGGCCTTGCGGCGGCGGAGCAGGATCGGGCGGATGCGATCGTGGACCTGCTGAAGCTGCAGGTAGGCCTCGGGGCGGCCGCGGTCGTCGAGGCGGTAGAATTCGCGGTTGAACCGGAAAAGCGGGCCGAAGATCTGCGGGTCGAGGAACGAGACGATCGAGTAGAGCTCGTCGAGGCGGTTTTCGATCGGCGTGCCGGTGAGCACGAAGGCGTAGCGGCTGCGCAGGCGCTTGACGGCCTGGGCGGTCTTGCTGGCCCAGTTCTTGATGCGCTGCGCTTCGTCGAGGACGACGATGTCGGGCCGGAGGCGGGCGTTCACGTCGAGCGCGTCGGCCAGCATCTGCTCGTAGTTGACGAGGGTGAAGGTCGGCGCGTCGTCGTAAGCGCGGAGGCGGGCGTGTTTGCCGCCGAACACGATTTGGTACGGTAGCGGGGTGAAGCGCTGGATCTGCTCCTCCCACTCGGTCTTGAGCGACGCGGGGGTGATGACGAGCACGCGGCGCGCCTGGCCGAGGCGGTGGAGCAGCGCGCACGCGGCGATGGCCTGGATGGTCTTGCCGAGGCCCATTTCGTCGGCGAGGAGGGCGCGGCCGTTGAAGGCGAGGTGCAGCATGCCCTCGCGCTGGTAGGGGTAGAGCGGGACGAGGGTCTCGTGCGGCGGGTATTCGCCGGCGTGGACTTTCTGCTCGTACTCGCGGCGGAGGCGCAGCCGCTCCTCGGCGAGGCGCTGGCGGTCGAGCCAGGGCCCGACGGTGACGGAGAGCCGGACGTGGGCCGCGGCGGCGTCGAGTTCGGCAAGTTTCGCGCGAAATTCGTCGATGGACTCGGCGGGCAGCCGGCCGCTGCCGTCGAGCCAGGCGCGGAGCGGGCGCGGCAGGTCGTCGGCGTTGCGCTCGAGGATGAGCGCGGGGCGATCTGGGTCGGGGATGAGGTCGACGCGCGGCGAACCGTCGCGGCGGGCGGCGGTGCAGGCGCGACGCGCGCGGGCTGCGAGGTGGAGCAGCACGGCTTCAACGTGTTTGCAGGTGCCGAGGCCGTTGACCTGGAAGTCGGTGCAGGTGCAGCCAAACTGGCGCGCGGCGAGGTCGCGCACCTCGACCTCGTAGGTAAGCCCGCTGCGCGATTTCACCTCGAAGTTGGAGAAGATCGCGTAACGCGGATCGAGGTTGCGCACCGCCGGCGCTTCCTCGCGGGCGCGCAGGACGCGTCGGTTGATTTCATCCTGATCGGTGGTGCGCCAGTCGGTGGCGTGCGGGAGCTGGATTTCGGCCGGATCGGCGGCGCGGCGGGAGCGGGCGGGGCGGGCAGAAGGGGCGGCGGCGGACATGCCCGGCAGTGGAGCGGGCGGGCCGCGGCGGAGCGATGGGAAAAAGGATCTGCCACGACAAAGTCGGTCCGGCAGGGACGACCCCGACTCTGCCGGGGCACACCTTGGGGTGTGCCTTCTATCGATCCACTTCGTGCCGGTTCGCGACGATTCTTCGGATCCCGTAGCCGCGTTGGAGCGCAGCGACAACGTGGTCTCACGCCCGGCCACGCTTTCACTCCGTTCAAGCGCGGCTACAGCTTGGGTTGCGGCCCTCGGCCGCGTTGTGACGCAATCGATTCACTTCGTGCAACCTCGCGACGATTCTCGTTCGCCGCCAATCGTTCTCGTTCCTCTTTCTCTTTCTCGTTCTCTCGGCGA
>CAZDGC010000025.1:0-31033 GCA_964504885.1 uncultured Opitutus sp.
CGGCGGTGGCCGGGTTGCTGGGTTGGCGCGGCCGGGTGTCCGGCCGAGTTGCGGCTGCGGGCGCGGTGGCGGCCACGGTCGGCATCGGGGCCGGGCCGGATCTCTGCGCGGCGGAGCGGGAGCCGCTGTTGGCGCGCGGGCGCGAGGTGTACCTCGCGGAAGGCTGCGTGCATTGTCATTCCCAATACATCCGGCCGCGGGTGGCGGCGGACGTCGAGTGGTGGGGGCCGGCGCGGCCGCTGGCGGCGGTGCTGGCGGAGGCCCCGCCGCTGCCGGGCAACCGGCGGCAGGGGCCGGATCTCGCCAACGTGGGCAACCGCCGTTCGCCGGAGTGGAACCGGCTGCACCTGATGGCCCCGCGCGAAGTCTCGCCGGGGTCGCGCATGCCGTCTTATTCGTACCTGTTTGCGGCGGGCGACGGGCGGGGTGAAGCGCTGCTGGCGTACCTGGCCTCGCTGGGCGGGGACACGCGAGCAGCGCGGCAGGCGACGATTGCGGCGTGGCGGCCGGCGCCCGGATCGGCGGTGCCGCCGGCGGAGGCGGGGCGGTTGTTCCGTCGCCTGTGCGCGCCGTGCCACGGGGCGGAAGGACGCGGCGACGGGCCGCTGGCGGCGCGGCTGAGCGTGCGGCCGGCGGACTGGACGCGCGAGCCGTGGCGGCACGTGGCGGCCGGGGCGGAGCCGGGTGAGACGTTGGCGCGCATCATCAAGTTCGGCCTGCCGGGTTTGCCGATGGCCGGGCACGAGACCCTGCCGGATGCGGAGGTGACGGGGCTGGCGCGATTCGTCCAGGCGTTGCACCGGAGCGGGCAGCCGGCGTTACTCGGGGGTGACGGTGCATGAAAATCCTGATTGTCGAGGACGAGCAGAAGGTGAGCCGCTTCGTGGAGCGCGCGCTGGGCGAGCAGGCGCACACGACGCGGGCGGTGGCGACGTGCGCGGCGGCCCGCGATGCGCTGGCGGAGTCGCCGTATGATGCGGTCGTGCTCGATCTTGGCCTACCGGACGGGGACGGTCTGGAGCTGTTGCGCGAGTGGCGGGCGGGCGGGTTTAACGAGCCCGTGCTGATCCTCAGCGCGCGCGACGCGGTGGAGGACCGGATCCGCGGACTCAACCTCGGGGCGGATGACTACCTGCCCAAACCCTTCAGCGTCGACGAACTGGTGGCGCGCATCCGCTCGCTGCTGCGGCGGCAGGGCACGGCGCCGCGGGCGACGGTACTCGAGCACCGGAGCGTGCGCGTCGATCTGCTGGCGCACACGGTCACCTTCCGCGGACAGCCGGTGGAACTGACGAGCCGCGAGTTCGCCCTGCTGGAGCTTTTTCTGCAGAACCCCCGGCGCGTGCTCACGCGCACGCTGATTGCGGAAAAGATCTGGGACGCCTCGTACGACATGGAGACGAACCTCATCGATGTGTACGTGCGGCGCCTGCGGATGAAGTTCGATTTTCCCGGGGCGGAGCCGCTCATCCGGACGGTGCGGGGCAGCGGGTACCAACTCGCATGAACACCTTCACCCAGCGCCTGACCCTGCGGTTCGCCGCGCTGGTCACGGCCACGACGATTGCCGTGCTGGCCGCCGGCGGGTGGCTGCTCGATCGACAGATGATCCGGAGTCTGGAGGTGCTGCACGAAGTGGAGTTTCAGGAGTTGCGCCGGCTGATCGGACCGGACACGGCGCTGACTGCCGCCGAGGTGGCGCGCCGCATCAGCGAGGATGTCGCCGAGGATGCGGCCTTGTATTTCATCCAGGTGCACTCCGAGCGCGGCGAAGTGCTCTTCCGCTCGCCGAATCTCGGACCCAACTACCTGCCGGATCTCACGGGCAGCGAGCTGCACCGGACCTTCGAATTGCCGGGTGTGGGGCCGGTGCACACCTCGGAGTTCCATGACGGGCCCTGGCACGTGCAGGTGGCCAGTCCGCTGGGTCCCGTGCGGCGGCTGCTCCGCGAATACCTCGATGTCTCGCTGTGGCTGGCGGCAGGGGTGGCGTCGGCGGGAATTGCGCTGGGGTACGCGTTCAGCCGGATGACGCTAAGGCCGCTGCGCGCGATCGAGGAGACGGCGAATCGCATCCGTTCGGACAATCTGAGCGAACGCATCCCGGTGGCGCCGGGCGGCGACGAACTGGCCTCGCTGGCGCGCCTGCTCAACCAGATGTTCGACCGGTTGCAGGCGTCGTTCGAGCAGGTGCGGCGGTTTGCCGCGGACGTGTCGCACGAGGTCAAGACGCCGCTGGCGCTGATCCGGTTGAATGCCGAGAAGCTGCGCTCCCGCCTGGGTGGCGACGCCGAGGGGCAGGCCGCGGTGGCGGATCTGCTGGAGGAGATCGACCGGATCAACCAGGTGACGGATCGGCTGTTGTTTCTGGCCAAGGCGGAAAGCGGGGCGCTGCAGCGTACGGTGCGCCCCGTGGCCGTGCCGGCGTTCCTGGCGCCGCTGGCGGAGGACGCGCAGGTTCTGGCGGCGGATCGCGGGGCGACACTGGCGGTGGCGCCCGACGACGCCGGCGAGATCGCCGCCGATCCGGAACTGCTTCGGCAACTGCTGCTCAATCTGGTGGCCAACGCGGTGTCGGTGTCGCCGCCCGGCGGGAGGGTGACGCTCGCCTCGATCGCGACGGCGGACGGCTGGCGGTTCGAGGTGATCGATGAAGGGCCGGGGCTGGCCCCGGCGCAGCTTGCGCGGCTGTTCGAACGATTCGTGCGCTTCGAGCCGGCGGGGAGTGGCTTTGCGAAGCGCGGCGGGCACGGCCTGGGTCTCGCCATCTGCAAGAGCATCGTGGAGCTGCACGGTGGCAGCATCCGGGCGGAGAACCGTGCCGATCGGAGCGGACTGCGGGTGACGGTCGACTTGCCGCGGTAGGCGGGGCGGTCGGTGGTGCGGTGGCCGACGGGCAGAATTTTTGAAACACGGACCGCCGCGCGGCGTCGAAACGGGCGATGATTTTTGGAAAATACCTGGGACTGGCCTGGGCCGCGGTTCTTTTCGTTATGCTGATTGGGGCGACGGGCCTGCGAGCCGCGGCGGCGCCGCCTCCGGGGCGTGATACGCTGGTGTACAAGGATGGCGATCGCGTTCACGGGCGTCTGCTGCGGCAGGAGGGCGGCACGCTGGTGTTCAAGTCGGATCGTTTTGGGGAGCTGCGGGTGGCGGCGGCCGATGCGGTGGTGATCAAGGGCGAGATCCCGCCCGCTGCGGTGGCGGCGATCCGACCGGCCGCCCCGCCCGCTCCGAAGCCGGCGCCGGCGGCGGCCACCTCCCCCCGTCCCGCCGCGGCGGCGGATCGGGCGGCCGCGGTGGCGGCGGCGGAGAGCGCCGACGCGGAGCGGCTTTCGATTTGGGAGCGCTTTTCGCCCGCCGTGCTCACGGCGCGGGTGCGCAATGTCTTTGGACCGTGGAAGGGGCGATTCTCGTTTTCGACCGAGCTCGTCTCCGACCTGGCCGAGCGCGAGAACAACTCCTATGAGATGCTGTTTCGCAGGAAGTGGACGCGCGACGAGGTGCAGCTCACGACCCGCTACCACTATGCCGAGACCAACGATACGGTGACGACCGATCTTGTGAAGGTGACGGGGCTGTGGCGGCGGGACTTCACCAAGACCTTCTTCGGGCAATACCGCCCGACCAGCGAGTGGAACCGGGCCAGCCGCCTGCGCGGGCTGCCCAACGATTACATCCTGCTGCAGCAGGAGCTGGGTCTGGGGTATCAGGTGCTGGTGCTGCCGACGCGCAAACTGCGCGTGGGTCTGTCGCAGAACCGCTTCGACACCTGGAACACGGCGGCCACGCCGCGGCATGCGTCGCGCGCCGTGCAATCGCTGTTCGAGGAGGCGGAGATCAGCCTGCCGTGGCGGATGTCGATTTCACAGCGCGGGGTGTGGTATCCGGTGTCGGATCAGACGGATGGCTGGGAAAATCGCTTTGATCTGAACAAGAAGCTGACGGAAACGCTGAGTGCCTCGGTGCGCCATGAGATCCGGCGCAACAATCCCGACGGCAGCGCGATCGACTACACGCGGCTGAAGCTGATGGTCGGGCTGGACTTCTAGGTTTTCGCGACGCGAAAACCTATTGGATCGGGATGCGCGCCTTGTTGGCTGCGAGCCAGGTGTCGAAATCCTGCAGGGCGGGGTTGACGGAGCGGGAGAACTCCAGGCTGCGCGCCCCGCAGAAATAATCGGCAAACTCGGTGTTGAACTGGAACATGTTGCCGAGGTCGTCGGCGCCGGGGAATCCGAGTTGGCGATACGCGTCGGGCGGCATCGCGTAATACGCCACCGGCTCGCCGAACGCCCGGCCGAGCGCGGCCGCCATTTCCGTGCCGGTGAGGTGCGCGCCAGCCACGCCGACGGTGCGGCCCGCCAGTTCCGGGCCGCGGCGGAAGATGCCGTAGGCGCAGCGCCCGATGTCCTCGGCGGCGATGGAGGGGAACTTCCCCTGGCCGATCGGCAGTGCGAACACGAGTTTGCCGTCGGCGCCGCGGCGCGGGCCCATGCCGAAGTAAATCAGGTTTTCCCAGTAGAATGAGGTGAGGAGAAACGTCGTCGGGACGCCGGCCGAGGCGAAGAGGTCGTTGGCCTCGCCCTTGGCGTCGAAGTGCGGGACCTTGTACCGGCCCTGCAGCGTGGGCATCCGGGGATCGGATACCGGGATCCACTGGCGCGAGTCCTCCAGGGTGGACCAGATGACGTGCGACACTCCGGCGGCGCGGGCGGCGCGCGCCATGGCGCCGGCTTCGGTGAGCTCGCGCTCGGGCGAGAAGTGCGCCCAGAAGAAGGTCACGCAAAACGCGCCCTGTGCTCCGGCAAAGGCGCGGCGCAGGCTGGACTCATCGTCGACATCAGCGGCGACGACCTCGGCCCCGAGGGCGGCGAGGGCGCGGGCTTTCTCCGAATTCACGTCGCGGGTGAGGGCGCGGACGGCGAAGCCGCCCGAGGGATCGTTGAGGATGGCGCGGGCGAGGCCGCCGCCCTGGGCTCCGGTCGCGCCGATGACGGCGATGATCTTTTTGCTCATGGGTGTGGGTGGGGTGAAGAGGGTTGGGGCGGGGTGCACCTTAGGGTGCGTCCGGTTCGGTGCAACTGGCGGAGGGAAAATCCGCCGGCGGGGAGAGGGCGTGGCGCGACCCGGCTCCGGCAGCGCGGGTTCAGCCTTCGCCGAGGAGTTCGCGGAAGCGGGCCTGCAACGCGTCGCGGTTGCGGACGCGCAGGGTCTTGCCCTCGACCTCGAGGAGGTGCTCGTCGCGCAGGCGCGCGAAGGTGCGGGAAAGAGTCTCGCTGCTCGTGCCCAGTTCCGCGGCGAGAACGCGTTTGGTGCTGGGCAGGCGGATGGCGCCGTCGGCCGAGCCGCGGCTGTGTTTGATCAGCCAGTTGAGCAGGCGCGTCTCGACGTCCTTGAGGGTGAGGTCGTCGAGCATGCCGACGAGCACGCGCAGGTGCTGGCTCATGGAGCCGAGCATGCGGAGGGCGAGGTCGGGGCGGCGGCCGATGAGTTCGAGGATGGGCGCCTTGGGAATCAGCAGGACGGTGCTGGGTTCGACGGCGCGGGCGTTGGCCGGATAGCCGGTGGGCGAGGCGAGGGAGGCCTCGGCGAGGGATTCGCCGGAGCGGAAAACATGGATGACCTGTTCGCGACCGGCGGCGTTGACGCGGTGGACGTTGACGGCGCCGCTCTGGACCACATAGCAGCCCCGCGAGGGCTCGCCCTCGTGGAAGAGGTAGTCGCCCTTGGCCAGGCGCAGGGCGTGCGAGAAGGAGGCGATGATGGCGAGGTCATCGGCGACGAGGCCGCCGAACAACTGGCAGCAGCGCAGCGAGCCCATCAGGCCGGTGAGCCGGAGGTCGGAGGAGGGAGCGGGCGCGGGCATGGGGAGGGTGGTCGCGGACGCGTGGGATCCCGGAAAGGGAGGCTATTTGGCGCGGGCCGGTGCGGCCGGCGGCTTGGCCTGCACGAGGAGGAACGTGAGGTCCTCGATCGCGCGCACGGCATGCGGCAGGTTGGGGGGCATGTGGAGGAGGTCGCCGGCCACGAGGCGGCGCGTGGCGGGGCCGAGGGTGAAATCGCCCGACCCGGCGAGGACGTGGAGGAGGACGCGCGTCGGGCTGGTGTGTTCGGACAACTCCTGGCCCGGGGCGAACCGGAAGAGCGTCACGCGGAGGCCGGGGGCGGTGAGCAGGGCCTGGCTGACGATGCCGTCGGCGACGTCGGGTGGGGGCGATTTGAGGGAGACGACCTGGGCTTCGTTGACGGGGAGCATGGGCGGTTCAGCAGGAGTCCCTCGCGCGGGAGGAGTGCGGGGCGGGTTCGCCCGCGCGAGGAGGAAGGGTGGACGGAAGGGCAGGGCGGGTTCGCCCCGCCGACAGGGGGGGATGGAAGTGATGAAGTTTTTTATTCCTGACCGACGCGGGAGGCGGGCGTGGCCTTGGTGTCGCGGGCGACGGCGAGCTCGCCCTGGCGGGCGTAGTCGATGGCCTCGGCGAGGATGCGGGCCGCCTCCTGCGGGGCGTGGAAGCCCATGGAGTTTTCGGCGGCGACAAAGTCGAGGCGCCACTGGGCCTGGCGCTGGAAGTCGCGCGCAGCCTTGAGTTGGGCGTCGGTCGCGCCGGCGGTTTGGGCGGAGGCGATGGCATCGATGAGGCCGACGACGGCTTTTTCGCCGCGGGTGAGGAGGGCGGCGTTGCGGTCCTGCACGATGAGGGCGCGGGCGGTGATTTCCTTTTCGGACACCCGGTGGCAGGTCTGGCAGGCCTGGGCGACGTTGAGCAGCGGGGAGCGGACGTGGTGGTTGCTCACCTTGATGGCGCCTTCGCGGACGTAGGGCATGTGGCAGTCGGCGCAGGAGACGCCACTGCGGGCATGCACGCCCTGGCTCCACATTTCGAATTCGGGGTGCTGGGCCTTGAGGACGCCGGTGCCGGTCTCCTTGTGCTTCCAGTCGTTGAAGCCGTACTCATTGTAGTAGGCTTCGATCTGTTCGACCTTGAGGCCCTTGTCCCACGGGTAGGTGACGAGCTTGCCCTCGCCCTTGAAGTAGTACTCGACGTGGCACTGGGCGCAGACGAGGGAGCGCAGTTCCTGGCGGCTGGCATACTCATTGGGTTCGTACTGGCCCTTGCGCCCTTCGCGCCGCCAGCGCTCGATGCTGGGGAGATGGGGGGTGGGGTAGTCGGACTTGGCGAGGGCGCGGATGCCGTTGAGGAAGGCGGGTCGATTGACCCGCAGGTTCATGTTTGCGGCGTCGTGGCAGTCGATGCACGAGACGGGGTGTTCGACGAGCTTCGTGGCTTGGTCGTAGGGCATCTTGCAGACCTCCTCGAAGCCCTTCTGGATTTGCTGCTCCCAGTTCTCCTTGCCGGCGGGCGCGCCGGCCTTGAGGCCCTGTTCGAGGTAGGTGTTGAGCG
This sequence comes from uncultured Opitutus sp., assembly GCA_964504885.1. GTDB lineage: Bacteria > Verrucomicrobiota > Verrucomicrobiia > Opitutales > Opitutaceae > ER46. The sequence goes on from CAZDGC010000025.1 coordinate 7,404, forward strand.
TGGAGGCATGGCAGTGCAGGCAGGCGCCGGGCTGTTTGAGCTTGGTCACGCGCTCCGTTTCGCGCTGGTCGCTCAGCATGTAGGCGTGGCCGCGTTCCTCGCGGTAATCGATGCCGAATCCATAGCCCGCAAAGATGCGGCGCCACACCGGGTTGCGGTCGAGGTGCTGAAAGGCCTCGCTGCCGCCGTGGTTGGTGCGTTCGACGTCCACCGTGCGGCGGTAGCTGTCGTACTGCCGCGGGTAGTTCTTGCCCCACACCGCCGGGTCCACGGTTTGGTCGCTGACCTCGACGACGCGGAAGACATCCTTGGTGGCCTCGGCCTTGCGCGCGACGACGTTCTGATAAAGGAGCAGGACGAGAAAACAGGCGATGGCGGTGCCGGCGAGCAGGGCAACGTACACCCCGGTGGCGACGCCGCGGCGGGGAGGGAGTCTGAGTTTCTTCATGTTAGAGGGAGGAGGTTGGTTGAAGGAGGGATGACTCAGCGAACCGGACCGTGGCCGACTTCACGGTGGCAGTGCACGCAGTCGAGCATCTGGCGCGGATCGCCGGCGTGGGTGTTGATGCCGTGAACGATGCCTTGGTGGCAGCCGACGCAGTTCTGCTGCAGGACGGCGGCGTTGTGGGGGCGAATCATGATGGGCTCATGAAAATCCTGGAGGGTGAAGCCTTTGGAGTGCCAGAAGCCGTTCTCCGCCTTGCTGATATACTTCGCAAGGAAGCCCGGCGGAGTGTGGCAGTCGTTGCAGGTGGCGACGGCATGGTGGGGCGACTTGAGCCAGCCATCGAAGTGCTCCCGCATGATGTGGCAGTTATTGCAGGCGCGCGGGTCGTTCGAGAAGTAGGAGAGTCCGTGGGCGTAGGTGAACGTGTAGGTGCCGAGTCCGGCGAACAGGCCGACCGAGCCGGTCAGTGCCAGCAGCAACCAGACACGCAGGCCGCGCCGCGGTGTCGGGGGCGGGAGGTGGGGGGCGAGGGGGCGGTTCATCGTGGGGTGGTGCTCATTCGCGCCAGAAGTTCACCGACCAGCCGCCGTCGGATCGGCGTTCAAGCGACGACGTAAAGCCCTCGCTCTTGAGCAACTCGATCAAGGGTGCGGGCATGAAGGGCGCGATGATGGTCAGGCCTTGCGTCGGCGTGAGGCCGTCGACCTTGGCGCGGATCTGCTGGAAGGGATCCTCGCCGCGGGCGAGGATGGGGCGGACATCCAGGACCTTGAATTTGGGCGCGCTCACAGGGGTTAGTAGGCGAATTCGAGTTGCAGCCAGAGTTTGCGTACGTTCGGGAAGGCGGGGGTTTCGCGGCGGAACTCGGCGAACTTGGCGAGTGCTGTCACCGACTTGCCGAATTTTCGGGTGAGTTGTGCGTCGAACTCATCGCCGACATCCGACCCGGTGCGGTCGAGCGTGAAGCGGTGATAGAAAGCCAGCAAGGAAAACCCCTCCGGCAGCGCGGCAGCTACCTTAATGTAAGAGTCGCGCAGTCCCGCCGCCGGCGTGGCGAGAAAAAGGTCCGCCCAGCCGTTGAAGGCGTGCAGCGTCGCGAGCGGCGTCTTGAAGCCGACGTTGTTGTCCTCGCCGAGCAGTTCGTAGCCGGCGGCAAGCGTCACCGCCTGGTGCGCGATCCCCGCTTCGAGCCCGAGGTAGCGGGCCGAATAGTCGAAGGGGCTCGATGCATAATCGGTCTGCCAGGCGGCCTCGGCGCGGTAGAGGAACTTCGTGCTGCCGCCCAGCGCGGTCGATCCGTGGTAGGACGCGCCGTAGGTGGCGCAAGCGTTGGCGGCGGCGTTGTCGAAATCGAGCAGGTAGGCGTAGCCGCTGAGGGTTCCGCCTGGCAGGCCGGAGTAGGCGGCGTTGAACACGTGTGAGGCCGACTCCCAGTCGCCCTGCGGATGGCGGTCGCTGAACACGCGGTTGATTTGGTGCAGGTAGCCGTAAGTCAGCGTCGTCTTGGCGAGCGACTTGTTCTGGATGACGACGGCGTCGAAGGTCTGCTGGTTCTGGCGCCAGCCGACGTCCCCGATGAAACGCGCCTGATCGAGGACGAAGCGCTGGCGGCCGAGGGTGGCCTGGGTCTGGCCGGACTCGAAGGCGAACCACGCTTGGTTGATCTCCGTCGATTCCGGATCGGCCACGACGGCGCGACCGGCTCCGCCGGTGTTGATCCCCGCCTGGCTGTAGGAATCGCCGTCGGCGGCAGTCACATTTTCCGCCTCGAGCATCGCCTTCCAGCCCTGCAGGGCCGCAGTGGTGTAACCCAGCCGCGTGCGAAGGGTCAGCGCATCGGCATCGCGCCAGCCGGTCTGGTCCACCCCTTCGTAGCGGAGTCGGGTGTGGAGGGAAACTTTGCCGCGTGCCAGGGCATCGGCGACGGAGGCGGATTCAGCGGCGGAGGCGAGGCTGGCCGTGGCGAGCAGGCAGGCGGCGAGGGTGCGCGATAAGAAGTGCATGGTGCGAGCGAGCCGCCATGCTACCGGTTCCTTCCGGTCCGAATCTTGATCCAAGTCAAGAAACCGGGCTTAGGCTGGTTTGTCCGGGTGTGAGTAAACGTGCTCAGGCGGCCGATTAGGAGAGGTTCTATTCGAATGGTCGTTGCCACCGGCCATGCGCCACCCGGCCATGCAAAGACCGTCTGAGTTGGCCGGTGAACTGCCGGTCCCGCGGCCGGACTTCCGCAAGGGTGATCTTCCCACGCCCGACGGGCTGCTGGCGGTTGGACCAGGCTATGCCGCGTGGAGTCGGATTTCGGCGCGGAGGCCGTGGGGGGGGCGGTTGGCGAACCGCACCTCGCCCTGGCAGGCGGCAATGCTGCTGCGCACGATGGCGAGGCCGAGGCCGACACCGCCACTTTCGCGGGTGCGGGCGAGTTCCGGCCGGAAAAAGGGTTCGCCCAAACGATCGAGGTCGCCGGGCGGAACGCCGGGGCCGTCGTCCTCCACGGCGATCACCACGAGGGTTCCGGAACGCACGGCGGAGAGTGAGCACGGTCCGGCCTCGCCGGCGTAACGCACGGCGTTGCGAACCAGATTGCCGAGGGCGCGGGCGAGAAGGTCCGCATCGGCCCGCACCTGCAGGCCGGGCGGAATCGCGACCCGGGCGCGTTCGGTGGCCTCCTCCCGGGTGAGCACGCCGCGCACGAGCGGTTCGAGTTCGACGGGCACGAGGGCGACGTGCCGCGGCTGGAGGCCGGCCTTGGTGAAGGCGAGCAACTCGTTCACGAGAGTGCTGATTTGCTGCACCTCCTCGCGCACATCGCCCACTTGTTCGCGCAAGGCCGGCGGGGTCTGGTCGGCGAGGATGCCGGTGGCCATCTGCAGGCGGGCGAGCGGCGAGCACAGTTCGTGGGCAACGTCGCCGAGGAAGCGTTTCTGGCCGGACATGTGAGCATCAAGGCGGGCGGCCATCTGGTTGACCGATTCCCCGAGGCGGCCGAGTTCGTCGCGGCGGGAGGCGTCGACGCGGGTATCGAAGCGACCCTCGGCGATTTGTTCGGTGGCGGCGGTGAGCTGGCGGACGGAGCGGGTGATGCTGCGCACGAGTGGCAGCCAGAACAGTACCGACAGCGCGAGCACGGCGCTGCCAGCCAGGAGCCAGGTTTGCAGGCCGAGGAGGCGGAGGACGCTGTGCAGGGAATCGAGTCGCGCCACGAGGGTGGCGGGGATCATGCGGCTGTTGCGCTCGGTGGGGGCGAAGGGCACGCGCATGCCGACCCAGTAGCCGGCGGGAGTGCCTTCGCGGATCACGAAGCGGCCGAGTCGCAAGTCGGGCGGGGGCGGCGCGGGCAGCGATTCGGGCCGGCGGGCGGGATCGAAGTCGTAGCGCGCCTTCTCCAGTGGCGGGCGCGGGTCGCCGGACGGGCGTTCGGACAGCTCGGGCCGGACGCTCCGTTCCGGGCGTTCGTCCGAGCGATCGCGTGGGCGGGAGCCATCGGCCGTGGTTTCGGCGCCGCGGGCCGTTTCGCCGGGCGGGGCCAGGTCGCGCGGGCCGCGCAGGCGACTCCCGAAGGACCGGGAGAACCCACGAAATTCCAGGCGTTCGCGGATCACGGCGGGAAGTTCGCGTGGCTGGCCGGCGACGAGGTTGTCGCCGAAGCTGAAGAGCAGGAAATCGGCCCCGTAGGCGCGTCCGAAACGCTGCAGCACGGCCTGCCGGGCCTCACCACTGGCGGCCCCCGCCTCGCCGGCGATGACGTTGAAGAGGGATTGGGCGCGGTCGCCGGTGGGGCCGGCGACAAGGGCGCTCCATCCGAGCCCGCCCTGGTAGACAAAGAACCCCAGCCCGAGTCCGGCGAGCAGGAGCAGGTTGAGCACCAGCCAAACCGAGACTTTGAAGGAAAGCGGGTAGGAGACTTTCATCGCCAGGGTGCGGGACGCAGGGATTTTGCGGGAGTTAGCCCGAAACCTTCCCGGCGAGGCGAAGCGTCGCCACCCAAGGTGGGCGCGCGCCGCGGTGCGCGCCGCCCGCCGCCGGAGCTATTTCTTCTCGAGCCGGCGCAGGGTGACGTCCCCGTTCATGGTGGCGATGCTGATTTCGGGGCCGCCGCCGTTGAGGGTGCCGGTCACGACCTTGCCGCCAGTGACGGTGGGCATCGTCATGATCTTGGGCGGGCGGGGAGCCCGCGGTGGGGCGGGCGGGGCGACGGCGGAATCGCGGGGCGTCCACGTGGGCGCCGCCGGGGCGACGGCGGGGGGCCGGGCGCTTTGGGCGCCTTCGCGGGCGGCCTCGGCGGCTTCGCGAATCGCGGCCGCGGCTTCCTTTACGGCCTCGGAGCCGGCGCGGGCGGCTTCGCGGATGGCTTCCCGCACTTCGGGGCCGAGGACGGAGTGGGAGCTGACGACCACGTGGGTGCGGGAGGCGGACAGGGGGCCGGCGGATTCCGTGCGGGTGACGAGGGCGGTTTCGTCGAAATCGGTCAGCACGGAGCCATTCTGGGTGCGGACGCGGAGGTTGGCCCGGGCATCCGGAGCGACGCGCACGACGATTTCGCCGTTCATCGACTGGAAGGAGAGTGGCTTGCCTTCGCGCACCTCGCGAAGGCGGGCGTGGATTTCGCCGTTCATGGTGGAGGCGACGACGCCACCGCCGACGTCCTCGAGCCGGATGTTGCCGTTCAGGTTGTTGATTTCGATGTCGCCGGTGAGGTCGGTGCAGCGGATATCGCCGCCCCAGGTGTTCTGCACGATTACGGCGGTGGAGCGGGGCACGGTGACTTCGAAGCGGGCGGACTTTCCGGTGGTGCGGTCGCCCTGGGCGTCGAGGGTGATGACGTTGTCCTGTTCGGTGAAGGAGAAGCCGGACGAGGAGGTGAGCACGCGCAGGCCGTCGCGGCGCTTCGCCGGGCTGGCGGGGGCGGTGGCGGACTTGACGCTGACTTCGGCGACCTCGGCTCCGCGGACGACGAGCGTGCCGCGGTCGAGGTGAACCCGGAGGGTGCCGGGGCGGTCGGGTTGGGAGAACGGCAGCGCGCTGGTGATTTCCTCGCCGCGGGAAACGAGGACGAAGACGAAGGCCAGGGCGAGGCTCAGGGCCAGGGAGGGGAACAGGCGGAGGGAATTCATGGCGGAGACGGACGGGCGGGAGGTGGTGGGAGGAGGGCGGTCTCGGGCGCGGGGAGTCGTGGTGGGAGGGTTAGAGTTGCGCGAGGGCGCGGCGGGCGGCTTCGCGCACGCTGCGATCGGCGTTGTCGTTGTGGGAGAGGCGTTCGATGGCGGGCCGGGCGGCGCCGTCGCGGGCGGTGGCGAGGAGGTCGATCATCGAGACTTGCACGAGCGGGTTCTCCTCGCGGGTGAGGCAGGCGAGAACCCCGGCACGCACGACTTCCTGATCGAGGTGGGGAAAGAGGGCGTCGAGGGCGCGCAGACGCACGTGGGCGCTGGGATCGAGGGCGAGTGCGCTGATGAGTTCGTTGAGGACGCGCGGGCTGGGCTGCGCATCGGAGGCGGAGGCGAGCACACCGCGCAGGCGGTCGGTGGTGGGTCGCTGCTGCTGCTGGAGGAGCGAATAGCCCACCAACTGGCCCATCGAGTCGACCTTGTGTCGGAGTTCCGCGAGCTGGCGGGCGGTCTCGGGGTCGCCGGGAGACGGGGTGGGTGTGGCGCCGTGGCGGGCACCGGCGAGGAAACCGAGGACGAGCAGGGCACCGCCGGCGAGGGGCGAAACAATCCAGCGCCAGAGGCGGGCGTGGCGCCGCCGGTGCTCGCGTTCCGCGGCGGCGCGTGCGCTGGCGGCGGAATGTTTCTCCTCCTCCAGCATGGCGTAGAATTGCTGGCGGAGGCGAGGGGAGGGGGCGGCGGCCGGCGGGGTGTCGAGAAGGGTTTCGATCCGGGCGAGCGAGGCGTAATCGCGCTGGCACTCCGGGCAGGCGGCGAGGTGGGCGCGCTCCTCGAGGTGGGCCGTGGCGGGGGTGCGGCGGTCGAGCAGGTCGGGGAAGACTTCGCGGGCGCGGGAGCAGTTCATGTCAGACGGAGGTTCGCTTCTGCAGTTGGAAGAAGAGTTCGCGCAGGGCGCGCAGGGCGCGGTGGGCGCGGACCTTGGCGGCGCCGGCCGAGCAGTCGAGGATGCCGGCGATCTCGGCGAACGAGAGTTCCTGAAAGCGCGAGAGCAGCAGCACTTCGCGATCGTCCTGATCGAGGCGGGCCAGGGCGGTGCGGAGCAGGGCCTGGTCGTCATGCGCGGCGGCGCGCAGCCCGGCGTGGGGGGCGTCGTCGGCGTGCGCGGCGAGATCCGCGGGGTCAGTGGCGCACGGGGCGTGGCTGGCGCGACGGAAATGGTCGGCGGCACAGCGCCGCGCGAGGTGGTACATCCAGGCGGTGAAGCTGCCGTCGTCGCGGTAGGTGTGCCGGTACTTCAGCATGCGCTGAAACACGATCTGGGTGAGATCCTCGGCGGCGGGGCGGTCGCCGGTGAGTTTGAACAGAAAGCCAAACAGCGGTCCGTGGTGCCGTTCGAAAAGCTCGCCCAGGGCGTCGAGTTCGCCGTCGCGGACGGCCAGCATCAGCGTGTGATCGGAACGCGAGGGAGGTTGGGTGTCCACGGAGGAGGCGGCGCGGGGGTGGTCAGGGAAGTGCGTGTCCGGCCCGGTCGGACCAGGCGGGGCGGGCAGGCGCGGTTCCGGGACGGCCCGGGGCCGGCGGGAAGTGAACGGGAGGGAATCGGCGACGGCAATCACGGCGGCAGCGCAACATGGGTGGGAGTTGCCGGGAAAAACCCGGCGGCGGGCGAAGGGTTACGGAAAATCTTCCTCGATTTGGGCGGGCGAACCCTCGCGGTGGGGAGTGGCTCCGCCCGGCTTCCGCGCGGCCGCCCCGTTTCCCTGCTTGCGCCGCCGCCACCTCTTTGCGGCCATGAGCGCCGCTCCCCGCATGAGAATCACCGGCCTTGCCCTCGTTCCGCCGCCGACCGCCGCCGACCTGCCCAGGGTCACGCCCGAGCTCCTCGCCTCGGTCCTGGCGCGGTATTCACGCAGCAACGACGGTCTGGCCGCCATCCTCGCCAGGGTGGATCCCGCCGATCCCGACGCCTCGATCGATCGCATCCTCAGGTTTGTCGACTACGGCCACGCCTCCATCGGCGGCCTCACCGGCGGCCTCGCGGTGGCGCTCGACGACGTCTCGATGTGGCTTGCCTACAAAATCTTCGAGATCGCCACCATGGCCGACGGCCAGGAGTCGAGCACGCGGTACATCGCGATGGACGCCGCCAACGTCCCCGCCGCCGCCGAGCTCGGCATCCCCGCTGATCTCGTTCCGCCGTGGCGCGACCTGCTCGCGCGCGCCTTTGCCGCCTACCACGCCGAATACGCGCGTCTCGACGCCCTGGCGACCGCCGAGCCCGGCCGGGTCCGGCTCCCCGCCGGCGCCAGCCCCGCGGTCGCCGCGCGCCTGCGGAAGAATTACGCCCTCGATCGGGCGCGGTACTTCATCCCCTTTGCCACCCGCACCAATCTCGGGCTGGTGCAGTCCTCGCGGATGTGGGCCGCCACGGTGAAACACCTCGCGTCGCTGCCGCACCCGGAGGCGCAGGCCGCCGCCACGCTCATTCGCGACGAACTGCTCAAGCAGTCGCCGCGGCTGATGCGCCACAGCTTCGCCGACGCCTCCTGCGCGGAGCAGGCGCGCCAGGAACTCGCCCGCTCCCTCGCGCTCGGCCGCGAGCGCCTCTCCGCCGCGCCCCTCGCCGACGACGTCTGGGTGCACGTCGACCGGGCCGCGCCGCCCTGGCTGGAGGAGACGCAGCCGGTGGCCGAGGCCCTCCGCCACCGTGCCAACCGCTACGGCCAGCAGGGCACCGCCACGCGGCGCATGCGGGTGACGTTTGCCTGGAACAACCTGGCGATCGCCGAATTGCGCGACCTCAACCGCCACCGCACCGGCCATCGTTACACGCCGCTCATCCAGGCCGGATTCTACCTGCCGCCGGAAATCGATCGCACCGCGCACGCCGCCCTCCTCGCGGATCAGCTCGAGCTCACGCGCGAGCTCCTCGCCCGCGGCTCGCCCGCCTACGGCTATTCGCTGCTGCTCGGCGCGCAGACGCCCTTCGAGCACAGCACGCACGCCGACAAGTTCATCTACGAAGCCGAGCTGCGCACCGGCCTGGGCGCGCATTTTCGCTACGCCGAGCATCTCAGCGCAGCCTTGCGCGCCTTTGTCGCGCAGGTGCCGGAGGCGCGCGACTGGGTGGTCGAAGGCACGGCGGAGCCGGAGTGAGCCCCCGGGGCTCACCTTCGGCGTGCAGGCGATCCCCGTGTTCCCGGAGAGCTGCGGTCGGCAGCCGGCGCCGCGGGCCGCAGTCGTCGGCCCGGCGGTGAGGCTCAATCCTCGTGCGTCTCGGTGGTGGCCGGCGCGGGGTCGCCCTTGAGCGCGCTGAGCGCGGCATGCCAGCCCAGCGTGGCACATTTGATGCGGGCCGGAAACGCATGCACCCCGGCAAACGCCGCCAGATCGCTCAGCTCCTCCGGGGCCTCGCCGGTGGTCACAATGTGGTGGAACTGCTCGAAGAGCTGCTGCACCTCCGCGGCGGTCCGGCCCTTCACCTGGGTCGTCATCAGCGACGCGCTGGCCTGCGAGATCGCGCAACCGGAGCCGTCGAACGAGATGTCCGCGATGCGATCGCCCTCGAGCCGCAGGTAGACGCTGCACTGGTCGCCGCAGGTCGGGTTGTCGCCGTGGGCGACCCGGTTGGCGGTCGGGAGGCGGCCCCGGTTGCGCGGGCGCTTGTTGTGGTCGAGGATGACCTGCTGGTAGAGCTCGGTGAGATCGCCGGACATGACGGGACGATGACCGAAAGCGCCCGGCGCGCAAAGCCCGGTTTTTCGCCGCCGGGAGCGCCCCTGCTGATGGCAGATGCGCCCCTGGCAGGCTCCGCCGCGAGATTCCCCTCGCCCTGTCCGGAGCGGAAAGCTGGAGTGCAGGCGTCCGGTGCCGGGCCCAGGCGGTCCGCCGCGCCCGGCCCGGGCGCCGAGTCCTCATGCTTCGCTTTGTCCCCTTGCTGACGCCGCACCGGCGACGCGCCGCGTTTCGCCGCGGTGCCGGGCTGATCGCGATCCTGCTGGGGGGAGGGATGGCGGCGTCGCCGCCGCGCCTGGTGCCGGTGAGCGGCGCGATGCCGCAGGCCGCGGATCACACGGCGCTGAGCTGGCGTGAAGGTCCGCCGTATTTCACCACGGCGCCGTACTCGAGTGAGCGGCGCTTCCTCCGCCTGGAGACGGGGCATTTCGCCCTGGAACTCGACACCGAGCGGGTGGCGCTGACGGGATTCCGCGGGATGCCGGTGCCGCGCGACGAGTCGGCCGCCAACCGCGCCCTCGCGCGGGCGGATCCCCTCCCGCCGGCGCAACTCCACCTGGCGATCCGCACCGGCGGCGGCGTGTACGTTTGCACGGGTCGCCGGCCGCTGGTGTTTGACTCGCACCGTCTGCCGGCGCAGCCGCTTGAGTTTCCGGTGCGCTTGATCGAGGGCGGGCGCTATTTTCACAAGTTCGCGGTGCACGAGCTCGAGTTCCGTGAGGCCGGGGGTCGGCGGCTGGCGGCGGCGGCCCGGCTCGAAATCGCGGCCTGGCCGGACCGGCTCGCGTTCACCCTGATTCTCAAGCCCGATCGGATGCTGCCCGGGGCGCAGGCGTGGTTGCGGCTGCAGACGGCGGGCGGGCGGGACGCGAGCGTGGCGGACGCGCCGTCGGACTGGGCGGCGGGCAGCGAGCAGCGGGCGATTCTCGCCGTGGATGCGACCGGCGACGCGGTGGCGGCGGCGGAGCCCGCCGGGCTCACGATCCTGGTGGCGCCGGAGGATCCGCGGGCGCGGGCGACGGTGCGATGGAACGCCGCCGACCAGGCGCACGAGGTGCGGCTGGAGTCGCCGCGCTGGCCGGCGCCGGCGGAGGGCATTTATCCGGAGGCGAAGCTGGACGCGCTGGAATCCTTTGCGGTGGAGCTGCGCAACGAGAGTGCGGAGCCGCGCCCGGTGCGGCTCAACTTCAATCTCGTGCCGCCGCACTCGATCACGGGCTGCGTGCCGTTGCTCCTGGACGAGTTGGGTCGCCCGACCGGCTTGCCGGTGCAAATCAGCAAGAACTGGCACCAGCCGCGGGCCGGTTACGGACCGCTGCCCTACGCGGGTCCGTGGGTGCATGGGCGGACGCTGGTGCAACTGCCGCCGCGGGCGCGCGTCGCGTTCCGGCAGGCGACGACCTTTGCCCGGTGGGGAGGCGTTCCCGGGGCCTCGCTGGCGCAACTCTCGCTGGTGGGCTGGGGGCACAATGGGTTCTGGGACCAGTTCGCGCTCGGGGGCTTCGGCGAAACCTTCTGTTTCCAGCCGGGTCGCGCCATGCGCCGGGCGTTGCTGACCGACTTCCGGCCGCTTTACCAGCGCGGTTTCGCCCAGGGCGAACGCTGGGCGTGGACCTCCAATCTCGGCGGCGGCGACACGATGGTGCGGCTGGATCCGGCGGGGCGCTATGTGCCGTTCCGCCGCCAGGTCGCCCGCTACACCAGCCACGGGCCGAACCTGGCCCGGCTGGATTACGAGGAGACGTCGGCCGACGAGGCGGTGCACAGCCGGGTGGCCGTGCTGCTGCCGCGGAGCGACGATTGCGCCCGGGTGTATCTGCAGATCACCTACGAGGTCCGGCGGGCGGTGGCGTTTTCGTCCCTCGCGCTCTTCCAGCTTGGCGCGGACTACTACAACGACACCAGTTCACCGCGCCTTGCCTGGGGCAGTGCGGCGGGCCTGGGGGAGGAGCGTCAGCCCGGGCGGAGCCGGGGCGAGCTGCCGCGGTGGGAGGCGGTTGGTGACCAGCCCTGGCTTTCGCTGCACGGTCAGCCCGGGGGGGATCGCGCGCGTTCGGGCCAGGGGGGGCGCGGCGGGGGGGTGCGCGACTGGCGGGCGGTGCTGGGGGGGGGGGCGGTGGCGGCGCCGTGGTTTGCGGCGGTGCGCAGCCGGGGTTCCGGCAACCGGCTCGGCGCTGAAATCCAGGCGCCACCCGGGATCGCCGCGCTGGCGGCCGGCGATCGGATCGAGATGCTGGTCGAACTTGTGGCGCTGCCGATCGCGGCCGAGCGGTATTACGGTCCGGACGAGGGGCTGCGGGCGGCCCTGGTCGCCGGAGCCAACACCTGGCGGCCGGTCTGGCGCGAGGCGGCGGAGCACCGGCCGGTGGCGGAGCTGGCCGACGGCACTGTCGTGCGCGGCGTGCCGCTGGTCATTCCGGCGGGGGGGCGGGACGACACGGCCTTTACGCTGCGGGGGGCGCTGGGCCTGGTGCCGGTGCAGGTGACCGGACTCGAGCGGCCCGACGGCATCGAATTGCACCGGGTGACGCCCGCCGGCCGCGAGCAGGTGGCGCAGGGAAATCCGGACCGGCCGTATTGGCAGACTGATTACGAAGCGGGGGCGCGCCGCTGGCGCCTGACCTACAACCTGCCGGCGGCGGGTGCGGGCGCGCGGTATGTGGTCGGGCCGGCGGTCCGGCTGGAGCCGGCGGCGGCGGAGGTGCGGTGATCGAGCGCGGGAGGTGCCGGCTGTGACCAGCCGGGCCACCGGGAAGGGGAGCTGGCGCCTCCGCGCCAAAATTGCGTTTCGCCGGCGGGTGGAATGCGGTAGGAAGGCGGTCCGATGAAAACCTCCCGGTGGACTCAGACCCCTGTGCTTGCCGCGATCTTTCTGGCTTCGGCCGGCCTCCTGCCGGCCGCGGCGCCGGCGCGGCCGAACATCGTGTTCATCCTCTGCGATGATCTCGGCGTGAACGATCTGCACTGTTACGGCCGGGCGGATCACCGCACGCCGCACCTCGATCGGTTGGCGGCGCAGGGCATGCGGTTCACGTCGGCCTACGTGGCGCAACCGATCTGCTCGCCTTCGCGCGCGGCGCTGCTCACGGGCCAGGCGCCGGCCCGGCTGCATCTGACCACCTACCTACCGGGCCGGCCGAACACGGTTGCCCAGCGCCTGCTGCACCCGGAGATCGAGCTGCAGGTGCGGCTCGAGGAGCGGTTGATTCCGGAGCACCTGAAGGAGCTCGGCTATGTGTCGGGCGCGTTTGGCAAGTGGCACGTGGGCGGGGCCGGTTTCGGGCCGCGGGAGCAGGGGTTTGATGTGTACCAGGCGGGGGCGGCGAACACGAAGCCTTCGGAGACCGAGGGGGGCAAGGGCGAGTACTTCCTCACGGCCGCGGCGGAGTCCTTCATCGAGGCCAACCGGCACCGGCCGTTCTTCGTCTACCTCGCGCACAACACGCCGCACATCCCGTACACGGCGCAGGCGCCGCGCATCGCGGGCAACGCGGGGGCGTTCGAGCCGGTGTACGCGGCCGTGATCGAGACGCTCGACGACACGGTGGGGCGGTTGCTGGCCAAGCTCGATGCGCTGGGGCTGGCGGAGAACACGATCGTGATCTTCACTTCGGACAATGGCGGACTGCACGTGCCGGAGGGGTCGCACGCGCGCATCACGCACAACTCGCCCTACCGCGCCGGCAAAGGCTACGTGTACCAGGGCGGCCTGCGGGTGCCGTTGATCGTACGCTGGCCCGGGCGCGTGCCGGCGGGCCGGGTGGTGGATGAGCCCGTGGTCAACACCGACTGGCTGCCGACGCTGCTGGAGCTCGGCGGCGGCACCGCGCCCGCCGGAATCGACGGTCGCAGCTTCGCCGCGTTCCTGACCGGGCGCGGACCGGCGCCCGCCCGGCCGTTCTTCTGGCATTTCCCGCACTACAACAACCAGGGCGGACGGCCCACCGGAGCGATGCGTCAGGGGTCCTGGATGCTGGTCGAGTACTACGACGAAGCCCGCGCGGAGCTCTACGATCTGGCGGCCGACGTGCGCGAGGAGCGCGACCTGGCGGCCCGCCAGCCGGAGCGGGTGGCCACCATGCGCCAGGCGCTGGCGGACTGGCGGCGGCTGGTGGGCGCACAGTCCAACTCGCCCAATCCGAACCACGACCCGGCGAAGTTTCGCGAGCTCTACGTGACGATGGATCCCTCGCGTTTCCAGCCTGCGGTGGCGGACCAGGCGGAGTGGGAGCGCATCTGGACCTGGCGCCAGGGCATGAACGCGGTGGTGCCGCCGGGCAGGAAGAAAGGGAAGGGGAAGTAGGGGCGATCGGCCGGGAGCAGGCTGGGCGAACTCATGCAGACCCGGCCGTTTCGCGAGGATCCTTCATCGCTTTTGTTCCTCGTATTCCTTCTCGTTCTCGGCGCGAGAACGAGGAACGATCACGAGAACGAGCAACGATTTTTCCCTCCCCTCTTGCGGGTAACGGCGGCGCGCCGGGGGGTTGTGGGCGCCGCTCAGCGGTCCATCGCCACGCCGTTGTTCCAGTAGCGGTACATCTCCTCGGCGGAGGGAATCGCCACCGGCCGCACGATTCGGAAGCCGACCCAGGGGGCGTTGGTGAGGTACCACACGCTCTTGGGCAGGCCGGGATCGTCCTTCTTCCACTCGGGACTGGAGCCGCGCCGGGCGGCGCTGCGCAGGAGCTCCGGCGGATCGTTCCAGGAGCCGCCGCGGATGACGTGCGGGTACGGCTGGGTGGAGCGCACCCAGCGGCCGGTGGCCGGGCCGGGCTGGAGTTTCGTGTAGGCGTCGGGGTGGTACTGATCGAGCGTCCATTCGGCGACATTGCCGTGCATGTCGTACAGGCCCCAGGCATTGGGCTTGCGGGCCCCGACCGGGGCGTACTTCTCGGCGCCGAAGCAGGCGTGTTCGGCCAGCGTCGCGGCGTCGTTGCCGAATGAATACGCGGTGGCGGTGCCGGCGCGGGCCGCGTATTCCCACTCGATCTCGGTGGGAAGGCGGTAGAAGTGCCCGGTCTTGGCGCTGAGCCATTCGCAGTACTTCGACGCGGCGTGATGGGTCATCGAGATGGCGGGATAACCCTCGATGCCCATGCCGAAGCTCGGGTCGCCGTAGGGCTTGGTCGGGTGCGAGACGGCGTCGGGTTTCTCGTTTTCGGCCGGACCGGCGAGGTCGGGGGCGAACATGAAGAGCTCGTATTCGTCCCAGGTCACCTCGTGCTTCCCGATCCAGAAGGCGGGGACGGCGAGCTTCCGCTGCGGGCCTTCGTCGGGCTGGCGATGCGGCTCGCCGGGAGGGCTGCCGAGCAGGAAGGAGCCGGTCGGTACGGGCACGAGGGCGAACTTCACCGTGGTGCCGGGGATGGTTTCTTCGTAGGGCTGGAGGGAGCCGGCGGGCTTGGGGGCGGTCCGCAGGATTTTTTCGCGGAGCTGCTTCACCAGCGCGAGGCGCTTCGGATCGATCGTGGCCGGGGTCGAGGCGGCCCACACGCCGGTGCCTGACCAGGCGAAGGCGATGGCGGCCAGGAGCGTGACAGCGGTTCGCCGGCGCGGGTGGTGGCAGAGGACGGACTGGGGCGGGCGCAGAGGGGGGCTCATAAACGGGGCGTTTCTGGCAGGGCGCCGCCTGGGAACGCAATCACGAGACGACCGCAGCGCGGAGCCGGCGTTCACTGCGTCGTGTCACACTCGGCGACCTTGGTGAGGTAGAACTCGTCGCTGAGCAGGCCTTCCTCGTAGAGGAGTTTGAGCTGTCGGAGGCGGCCGGTGATCTGCTGCTTGGTGAATTTCGGCTTGGACGGCTGCTGGCCGGCGGCCGCGACCACGACGGGCGGGGCGGCGGGCCGGGTCGGGAGCGCGCGCTTCGCCGGCGGCGGGGCGGAGCGGTCGTAGACCACGGCGAGCAGATCGCTGGCCGGGACGAGGTGGCGCCAGAGAAAGGCCTGCATCTTGTCCTCGGCGGGCACGGCGGCGCGCACGGCGTCGCGGTTGCCGATCCTGGCGGTGCCGACCACATTCAACCGCACCGGGGCGCGGGTCGGTGCGGTGCCGCCACGCACCGTGAGGCGGGCGGTGGTCTGGTTGGCAGCCACGGTGATCGCCTGGGCGGAAAAGCCGGCCGGCGGGTTTTGCAGCGCAATCCGGATGGGGCCGTTGTATCCGTCCTTGCGCATGACGAAGACACTGAGGGCCGCGCTCTGCCGGAGCGGGATGCTGAGGCTCGACGGGACGACGCGGACCTCGAAGTCGGGCTGGGGCGGTCCGAGGCGCACGCGGTAGCCGAACTCGGGGCCGCCCTGGCGGGCGGTGTCGCCGAGATGGAGCAGGTAGGTGCCGTCGGCAGGGAGCTTCGCCCTCAGGTAGGAGTCGGCATGGTGGGTGTTGAGGCCGGCGGTGAGATCCTCGCGGTCGTCGGACAGGGCGAGGAGGCGGCCGGCGGTGTCGGTGAGCTTGACGACGGAGTCGAGAGGCGAGTCCAGGCGGCGGGCCTGGACCTCGACGACGATCTGCTGGTTGGCGCGGCCGGCGAAGCGGAACACGTCCCAGTCGTCGGGCCGGTCGATGCGGCCGTTGAGCGCGGCGGGCAGGACGACGTCCTGGGCGGTGACGGCGGAGTTGTTGGGCTCGCGTTCGAAGACGTCGGGCAGGCGGTCGAGGACGAATGGCACGCGGTTGGAGGCGAAACCGAGGCGGCTGGCGGTGAGCGCGTGGAAACCCGGGCGCGGTTCGGGGGGCGGGGGCGAGAGGTCGGCATCGGCGACGTTGAAGCCGCCCATTTCCGGCATCATCGCCGCGCCCGCCTGGCCGCCGAGCGGGAAGATGCGTGTGACGAACGGCAGCTCCCCGGCGGTGATGCGATAGAGGAAGTCCTCGCGCCCGCGGTAAATGGCATCGCGGATTTCAAGCACGTAGTCGCCGTCGCGGGGGACCTCGAAGAACACCACGGGGTCGGGGCGGAAATGGTAGTCGTCGTCGAAGGCGAGTTCACGGCCCTGGGCGTCGTAGAGTGCGAGGACGGGCTGGAACCAACCGGGCACGGCATCGGCGATGTAAGGGATGAGCTGGCGGGCCAGGGTGGAGAACACGAGCCGCTGGCCGCGGCTGGCGTGGAAGCGGTAGCGGTTGACCTCGCCGGAGGCGATCTGGCCGTTGAGCACGCCGGGGAGCTCGACGCGCCGCTCGCACTCGTCGACGGGGCGGTTGCGGAGCGCGGTGGCCTCCTTGCCCAGCACTTGCAGGCGGGCAGTGAGCATGGCCGGGCGGGTGGATTCGGGCAACTGACCGACGTGGAACGCGAGGGGGTTGGAGACGCCGCGGGGCGTGAGGAGCCGGAGTTCGCGCGGCCCGGGCTCGGCCTCGGGCGCGACGGTCACCTCGAGGATCGCGATTGAGGCGATCGAGGCACAGGCCGGGGTCTGCACCCATTCGCGGACACGTTTTTCGACGCGGGCGAGGAGTTGCGCCGGATCATCGGCGGGCCGCGCGGCCGGGCTGGGGCGGTCGGCCGGGGCCGGTCCGGCCATCATCATCATCATCATCGAGTCGTCGCCGGCCATGGTGGCGGCGGGGGCGGCGCCTTTCGGGACGGCGCGCCGGAGAATGCGAAGCTGCTCGTTCAGGAGTTGCATCTCCTGGGGGCCGATCCGGCGGTGAAACGCGACCACCCGGGCGGAGAGACCGGAGCCGCTGAAAGTGGCCCCGTGGACGTCGTCGAGGTTCTGGCCGCCGAGCTTCACCTGGAACGTGGTTCCAACCTGGCCGCCGGCGGGGTAGGCATAGCCGATATGCGGACGCGGCTGGGCGTGGGCGGCGGAAGCGAGGACGAGCGCGGCGGCGAGAGCCGCCAGCGGAAGTATCGGGAGGGCGCGGCGTGTCATGGCGTCACATGATTTCGCGGAGAAGTCCGCCGGACTTCGCTTTTTCAGCGGCGGTGGGGAGGACGTGGGCCTCGGCGCCCATCGGATGGGGGAGCTTGGCGGCGGCGTCGATGCCGCCGAGGGCGTAGATGCTGCCGAGCAGGTCGACGGGGTAGACCGGCCGATCCTTGACCTCCTCCGCGCGTTTGTCGGAGGCGCCGACGATCTGGCCACCCTTGAAACCGCCGCCGGCGACCAGCGCGGTGAAGACGGCGCCGTAGTGGTTGCGCCCGCCGTTCCAGGGTGGCTGCCAGTCCACCTTGGGGCCGCGGCCGAACTCGCCGCAGCACCAGACGACGGTGGTGTCGAGCAAGCCGCGCTCCTTGAGATCCTCGAGCAGGGCGGCGAGACCCTGGTCGAGTTGCGGGCACTGCCGGCGCATGGTGGCGAAGTGGTTGCTGTGCGTGTCCCAGCCGCCCGGGTAGTTGATGACGATGTAGGGCACGCCGGCCTCGACGAGGCGGCGGGCGGCGAGGCAGTCCTGCCCGAAGGTGTGGCGTCCGTACTTGTCGCGCAGTTCGGGTTTCTCCTTGGAGAGGTCGAACACCTCGCGGCCCTCGCCGAGGATGAGTTCGTAGGCCTGTTTCTTGGCCTCCTCGGAGGCGCGGACGGTCGGATGGTCGGCGAGGGTGCGGCCGAGTGTATCCATTTTCCGGAGCAGGTCGCGGCGGGCCTGCTGGCGGGCGTCGCTGATGCCGCGCGAGACGACGCCCTCGACTTCGAAGCGGGAGGCGTTGGGATCGCCGCCGGTGGCGAAGGGCTTGAGCTTCGGGCCGAGGAAGCCCTCCTCGGAGAAGCGTCCCTGCGGCTGGGTCAACACGACATAGGGGGGAATGAGGCCCTTGTAGCCGGGGCTCTTGAAGAGCGAGAACACCGCGCCGACGCTCGGGTAGGCGAGGCGTTCGCCGGGGGTGTGGGCGGTTTGCATCAGGTACGCGGCCGTTTCATGCCCGTTGTTGCGGTGGGTCATGCTGCGGATCAGCGCGTATTTGTCGGCCTGGCGGGCGAGGCGCGGGAAGAGCTCGCCGATCTGGATGCCGTCGACGTTGGTCGGGATGGCCTTGGCGAATTCGCCCAGGTAGTCGTAGCCGGCGTCCGGCTTGGGGTCCCAGGTGTCGATGTGCGACATGCCGCCCCAGAGGAAGATCTGGATGACGGAGCGGGCTCGGGCCTTGACGGGTGGGCCGTCCGGGGCGGCGGCGGGGGCCGGGGCGGCAGAGGCGCGCACGATCAGATCGTCGGCGAGCAGCATGCCGGCGGTGCTGAAGAGGCCGAGGCGCAGGGCGTCGCGGCGGGTCATGGGCAGGCTGAGGCTGAGCCCGAGCGGCGGGGCGGGGAGGCGGGGCGGCACGGTGGGGGCGGGCGGCGTGGTCATGGGCGGAAGGGTGGGAGGTTTAGTGCCGATACAGGAATTCGGTGCTGTTGATTAGGGCCCAGGCCAGGTCGACCCAGTCCTCGCGGCGCTTGAAGAGTGCGGGCGTTGCGGCGGCGGCGGCGCGGGCCTTTCCGGTGGCGGCGGCGGCTTTGATGGCCGGGGCGGATTTCGCGGTCTTGGCCGGGGTCACTTTCGCCGCCGGCACCTTGCCTCCGGTCGCCTTCGCCGGGGTGGCTTGGCCCGAGGTTGTTTTGACGGCTTTGCCGCCGGAGGAGCGGGCGGCGGGCACGACACCGAGGGAGTCTGCGACCTTGATCTCCTCGGGGGTCGGCAGGCGCGAGAGAATCGTGAGGTAGAGTTCCTCGAGGATCAGCTTGGACGGGCGGCGGGGGTCGAGGAGGGCGCGCAGTTTCGGCCCGTTCTCGAGTTTGCGCTGGATGTGGCTGGAGTTGAGGAGATGCAGCCACTGGGCGGGGATGGGCTTGTTGTCGCGTTCGCAGGCCATGCCGGTGGCGCGCGGGGAGCGGCCGAAGAGGGCGAGAAACGGGCTGGTGATACTGCCGTCGGCGATGGCGACGGCGGGCAGGTTGGCCGGGATGTAGGTAAAAGGCTCGGGGATGGGGCTGGTGTAGAGATCGGTGGTGCCGGTGATGGCGTTGATGGCGTCGATCAACACCTCGGCTTCGAGGCGGCGCAGCGGATAGGCGGCAAAGGCGGCCTCGGCCGCGGGCGCCTCGGTCCGCGGCACGGAGGAAAGCTGATAGGTCTGCGAGTTGAGGATGGTGCGGTAGAGTGCCTTGAGGTCGTAGCGGCTGGCCACGAAGTCGCGTTCCAAGTAGGCGAGCAGTTCCGGATGGGAGGGAGGATTGTCGGGGCGGATGTCGTCGGGTTCGTGGACGATGCCGCGGCCGACGAGCCAGCCCCAGACGCGGTTGACGATGGCGCGGGCAAACCACGGGTTGTCCGGCGTGATCAGCCAGTCGGCGAACACCTCGCGCGGATCGCGGTCGGGGGGAAGTGGGAGGCGGCGGCCATCGGGGAACATGGCGGCGGTCGGGGGCTTCGGGGTGTCGGCCGCGGGCAGGAGGGTGGCGGGGGTGGTGGCGACGGACTTGGCGACGTCGGCGAGAGCGGCGCGGCCGGGGGCGGTGTTGCCGGCGACGGTGCTGAGGCCGAGGGGATCCCAGAAGACGTGTTCCTCCTTCCACTCGCTGGTGGGTTTATAGCCGACCTGGGCGAAGAAGGCGGCGAGCCCGGCGCGCCGCTCGGCGGGCCAGGTGTCGGTGCGGGATCCGAGGAAGGCGAGGGCGACGGCGCCGGCGATGCCGTCGGGAGTGCGGTTCTGGATGGCGCGGTAGAAATTGACGGGGCCGACGCGGAAATTGCTGCCGCTGGAGGTGAGCAGTTCGCGGACGAAGCGGTCGTAGGGCTTGTTGGCGGCGAGGGAGGCGCGCAGCCAGCGGTGGTAGGCCTGGGCGGCGTTGGGCCAGAGGTTGACGGGGAACTCGGCCTTGATGCGGAGCACGTCACCCCATTTCATCGACCAGTAATCGGCGAACTCGTCGCGCGCCAGCAGGCGGTCGATGAGTCGGGCGCGTTTGCCGCTGGCATCGGGATCCTGGAGGAATTCGCGGGCCTCCTGGGCGGTGGGCAGGATGCCGAGCACGTCGAGGTAGGCGCGGCGCAGAAAGACGGCGTCGGAGCAAAGCACGGGCTCGAGCCCGGCGCGTGCGAGGCCGGCAAACACGTGGCGGTCGATGGGGCCGGCCGGGGAGGCGGGGGCGGGGCTTTCGAAGATCGGATGCCGGCCGGCGGGGGCGGCGGCGGCTGTGGCGCCGGCGGCGAGGATCAGGCCGAGCAGGATGTGGGGCCAGCGTCCGACCACGCCGCGGCCGGAGGCGAATGACAGGGAGGCGCCGGAAGATCCCGGCGTGGCAGGCGTCGAGGAAGCGGGAGGCAGGGAAGGCATGGAACTACGCACCGCCGGTGAGCAGGCGACGGGGGAGGAGACGCCCGGCGCGGAGCCATCGTTTCCGAACCGGTCCCGCATAGTCTGCGCATCGTTTGACCAAACCCGCGCGGAAATTGACTTCGAGATGCGGGGGCTGGAGGCAGCGTGGCAACCGTGGCGGTTTGCCAGGCGGTCGGCCGATTTTCTCCATCAGAGTTCCGGGAAAAGCCATTCCCGCGGCGGGTGCGGGCGGCTACGATGGCAGGCGGAGGTGCGCCGCCCGCGTCCGCCTTCGTCACCGCGATTAAACTGCCCGCCATGAACCGACTCCGCCTTCCGTCCCTCTCCCTCCTCGTCGCCGGCCTGATCCTGGGTGCGGGCGCAGCGCTGCCGGCAGCCGCCTCCGCCGCGCCGCCGGCCGCGCGGAAGAAATACGAGGCCAACTGGGCCTCGCTCGATGCGCGGCCGACGCCGGAGTGGTTTCTGGATGCGAAGTTCGGGGTCTTCATCCACTGGGGCGTCTATTCGGTGCCGGCCTGGGGCAGGGTGGGCGAGTATGCCGAGTGGTATTGGCGGAGGATTCGGAGCCAGGGCCCGAAGGAGGCGGAGTGGCGCGATTTTCACGCCCGCAATTACGGCACCAACTTCGACTACCGGGATTTCGCGCCCCAGTTCCGGGCGGAGCTGTTTGACGCCCGGCAGTGGGCCGACCTCTTCGTCCGGGCCGGCGTGCGGTACGTGGTGCCGACCTCGAAGCATCACGACGGCTACGCGCTCTGGCCGAGCGCCGAGGCCAGTCGCACCTGGGGCCGGCCGTGGAACGCGCTGGAGATCGGGCCGCAACGCGACCTGATGCGCGAGCTGGCGGAGGCCACCCGCGCCCGCGGCCTGAAGTTCGGCCTCTACTACTCGCTGTACGAATGGTACAATCCCCTCTGGCTCCAGGACCGGGCGCGTTACGTGGCCGAGCACATGACGCCGCAGTTCAAGGACGTGGTGAACCGGTACGCGCCGGCGATCATCTTCAGCGACGGCGAATGGGATCTGCCCTCGAAGGATTGGAGGAGCGAGGCGTTGCTGGCCTGGCTGTTCAACGAGTCGCCGTCGCGCGACGAGGTGGTGATCAACGATCGCTGGGGCAAGGACTGCCGGCACCGGCACGGTGGGTATTGGACGACTGAATACGCCGCCGGCCTGCAGGATGGTTCGCGTCCCTGGGAGGAGAGCCGGGGCATGGCGTATTCCTACGGCCTCAACCGGGCGGAACGGGTCGAGCACTACAAGACCGGGCGCGAATTCATCCTCGTGTTGATCGATCTCGTGAGCCGCGGCGGCAATCTGCTGCTGGACATCGGGCCGGCGGCCGACGGCACCATCCCTCCGTTGATGGAGCAGCGCCTGCTCGAGATGGGCGACTGGCTGCGCGTCAACGGGGAGGCGATCTACGGCACGCGGACGGCGGGCCGTCCGGTGCAATGGACGGCGGGGGCGCAGCCGAAGCAGGAGTACGGGGAATACAAGGTGAAGTACAACCTGCTGGAGCAGGTGGGGCAGGCGCCGCGGGACGGCGTGGCGGTGAAACAGGTGTTCTTCACGCGGAAGCCGGGCGTCCTGTATGCGATTACGGCCGGCTGGCCCGGGAAGCGGCTCGTGTTGCGGGGGGTGCGGGCGCCCGCGAATCCGCGGGTCACCCTGCTGGGGGTGCCGGGCGAACTGCCGGCCACCTTGGCGGGCGACACGCTGACGATCGAGACGCCGGACCTGGGTCCGGAGGGAGCGCCGTGCCGCCATGCGTTTGCCTTCCGGATCGCGGGGGGCGAGGCGCTGCCGGAAAAGTGAGCCGGCGGGCGGCGCGACCGCAGCCCTGGGTTGCCAAGCGCCCGGCCGGCACTTTGGGTCGTGCCGAAGCATGAAGGCACTCGGCATCGACATCGGAGGATCGGCGATCAAGGGAGCGCCGGTGGACACGCGCACCGGCCGGTTGCTGGCCGAGCGGCATCGGATCGAGGTGGACAGTGATCTGACCCCGGCGGGGATGGCGCGGATCGCCGGGGAGATTGCGGTGCACTTCCGCTGGCGGGGGCCGGTGGGCGTGGGGTTTCCCGGAGTGGTGGAAGCCAATCGCATCCGCACCTCGGCGAATCTGCATCCGCGGTTTATCGGCTGCGACGGGGCGCGGTTGTTCGGCGCGGCGACGCGGTGCCGGGTCGCGATGATCAACGATGCCGCGGCGGCGGCCCTGGCGGAGGTCCGGTTTGGCGCGGGGCGTGGGTTCGCGGGGAAGACGCTGTTCCTTACCCTGGGCACCGGGGTTGGCTCGTGCCTCGCCAGCCAGGGCGTGGTGGTGCCGCTCGAGCTCGGGCACTTTCCCTGGAAGAACGAGCGCGACGCGGAGAAGCACGTGTCGGCCGCGGCCCGCGAGCGCAAGGATCTGAGTTGGGCCGAGTGGGGCGGGCGCCTGCACGACTTTATCGGGGAACTGGAGCGGCTGCTCTGGCCGGAGCTGATCATCATCGGCGGCGGGGCGAGCGCCAAGCACGAGAAGTTCTTCCCCTATATCAAGACGCGCGCACGGCTGGTGCCGGCGAAACTGCTCAACCGCGCCGGCATCGTCGGGGCGGCCCTCTGGAGCGCGCAGGCGCGGTAGTCCGTCGCACGGTTCCGGCGGTTCGTCGCCCGGCGCCGTCGGCCTGGCGCAGCGGGGCTTTTCCCGCTTGTGTCGCCCCGGGGCGCGGCCGATGAAGGCGGGGCCATGCAGAACCCGTGGATTCGCTATGCCGTGCTCGTCGCCGGCTGGATTGTCCTCGGTTTCGTGCTGTCGCTGGAGGTCTACTTCAACCACCGCGCCGGCATGAAGGCGGAGGGCGCCGACTTCCTCGAGCTGGCGCTGCCGCAATTCGGGCGGACGGTGATGTGGGCGTTCATGGCGCCGCTCATCCTCCAGTTGCGGGAAAAGCTGCCGCTGCGGCGCGGCCGCTGGTTCGGCGGCATCGGCTTTCACCTGGCGATGAGTTTTGTCGTCATGGCCACCTACTACCTCGGCCGGCTGCTGGCGTATTTTTTGTTTTGGGACGGGAAGGTGGCGGGCTTCTGGGGG
>CAZDGC010000025.1:31043-66128 GCA_964504885.1 uncultured Opitutus sp.
CCCCAAACCCCCGCGGGGGGGGGGGGGGTTTTTTTTTTTTTGGGGGGGGGGGGGGGGGGGGTTTGGGGGGGGGGGGGGGGGGGGCCTTCTACGGCCGCAACCTCATCGACATGGCGTTCTACTGGGGGGTGCTGGCGGTCGGGTACGCGCTGGAGATCCACCAGCGTTACAAGCACGAGGAGCTCAAGGCGGCGCAGCTCGAGGCGCGGCTGGTCGAGACCGAGCTCAAGGCGCTGCGCGAGCAGCTCCGGCCGCATTTCCTCTTCAACACCCTCAACACCATCGCGGTGCTGGTGCGCGAGCAGCGCAACGATGAGGCGGTGAACCTCATCGCGCGCCTGAGCGCGCTGCTGCGCATGACCCTCGACGGTTCCCGCACCCCGGAGGTCACCCTGCGCCAGGAGATGGAGTTCCTCGAACGCTACCTCGAGGTGCAGAAGGCGCGCTTTTCCGATCGGCTGAGCGTCGGCATCCAGATCGAGGAGGCGGCGCTCGACGCCCGGATCCCCAACCTGCTGCTGCAACCCCTGGTGGAGAACGCCATCGTGCATGGCATCGCGGCGAAGGCGGGGCCCGGCCGGGTCGACATCCTGGGGCGCATCGAGTCGGGCCGCCTGCATCTCGAGGTGCGCGACGACGGGCCCGGGCTGGGCGGGGAGAACCGGCGGGTGCGGGAGGGCATCGGACTCACCAACACCCGCGAGCGCCTCGCGAAAATCTATGGCGCCCAGGGCCAGCTCACCCTGCGCAGCGAAACCGGGCGCGGCGTATCCGTTCATCTGATTCTTCCCTGCCGCCCATGAATCCGTCCGCCCCCGGGGCCCACCTCCCCCCCGCCGTGCCGCCGCCGGTGCGCACGATCATCGTCGACGACGAGCCGGCCGCCCGCCGCGGGGTGCGCCTGCTGCTGGAGCGGGATCCGGAGATCGAGATCGTCGGGGAGGGCGCCACCGGCGCGGAGGGGGCGGACCTGATCCGCCGGCACCGCCCGGCCCTGGTCTTCCTCGATGTCCAGATGCCGGGTTCGGATGGTTTCGCGGCGCTGGCCGGGCTCGAGCCGGCGGAACTCCCGACGGTCGTGTTTGTGACCGCCTACGACGAGTACGCCCTGCGGGCCTTCGAGGTGCACGCGGTCGACTACCTCCTGAAACCCTACGACGATGCGCGCTTTGGCGCGGCG
Organism: uncultured Opitutus sp.; assembly: GCA_964504885.1. Lineage (GTDB taxonomy): Bacteria > Verrucomicrobiota > Verrucomicrobiia > Opitutales > Opitutaceae > ER46. The sequence continues at coordinate 32,224 of CAZDGC010000025.1, forward strand.
CTCCACCGGGCGAAGGAGGAGGTGCGGCGCCGGCAGGCCGAAACGGTGAATGCCGGACTCCGCCAGCTCCTCGACTTTCTCGGGGCGGGTGCGCGGCCCGCCGCCGACGCCGCCGCGGAACGGCCGGCCGATCGCCTCCTGATCAAGTCGGCGGGGGAGATCTATTTCCTCAAGGTCGACGAGATCGACTGGATCGAGGCGGAGGGCGACTACATGAAGTTCCACGCCGGCGGCCGCTCGCACCTCATGCGCGAGACCATGGCCCGGCTGGAGGCGCGGCTCGATCCACGGCGGTTCATCCGGATTCATCGCTCGACCATCGTGAACGTCGACCGGCTGCGGAAGCTCAGCCCGACCTTCGCCGGCGACTACGTCGTGGTCCTGCACGACGGCACCAAACTCAAGCTGAGCCGCGGCTACCACGAGCGCATCGTGCCGCTGCTGGGGCAATCGCTCTGAACCCGGCCGGCGGTCCGGCGGTGGACGCGGCCACCGGGCGGGCGACGGGCACCGCGCCGCCCGGTTCGAAACACGCGGGCGCCGGCGGCGGACGATCGCGGGAGAGGGCCGGCGGCGGGGAAGGGGCGGCGGAGGAACGAAGTGTGTCGATTTTGGGACGGGGGTGTCCAGGGGCGGGACGCCCGGCGCCCCGCGGGAAGACGCGGGAATTCTGTCGGGCGCGGGAGCGGTGGCTTTCGTCGCATCCTCCCGGCGGTTCGTCGCATTTCGGGATTCCTGGCGCGCGGCTGGCGGTAGGGGAGGCATGCGCACCCCACTTCTCACTGCCCTGTTTCTTGAAATCGCGGTGCTGGGTGCCGGAGCGGATCACTCGCTCGGGGAGGTGCGCCGGGCGCGGGAGCGGCTGGGCCCGGAGGTGTGGAGCCAGATTATCCAGATTGAGAATACGGCGCCCCGGAGTGTGTACCCGCGCCGCCTGCATGCGCTGGTGTTCGAGCTGGCCGGCATCCTCTGGTTCTACACTCCCTTCGACGGGACGCAGAGCTTCTCCCTTCATCGCGGCCGGCTCGCGGAGGAGAAGGCGGACTTCACCCCGCTGCTCCGGGACATCGAGCCCGGCTTCGCGCGTTGGACGCGGGCCGGGGACGACCTGGCGGAGCCGGAGTCGTTGGCGGATCGTGCTCCGCTCAAGAATGGTTGTTTCATCGAGAGCTACGCGCGGCTGCTCCGACTGGTCGGGGAGGGCGCGCCGGTTGGCGAGCCCCGGCTGTTGATGTACTATTTCGGCGCGGCGCCCGGTCGCCGGGGTGGTCACACCGTCCTGGCCTATGAGGAAGCGGGCGCACTCCGGGTTTATGATCCCGATCGCCCGCGGACGAATCTGAGCTTCGCCACGGGCATCGGCGACGATCCGCGGCGGCTGGCCCGGGCGATCCAGGGCCACACGGTGGCCGGCGCCCGCGTCCTGCCGCTCGAGGTGCCGGCGGAGGTGGACACCCGCGGCCTCTACGTGCGGGCGGACAGCGATCGCCCGGGTCAGGCCGCCCAGTGACGCACCGCCCGGAGGAAAATCTTCGCCGCCGCAACGTGGTCTGTAACTTTTGGCGGAGGGGCGTGTTCTTCCGCCATGCCCATCGCGTTTCAGGACCGTGCCTTGATCGCTGCCGCCCGGCGGTTCATCGTCATCTCCCGGCGGTTCGTCGCAAAGGCGTTTTCCTGGAACGCGGCGGGTCTTTCAATCGGCCTCGTTCGTAGTCAATCGTTGTGTGATGTGGCCGGCCCCTTGTGGGGTCGGCCACATTTTTTTGCGCCGCGCCCGGGGCGGGGCGGGGCAGAGGTCGCTTGCGTTGCCGGAGTCATTTTCATCCCATGAACGTTTCCCTCACCCTCCAATCCTCCGCCATGAACCGTCCTCCTGTGCCGTCCAAGTCGGGCACCGCCGCGCTGGCGCCCGCACCGCGCAAGTCCAAGGTGAAGTGGTACCTGCTTGGCGGCGTGCTGCTGGTGGCGGGGCTGGGCGCCGGTGCCTGGTTCAAGAGCAAGGGCGGAACGCCGGCCATTGCCGTGACGACCGAGAAGGCGGAGATCCGCACCCTCACGCAGGTCGTGACTGCGACGGGCAAAGTGCAGCCGGAGGTCGAAGTGAAAATCTCCACCGAAGCGGCCGGGGAAATCGTGGAGTTGCCCTTCAAGGAGGGGGCGCGGGTGAAGAAGGGCGACCTGCTGGTTCGGATCAAGCCGGACCTTTACCAGGCGCAGGTTGACCAGCAGGAGGCGAATCTCGTGGCGGCCCGGGCCAGCTCGGTGCTGGCGCGCGCGCAACTGGCCAAGGCGCAGGACGACTTCAAGCGCACCGAGGATCTGTTCGGGCAGAAGCTGGTTTCCGAGGCGGACTTCCTGGCGGCCAGGACCGCCCTCGAGGTGGCGCAGGCCAATCACGACAATTCACTCGCGCAGATCCGCCGGACCGAGGGCTCCCTCAGCCAGGCGCGCGACCAGCTCGCCAAGACGATCATCCATTCCCCGATGGACGGCACCATCAGCTCACAGACGAGCGAGATCGGCGAGCGCGTGGTCGGCACCGGGCAGTTCGCCGGCACGGAAATCATGCGCGTGGCGGATCTGGAGAATATGGAATTGCGCGTGCGCGTGAACGAGAACGACATCGTCAACGTCAAGCTCGGTGACCGCACGGTGATCAGCATCGATGCCTACCCGGGCCGCAAGTTTGCCGGCACGGTTTCCGAAATCAGCTCCTCCGCCCAGGGTTCGAGCGCCGCGTCGCAGCTCTCCGCCATGTCGGACGACGTCACCAACTTCCTCGTCAAGATCCGCATCACCGATCCGGGCGTGCAGCTTCGCCCGGGCATGAGCGCCACCGCCGACATCGAGACCCAGACCGTCGAAAACGTCGTCGCGGTGCCGATTCAGAGTGTGACCGTGCGCGCCAGCGGTGGCATGACCACGGAGGAGTTGCAGAAAAAGAAGGCGAAGGAGGCCGAGAACAAATCCGGCACCGCGCTCGACGCAGCCGCGGAGAAGCGCGAGGCTCGGCGCAGCCGTGAAAGCCTCACCAAGGTTGTTTTCGTCAAGACGGGCGACAAGGTGAAGCAGCAGAAGGTGGAGGTGGGCATTGCCGACAACACCCATATCGAAGTGAAGTCCGGTCTCCGACCCGGCGACGAGGTCGTCGCCGGCAGCTACGCGGCGATCAGCCGCCAGTTGAAGGACGACTCCCGGGTCACGATCGCCAAACCGAAGAAGGACGAGAAGAAGTGAGGCGCTGAGGTCGCCCCTCCCGTCCTGCCCCGTCCGTCTCCGCCGTTTTCCCCGCCGCTCCCATGATTCCTCCGTCCGCTCCCGCTGACCTCGCCCGGCGTCCGGTCCGCCCGCGTGGCGCCCTCGTGATCAAGATCGAGGGTGTCACCAAGCTCTACAAGATGGGCGCGGAGATCATCCACGCGCTGCGGGGCGTCGACCTCGAGATCCACCGCAACGAGTACCTGGCCATCATGGGGCCGTCGGGCTCGGGCAAGTCGACGCTGATGAACATGCTCGGTTGCCTGGATACGCCGACGGACGGTCGCTACGACTTCAACGGCAAGAACGTGGCCCACATGGTGGACGATGAACTGGCGGAGATTCGCAATCGTGAGATCGGCTTCGTTTTCCAGACCTTCAACCTGCTCCCGCGGTCCGACGCGTTGCACAACGTCGAACTGCCGTTGATTTACGCGGGGGTGCCGCAGCACACGCGGCGGGAGCGGGCGCTGGCGGCGCTGCACAATGTGGGCCTCGGGGAGCGCGTGCACCACAAGCCCAATGAACTCTCGGGCGGGCAGCGGCAGCGCGTCGCCATCGCGCGCGCGCTGGTGAACCATCCCTCCATCCTCCTGGCCGACGAGCCGACCGGCAACCTCGACTCGAAGACCGGCGAGGAGATCATGGCGCTGTTCGAGCGGCTCTATGAGCAGGGCCACACCATCATCGTGGTGACCCACGAGGAGGACATCGCCCGTCATGCCCGCCGGATCGTGCGCCTGCGCGACGGTCTGATCGAGAGCGACACCCAGGTGGCCTGAGGAGCGTCCGCCATGGCACGGTTGATCTACGAGTTGACGGAGTCGTTCCGGATCGCCTTCGGCCAGATTCGGGCGAATGCGATGCGCTCCGTGCTGACCGCCCTCGGAGTGATCATCGGCATCGTGGCGGTCACGCTGATGGGCACGGCGATCAACGGCATCGACATCGGCTTCCAGCGCAGTCTGGCGATGCTGGGCGACGACGTGCTTTACGTGCAGCGCTGGCCCTGGCGTCGCGTCGAGGACTGGTGGAACTACATCAACCGGCCGGCCATCCGGGTCGAGGACGCCGATCGACTCAACCGGGTGATCGAGGCCACCCCGAACTCGCGGTTGGAGATCGCGGTGCCGGTGGCGGGGCGTGGGGCGCCGGTGAAGGCGGGAGAGGTGAAGCTGGAGGGGGTGACGATCTTTGGCACCACGGCCGACTACTCCCGGATTGTCACGACCGACATCGAGGAGGGCCGTCTGTTCAACGACGTCGAAGCGAGCGTGGGCCGTCAGGTGTGCGTGCTGGGCTCGGCGGTGGCGGAGAAACTGTTTCCCGGCCGGCCGGCGCTTGATCAGACGGTCGACATCCGCGGGCAGCATTTCACGGTCATCGGCGTGCTGGCGAAGCAGGGCGATTTTCTCGGGCTCTTCAGCTTCGACAACCAGATCGTGGTGCCGCTGAATGCGCTGCGGAAATACTGGGGCAGCCGCATCAATCTCGATCTGCGGGTGAAGGTGACGGACAAGCTGCGGCTGAAGGAGGCGGAGGAGGAACTGGTCGGAGCCATGCGGCGGGTGCGCGGTCAGTTGCCAGCCGAACGGGACAATTTCTCGATCAACCAGCAGGAGGCCTTCAAGCAGCAGCTCGATCCGGTGAAGACCGGGATTGCGGTGGCGGGGCTGTTCATCACCGGGCTTTCGCTGTTTGTGGGGGCGATTGGCATCATGAACATCACGTTTGTGAGCGTGAAGGAGCGCACCAAAGAGATTGGCACGCGCAAAGCGCTGGGCGCGAGGCGGCGCACGATTCTGCTGCAGTTTCTAATCGAGGCGGTTTCGATCTGCCTCATCGGCGGACTGGTGGGGCTCGCCCTCACGTTCGGAACCTGCCTGGTCATCGGCCAGGCGCTGCCGGCCCTGCCGGTGGAATTTTCGCCGGCCCTCATGCTTGTGAGCATGGTGGTGTCGATCGTCACCGGTGTCGTCTCCGGATTTGCGCCCGCCTGGGGGGCTTCCCGCCTCGACCCGGTGGAGGCGCTGCGTTACGAGTGAGGCTGCCATGCTCCTGAGCGAAATCCTCCGCATGGCCTTCAGCTCGCTGGGCGTGAACAAGCTGCGCTCGTTTCTGACCATGTCGGGCATCACGATTGGCGTGTTCTCGGTCATCGGGGTGATGACGACGGTCTCCGCGATGCGCGGCTCGATCGAGAGCGGCTTGAGTTTCCTGGGATCGAACATGTTCCAGATCGCCAAGCACCCCACCGGGATCCAGGTCAGCGGGGACCAGCGACGGCGGATCGAGCAGCGGCGCAACATCACGCTCGAGCAGGCGCAGCGTTACCAGGAGCTGATGGCGGACCTGACTGAGGTGGTGTGCCTGAAGGCGTTTTACCGCTGGGGGCCCGTGCAGGCAACCTACCTCAATCGCAAGACCGAGCCCGGTCTGACGTTCGGCGGCACCAACGAACACTTTCTCGCCGCCAACCAGTACGCTGTCGACGCCGGCCGCAATTTCACCGCGGCCGATGTCGCCCTCGCCCGCCCGCTGGCGATCATCGGCCAGGATCTGGTGAAGAAGCTGTTTCCGTCGGAGTCCCCGCTGGGCAAGATGATCAAGATCGGCGGGCGGACCTACACGGTCGTCGGCACCTACGCCGAAAAGGGCACCAGTTTCGGCCAGACCCAGGATGACATTGTGATGGTGCCCATCACGCGATTCCTGGCTGATTACGGCGCCGCGCGGGTCTCGATTAATATCGCAACCCAGGCGCCCTCCCAAGCGTTGTACAACGAGACCCTCGATCGCGGCATCACCGCGATGCGGATCGTGCGCAGCCTGAAGGCGGAGGATGAGAACGACTTCGAACTCTACTCGAACGACTCCTTGATCGCGGCGTTCGCGAAAATCGCCGATGTGGTCCGCGCCGGGGCGCTCGTGATCAGCGGCATCGCGCTGCTGGCGGCGAGCATCGGGATCATGAACATCATGCTCGTGAGTGTCACCGAGCGCACCAAGGAGATCGGCATCCGCAAATCAATCGGCGCCCGGCGGGTCAGCATTCTGATGCAGTTCCTGATCGAGGCGGTGGTGTTGTCCCTCACCGGCGGCCTCATCGGCATCCTGCTCGGGGTGCTCGCCGGCAACGGCCTGGCGATGTGGCTCAAGGCGACCGTCGTTTTCCCATGGGATTGGGCGGGTCTTGGCCTGCTCATCTGCACGGTCATCGGCGTCGGCGCCGGCCTCTACCCAGCCCTCAAGGCGGCCAACCTCGATCCAATCGAGTCACTTCGGTACGAGTAGGGGTTCGAAGGACCCGGGGGGAGGGATCCGTCGCTCTGTCGTCGCTGCCCGCGTGCCGGGGTCGCCGGGCCAGCGGTGCTTTACCGCGCCGGGAGATCCCAGCTTTGGCGAGCGCGCGCGCGGGGTCCGGCCTCCCTCCGCTCAGCCGCGACGGATCTCTGAACCCTGAAAGCGAATCACGATGCGAAAAACCTTCTTGGTGCGGCATTTGATTTCCCCCGTCGTCAAGTCGACGCGCTCCGGGATCTCGATCTTATGAATGTCCACGACTGCGTGGTAGCCCCGCTCGGAAAACACGTCGATCAACATGGCGAGGGCGATGGGCTCTTCGAGCACCGGCTCCTCGGTGTTGATGTGGGCGGTGCCGGAAATTGCGTGTCGCAGGATGATCGGAGTCATCTTCTTCTCGATGAAGGCCACGACCTTCGCAAACTTCTCCGGCTGTTCGAGTTCGTAGGCATCGAGGCGCTTCACCAGTTCCTGCCGGGCGTGGACGATAATTTCGCTGGCAACGGGCACCCCACGGAGGCGGTCGACCGTGCGCGGATCGAGCTCCAGCGTACTTTGGTATTCGAGTTCCCGCAGAATATTCTGCTCCACCTCCTCGATCGGTCCCTGCGCATTGATGAAGTGGTAATGAAAGATCTCCTTGAGTGATTGCAGGGCATCCCAGGTTTGTTCCTTGAACACCCGGTAGCGCCGGCGGGCGAGGTTCTCATCGTGGTCGGTGGGGCGGTCTTCGCGCCGGTCGCCGATGCCGGTGCGGTCGACCTCCTCGTTGTAAGCCAGTGTTTCGCGGCCGCGCTTGAGCTGCCGGGAGACGGATTCCCGCTCGTCGACGAAGAGCACCATGATGTGAATCGTCGGCTGGCGGAAATGGATGCTTAGAGAGGTGTTGTAGAACTCGCGACGCAGGGCGTGCATCTTGTCGACCAGCAGCTTGAGGCATTCCACCTGCACCGTCGTGCGGGGGAATCCGTCGAGGATGACGCCGTCGCGGTACTCCGGCTTGAGCAACGCGCGCAGCAGAAGTCCGACGACTTCGCGGTCGCCGACCATGTTGCCGGCGTTCTTGAGGGCGCGGGCTTCCGGGGAGTCGAGAAGGGAGCTGACCACGATGGGCGAGCAGGTGAGCCCGCGGGTCTTGGTGATGAAGGCGGTGTTGGTTCCTTTGCCGGCCCCGGGTGCGCCGCCGAGCAGGATGATTTCCTTCGGGAAGCGGAGATTCTCCCGGCCATACTCTTCCTCCAGGTCCTGCCAGACGGCGGAGAAGATCAATTGGGCGTCCTTGATTTCCAGATCGGAGAGCCGGTTGCCAGATGACGTTGGGGGGGAGGAAGGCTGCGGGGCGGCGGTGGGATTTGGCATGACGGGGGGAGGGCGGAGGGGTAGAGGGTTTGCCGGCGAAGTTCGATATCAGAAAGCAGAAAATCGGCGCGCGAATTTCTCCCGTTTCCGGTGCCGCCGCGGGAACCCGCCGGGGCAATTCCGGTCTCACCAGACGAGCAATTCGCGCGGGCTTAGCCTGCGGAATTGTGAAGTTGAAGCTGGACCTGGCGGAGCCGCGAAAGCGGCTCCGCCTTGTTTTGGGGAGTTGCGTCCGGTTACCGTGCCGCCGCCGTTCCCTTCCGCGTGAGGGTCGGGGAGGGCGTGTCGATCTGGCCGCGCGTGACGCCCAATTGATTGATTAGCTTCAGCTCCCGCCAGAGCTGCACACCGCTAATCTCCCCCTGCATCAGCCGGGCGTAACGGTCCAGTGTGCGGGTGACCTCGTCGGGCGGCTCGTTGACAAACTCGATCCGAAAACTGCGCGCACCGAGTTCGCGCAGTCGTTCCACGTATTCGGCGCCGGTCTGCGCCCGGTTGTTGAACACGGTATTGCGGCAACCGGCGTCGGCTTTGACCGGCAGGTCGGCCCCGATGCGGTCGCGCAGCGCGACCTGCCGGGTGTCGCAGGGTCGGCCGCAATCGCGGTAGTCGCGACCGGTCGAAAGAAAGGCGCAGAACACGCAGTGTTCCATGTGAAACAGCGGCATGTGCTGGTGGATCGTGAGATCGAACCATCCAGCGGGTGAGTCGCGGAGCAAGGCTTCGAGTTGCGCGATGTTCAGATCATAGCTGGCTGTCACCCGCTCCAGCCCGTAACGGCGGAGGAAGTACTCCGCGGTCCACGGATTTGCCACGTTGAGGGAGAAATCACCGCGCTTCCGGTCGGCGGCGAAGAACTCCAAGTGATCGTAGTTGCGAACGAGGTAGCCGTCGGCGTCGCAGGAACGGACCTGCTTCAGAACCCATTCCTCGCCGGGCTTGAAGATCCGCGGCGGGGCGACCCAGATGGAGGATGACCCGGCCTCCGCGCCCGGGGCGGCGGCGGTGGGCGCTTGCGCCTGCAGTGCCCGGAAGCGGGCGACCGTTTCGCGGTAGTGTTTCGGATTCTCAAATTCGCAGTAGATTGTCCGCACTCCCGCGGCCCAGGCGGCGTCCAGTTGTTCCCGCTGGCGGATGACGGCGATGAGTTCGGGGGCGGGCCTGGGGGAGGCGCTCGCCCCCGCCGCCAGGGGCGCTCGAAAACGGCCTGCCGGCGCTTCGCGGCGAGGGTGCAACTGCCAGCGTTTCGGCTGCGCCCGGAGCCGCTCGAGCGCGGCGACCGCGTCGCGACGGAGCCGGTTGAGTTCGCTCGCGGGCAGGATGACCTCCCCCTCGACGGCGCAGTGAAGGTCGCCGAGTCGGAAAGGCGTGCCGCCCAGCCGGCCAAGCTGTTCACGCAGCCGTTCGGTGGTCAGAGGCTGGCGCTCGGCGCGATCCAGTGGCCGGAGCGAGTCGACCCGCACGACCTGCCCTTCGCCATCATCGAAAATCACGGTCAGCGGCGTGCCGGCCCGGCCGTGCACCTCGGCCCTCAGGGGGCGCGCGTAGCGGATCTGTTCACCCTGGAAACTCGCGCGCAGGTCGCGGTCGAGCGCCGGGTCGTTGGTCTTCCACAACCACTGGCCCGGCCGCACGCGGCGCCAGTCGATGTCGCCGCGCCCGAATCGCAGCGTCGTCTCCCCGCGGACCGGGGTGTCGGGCACGAGTTGATACACCCGCCCGCCTTCCTCGGCAATTTCCGGGGCACCGGCGTCGAACACCACCCCGTCGCCGGGTTTCAGGGGGGCCGTGAGCCGCAACGACACCGCCTCGCCCGCGACGCGGGTTACTTCGCCGAGAAACACGCCCCGCTTGGTGCCGAACCGGCCGTGGACCAGTGCCTGGTTGTCGATTCCGCGAAACCAGCCGGTGAACAGTCCGCGCGAGAACGCCATCTCCAGTTCGTAGCGCTCCGTGGCGGAGACGCGGGGGCGCTCCGCCGTCGCCGCAGGGCCGGCTTCCTGCCGCGCCCGGTCGAGGGCGCGGCGGTAGACGCGCGTGATGCTGGCGACATACTCCGGCGACTTCAGCCGCCCCTCGATCTTCAACGACGCCACGCCGACGCGCATGAGTTCCGGCAGCACGTCGACGCCCGCGAGATCCTGCGGGCTGAGCAGATAGCGGCGATCGCCGAGGTCGATCCGTTGTCCGTCGGCGATGAGGTCGTAAGGCAGCCGGCAGGCCTGGGCACATTCACCGCGATTCGCGGAGCGGCCGCCGAGCGCTTCGCTGGTGAGGCACTGCCCGGAATAGGCGACGCAGAGCGCCCCGTGGACAAAAACCTCCAGCGGCAGCACCGCCGGGCCGGCTTGATCGGTCGGTTGGCGCGGCGTCGCCTGGATTCTCTCGATGTCCGCGAGCGTGTTTTCCCGCGCCAGCACAACCAACTGCGCCCCGAGTTCACGGGCAAACGCCACGCCGGCGGCGCTCGTGATCGTCATCTGGGTCGAGCAGTGAATCGGGAAGTCCGGGGAGAGTTCGCGGATCAGCCGGCAGGCGCCGACGTCCTGCACGATCGCCGCATCGACGCCGGCCGCGATAATCGTGCGCAGGTAATCGGCCGCGTCGTCGAGCTCGTTGGTGAAAACCAGGGTGTTGAAAGTGACGTAGCCCCGCACTCCGCGGCGGTGGAGAAACTCCATCAGCGCCGGCAGATCGGACTGGGTGAAATTACGCGCGCGCATCCGCGCATTGAATCGTTCGAGTCCGAAATAGACCGCGTCGGCGCCGTTCTCCACCGCGGCGCGGACACACTCCCAGTCACCGGCGGGCGCCAGCAGTTCCGGCATGCCGCGAATGGCGGGCAAGCCGGTGGCGGGCGAGGTGCTGACCGGAGCGGAGGACATCCCGCCACCGTGCGGAGGTTCAGGCGTCGATGCAACCCGCCAACCCGCGGCAAGCTCTGCTGTTTGGCGAGCCCTTCCGACTGGCAGGGAGAGCGCCAACGGGCATTCGATCGCCCAGCGGTCGCGCTTCCGTTCACGCCTCCCGGACGGTCGCCGCGCCGATGGTCTCGCGGACGTGCTCGCGCAACAAAGCGAGGAACTGTTCCGCGCCGCGGCTCTGATAACGTTGCAGGTGGCGGATCACCACGAGCTCACGCGTCGGCACGCTCCCGGTCAGGCGGAGGTAGACCAGCGAGTCGCGGTCGTCCGGTTGCCGTGCCATTTGCGGCAGCAGTGAAATGCCGAGGCCGGCAGCCACAAAGCGTTTCAACGTGGCCACTTGGGCGCACCTGAATCCGAAGCGCGGCTGCAGGTGCTGGTCGCCGAAAAAGGCGCGGATTTGGGCCGCGAGCGTGCTGGAGTCGCCCAAGGAGATAAAGTTCTCGCTGGCAAGATCCTGTACGCTGATTTCGGTGCGATTGGCGAACGAATGCGCCCGTCCGACCACAAGGAGCAGCGGCTCCGTCAACAGCGCCTCGCTCGCCACCCGATGGTCTTTCACTGGCTTGGGCACCACCGCGAGGTCCAAGTCGCCCTCCAGCACCGCCCGCACGAGGTCGGTCCGAAAGTCCTCCTGGGCATCGATCGCGAGGTTTGGGTGGGTAAGACGACACCGAGCAATGAGTTCCGTGAGAAGATACGGCATCACCGACTGGACGGCCCCGACCGTGATTCGCCGCTCCAATCCCGACTTGTCCCCCATCTCCTTCGCTGCGTCTTCGACCTCGAACAGAATTCGCCGGGCGCGTTCGAGAAAAATCACCCCTGCCTCCGTCAGGACTGCCTTCTTGCCCAAGCGATGAAATAGCCGGTGGCCAAGCTCCTTCTCCAGATTCAATATCTGTTGACTAAGAGATGGTTGAGATACGTTTGAGCGCTCAGCGGCCCGCGTAAAATTGTGGGTCTCGGCCACGGCCAGAAAGTACCGAAGTTGATGTAGTTCCATAGGTAAAACGAATGAGTCATATAGGTAGCATCGATTTCAACTATTGGAAGCGTTCGGTTATCTTCGGCCCGTCGGACCAAGTCCGGTCCGGCAATTCCAGACATACCTATGAACAAGAACGTCCTACTCGCGGTCCCCGCCAGCGTCCTCGCTGTTGCCGCCATCCTGCTTTCTGATCGTTTCCCCGTGTCCGCCGAGTCCGTTATCGGTTACGGCAGTGTGCTCGCACTGCTGGCCGTGGCCGCGCTCGACTACCGGATTACGTGGAAGCGACTGGCCGGCCGTTCCTGAAAACGATCGAACCAGCAGTCTTAAACCAGGGCCCGGAGTAATCCGGGCCCTTTTATTTGGCCGCGCGCCCCTGCACTCTTGAGCGGAGGATGGCGCGGCGATCCCAGCAGGGCTATCGCCCGACGCCGGCCGGACCGGGGTCAGCGAAGCTCCGGCGGGCGGGCCAGAGACTCCGACAGTTCCGGCCGCTTCCGGAAGAAGGCGGCCAGGATCAGCGACAGCAGCAAGGACCACACGAATCCCATGAAGCCTTGCATCAGGGTCATGGCGACCGGGCTCATCCACTTTCGCATCATCGGCTCGATCTTTTCGATTTGGGCCGCCGACAGGCCCTTCGCCTCCAGGGCCGCGACTTGGGATTGGTAGATCAGGTCGGAAAAGCCGGGATTGATCAGACCGAAGTAAGCATAGGCAAAACCCAGGCCGAATACGCTGCCCCACAGTGCGGTGAGAACCCCGCCGCCGAGCGCCGAGCTGTAGCCCCAATCAGCCTCCGGGGGGTGTTGGGCGCGTTTTTCCCGCATGGCGAGCGCCAGACAGGCGAGGCCAATCGCCAGGCCGCCGAGCGCTCCCGTCCACTGGGCGGCGGAGAGCTTTTCGACACTGTCATGAAACCCCGCGAGGTACAGTAGCAGGGTCAGCACTGCCCCGCCGATCGCCATGGCCGCTCCGTAAGTCAGCGAGATCTTCATCGCCGCAACCCTGACCGGCTCGGGCGCGCGACACAACTCCGCGCTCGCGGGCCGCTCACGAATTGTCGCCGTCGAGGACTCGACCGAGTCCGCCGAGCACCGAGCCCTCTTCTTTCCCGCCGCGTGAGGCGGCGGTGATGATGCGGCCAGCCAGGCGGGAGAGCGGCAGGGATTGCAGCCAGACCCGGCCGGGCCCGCGCAAGGTGGCGAAGAAGAGACCCTCGCCGCCGAACAGGGCCGTCTTGATGCCGCCGACGAACTGGATGTCGTAATCGATCGTGGGCTGGAATCCGACGATGCAGCCGGTGTCGACGCGCAGCAGTTCGCCGGGGGCCAGTTGCCGCTCGTAGAGCGTGCCCCCTGCATGGATGAAGGCCCAGCCGTCACCGGTCAGACGCTGCATGATGAATCCTTCGCCGCCGAACAGGCCCGCACCGAGGCGACGCTGGAAGGCGATGCCGATGCTCACGCCTTTGGCGGCGCAGAGGAAGGAATCCTTTTGGGTGATGATCTCACCCCCGAGATCGCGCAGGTGGACGGGCACAATCTTTCCCGGATAGGGTGCGCCGAACGCCATCCGTCTCTTCCCCGCGGTCTGGTTCTGAAACACCGTCATGAACAGCGATTCGCCGGTGAGGAGGCGTTTGCCTGCGCCCAGCAGTGCGCCCATCAATCCGCCGCTGCGCGCGGACCCGTCGCCGAAGACGGTCTCCATGGCGATGCCGTCATCCATGAACATCATTCCGCCGGCTTCGGCGACCACCGCCTCCTGGGGATCGAGCTCCACCTCGACGAACTGCATGTCGTCGCCGTGGATGCGGTAGTCGATAGCGTGCATCTGCGTGGAGAGGTGCGGGGGAAGCAGGCTCATAGGGTCAGGGTGGGAAGCGGGAAGGGCAGGGGCAAGCGCGGGTGGCGCCGGCGCGCGGCCGGCGTCGGGGGTTCAGGCGGCGAGCGGCAACGGGTGCGCCGGCGGCAGCGCAATGGTGGTGCCGACGGCGAGATCCCGCCGCGGACGGTAATCGCCGGCCCACAGGAGCAGCACCAGGGCGGCGATGGCGCCGGCGAACAGCGGGAGGGCGGCGACGTTCAGGGCGAGACCACCAGCGAAAGCGAGGGTGCCGGCGAGTCCGGCGAGAGAGCAGAGGGAGACAGTCTTCATGGGCTTTGGGTTGATTAACGTTGACGGGCCAAGAACCCACGGGGCGCGGAAAAGTTACAGCCCGCCCCGCGCGGCGCGGTCCCTCCCTCCGCCGGTGGTGCCGGCGGGTTCGGCATGCCCCGGGTCGAGGATCAACACCCGGCCCACTCGCGGGAGCCTCGCTCTCCTGCCGTTCCCGGGTCAGCGCCGCAGCGCGGCCCGCACCAGGCGATCGTCGCCGTCGTGACGGGCCGGCTGAATTTCCAGCACCGCGCAGAGGAGCGCGTAGAGGTGGACGCTCTCCAGGGCCGGCAGCTCGACGCCGCGCCGGAAGGCGGGGCCGTGGGCGAGGAAGAAACCGTGCATTGCCGGCAGCGCCGGGTCGTAGCCGTGGTCGCCCGCCAGGTAACCTTTTTCCTGATACCGGACGCGCAAGCGCTCGATGCCGGCGCGCGTGCCCACGTGCCAGCCCGGTTCGGGCAGGATCCAGACCGGGGCGATGCGCGGGTTGCCCCGCAGGCGGAAGTGCTCCGGCAGTTCCGCGGCGAGGCGGGCGCGCGCGTGCGGCAGGCCTTGCAGCCTCCGCACCAGCTCCTCCGCGGTGCCCTGCAGCGGGCGCAGGGCCACGACGCTGCCATCGGCGTCGATCTGCACGGTCTTCAGATCGAGATAATCGTCGAGCGCAACGGTGCGGGCGAGGCTCGTCTCGACCATGCCGTGGTCGGACACGATGACGGCGTTGGGTTCGCGGCCTTCAACCCGGCAGCGGGCGAGGAGGGCGGCGACGCGCTGATCGAGCAGCCGGGCGGCGGCGGCGGTCTCGGGGCTGTCGGGACCGAAGCGGTGCCCGGCGCTGTTGGTCTCCTCGAGGTAGAAGGCCACGAAATCCGGCCGCTCGCCCGCCGGGAGCTGCAGCCACCCGGCGATCTCCTCGAGGCGGGTCTCGAACGGAATCCGGTAGTCGAAGGGCTTCCAGAAAGTAGGGCGCACGCCTCCGATCGGCGCCTCCGAACCGACCCAGAAGTGAACCGCCGCCCGCCGGCCCTGCCGCACCGCGGTCACCCAGATCGGCTCGCCGCCCCACCAGCGGGCGTCGCGGGCCGTGGCGGGCTGGAAATACCGGAAGAACCGTCCCTCCTCCGGGTCGAAGAACTCGTTGTTGATGATGCCATGGTTTGCCGGATACAGCCCGGTCACCAGGGTGTAATGATTGGGGAAGGTGTTCGAGGGAAACACCGGGATCAGGCCGCGGGCGGTCACGCCCTCGCGGCGCAGCGCGCGGAGGTTCGGCGTCTCCGCCGGAAAGCGCTCGCAGTAGTCCCACCGGAAGCCGTCCAGGGCGATCAACACGAGCGGTCCGCTGGCAGGGCCGGCGGGCGGGGCGGCGGCGGCCGGAGTGCAGAGTGCGAGCGCCGCCAGCGCCGCTCCGAGCAACCAGTGCCGCCGTCTCATGGGCGCAGGGTCACGCGCGTGGCGCCCCAGGAGCCGGAGTGCTCGTCACCGATCCGGAACGACGCGACGAGTTCCGAACGCCGGAGGAAGGCGTGTACGGTTTCCCGCAGCGTGCCGGTGCCCTTGCCGTGGATGATCCGCACTTCGCGGATCCCGCGGGCGTGGCATTCGGCCAGATAGGCGGGCAGCAGGTCCCCCAGGTCCGCCGGCTGGAAGGTGTGCAGATCGAGCTCTCCGGTGATGGGCAGGCGAACGGGTTCCGCCGCGTCGTCGCTGGACGCCGCCGCATCAGTCACGGATAATCCTCGTTGGCCACGGGAGGCCGCGCCGGCGTCGCGGGCGGTTTGGTCTCGGCGGCCGTTTCTGCGGCTGGGGCGGGAGACTCCGCGGTGGCCGGGGCGGGCGTGGCGTCGGTGGGGACGGTGGTCTCCGTGGCAGCGGGGGCGCCTTCGGCGGGAGGCGCTCCGCTCGCATTGGGGGTGCCGTCGCCGCCGTATTCGGTCACGCCATCGTCGGGATAGGTGGAGTTCGCCGCGTCGGTGGCGGGGGGCAGGGCCGCGGCGGGGTCGGCGGGGGTGGCGGCGCGCTTGCGTTCGTCCTCCTCCATCGCGCGGCGGAATTCCTCCTCCACGCCCGAGGCGGCCTTCTTGAACTCCCGCATGGTCTTGCCGAGGCCCCGTGCAAACTCCGGCAGCTTGTCCCCCCCGAAGAGCAGCAGCACAATCACGAAGATGAGCAGCATCTCCGCGCCGCCCAGGCCGTCGATGAAGGCGAACGGCAGGGCGGTGGTCGGTTCAGGACTGGGAGGAAGCATCGAAGGAGAATGGGAACGCTGCGGGGGCCGCCCGTCTAGCGGAGATTTACGCTGACGACGAATTTCTGGGTCTCGCCCCGGGCGACATGAAACAGCCCGGCCTTGTTCTCCGGAGCGTTGGGCGGCCCCATCCACGGCTCCACGCAGAAGAACGGCGAATCCGCCGCCAGCGTCCATGTGACGAACACGGCCTCGGGTGGCGGCGTCCTCTCGGTGCCGAGCCGCACCACCACGTCGCCGGGCCGGCCCTTTTCACCGAATACGGCCTCGTGCCCGCGCAGGCCGCCGTGGATCGTGTCGATGATCGCAGGGTTGCCGAAGTGCTCCTCGGCCTGCAGCGCCGGACCGGCGACGAGCGCGCCGGTGGGATCGTGGCGGAAGCGCTTGGTCGCGGGGAGGCGGATCAGGTAGTCGCTTCGCGTCGTGCCGGGGCTCCAGGGCAGGGTGAAATAGAAGTGATGCCCCGCCGACCAGGGCAGCGGCCCGGCTCCGAGGTTGGTCACCGCCAGCTCGCACGACAGGCCGAGCGGCTCGAAGCGGTAGCTGACGGTGAATTCGTAGTCGAAGGGGTAACATTGCCGCGCTTCGTCGCCGGGGAGGAAGCGGGCGGAAAAACCGCGCGCATCGAGCCGCGTGACCTCGAAGTCCCCCTGGCGCGCAATCCCGTGCAGCGGCATCGGCCGGCGCACGCCGTCATCCGCCCGCCAGTGAAAGATGTCGCCGCGATCGAAACACCGGCCGTTGAAGGGAAACAGAATGGGATTGCCCCCGCGCACCCGGGCCAGGTCGCCGAAGTCGGCGTTCTCGGGCCAGTAAATCACGTCCCGGATCGAGCCATCGCCCAGGCTGACGTTCCAGTTCATCAGCCGCGCGCCCTTCTCGGGCAGCGCGAGAAACGTCGAGTTGCCCACGCGCCAACGCGTGAGGGTCTGTCCTTGGTAGGGCACTTTTTCCATCGGCGGCTGGATTACGCCCGCGCGAAAGGCGGCGCAAAGGTTTATTGCGCGTCCGGGCGCCTCGCCGGGCTGCACCCGATTGCGACCTTCCCGGCCCCGCACACTTGCGCAACCGTTCCAGGTTGCTAGGATGTCCGTGATGCCGCGTCGACTGCTCCAGCTCATCGCAGGTTTCGCTGCCGCCTTTTCAGGGTGGCTGGCCGCTGCCGCCCTGGCGGCCGAGGCACCGGCGCGGCCGGAAGCGGCCGCAGCCCGCCTCGAAGCGGGTTCCGCCGACGGGAAGAAGCGGGTCGTGATCATCCCCGTGCGCGAACAGGTGGACTCCCCGCTGCTCTTCATCATTCGCCGCGGCCTGAAGGAGGCCATCGAAGACAAGGCCGGCATCGTCGTGCTCGACATGAAGACCCCGGGCGGCGCGCTCGACGTCACCTTCGAGATCATGGAGGCGCTGGCCAAGTTTCCCGGCCAGACCATCACCTTCATCAACCCGGAGGCGATTTCAGCCGGCGCCTTCATCTCGGCGACCACGGAGGAGATCTGGTTTGCCCCGGAGGGCGTGATCGGCGCCGCGGCGCCGGTGCTGGCCACCGGCCAGGATCTCGATGCGTCGATGCGCCAGAAGATCGTGAGCTACCTGCGGGCGCGCATCCGGGCCACGAGCGAAGGCAAGGGCGATTTCCGCGGACAGGTGATTTCGGCGATGATCGACGCCGACTACGAGCTGAAGATCGGCGACAAGGTTTTGAAGGGCAAGGGCGAGCTGCTGTCACTCACCGCGAAGGAAGCGGCGGAGCAACACGGCGACCCGCCGCAGCCGCTGCTGGCCGCCGGCATCGCCAAGGACGTGACCGACCTGCTGACGCAGAAGTTTGGCGCCGACGGCTTCAGCGCCAAGACGCTCCAGATCACCTGGTCGGAACACTTCGCCGTCTTCCTGCGGGCGCTCGCCCCCCTGCTGATGGGCGTGGGGCTCCTCGCGCTCTACATCGAGTTCAAGACTCCCGGCTTCGGGCTTTTCGGCATCACCGGGATCCTCTGTCTGGCGATTGTTTTTTTGAGCAACTATGTGGCGGGGCTGTCGGGCCACGAGCCGATGCTCGTCTTCGGGCTGGGGCTGGTGATGGTGCTTGTGGAGCTGATCTTTTTCCCGGGAATCGTCATCGTTGCGCTCACCGGCATGATCCTGATGCTCGGCTCGCTGCTGTGGTCGATGGCCGACATCTGGCCGAATGAGCCGGTGCGAGTGAGCAACGATCTCTTTCTGGTCCCGCTGCGCGACCTCGGGCTCGGGTTGCTGGTTTCAGTGGTGCTGGCGTTGCTGTTTGCCCGCTTCATCCCCAAGGGCTGGTTCTTCTCGCGGCTGGCGGTGGCGAGTCCGGTGGCGGGGGCGGCGCAACTGGCCGGGGCCGCCCCGGAAGTCGGCGCGACGATGGCAGGCCTCGTCGGGCGGACCGGTATCGCCGCGACCGGCCTCTACCCGAGCGGCCAGGTTGACATCGACGGCCGCCGTTACGAAGCGCGCCTTGAGGTCGGCGCCGCCCCGCCCGGCACCCGGGTGGTCGTCCGCCGGAAAAACGATTTCGGGCTGATCGTCGATCGCGAGGGAGGCGCGGGGGCATGACTCTGATCCTGGTGCTCTTTGCCGCCGGAGTGATTCTGATCGCCGCGGAAGTGGTGGTCCCGGGCGGCATCCTCGGAATCATCGGCAGTTTGTTCATGCTGGCCGGCGTGGTCGTCGCGTTTGACCGCTACGGGTTCAGCGGCGGCGCCCTTGCCACGGCGGCCGGACTCTTCATCGCCTGCGTGGCGCTGTACTTCGAGTTCGTGATGCTGCCCAAGAGCCGGATCGCCCGCGCCCTCTCGATGACCGCCACGGTGGACGGCCGCAGTCAGCCGGCCGTGGCCGATCGTTCCCTCATCGGCCGCCGGGCCGTTGCGGTCACCACCCTCGCGCCGAGCGGCGTCATCGAATGCGACGGCCGCCGCTACGAAGCCTTTGCGCGCAGCGGGCATGTGCCGGCCGGCGCGGCGGTCGACGTGATCGACCTCGATACTTTTCGTGTCATCGTAACCCAACCTTCCAACCCAACCTAACCTCCCATCATGAGTCTCACCCTAATCGGCCTGGTCGTTCTTGGCATCTTCATCCTGATCATCGGTGCCATTGTCTTCAGTCTCGTCGGCGCCTGGGTTAAGGCCCTGTTCAACGGCGCCCCCGTGCCGATGTCCAAACTGGTCGCGCTGAAATTCGCCAGCATCCCCTACGGCTTGATCGTGGACGCCCGCATCACCGCGGTGCGCGCCGGCATCGGTATCGATGCGGATCAGATTGCCTCGCACTACCAGGCGGGCGGCAACGTGGTACCCACCGTGCAGGCGCTCATCGCCGCGCAAAAGGCGGGCATCGAACTGGGCTGGGATCGCGCCTGCGCCATCGACCTCGCGACCAAGGGCTCCGGCAAGAGCGTGGTCGAGGCCGTGCGCACCTCCGTCGATCCGAAGGTCATCGACTGCCCGAATCCCGAGGGCGGCCGCACCACCATCGACGGCGTGGCCAAGGATGGCATTCAGGTGAAGGTCAAGGCGCGCGTCACCGTCCGCACCAACCTCGACCGTTTCGTCGGCGGCGCGAAGGAGGAGACCATCATCGCCCGCGTCGGCGAGGGAATCGTGACCACGATCGGTTCCGCTGAGAGCTACAAGTCCGTCCTCGAGTCGCCCGACAGCATCTCCAAGACCGTGCTCGCGCGCGGCCTCGATGTGGGCTCCGCCTTCGAGATTCTCTCCATCGACATCGCCGATGTGGACGTCGGTGAAAACGTGGGTGCCAAGCTCCAGGAGGCGCAGGCCGAGGCGAACAAGAACATGGCGCAGGCGCAGGCGGAAATCCGGCGCGCGGCCGCCGTCGCCCTCGAGCAGGAAATGAAGGCCCGGGTGCAGGAGATGCAGGCCAAGGTGGTCGAGGCCCAGGCGCAGGTGCCGCTCGCGCAGGCGGAAGCCTTCCGCAACGGCCGCCTCGGCATCATGGACTTCTACCGCATGGAAAACGTCCAGGCCGACACCCAGATGCGCACCTCGATCGCGCACCCCGAGGCTAAGAAGTAAGCCGGCCCGGCCCACCACCCTGTCCGCCGTGAGCGCCAACCTCATCGACTGGCTCCTCGAACGCCTCGGCGTCGTCATCTTCATCATCATCTTCCTCGTGCAGATCGTGCGCGGGGTGATGCGGCAGCGCCAGGAGGCGCCGCCGGAGGAGGCGAAGCCCGACTCGCTCGAGGAGCAGCGGCGCGTGCAGGAGATTCAGGCCGAAATCCGCCGCCGGATCGCCGAACGGCGGGGCGAGGCGCCGCCGGCCGCTCCGCCGCCGCTGGCCCGCGAGGCGGACACGCCAGCGCCGGCCTCGCGACCGGAGACGACGCAGATGCCGGATCCCTTCGGCGACCCGCTGCGGCGCGTCCTCGAGGAGATTGAGCGCCGGGCGCGCCCGCAGCCCGAACCGGAGCCCGTCGCCCCGCCGCCGCTGGTCGCGGAGCGGCAGAGCGCGGAGCTGGATCGGCAGCGCCGGATGCAGGAGGAGTACAAGGCCCTGGAGGAAACGCGCGCGCTGGCGAGGAAACGCGCCGCCCAGGCGGAGGCGGAGCGGCTCGCGGCCGCCCAATCCACCGCCGGGCTGCGTCAGGCCGCCCGCGGACAGGTGCTCGACGACCTGCAGCAGGCGGACAGCCTGCGCCGCGCCGTGGTGCTGCGCGAGGTGCTTGGTCCGCCGGTGGGGTTGCGGTGATTGGCCGCGGCCAGCGCCGCGGTTGCGCTCACAGCCCCCGCGCGTGCAGGTTGGTGAACGCGCCGTTCACTCCGGCGGCGGCGAGACCGAAGGGCGCGCGGGCGGGGGCGTTCGCGGGCAGTGCGATCTCGACCGGGGCGGCGTCGTCGCGTTGCACCCGGATCGCCCCGCCCTGGACGGTGACGGTGAACCGGCTGAACTTGCCGGCCTCGGCGCCGCGCAACTCCACCGCCTGGCCGCGGACCAGCACGGTGGCGGTGCCGCCCACTTTCGCGCTGCGGGGCGGCTGGTAGTCGACGATGAACTCGGCGCTTCCAAACTCGGCCTCGGTCCAAAGCGTTGCCGGCGGCTGCGGCGCGGCCTTTTGCGTGATGCGCCCGCCGCCGATGCTCCAGGCGGCCTCGGTCGCGGCGCTGGTGCGCCAGCCGCGCAGATCGAGGGCGTTGAACAACACGCGCCAGCCGGGATCGAGCGGGGCGGTGACGTCCGGCCCGGCGCCGGTCGACGGCAGTTCCTTGATGCGGAGATGGCGGAACTCCACCGGTGAGCCCTCCGACTCGAGCGCGAGGTAGCCCTTGCGATAGTTGGCGTCGTCACCGCCGCTGACCTCCCTGCCGTTGACGTGCAGGCGGAGCGAGCCGTGGTTGGCCACGATGCGGTAGTGGTTCCACAGCGGCGAAGGTTTGCTGCGGTCCTCGATCGGGAAGCTGCGTTTGCCGTTGGTCTTTCCGATGTACTTCATGGTGGCGCCGTGAATCGCGAAGACATCGCCGTGCACGGTGAACCAATCCGATTTTTTACCGCTCTTCTTTTCGTAGTCCTCGGCGTAGCCGTGGTCCAGCGCCTGCACCTCGATGCCGCGCAGGAACGGCACGCCGGGCGCGTTGATGGGCGAGCCCCAGACAAAGACGCCCGAGTTGCCGCTGCGCCTGAGGTGTCGCCATTCAAGTTCGAGGATGAAATTCTCGTACTGGCGCGTCGTGCGCAGGCCGCCGATCGGCAGGCCGGTGCAGTGAATGACGCCGTCGCGCACGCTCCAGGTTTCGGGCGCGCAGTTGACGTTCACCCAGCCGCTGAGATCGCGACCGTTGAACAGCGGCACGAAACCATCGGCATCGGGCGCGGCGGCCATGCCGTTGGCGGCCAGCGGAAGCAGCGCGGCGAGCAGGGTGGGGAGGAAGCGGGGCTGGCGCCAGGCGGAGTGCATGAAGCGACGGCATAGAGGCGCCGCGGCCGCACCGCACGCCTGAAACCGCCGCCGCCTCCGACGCACGGGTGCCTCGGCCGCCGTGGAACTGCGAAACCCGGCGCAACGCCGCTCTTCGTCGGCGCGGTGCGCAGAACGGCGGCGGCAACCGCGGCCACCTTTCGAGAGTTCGAGTTTTTGGGGCCCTCCGGGTGCGCCTCTTTGAGTTGCCCGGCCCCCTGACCTGGCCGCGGGTCTTCACTGCCTCCAGAAAGTGTCGCCCGCGGCAAGAGTCCTGCTTGATGCGCCCCGCCCTTGCGCCTCCTGCCGCCATGAACCTCTCCGCTCTCCAGGATCTGCCCCTCGTTTCCTATCCCGCCGGTGCCATCATGATCACGGAGGGCCACCCGTTGGACGGCATCTACTTTCTGGTGCGCGGCGAGGTCGAAATCCTCAAGTGCGGCCTGCTCATCGCCGAGACCTACGAGCCCGGCGCCGTGCTGGGGGAGATGTCGTGGCTGCTCGGCACCGCCCCAACCGCAACCGTGCGCACGCTCACGCCCTGCGAGGTGCGTCACGCGGCCGATCCAGGACGCTTCTTGCGGGAAAACCCCGACGTTGTCCTCCACATGGCGGTGACGCTTGCGCGTCGGGTGGACTCCCTCGCCCGGTATCTCGTGGAGATCAAGAACCAGTTCCGCGATCAGCAGAATCACCTGGGGATCATCGACGAGGTCTTGAGCTCCCTCATGCACCAGCAGCCCCGCGCGATTCCGCGCCGGGCCACCGGAGATTAGGGCGCAGCCGCGCCTGCGCCACCGGCGAACCCGCGGTCGCCCCTGTTCCCGGCGCTCGCGCGCTCGCCCCCCGCCGCGCCCCCGCCGGTCATGCGGGCAGCGACGCTGCCACGGGCGCCGAAGCGTCGAGCGGCCTCGTCTCACTCCCGGCTTGGGAACGCCAGTGCGCGACCCGCGCTGCGAGATCGAGTTCGATGAACGCCGGCGGCACGCCG
The DNA here is from genome assembly GCA_964504885.1 of uncultured Opitutus sp. Lineage (GTDB taxonomy): Bacteria > Verrucomicrobiota > Verrucomicrobiia > Opitutales > Opitutaceae > ER46. Next base: position 55,399 of record CAZDGC010000025.1, read on the forward strand.
AGTTGCCGCCCCGCGTTGAACACCCAGGTGCGGCCGGTCCGGCAGGCCCATCCCCCGCCCGCGCGAAACGGCGAATTGTGAATGTGCCCCGAGAGCACGAAATCCGGCCCGAGCTCCCGGATCGATTCGACCAGGAAAGCATCGCCGGCAAACTCCTTGCCCGTCCAGCTCACGGCCAGACCATCCGGCGGCGCATGATGCACCCACAGCCAGGGCGTACCCGCGCTCGGTGCCTGCTGCCGCAACCACTGGCGCATCGCCTCCCGCGAGACCGGGCCATCCCACCACGGGCACACCGTCAGCCGCAGGCCGTCCAGGTCCAGGCTGGCGCCATCGACCACCAGTCGTTCGGCCCGCACGCGCTGCAGCCAGCGGGCCACAAACTCCTGGGCGTCGTTCTGTTCATCGCCGTCATGATTACCCGAACACACCACCAGCCGGGTCGCGCGACCGATCGTCCGCAGGTATTTCGCGACCACGGTGATCTGCGCGTCGAGTTCGAGGTGACCGGCGATGTCGAGGAGGTCGCCGGCGATGATGACGAGATCGTAGTCGCCCGCCCGCGCCGCCAGCCAGTCGAACTGGCCGAGGGCAAAGTGGAGATCGGAAACGGCGAGGATCCTCATGGGGTCGTCTCGCGGAAGCTGTTCCCGTGCCAGCGCCGCACCACCAAGGTCCGGACCACCCCGCTTGCGCGCCCGCCTCGCCCCCCGGTGCGCGCTCCCCCCATCCCGGCGCATGGCACGGAGACTGCTCCCGGCGGTCTTTCGCGTGATTTCGATCAACTCCCCGCTCAACAGCATCCGCCAGATCCTCGAGGAGATTTACGAACGCCACCGGCACCTCGGGGCCGGCAGCCTGCCGGATTACATCCCGGAGCTGACCCGCGCCAACCCCGACTGGTTCGGCCTCGCGATCACCACCGTCGACGGGCGCCAGTACCTGGTGGGTGACACCGCGGTCGAATTCACGATCCAGTCGATCTCCAAACCGTTTGTCTACGCGATGGCACTCGAGGCGCACGGCCTCGATGCGGTGCGCCGCCGGATTGACGTCGAGCCCTCCGGCGAGGCCTTCAATTCCATCAGCCTCAAGCCCGGCACCGGCCAGCCCCGCAATCCGATGATCAACGCCGGCGCGATCGCGGCGACCGGCATGATCGCCGGGCCCGGGCTCGCGGAACGCTTCCGCCGGATCCAGGACTGTTTTGGCGACCTGGCGGCCCGTCCGCTCGCGCTCGATGATTCCGTGTACCGCTCCGAAAGCGCCACCGGTTTCCGCAACCGGGCGATCGCGAACTTGCTGCGCAATTTCAACATCCTCGAGGGCGAGGTCGACCCGGTCCTCGAAGCGTACTTCATGCAATGCTCGCTCCTCGTCGACAGCCGCACGCTTTCGGTGATGGGCGCCACGCTGGCCAACGGCGGCATCAACCCCCTCACGCGTCGCCGCGTTCTCAGCCCGACCACGGTGGAGAAGGTGACCAGCGTGATGAGCACCTGCGGCATGTACGACTACTCTGGCAACTGGACCTTCGAGGTGGGCATCCCGGCCAAGAGCGGCGTGGGCGGCGGCATCGTCGGCGTGCTGCCGGGCCAGCTCAGCGTGGCGGTCTTCTCCCCGCTGCTGGACGCCAACTTCAACAGCGTGCGCGGCATCGCCGTGTTTCGCGATCTGTCCGAGGCGTTCGGCCTGCACCTGCTCAACCGCCCCGCCCTCACCAACTATGTGATCCGGCGTTCCTACACCCTCCGCGAATTTCACTCCAGCCGCTTCCGCCCGCGGCCGGCCCAGGAGATTCTCGAGCGCGAAGGCCACCGCGTCCGCATCTTCGAACTCCAGGGCGATCTCTATTTCGGCGCGCTCGAACGCGTCATCCACGCCTACCTCCACACGCTCGGCGACAGCGACCGCGTCATCCTCGACCTCTCCCGCCTCGGCAATGTCGACGAGGCGACGCGCACCATCGTGGTCCGCTTTGCCCGCCAGGCCTTCGCCTCCGGGAAACGCATCGTCCTCGTCGACCCGGGGCACCTGTTCTCCGCCGAGGAGCGCCTGCGTCTCGTCCCCATGGCTTTCGTCTACGACGAATGCAACGCCGCCCTCGAGGACGCCGAGGACAATGTGCTCGCCCAGTCCGGCGCCGGCCTGCCCGCCGCGAACCACCTCGACTTCGCCGCCATGGACCTGTTGCGCGGTCTGTCCGCTCCGGCGCTCGAGGAGCTGCGTCGTCTCGCCGTCCGGCGGGAGTACGAGGCCGGCGCCCGCATTATCTCCCAGGGCGCGGCGCCGGATGAACTGCACTTCCTGGCCGACGGCCTCGTGGGGATCGTGCTGCGCCGCGAGGAGACCGGAGTCGTGAAGCAGGTGTCGAGCTTCAGCCCGGGGATGAGTTTCGGTGAGCTCTCGTTTTTCCACGGCCACCCCCGCACCGCCGACGTGGTGGCCATCACCCGGGTCAAATCCCATACCGTGACGCGCGAAGCGATGGCCGTCTTCCGGCGGAATCATCCGGATGGATACGAGACCATCCTGCTCAACGTCCTGCAATCGATGTCCGACCGGCTCCTGCGTGCCAACCGGGAGGTCGCCGCGCTGAAGTAGACGCCCGATCCGCTCAGGCCCCGAGGTGGGGCGCAGCCAGGATCCAGAGCGCGATCGTCGCCAGGTGCAGCACCTGATCGCACCAGATCGCGACGTGCAGGGAGGCCTCTCCCGCGCCAGTCTGGCGGAAGGCCCGGCTCCACCAGGCGAGCGGCACCCGGGTGTCGATCAGGACGTGCACCATCCCGAGCACGACCCCGCCCGTCCCGCCCAGCACCAAGCCCAGCAGCACACCGTGAATCGCGCCGTGCACCCACGCCGCCGGGTGGCGGAGACTCGTCTTGTGACGCGCCATCCAGTCGTTCTGGAGCAGCCAGTCGCCGACGAGGTGCAGCAGGAGCGCTTTTTCAAACAGGGTCATGGGCCGACGGAGTCCGGGGGGGCGCGCAGGCTTTCAGCGTCGCGGCCGACTGGCGAGCCCGGAGCGGAGCGTACCCGCCGCCGGTTGCATCTGCCGGTCGGCGGTGGCTTCGTAAGAAAACCCATCCTGGAGGGCTGCGCTCCGTCGCAGCCGCCTTCCGCCAGCGCCACCCGGTCCGTTCTTTCCGGCGCCGACCAAGCGGCGCCCTCCAGGAATGCCACCGCCAACCGGCCGAGGCACTCCCGCCGACCCGCCTCCCGGCACGGCAGTCCTTCCGCTCACTGCGTGCGGGCGCGCAGGCCGTTCGCCTCCTGCGTCCAGGGTTTGTCCGGACCCCCGACCACCGTGGCGCCGGTGGCGGGACGCTCGCCCACCCCGCTCCCGAGGGTCAACTGGAGTTCAAACGTTGCCGGAGTATCGCCAAACAGCGGCCCGGTCCCGGGCGCCGGTGTGATCCAGAGCCGGAAGCGCCCCTGCCCGCCCGCCCCCTCCCAGTCGATCTGCAAGGTCACCTTCGCCCCCTGCAGGGCGCCGGCGGCCCGCCACTGCCGACCGTTGTTGGCCTGCACCGTCGCCCGCAGGGTCCCCGCTGCGATCGTGCGGCCGGCGACGACGGCGGTCAGCGCCAGATCGACCGTCGAGGGCTTCCCCGGTGCCAGCAGCGCGGTCGCGCCCGAAGCCGCCGGCGCCAGACTCAGCCCACCGCTCATCTCCGCCTGGGATAGTCCCGCATTGGCGGCCGTGGCGCCGGCGGCGGTGCGGTCGCGATAGTTCAACCAAGCCTTCTCCTCGCTGAACTGCAGCCGCTGTCCCACCACGATCGTGGTCGTGCCCGTCGACCCGCTGTAGAGGGCGTCATCCAGCGCCAGCACCGAGCCATCGGGCAGGGTGAACGGTTGCCCAAATGTTGCCACCAGACGGTAGGAACCCGGTGCGAGCGACCCGGGGTCCACCCGCGCCTGGCCTGCTCCGTCGGTGATCTCCACGATCGCCGATTTCGCGGTCGCGCCTTCGAATCGCACCGCCACCGTTCGCTCCTTGAGCGGCGTGCCATCCGCCGCCCGCAGGGTGAGCACGAGTGCGGACGGGATAACGCCCGCCGGAACCGGGACGAAGCCCAGTTGCGACGGCGCCTTCGTGACGCGGAACTCCGCGCTGACCTCGGAATTCCGATACGCCGCGTCGCCGGCGAAACCGGCCTCCAGCCGGTAAGTGCCCGGCCGTGCGGAGAGCCCCAGCGTCGCGGTCGCCACGCCGGCGGTGTCGGTGGTCGCCTCCGCCACCACCGGACCGAGCCGGAACCGAACCCGCTGGCCGGCCAGCGGCGCCCCGGCCGGATCGCGCAGGGTGGCGCGCACCGGGACGCTGCTGCGGTACGTTCCGCTCGCCGGCACCGGCGCTACCCAGTGGAGCGTGGTGGGGGTTCCTGCCGCTCCGCTGCCGTCGAGTGTCGAGGTGCCCGGCCGGAAATAGCGGCCGAAGTTTGTGCTCAGGGCGACCGCGCCGAATCCGTTCGCGGCTTGCACCATGAATCGCACCAGCCCGGCATCCGCCCCCGCCGGCAGCGGCAGGGTGCCCGTCCAGGTCCCGATGCCCGTCGCGGCCGCCGGCGGAGTCAGCCCGAACGACTGCCAGGCGCCATACAGCGGCGATCCCGGCAGGCCGGTGTAGGTCACCCACACCTCCTGCACCCCCGCCTCAGCCGCCGCCGCCGCCTCGATTGCAAACGCGATCCCGGCCGACCCCACCTCACTCGCGACCACGTTCAGCGCCGGCGGATTCGCCAGCGCCGCCAGCGACCGCTGCGCGGAGTAGAAGATCGTGAAACGCATCTGTCCGTACCGGCGCAGCGTCCCGGTATCCACCCCCGGCGCCACCGAGACATACTGCGCAGGAAAGACGTTGAGGTCCGTGCGGCCGCCCAGCGCCGTCAGCTCCCCGATCTGATTCAGGTTCCAGGGGCGCGCCGGGAAGAACACCTCGGTCGCAAACGTGCCGTGCACCCCGCGGGTCTCGGTGGCGGGCGCCCCCGTGAACGGCCGGAACCCGGCTTCGTCGACATAGGTGCCCCCGCGGAAACCCAGCCCCCGCACCAGCCCCTCGGGCCGGCTGACGTGGAACGACTCGAGCGGGCGCACCGGTTCCCCCGGCAGCGACACGACGCCATCGGAGCCGCGGTAGTAGCTCGCCGTCACCGTGGTTGTGCTCCTCACGACGTCCAGGGCGCGGTCAACCCGCGTGAGCAGGGGATTCACGTCCAGTTCGGCCCGTGCCAGCCCGCGCGCCGCTCCGGGGCCCGCGGCAACCGGAACCACCGTGGCGACGTCCGGGGCGGCCGCCGGCTCGGTCAGGCGGGTACCCGGCAGGTTGAGCCGCACCATCGGCAGGCCATACAGGGTGACCTGCACCAGGGTCTTCTCGTGGATGCCGCGCAGGATTGGCGTATCCTGAAGGTAACGACGCTTCGCCTCCACCAGCGCCCGCCCGATCGGGATCGGCCCCGCGCCGGCCCGCAGCGACCGCACGACCTCGAGCAGCAGGCGCTCCGTGTACTCGATGAAGTCGGTGTCGCCGTACTGGTAACCGGTGCCCGCGATCCAGAGCGCATGCTTGCGCGCCAGGGCCTGCGCCCAGTCCGGGCTCTCGGTCGCGGAGGTCGCGTCGGGATCGACCGTATTGTATCCGGAATGACACCCGGCGCTCAGCACGAGCGCGTAGGCCAGGTCGAGCGGCGACTCCGCCACCTCGCGCGCGGCCAGCCGCGTGCGGAAGTCCGCGGCCAGCAGCCGCGCATTGCTGAAATGCGCCGCGAGGTAGGACACATCCCGGCGGGCGCCGAGGAATCCCGCCCGCAACTGGTCCGCCGTCCAACTGTTGGCCGGCGCCGCGTCCGCCGGCGAAATCAGGCTGGTCACGGCTCCCGCCACCCCCAGGCCGGTCGCAAACTCCGCGCGCATCGCCTCGGCTGCGTCGGCCAGGAAGTCATATCCCGCCACGAACGCCGACCGCGGCACCGGCAGCGTGCCGCTGTTTGCGCTGCCGTCGAACAGCGGCCGGTAGCGATCGAGATAGGCGCGCACCTCGGCCGCCGTCTCCACCAGGCGCCCCACCGGAATCTCCGGCAGGTCGTACGGCCCCGTGGCGAGGGTCACCTGCCGGCTGGAACCATAACGATCCTGCGTCAGCACCTGGGCGTAACGGAGGCTCGACTGCGAATGCGTGCCGTCCCGCACCGGCGGGAAGTAGTTGGCCTCGCTCGCCAGCAGGGCCTCGTCCTCCGTCCGGAAAAACGGGATGACGCCGTCGCCCCCGACCAGCGTGAGGTCGGCCAGGCCGGGCGCCGCCTGCCGGTAAAGCTGGACCAGGTTCCGAATCGCCTCCGCCACCAGGTTCTTCGCGTAGGGGCAGAACGGATTCGCGTCGGCCTGCGCCTGGAGCGCCTGGATGCGGGCGTCGCCGCCCACGTCCACCACGAGCCCGTTCGCCGCCTGCGCCAGCGCCGCCAGCGAGGCGGCCAGCGCGTCCTTCTCCGCAGCGGTGCCCGGAATCCTCGCCCGGTCCCAGAGCAGCAGGCTCGCCGGCGAGCCCGTCACGCGGGCCGCCACCGCCGCCGCCGTGGTCGCAGGCGTGACGTCGTGATCCCCCACGCCGCCGCACTCCTCGCCAGTAATCGTCACCGTCAGGTCGAACGGAGCCAGCGGTGAGCAGGCGCCGTTCTGGCCGCGGACGCGCACGTAGAAGGCGCCGCTCCGGCTGAAGGTATTGAAACGCACGCCCTCCCCGCTGGTGCCCGGCGAAGCGGAGAACGCCACCCGGGCGCGGAGCTGCGCCGCCGCATACGCCTCCGGGGAGTAGGCCTCGGGGGAATAGGCCTCCGGGGAGTAGGCTTCCGGGGAGTAGGCCTCGGGTGAGTAGGCCTCGGGCGAATACGCTTCCGGCGAGTACGCCTCCGGCGAATACGCCTCGGGCGAATAGGCTTCGGGCGAGTACGCCTCCGGGGAGTAGGCCTCCGGCGAATAGGCTTCCGGTGAATACGCCTCGGGGGAGTAAGCCTCGGGCGAATAAGCCTCGGGGGCGAACTCCGCGCCCAGCAGGGCCAGCCGGCGGTCGAGCTCCTGTGGCGAGGCGATCAGCCGGGTCAGCTCATCGTACGCCTGCCGGATGTCGCCATAGACCACCAGGTCGAAGTTGGCCGGGAGGTTCGTCAGGCTCACCTCGATCCGGCTGCCGGCGGGAGCGTGGAAGCGGTACCAGCGCGATTCGCCCGGGAGCACCAGCATCTGGCGAAAGGTCGCCGCGCGGGCGACGCCAAACGTCGCCAGGCGGGGTCCGAGATCCAGCGCCAGGTTCCAGGCGACATTGTTCAACAGCACCCCGTTGGGATCCTCGGCTATGACCGCGAAGGCGGTGGTCGCCACCGTATCGTCGCCTCCGGCAGCGTTGCGCACCTGCGCCCGCACCTCCACCGCGGAAGTCCCGGGCGGAAAGTCGAACTTGCCCAAGCCCGCCAGATGCACCGGTGCGCCGGACGGCGGCTGGATCGTGGCCGCGAAGATCAACCGGTCGCGGCAGGCATCCGGCACCCCCGTCACGGTCAGCACCGTGCCGAGATCCAGCGGAGCGAGCCGCCGGACGGGATCGATGGGCACCCGCAGCGGCGAGGGCGACACGGTCGTGAGCGTCACCACGGGGGCGCTCACCGTCACGACGCGCTGAACCGAGGCCGTGTTGCCCGCCGCATCCGTCGCCGTGTAGGTCACGAGATACTGACCGGGCGTCCCGGCATCCACCTCCGCCCGGGGCAGCCCACCGGCCGTCAGGGCGCGCGTCACGGTCACCGGGGTCGAAACGTCCTCCGCCACCACCCCGGGATCGATGAAGGGCTGCCCGTAGGCGAGCGACAGTGCGGCCGCACCCACCAGCACCACCCGCGGCGGCATGCCATCGGACACTTCGATCGTCACCGCCTGCGCCGGCGACTCGTTGCCGACCGCATCGCGCGCCGCCACACTCAGGGCCGTTGGCCCGAGCGGAAACGCCGCCGGCAGCGTCAACCCCCCGGTCTCCCCGGCGCGGCGAAACACGAAGGTGCTCGGCCCCGAGGGGTCCGGTGTCGCCATCAGGCCAAGCTGCGCCGCCAGTTCGGCGAACGACACCTGGCGCAGCCCGCTGGCCGGCTCCGGCTCGACCGTCGCAAACCGGGCGCGGGTCGCCGTCCATTTCAGCTCCGGCGCCACCGTGTCGACGACGCTGACGGAGCGGAACGCCCGGGCCAGGTTGCTGCCATCGGTGGCGGTAAAGGTGATGGTGTTGCCGTTGAAGCCCAGCACCCGGGTGTCGACCGTCCCACTGGTGCTCACCGGCACCGGCCCGGCCCGCGCGTCCATCGCGGTCGCTCCCGGGTCGGCATAGGCGCCGTCAAAGGTGCGCTGGACAGTGTAGGGATTGCCGCCCAGCAGGGTGATCGTCGGCGGCACCGTGTCGACGACCTCGACCGTCACCTGCGCCGTTAGCGCGAGCGCCGGGGCTTTGAGGGTCACTACGGCGGGCGTGGCGCCGAAGGCGAAGCTCGTCGGCAGGGAGAACACCTGCGCCGCACTGGTGTCGGGCAGGATCACGTCCTGTGCCACCTCGGGCCCCGCGCCCATCTGCCAGCGCAACGTGGCCGGGCCGCCGCGCGGCAGCGTTACCCGAGCCGACAGCGTCGCGGGGGTTTGGGCCGCCGTCCAGTCGAGCGGGCGGGGGGCGTAATCGAGCTCGAGCTGCGCGGAGAATTCAAAGGCGCCGGCATCCATGCGGCCCTCCTGCGGCCAGATCCGCGGGAAGCCGCGTTGGTCGGTGGGCAGGGCGGCGTCAGCCGCCGGAAAACCGCGATCCCGGGCCGGACTGGCGGCGCCGAGCGGGTAGATCGGGGTGCGCCCGCCATGGAAACCGAGTTCGCCGAGCAGGGGATCGACGGCGAGCAGATCCCCGGGCCCGGGCGCGGGCCAGGCGCTGCCCGGGTGAAGAAGCACATTCCCGCCCGCGGAGACGAACTGGCCCCCGCCGCGCACCGCCAGCTCGAGCGGCACCTCAGCCAGAGCGGGCGGGGCGATGAAATTATGCGCTAGAATCGAGGCGCCGATCTCGAGCGTCGCCCCGGTTCCCTCGACCACCATTCCACCCGCCAACGATCGGTCGAAATTGTGGGCCACCGTCACCCCCTGCAGCGCCCCGCGGGTGATTCCCCGGGGCGGGGAGGAGACCGACAGCATCAGGCCACCCGCCGTGCCGGCGGAGTTTGCCGCCAGGGTCGAGTTCACCACGAGGACCTCCGCGCCGGTGACATGCACCGCTCCGCCGGCGACGATCGCCTGGTTCCGGTGCAGCAGGCTGGCGGAGACCACAATCTGGCCGCCCCCGGCCGCCACGCCGCCCCCCAGCACCGCCGTGTTGCCTGTCACCCGGCACCGCTCGAGCCGCAGCGAGCCGAAACTCAGGATCGCCCCGCCCGCGCCCTTGCCCTCGGCCGCATTCCCGGAGAAATCACAGTCGCTGACCACGACGCTGACGCCCGTCTCCACCAGCAGCGCGCCACCGCCCGGGGCTCCGCCCCGCCCGCCCTCGAAGCTCAGCCCGGAAATCCCGACCGCACCCGCGCCCGCCGCCACGCGGAGAATTCGATGGCCCCCGCCCGCGATCAGCCGCCCGCGCGGGACCCCTGTGGCCGGGTCATCACCCGGGCCGCTGAGCCGCACTGGCCGCGTCACGACCAGTTCGCCCCCGGTCAGCGTCAGGCTGGCGGTTACCTGCAGCTCCGCCACGCCGGGGTCCGCGAGGGCCGCGCGCAGCGCCTCCTCCGTGTCGACCGCCCGCGACTGCGCCCGCGCCGGCGCTCCCGGTAGCATCCAACAGACGGATACAAGGAGGAGCGAGGCCAGCCAGCGGCGGGAGGCCCGCGCGAGGCGGAGCCGCGACGGGCATCGCGGGGAGGAAATGCAGACAGCGTTCATGGCCAAGGGAGCAGGGGAGCCGGGAGGCGCCCGCCTGGCGCAGAGGCTCCCCCGGGGCACCGGCTTTATCATACCCGGCTCCGCCGCCAACGATCCGGTGGTCCGAAGGCGCTCTCGATCATACGATTGCAGGCGCGGCTTCTTCCATGACAGCGGTGGCATAAGGAAAGGAAATACGTGAAATAAGTGCGCCTCGCGGGTGGGAAGGGTGGAGCAAAGCAGGTTGCCGGCCAAGTCCGCGCCCGCCGGCCGGCGCCCTGCCTCCGACGGCCTTTCCCCGGTTGGCGCCTTCCGCGCCGCCGCTACCGGCTGCGGCGGTACGCGGTCGATTGACACGCCCGGCGGGGCTCGTATCGCTCCCGGCCCTCCCACCCGCCCCATGTCAGACTCGACTGCGATTGAGCGCCTCCTCGCCTACCTGCCGCCGGATCGGGCGGCGGCGGTGCTCGGGGGCGCATCGCTGCCGGAGGCCGACACGGGCGCGGTGTTGTTTTCCGACATTTCGGGGTTCACGCCGCTGACCGAGGCCGTGATCAAGCGGTACGGACCGCGGCAGGGCGGCGAGCAGTTCACCGATCACCTCAATGCCGTCTACGACGCGCTGATCCAGGAGGCGACCCGGTTTGGCGGCAGCATCGTGGGTTTCGCCGGCGACGCGATGCTGGTGTGGTTCAGCGGCGACGACGGTGCCACCGCCATCTCCGCCGGTCTGCACATGCAGCGGGCGATGGCGCGCTTCTCCGCCATCGTCCTGCCCGGAGGGGAGACGGTCT
>CAZDGC010000026.1:0-17393 GCA_964504885.1 uncultured Opitutus sp.
TTCCGCCGCACCAATACATGGACCCTGGAGGGGCTGAAGAAGGGGGCGACGCCCGCGGCGGTCCGCGATCGGGTGAAAGAGGCGTCCGATCTGGTGCTGACGGATGACCAGGTGGAGATCCTGCGCCGCGCCCTGGCGAAGGAGCACAAGGAGGCGTATGCGGCGCGCAACGCCCCGCTGGTGGTGCTCGGGCAGCTCGTGGCGAACCACGTTTCGGTGGGATGGACCGGGGTGGCGCACACGTCGGACTTCACGGAGCTGGCGGCTTGCGGCCCCGGGAGCGAGCCGATCGGTGGCGTGGTCCCCAACACCGCGCTGAACCGGGTGATGCGAGACGCGCTCGGGGTGTAGGAAGGCGGCGGCCGCCGGGCGCGAGGGGCGGCACTGCCGGCCCTCGCCAGACCTTCGCGCGCGAAAAAACAAGAAACGAGGAGCCCACGGGCTTGCGCTGGCGCGGGCAAATCGCAAAGGCTGCGTATCCCGCCGGTCGCCGGCACCGTCTGCTCCTTTTCATCCTGTCTTCCCCATGGAAACCTCGTACCTGACCCGTCGCGATTTCATCAACTTCTCGGCCACGGCTGTCGCCCTGCTGGGATTTGCCGGGTGTGCCACCCTGCAGAAGCAGCCGCGCAAGCCGCGTCCGATCGCCCCCGGGGCAAAGGTGCGCGTCGCCCAGATCGGCTGTGGCGGCAAGGGCTTCAGCGACATCATGCAGCACAAGGACGAAGAGGTCGTTGCGCTGTGCGATCTCGACTGGGAGGGCGCGAAGCGGGGCCAGTTGTCCAAGCTGATCGCGGAGTTCCCGAACGCCAAGCGGTACACCGATTTCCGGAAGATGCTGCTGGAGATGGACGATAAGATCGACGCCGTCATCGTCAGCACCCCGGACCACATGCACTTCCTGCCGGCCTACATGGCGATCATGATGGGCAAGCACGTGTATGTGCAGAAGCCGCTGACGCAGACGGTGGGCGAGGCGCGCGAACTGCTCCGCCTGGCGCGGCTCAACGGCGTGTGCACGCAGATGGGCAACCAGGGTCATGCGGGCGAGGGCATCCGCCTTGTGCGCGAGTGGTTCCAGGCTGGCGTGCTGGGCGACGTACGGGAGGCGCAGATCTGGACGAACCGTCCCATCTGGCCGCAAGGTTTCCCGGACTGGCCGAAGGAGGAGAAGGCGCCGGCGGGTCTCGACTGGGATCTGTTCATCGGCCGGGCGCCGATGAAGCCGTACAGCTCGGCGATCCATCCGTTCAAGTGGCGCGGCTTCATCGACTACGGCTGCGGCGCGCTCGGCGACATGGCCTGCCACCTGATGGATGCCTCCTATTGGAATCTCGAGCTTGGCTCACCGACGAGCGTGGAGCTGAAGGAAATCGAGTCGGCCAGCAAGGTGGCCTTCCCGAAGTCGGCGGTGGTCGAATACCAGTTCCCGTCGCGCAAGTCGCACGATGGCCGGGCCACCCTGCCGCCGGTGAAACTCACCTGGTACGAAGGCGGCAAGAAGCCCGCCAAGCCCGCGCAGATGGAGGCGAACCGCCAGCTCGCGAAGGGCGGCCAGTTGCTCATCGGGTCCAAGGCGACCGTTTACGACGGCAACGACTACTGCAACAGTCCGCGCATCGTTCCGGAGTCGTTGCACCAGAAGCTGCAGCCGACCTTCCCGCCGAAGACCCTGCCGCGCGTGCCCAACAACGAACCCCACCGCGAGTGGATCGCCGGCATCCGCAAGAACGACCCGCTCCACGCGGGCTCGAACTTCGAATACTCGGTGCCGTTCACCGAGATGGTCTGCCTGGGCACGATGGCCATCCTCGCCGGCGGCAAGTTCAACTGGGATCCAGGCCGGCTCACCAGCGGGCGGTCCGACGTCGACACCCTGCTCTATCCCACCTACCGCAAGGGCTGGGAGATGGCGGCGGTTGTCGCCTGAGCGCCGCGTTCGTCCGCTTCGCTTTCACGGCGCAGGGTCGACTGGGCCCTGCGCCGTTTTTTCGTTCACCCTTCGCTTCCGACCCACTCCTCCCTTCGCCATGAACTGTTCCCCCTCCCGTCGCACCTTCCTGAAGTCCGCCGCCGCGCTGAGCGCGCTGGCTGCCGCCCCCGCCGCCCTCCAAGCCGCCGGCAGCCGGGAGAAGTACAAGATCTCCCTCGCGCAGTGGTCCCTCAACAAACGCTTCCTCAAGCGTCCGGGCGCCGAGCCGCTCGACAACCTCGAGTTCGCGAAGATCGCCCGCTCCGTCGGCATCGACGGCCTCGAGTACGTGAACCAGATGTTCGCCGACAAGGCGAAGGACCAGGCCTATCTCGGCGAGATGAAGAAACGCGCCGCGGGCGAGGGCGTGAAGAGCCTGCTGATCATGGTGGATCGCGAGGGCAGCATCGGTGCGCCGCAGGAGGCCGCCCGCGCCAAGACCGTCGAAAATCACCTCAAGTGGCTCGATGCCGCGAAATTTCTCGGCTGCCATAGCATCCGGGTGAACGCCGCCAGCGATGCCAAACTCTCCTGGGACGAACAGGCGAAGCTCGCGGCCGACGGCCTGCACCGCCTCTGCGTCGAGGGCGACAAGCGCGGCCTCTGGGTCGTGGTCGAGAACCACGGCGGCCTTTCCTCCCATGGCAAGTGGCTGACCCAGGTGATGAAGCTCGCCGACCACAAGCGCGTCGGCATCCTGCCCGACTTCGGCAACTTCTACACCGACCGCAACCGGTCCGAGATGTACAACCCCTACCAGGGCCTGCGCGAGTTCATGCCGTGGGTGAAGCAGGCGGTCAGTGCCAAGGCGTACGATTGGGACACCGGCGCGGGCCGGTTCTACACGGAGGATCGCCGCGACAAGATCGAGATGACCCTCGATTACGAGCGCCTGCTCAAGATCGTCGTCGCCGCCGGTTACACGGGCTACATCGGCATCGAATACGAGGGGCAGAAGCACTCGGAGCTCGACGGCATCAAGCGCACCAAGCAGGCCCTCGAGGAGCTGCGGGCGCTGGTGTGAGGATTTCGCCGGAAGGCGAAATCCTACGCCAGGCAGGCCTGAAACGCCTTCGTCAGCTCCGCGCGGTCGAGCTTCTTGCCGATGAAGACGAGGGTGTTGCCGCGGGTCTCGCCCGGGTGCCACTCGCGATCGAACGTGGCGTCGAAGAGCATGTGCACGCCCTGGAAGACGAGGCGCTTATTGGTGCCCTTCACCGCCAGCACGCCCTTCATGCGGTAGATGTCGCCGCCCTTGGTGCGCAGCAGCTCGCTGATCCAGTCGTTGAGCCGCTTGCCGTCGAGGTCGCCCGGCGTGGTGATCCCGACCGAGGTCACCGCCTCGTTGTGCTCGTGCGCGACGTGGAAATCCTGCTGCCAGACCGGCTTCACGATTTCGCCGTTGACGTGAATGTGCAGCGGGTCGTGTCCGCAGGATTCGAATACGAGGTGGTGGCCGGCGGCCGGAATCGCGAGCGGGTAGCGGCCGTCGCCGTGGTGGAGCAGCAGGCGGTGGAGGGTCGCGCCGGGAGTGACGGTTTCGCCGTCGCGGATGCGCGCCTCCCAGTCGGAAAACACGAGGGTGGCGGCCTGGACGGCGGCGGCGGTGGCGGGATGTGAGGCGGCCGGTTGCCCGGGTTCGGCAACCCCGGCGACCGGCATGATCACGACGTCGAGCTCATCCGGGTTGCCGTGGTGGTGGTGATGCCCGTGGCCGTCGTGGTCATGGCCGGGGCCATGATCGTGGTCGTGCCCGTGGTCGTGGTCGCAATGGCCGATTTCGAGCAGGTGGGTGCCGGCGGGGAGCGGGTAGGCGCCGGCCCATTCGAAGGGATGCTCCGGCTCGAGGAACTTCGGATCGAGTTCGACGGCGCGGTGGAGGTTGAAGCCACCGACGTCGAGCACGTGATCGAGGCTCAGGTCGCAGTTGATCGTGCGGTGGATCTTCGCGACGGCGTTGATGCGGCGCAGCCGGGCCTCGAGGGCGGCGAGCTCGGCCGGGGCGACCAGGTCGGTCTTGTTGAGCAGGATCACGTCGGCGAAGCCGACCTGTTTCACGGACTCGTCGTCCTGCTCCAGGTGCCGGGCGACGTGTTTGGCGTCGACCACGGTGACGATGGCGTCGAGGCGGAAGGCCTGCTTCATTTCGTCGTCGGTGAAGAACGTCTGCGCGACCGGGGCGGGGTTGGCGAGGCCGGTGGTCTCGATCAGGATGCCGTCGAGCTGGTCCTTGCGCTTGAGCAGGCGGCCGAGGATGCGGATCAGGTCGCCCCGTACGCTGCAGCAGATGCAGCCGTTGTTCATCTCGAACAGCTCCTCGTCGCTCTGGATGACGAGCTGGTGGTCGATGCCGACCTCGCCGAACTCGTTCTCGATCACCGCGAGCTTCTTGCCGTGGTGTTCGGTCAGGATGCGGTTGAGCAGGGTGGTCTTGCCGGCGCCGAGGAAGCCGGTGAGGACGGTGACGGGAATCATGGGGGCAGTACGGTTCCGGCTGGCCCCGCGGGTGTCAACGTGGCGGCGCGGGCGGCACAAGGAGCACCTTGTCGACGCGGTGGCGGTCCATGTCGACGACCTCGAAGCGCCAGCCGTTCCAGGTGAAGTGTTCGCCCGCGGAGGGGATGTGGCCCAGCCGGTCGAGCACGAAGCCGCCGAGGGTCTGGAAGTCGCCGTCCTCCTCGCCCGGGAGGGCGGCGAACCCGAACCGGCGCTTGAGTTCGGCCAGTTCCAGGGTGGCGTCGATCAGCCAGGAGCCGTCGTCGCGCCGCACCGCCTCGGGGGCGCGGCGGTCGCCGGGCTCCGGGAGTTCTCCGACGATCGCCTCCATCACGTCGATCAAGGTCACCAAGCCCTGGATACTGCCGTACTCGTCGGCCACGAGGGCGAGGTGGCGGCCGCTGCGCTTGAAGGTGTCGAGGAGCTGGAGGGCGTTAATCGTCTGCGGGACGATCAGGGGTTTGATCAGGTGATCGCGGAGGCGGTTGGGGAGGCCGATGGCGGTGTTGGCCCAGAGGGCCTTGACCGAGACGAGGCCGATGGTGTTGTCGCGGTTGCCTTCGTAGACGGGGAAGTGGGAGTGCCCGCTGGCGACGATCTGGCGCCAGTTGACCTCGTCGGAATCGGCGACGTTGAGCCAGACGATGCGGGTGCGGCGCGTCATGATTTCGGTGACGGGCTTCTCGTCGAGGCGCAGCACGCCCTCGACCATGGCGGGCTCGGCCTGGTGGAAGACGCCGGCGGTGGTCCCCTGGCGGATGAGGTGGGCGACCTCCTCCTCGGAGGGCGGGGCATCGGTCTGCTGGTCGAGGCGGAGCAGGCGCAGGACGAAGTTGGTGGAGACGGTGAGGAACCAGACGAACGGCGCGGCCAGCCGGGAGAGGGCGTTCATCGGACCGGCGATGAGCATCGCCTTGCGCTCCGGGTTGCTCAGGCCGGCCCGTTTGGGCACGAGTTCGCCGACGATGAGGGAGAGATAGGTGATGGCGCCGACGACGAGGAAGAGGGCGAGCGCCTCGGCGTAGGGGGCGAGGAGCGGCACGTCGTCGAGCGCGGCGGCGACGTGGCGCGACAGGCGGGCGCCGCCGAAGGCGCCGGCGAGGATGCCGACGAGGGTGATGCCGATCTGGACGGTGGAAAGGAAGCGGGTGGGGTTTTCGGCCAGGGCCAGGGCGGTGCGGGCGCGGGCGGAGCCGGCGTCGGCCAGGGCGCGCAGGCGGGCCGGGCGCGAGGAAACGACGGCGATTTCCGCCAGGGCGAAGATGCCGTTGGCGACGAGGAGGAGGAGGATGATGAGGACTTCGAGGAGGAGTTGATTCATGATTCAGGCCGGCGCGAAACGTTGGGAGGGCCGGGTTGGCGCCGGTGCGGTCGCGCTCCGACGAGGACTAGCGGGCGGACGAAGGTCCAGCCTGTTCAGGGACGCGGTTTGAGCAAACCGTGGCCTTCCATCTCGTAGATGCCAAGGAGGTAGCCGTCCTCCCAGCGCGGGCGCACCTGGAGCCGGCCGGCGAGGAACATGGGCACGTCCTGGATCGGCGGCAGGCCTTCGCCGCGCATCTTCACCAGCATCCACTCGTTGACCTCGGGGATGACGCCGTAACAGCAGAGGGTGGGGCTGCTGAGGAAGAAGAACTCGGTGGCCAGCCCGTTCTCCAGCTTGAGGGGCAGCATGTAGCCGGTGAGGACGACCTTCCGGCCGTCGAACTTCCGGAGCTCGGCCGGCACCTGGGCGAGCACGTCGGGCGGCGGCCGGTCCGCCGCGATGGGCTGCGGTGGCGGCCGGAACTTGAAGCCGGCGAGCTGGCTGTAGTGGAGGTGGGAATACCCGCTGACGGTCGGCGCCCCGCGGGCGAGATCGGCGAGGGAGGGGCGGGCTGCGGCGGTGTCCGCCGCGGGCGGGGTCTCGGCCGGCGCGAGGACTGGGGCCGCCGGGAGGGCCGGCGCGAGCGCCCCGCCGACCAGCGCGAGGGCGGGAAGGAGTCCACGGGCGACGGGACCGCGCGGCCGGCCGCGACCGCGGCAACCTGGAGCGGGCGGGGTCATTTCGCCGCCGAAGGCAGCGTGGCGGTGAGCGGGCCGAACTTCGTGCCACGGATCTCCAGGGCCGGCACGGTGACGCTGAGGGCCCCGGCCGTCTTCAGCCAGTCCGCCTGGGCTTCAAATTGGGAGGTGTCGCCGATGGTTTCGCCGGTGGCGGGGTTGGCGACGGCCAGGAGCGTCAGCGGGCGCGGCCCGGCGCCGGTGGCGACCACGGCCTCGAGGGAGGCAGCCTTGAGGCGGACGAAGTTCTCGGCGTGCCCGTCGAGGACCCAGGCGGTGAGTTTGCCGGTCGCGGCGTCGCGCAGCAGTTCGAGATTGTAGGCGTGGGCGCCGATTTCGATCAGCGTGCCGCCGTGCGGGGCGACATGGACATGGCCGCCGCCGTGGCCATGGCCGGAGTCTTTCCGGCCGCAAGCGGCGACGAGGGCGGCGAGGAACAGGGCGAAGGAAAGGCGGAGGAGAGGAGTCATGGGCGGACGGTACCCAAACCGGCGGGTAAATCCAGTGCGGAGCCGGGGCGCAGCCAAAGGAAGGTCGCGCGGGTAGGGAGGCCACTCCGCTGGCCGCCGCCGAAGCGTGAGGAAATCGAACCAGTGGTTCAGATGCGGAGCGTTCGCGCCTGGCCGTGGCCGAAGGGTGGCGGCGCGACGGTGGCATCCGATCCGGGGCGCGCGCCTTACCTCGCGGTCGTGTAGAGCGCGTTGAAGACGAACTTGAAGGTGGCGTGAGTCTGGGCGCGGAACGTGACTTCGGGTGTGAAGGCGAGCAGGCGGCCTTGTCCGACGGGGGCCTCGAAGGCGGTGACGCCTTCCTTCAGGTAGTGCTGTCCCCAGGCCCAGCCGCTGCGGAGCGGGGCGGTGCTGGCGAACCAGGCGAGGGGGCGCACGCCGCGCGCGACGGCGTCGGGGGCGAGACGGAAGACCTGGTTTTCATCGAAGAACACATCGACTTCGTCCGGCAGCCCGCGAGTGGCGGTCGCGCGGGTGTCGACGCTCATGCGGAGGACGCTGCCGGGGATGAAGAACCTTTCCCTGGGCAGGGTGCGTTCGCGGCGATCGAGGCCGGTTTCGACGAGGGCGTTGCGCACGGGCAGTTGCAGGTGGTAGGCGAGGTTGGCGCTGGTGCCGACGGTGATGACGGTGCCGCCGGCCTCCAGGAAGGCCTTCAGGGCCGGGATGGTTTTTTCCGCGGTGATGCGGCCCGCCCGGCCGCGGTATTCCGCGGGCAGATCGGGCGGGGAGGAATCGCGGGTGGAGGTGGGGTAGGGGTCGTCCGAGCTGGCCTCGGAGGCCGCGGGGCCGGGCCGCGCGATGGCGCCGGAGGGGAAGAGAATCACGTCGTACTTTGCGCGCAGGTTGCCGGCGTCGAGCTGCGGTGGATACACGACGTCGAAGGCGTACCCGTACTGTTCGAGCAACCAGCGGGTCCAACCCGAAGGCATCGAGCCGCCGTAGCGGTCCCAGAGGGCGATCCGGGCGGGCGCGATCCGGGTGGCGCCGGTGGGGGGGCGGTCGGCGGCGATGGTGGCGACGCCGAGGTCGGCCGCGGCGGGGGCGAGTCGATCCCGGGCCGCCGCCGGCACGAAGAAGTCGCCGGTGGCAGGGACCACCGAGACTGCGACCCCCGCCTGGAGCAGGCGGTTGACGAGGGGGAAGGTGTCGTTGGTGCGGCGCGGGAGCAGCCAGCCGGCGGCAGCGGGCGGGAGCGCGGGGCGGGGCGGGGCCTGGAGTTCGCCCCAGGGCAGGCGGACGAACGGCCCGTCGAAGCCGTCGAGCACGCGGTCGAACTTCACGCCCATCAGGAAGGCGAGGGTCCAGCCGGCGGAGTCGTAGGGTGCGATCGGCGGGCCGCCCTCGTAGCGGAAGTCGTTGGGGTGATCCTGGGGTTCGAACAGGTCCAGCACGTGGGGGCGGAAGGCCTGGGCGGTCTTCACCACGTAAGAGCCGGCCGGATACCGTTTGCCGCCGACGGTGAAGTCGGCGCTGGCGCGGTGTACGACGACGCCGGTCTTGATCAGGGCGTTGATGAATTTCACCGCGGTGGGGAAATCCGGCTGGTCGGCCGGGAGAATGTAGCCGCGGGCGTCACGCAACTCGGGCTTGCGCAGCACGGCGTCGAAGTACTTCGACGGCAGGCGGCGGGTGCCGACAGTGGCGGCGGACGTGCTGGCGCCGGATTCGCCCTCGGCGGCGGCGGTGCCGGACCTGGCGGGCGGGTTGTCCTTCAGGTAGGCGGCCTTGATGGCTTCGATGCGGCCCGGGTAATGCGTCCAGTGATCGCGGCTGCCGCGCTCGATGGAATTGCGGCCCATGCGCCACATGCCGAAGAGCAGGGTGTCGCGGTGGCGGGCGGCGTAGTCGAGCACGGCGTAGTTCATCGAGACGGAGTAGGCGATCGACTGGGCGTAGCGCCATTTTTGCGGCGTGATGGGGAAGGGCAGGCTGCCGTTGGGGAGCAGGCGGTTGGCCACGAGCGGCACCTCCATCGGCGTCGGGCTGCCGATGGTCTCGGTCAGGATGCCGATCATGTTGTGGAAATACGTGGTGGTGCGGAGGCCGCCGTTCCACCAGGTGGAGTAGACCGAGCCGGTGAGGCGGGTGTAGCCGGGTTTGCCCTCGAGGTTGAGGCGGTGGTTCATCGCCGCGCCGACCGCGTCGAGGGTGGTGATCATCAGCGGGTCGTAGACGTGGTTGAACGGATCGCGGTACGGCGGGCCCGCCACGATGGTGCCGATGGGCCCCGACTGGTGGTGGTTGTAGACGATCTGCGGCAGCCACTCGACGTAGAGCTGGCGGTTCAGGTTATTCGTCTCCTTCTGCGTGCCCATGAAGAAGTCGCGGTTGTTGTCGTGGCCGATGTACTTCTGGTAGAGCCGCGGCAGGCGATCCATGGTGCGCTTGGCGGGCGGCGAACGGCGCATGTACCAGTTGCTCACGAGATCCTGGCCGTCGGGGTTGGCGTGGACGAAGAGGATCACCGTCTGGTCGAGGATGCGGAGGGTTTCGGGGTCGCTGCGGCTGGCGAACTGCCACAGCGTTTCGATCAACTGATGGGTGCCGACGGTTTCGGTGGCGTGGAGGCCGCCGTCGATCCAGACCACGGCGCGACCCTCGGCAGCGAGGGCACGGGCGCGGGCCTCGTCAGCGTCCTCGGCGCGGGCGAGCTGCTGGGAGATGTCGCGGAGGCGATCAAGCTTGGCCAGGTTGGCGGGAGAGGTGCAGACGACCATCCACTGCGTGCGGCCCTCCTCGGTGCGGCCCATATCCACCAGGCGCACGCGATCGGATTCGGCGGCGAGTTTCTTGAAATACGCCTCGGTCTGCACGTAGGTCGCGAGGTGGTAGTCGTCCCCGATGGCGAACCCGAAATGGGCTTTGGGCGACGTAAGTTCAGCGGCGCCGGCAGGCAGAGCGGGCGCGGCGGCCGCGAGCGTGCAGAGGAGGAGGCAGGACCGGGAGAGGAGGCGCAGGCGCATGGCGAAGTGGCCGGCAGCTTGAGCGGCCTGCCGCGGCCAAGGCGAGCGCGGAGCAGAGTCCGCGCCCGCTTCAAGTCCGACTTTCGCACGAGGGAGGGCGGCGAGCTCCTTCGCCGCCGACCCGCCCGGTGACTTCTCCGATCAGCACAGTCCGTCCTGCCAACGGCTTGATTTTCCGGGTGCTCCCGGCTCAGCGGGCAAGCTGGGTGACGACCTTGGCGGCGGGCGAGATGTCGCCCATCAGGCCGGCGTGCTGGTGGGCGATTTCGCCCTCGGCGTTCAGCACGGTGAAGAGGTTGGAGTGGGCGAACTGACCGCGGGCGTCCTGTTTGTATTTCACGCCGAGCAGCATCGCGAGCTCGCGCACGGCGTCATCGGCGCCGGTGAGCAACGACCAGTGGGCGTCGAGCTGCAGGCGGTTGCGAAACGCCTTCAGGGCGGCGGGGGTGTCGCGCACGGTGTCGAAAGTGACGAGCACGACTTGGGTGTGTGCGCGGTCCTCGGGGTAGAGCCGTTCGCGCAGGCGTTGGATGTCGTGGACGAGGACGGGGCAGGCGTATTCGCAACTGGCGAAGAACATCGCGAGCACGACCGGGCGGCCGCGCCAGGTGGTCAGCGAGACGGTGCGGCCGGCATCGTCGGTCCATTTCGCATCGAGCTGGTAGAGCGAGCGGGCGGAGAGCGGGGCGGCGGGTTTGATCTCGTCGCAACACGACGGTTGCGCGGCGGCGACGGCCTTGCTCTCGCCGCAGGCGGGTGTGGCGCCGTCTTTTCCGGCGGCGGCGCAGCAGGCGGGCGCAGCCGGTTCCGGCGGGCAGCAGGGCGCGGTGGAGTCGGCGGCGGGGGCGAGCCCGGCGGCGGAGCAGAAAAGGAGGGCGGTGGCGAGAGAGGCGAAGTTCGTTTTCATGGTGATTGGGCGCAGCGGAAGCCGAGGTTGGGCACGGCGTAGTTGGCGCGGAGGGAGCTGCGGAACCCGACGCGCATGAAAGCGGGAAAGTCGGAAGGATCGCGGGCGCCGGCGGCGCCGGAGCCGCAGAAGAGGGTGCGATCGAGGCCGGTGTCGGCACGCGATTCGCCCGTGATCATGGCGGTGTTGAAGTCGTCGACCCATTCCCAGACGAGGCTGAGCAGGTCGCGCACCCCGAAGAAATTGGGCGGGCCGGAACCGGCGGGCGGCAGCGGCTGGGGGAGCTGGCGGACGAGCCAGCCGAGGATGGTGGTCTTGAAGCCGGTCTCGGTGGCGCCGTCGGCCTGGGTAAACCCGGCGGCGGCGGCGCGTTCCCACTCGGCGGTGGTCGGCAGGCGCTGGCCGCGCGCCTGGGCGTAGGCGCGGGCGGCGAACCACGACACGCGTACGACCGGGGCATCGGCGGGCGCCCGGGGGCCAAGTTCGAGGTCGCCCTGCCAGTCGGCGAGGTAACCCTCGTGGGCGAACAGCGGACTGACCCGCGAACGCCGCCATTTCGGGTGGTCGCGTACGAAGGCGAGGAACTCCGCGTTGGTCACCGGGCGCGTGTCGAGCCAGAAGGCCGCCACCGGCACCTGGGCGGGTTCGTCCTGGCCGCGGAGGAGCGGGGCGTAGGTGCCGGCCGGGATCAGCGCCATGCCCTCGCGACCGACGTCCTCGGCCCGCGCCGGGCCGGTGAGGGCGGCGGCGAGGCTGAGGGCGACGACGGCGCCGAGCGCGCGGGCGGCGTGCGGCGACGACGGCGCGGCGCCGGCCGGCGAGCGGGTGGCGAGGGCGGGGTTCACGTCACTTCAGCTCCCCGCGCACCTTGCGGACTTCGGTCGCGCTCACGGTGCCAAGATTGTTGCCCCAGGTGTTCATGACATAGGTGAGCACGTCGGCCACCTGGTCGTCGGTGTACTCCTGCGGCGGCATCAGGTTGTTGTAGGGTTTGCCGTTGACGGTGATGGGGCCGCTCAGGCCCTTGAGCACGACCTTGATGGCGCGGTCCTTGTCGGCGGCGAGGTAATCGGACTTTGCGAGTGGCGGGAACACGCCGGGGAGACCCTCGCCGTTGGCCATGTGGCAGGCGAAGCAGGAGGTGAGGAAGACCTTTTTGCCGCGCTCGAGCTGGATTTCCTTGGTGATGTTGGCGATTTCAGGGTTGGCCGCGATCACGCGCGCCTTTTCGGCGACGAGCTCGGCCTCGCGTTTGCTGGCCGCCACGCCCGCATCCGACGCCTGACCGATGTAGACTTCGTCGACCTCCTTGCCGGAGTAAATGAGGGGGTTTTCGGGGCCGGTGACCTTGAGCATGCCGAGGGCGCCCTTATTGAAGGCGCGGGAGAGCGAGTGGTCGACGAGGACGTAGGTGCCGGGCACGTCGACCTTGAACTCCACCATGGTCGAGCCGCCCGAGGGAACCATCGTTGTCTGCACCTGGCGCTGGGAAGGGAGGATGCCGCCCTCGAGGTAGACGGCGTCGAAGATCTCGCCGATGACGTGGAACGAGGAGGTGAGGTTGGGGCCGCCGACGCCGAAGTAGATGCGGACCTTTTCGCCGACCTTGGCCTGGAGGGCCTTGTCACCGACGAGGGCGCCGACGGCGCCGTTGAGGACGACGTACGGGGGGCGCTCGTCCTCGGCCTTGGCGGGGTCGAAGTTCTGCAGGCCGGATTCGCCGTGGCGCCCGGAGGTGTAGATTTCGCCCTGCATGACGTAGAATTCGCGGTCGACCGGGGGAAGCCCCTCCTTCGGATCGACGAGGATCATCCCGTACATGCCGTTGGCGATGTGCATCGGCACGGGCGCGGTGGCGCAGTGATAGACGTAGAGGCCCGGGTTGAGGGCGGTGAACGAGAACTGCGAGGAGTGTCCGGGGGCGGTGAAGGAGGAGGCCGCGCCGCCGCCCGGGCCGGTGACGGCGTGGAGGTCGATGTTGTGCGGAACCTTCGAGCTCGGGTGGTTGTTGAGGTGGAACTCGACGAAGTCGCCCTCCCGCACGCGGATGAACGAGCCGGGGACGTTGCCGCCGTAGGTCCAGAAGAGATATTCGACGCCGTCGGCGAGTCGTTTGACGACCTCGCGCACCTCGAGGTGTACGACGACCTTGGCCGGATGTTTGCGGGTGAGGGGCGGCGGCACGAAGGGGGCCTCGGTTAGCACGGCCATTTCGACCGGCAGGTCGGCGGCGAGGGGCCGTCCGTTGGGTTTGGCCAGCACGGTGCCCTCCGAGGCGCCGGCGGGCGCGGCGAACGTGAGGAGGCTCGCGAGGGCGGCGAGGGCGGGGTGGAGGCGGGGAGCGTGGGTCGTATCCATGGGGCCGAAGCTAACACCGGGTCCGACTGCGCGCCTTGACGCAGGTCAAACGAAGGTGCCGTCCTCGAGGCAAACAAAACGCCCCGGTGGTGAAGCCGGGGCGTTCGAGGCGGATCGCGGGTGCGCGGGGGGGGCCCGGCGGAGGGGCCGTCGCTACTGCAGACGCGCGGGTGCGCGTTCCGGCCGGGCGGGGGTTTTCGCCCGCGAGCCGGTGACCATGAATTTTTCGAGCTTCGCGGGTTCCGCGGAGGGCGGGTTGGCGAGGGAGCCGGTGACCATGAACTTCTCGAGTTTCGTGGGCGTCTGGGCGGCCGGCGTGGCAAGGGAGCCGGTGACCATGAATTTCTCCAGGGTTTGCGGCGCCTCGGCGGAGGCGGATCTGGACGGCGTGGCGGCGGGTGGCGCCGACTGGCTGGCAAACGCGCTGCCAACGAGTGCCAGCGCGGCGAGGATTGTGGTGGATGATTTCATGTTGTTCGTGGTGTTCGCAGCCGGTTCGTCGTTGGGTGAATGGGTGGGGAGGCTCCCGTCAGATCCTCAGTGAAAGCTGATGTACTGGATGCCCTCCTTGTTTACGTAGGAGTCGAGGGTCACGACGGAGGAGGCCGTCTGCGGTTCGATTACGAACCAGCCTTTCTCCGTGAGGAAAAGCCCGATCGTATGGCGCTCGCGCGTGCGGCCGACCCCGGAGAAGGCGCGCTCCTGAAACACGATCACCTGCGCCACCGACGGCTGGGCGCTTCCGGCGAGCATGCCGGCGAGCCCCGCCATGTGGCGCAGGAACATCCCGAAATCGTCGCAATCGGCGCCCTCCGCGCCGCCGTCGGCCGCCTGGCGCAGCACCGCGACGGCGTTGCGATAGAACGGCACGAAGCGGCGCACCAGCCAGTCGTGTTTCACGACGGCGTAGCGGGCGTCGAGCAGCGGGCCGAGAAAGGCGCCGGCGGGGAGCAGCTTCTGGGCGGAGGTGAGCAATTCCTCCGCCGGAATCGTGCGGGCAAACTGCAGCGGCGGCGGGAGGTTCATCTGCGTCGGCGGGATCGGACGCGCCTCCAGCAGGGAGGCGGCCAGCAGCGCCAGAATGAGACTGGCGGCGGGGTGCACGCGACGAGAGCTCACTCCGGCACGATGGATCGCTGCGCCCCGAAGGCAATCCTTCGTCGCAGATTCGCGGGTACGCATCACGGCGGCGTCATCCAACGTGGACGAGGCATCTTGCCTCGTCTTCACGGCCCCAAACACGAGGCAAGACGCCTCGTCCACCCTCGCGGCACACGGCTGCGGAAGAATGACACCGCCCGGTACGCATCTGCCGGTTGGCGGTGTATTCCTGGAGGGCGACGCTTCGTCGTCGCCGAATTGATCGGACGGAGCATCGATCGCGGAATGCGGCGGCGACAGAGCGCAGCCCTCCACGTCGGATCTTCTGGTGCGCGGCCGCCGATCGGTGGATGCGCCCCGGGCCGTCGTTCCCCTGGGTCGGCGCAGCGAGGGCGGCACCGCCGGCGCGCCCCACCGGACCGTCCGTGGAAAAATGCCGAGCAACGATTTGCCGCCGTTGCCCGTCTGGCGATTGCGTTTGTCGCTTCACCGCTCACGCTCGTTCCTCTTCGCATGTCCACTGATCGCTCCTCCCGCCGCCCTTGGCTCTTGTATGGTGCTGTCGCCCTCCTGTTCGCCGGGGGCGTCTGGTACTTCGGTTTCCGGTCCGAACCGGCGCCAGCCTCGCGCAGCGGGTCGTTTCGTTCGCGCAACACCAACACGCCCACGCCGGTGCGGGCACTGCCCGCGGAGCGGCGGGAACTCGCGGTCCACCTCCGCGCGATCGGCACCGTCGTGCCGCTCAACACCGTGACCGTGCGCAGCCGCGTCGAGGGCCAGCTCCTGCGGGTGCACTTTCAGGAGGGCCAGCAGGTCAAGGCGGGGCAGTTGCTCGCCGAGATCGATCCCGTGCCCTATGAGATCCGGCTCGCCCAGGCGGAGGCGCGGCTCCGCCAGAACCGCGCCCAACTCCAGACCGCCCAGGCGGACCTGGAACGATTCCGGCAGTTGCACGCCCAGACCCTGGTGACCCAGCAGCAGCTTGAAGCCCAGCAGGCATTGGTCGCCGAGCGCGAAGGCGCGCTGGCGGCCGACCAGGCCGCGGTCGATGATGTCCGCCGGCAACTCGCCTACACGCGCATCGAGGCGCCGATTTCGGGCCGGCTCGGGCTGCGGCAGGTCGACGCGGGCAACCTGATCCGTCCGGGCGATGCCGGCGGCCTGGTCGTGCTTACCCAGACGCAGCCGATCAATGTCATGTTCACCATTCCGGAGATGGATCTGCAGAAGGTGCTTGAACCCTTGCGGGCCGGCAACGCGCTGCCGGTCGAGGCCTGGGATCGCAGCGAACAGACCCGTCTCGCCGCCGGTCTGCTGCGCACGGTCGACAACCAGATCGACCTCGCCACCGGCACCCTGCGCCTCAAGGCCGAATTCCCCAACCGCGACGAGAGCCTTTTCCCGAATCAGTTCGTCAACATCCGCCTGCGGGTGCGCACGATTCCCGACGCCGTCGTCATCCCCGGCGCCGCCGTGCAGTACGGCTCACGCGGTACCTACGTTTTCCTCGTCAACGATCAGGGCCTGGCCACCGTGCGCGATATCGAGCTCGGGCCGTCCGACGAGGGACTGCAATCCGTCGCCAAGGGCCTCACCGCCGGCGAGAAGGTCGTGCTCGAAGGCGTCGATCGCCTGCGCGAGGGTCGGCCGGTCACGCTCGTCAATCCCGACGGCACCGTCGTGGCGCCGCCCGCCGGGGCGGTGGCGAGCGCCGGCAGCACGTCCGGCAAGGGCGAAAAGGGCGGCAAGAGTGGCAAGGGCGAGAAGTCGGGCAAGAAGAGCTCATGAGCCCGTCCCGACCGTTCATCCTCCGCCCGGTCGCGACCAGCCTGCTGATGGTCGCACTGCTGATTTCGGGCCTCCTCGCGTACCGCCTGCTGCCGGTGGCGGCCCTGCCCCAGGTGGATTTCCCGACGATTCAGATTTTTACGTTTTATCCCGGGGCGAGCCCGGCGGTGACCGCCAGTGCGATCACCGCGCCGCTGGAGCGCCGCTTCGGGCAGATTCCCGGCGTGAACCAGATGTCGTCGACCAGCTCGGCCGGTGCGTCGGTGATCACCCTGCAGTTCTCCCTCGAAGTCTCGCTGGGCGTGGCGGAGCAGGAGGTACAGGCGGCCATCAATGCCGCCGACAACCTCCTGCCCAACGACCTCCCCACGCCGCCCGTCTACCGCAAGGTCAACCCGGCCGACACGCCGATCATGACCCTGGCGGTGACCTCCGCCAGTCTGCCGCTGCCGCAGGTGCACGATCTCGTCGACACCCGCATCGCCCAGAAACTCGCGCAGATCCCGGGCGTCGGCATGGTGAGCCTCGCCGGCGGCCAGCGCCCGGCGGTGCGCGTGCAGATCAACCCGGGTGAACTCGCGCAGCGCGGCCTCAACCTGGCCGATGTGCGTTCGGCCATCGCCGCCGCCAGCGCCAACCAGCCCAAGGGCAGCTTCGACGGCCCCATCCGCACCATCCTGATGGATGCGAACGACCAGCTCCGCTCGGTCGAGGAGTTCCGCAACCTGATCATCGCCTGGCGCGAAGGCGCCCCGCTGCGGCTCGGCGAGGTGGCGCGGATCGAAAACGCCGCCGAGGACCGCCGGCTGGCCGCCTGGGCCGACCGGCTGCCCGCGGTGCTGGTCAACATCCAGCGCCAGCCCGGCGCCAATGTGATTGAGGTGGTCGACCGCGTGCAGGCGCTGCTGCCGCAGCTCTCCGCCAACCTGCCCGCGGCGGCGGAACTCACCGTCCTCACCGACCGCACCCAAAGCATCCGCGCCTCCGTGCGCGCCGTGCAGCACGAGTTGATCTTCGCCATCCTGCTGGTGGTGCTCGTCACCTTCGTCTTCCTGCGCAACTTTGCCGCCACGATCATCCCGAGCATCGCGGTGCCCCTGTCGCTCATCGGCACCTTCGGCGTGATGTACCTCGCGGGCTACTCGCTGAACATCCTCACGCTGATGGCGCTCACCATCGCCACCGGCTTCGTGGTCGACGACGCCATCGTGATGCTGGAGAACATCGCCCGCTACCGCGAGCAGGGCGACTCC
>CAZDGC010000026.1:17403-65231 GCA_964504885.1 uncultured Opitutus sp.
GGCCGCCTGTTCCACGAGTTCGCGATCACGCTGGCGGTCTCCATCCTGATCTCGCTGGTCGTGTCGCTCACGCTCACCCCGATGATGTGCGCGCGCATGCTGCCCCCGCCCGCGCCGCACGAAACCGCGCGCCAGGGTTTTCTCGACCGGGTCATCGCCCGCTACAGCACCTGGCTCGACTGGGTGCTGCGCCACCAGCGGCTCACGCTGGGCGTCACCGTCGGCACCCTCCTGCTCACCGTCGCCCTGTGGGCCCTGGTGCCGAAGGGGTTTTTCCCCGTGCAGGACAACGCCGCGCTGCAGGCGGTGACCGAGGCGCCGCAGTCCATTTCGTTCGCCGCCATGGCGGAGCGCCAGCAGGCGCTGGCCGGGAAGATCCTGGAGGACCCCGCGGTGCGCAGCCTCTCGTCCTTCATCGGGGTCGACGGCACCAACGCCACCCTCAACTCCGGGCGCATGCTGATCAACCTCCACCCCCACGGCGAGCGCCGCGACTCCGCCCTGGCCGTCATCGACCGGCTGCGCACCGCCGCCCTCGACGTGCCCGGCATCGCCCTCTACCTCCAGCCGATTCAGGAACTCACGATCGAGGACCGCGTCAGCCGCACCCAGTTTCAGTTCACCCTCACCTGTCCGGACGAACAGCTTCTGTACGATTGGACGCCCACCTTCGTCTCGCATCTGCAGCAGTTGCCGCAACTCGCCGACGTCGCCAGCGACCTCCAGAACCGCGGGCTGCAGGCCTACGTGGAAATCGACCGCGACACCGCCAGCCGCCTCGGCGTGACGGTGGCCGACATCGACGACGCCCTCTACAGCGCCTTTGGCCAGCGGCAGGTTTCGACGCTTTTCACCCACACCAGTCAGTACCGGGTCGTGCTCGAGGTCGATCCACGGCTCACCCAGGGGCCGGAGGCGCTGTCGAGAATCTTCGTGCGCACGCGCGCCGGGCGGCCCGTGCCGCTGTCGAGCCTCGCGCGCGTCACCGAACGGCCCACCACGCTGCTGATCAACCATGTCGGCCAGTTCCCGGCGGTGACGATTTCGTTCAACCTCGGGCCGCGGGCGTCGCTGGGTGACGCGGTGGCGGCGATCGAAAGAGCGGCGGCCGGCCTCGATCTGCCGCCGGCGATCGAGATGCGCTTCCAGGGGGCGGCGCATGCCTTCCGCGCCTCGCTTTCCAGCACGCTGCTCCTCGTGCTGGCGGCGGTGATCACCATGTACATCGTCCTGGGGGTGCTCTACGAGAGCAGCATCCATCCGATCACGATCCTCTCGACGCTGCCTTCGGCGACGGTCGGGGCACTGCTGGCGTTGTGGATCACAGGCCGCCCGCTCGACATGATCGCCATCATCGGGATCATCCTGCTCATCGGCCTGGTGAAGAAGAACGGCATCATGATGGTCGATTTTGCGCTTGAGGCCAGTCGCCACCAGGGCCTCTCCCCGCAGGCCGCCATCCACCAGGCTGCGCTCCTGCGCTTCCGGCCCATCCTGATGACGACTCTCGCCGCTCTCTTCGGCGCCCTGCCGCTGATGCTCTCGACCGGGTCGGGCGCGGAACTGCGGCAGCCGCTCGGCATCGTGATGGTGGGCGGGCTCCTCGTCAGCCAGGTGCTGACGCTGTTCACCACCCCGGTGGTTTATCTCTTCTTCGATCGCCTGGCCCAGCGCAGCGCGACCCGCCGCCGCGCCGCCGCGGCTCCGGCCGGCCGGCTCCAGCCCGCGAAGCCATGAACCTCTCCCGCCCGTTTGTCCGCCGCCCGGTGGCAAGTAGCATGGTGGCCGTGGCCATGGTGCTCGCCGGTGCCCTCGCGTACCTGCTGCTGCCGGTCTCGCCGCTGCCCCAGGTGGATTTTCCCACCATCCGCGTCAGCGCGTCGCTGCCGGGCGCCGGCCCCGAAACGATGGCCGCCAACGTCGCCGCCCCGCTGGAGCGTGCGCTCGGCAGCATCGCGGGCGTCACCGGCATCTATTCCGACAGCCGCCAGGGCGCGTGCAGCATCACCCTCGAATTCGCCCTCGGCCGCGACATCGACGCCGCGGCGCGCGACGTGCAGGCCGCGATCAACGCCGCGCGCGGCCAGCTCCCGTCCGGCATGCCCGGCAACCCGACCTTCCGGAAGTCCAATCCCTCGCAGGCGCCGATCATGGCGCTGGCACTGAGTTCGCCCAACCTTGCCCCGGGCAAACTCTACGATCTCGCGGCTACGATTCTTGCCCAGAAAATCGCCCAGATCACCGGAGTGGGCGAGGTCACCGTCGGCGGCAGCTCGCTGCCGGCCGTCCGGGTGCAGATCAACCCGCACAAGCTGGCGCACCACGGGATCGCGCTCGACGAGGTGCGGCGCGCCATCGGGGCGACCAACTCGCTGCGGCCGCGCGGCACGATCGACGACGGCAGCCGCCAGTGGGAGGTGCAGGTGAGCAGCCAGCTCCGCCGGGCCGAGGAATACCTCCCGCTGGTCATCCGCTATCGCGACGGTGCCCCGGTGCGGCTCGGGGACGTCGCGACGGTGACTGATTCAGTCGAGGACCGGCACGCGAGCGGTTTTCACAACGACCGTACCGCGGTGATCCTGTTCGTCAGCCGCCAGCCCGGGGCCAACATCATCGCCACCATCGACGCCATCAACGCGCAGCTCCCGGGCCTCCGCGCCCTGCTGCCGGCCGACGCCGACCTGGCGGTGGTCATGGACCGCTCCCCCGGCATCCGCGCGACCCTGTACGAGTCGCAGAAGACCCTGCTGATCGCCGCCGGCCTCGTGATGCTCGTGGTCTTCCTCTTCCTCGGCAGCGCGCGCGCCTCGCTCATCCCGTGCCTCGCGATCCCGGTGTCCGTCGTCGGCACCTTCGGGATCATGTATCTCTACGGCTTCTCGCTGAACAACCTCTCGCTGATGGCGCTGATCGTGGCGGCAGGGCTGGTGGTCGACGACGCCATCGTCGTGCTCGAAAACATCACCCGCCATATCGAGCGCGGGCTGTCGCCGTTCCGCGCCGCGATGCGCGGATCGGGCGAGGTCGGATTCACCCTGCTCGCGATGAACATCTCGCTGGTGGCGGTGTTTGTCTCGATCCTCTTCATGGGCGGCCTGGTCGAGAAACTCTTCCGCGAGTTCTCCCTCACGCTGGCGGCCGCGATCCTCGTGTCGCTGGCGGTTTCGCTGACGCTCACCCCCAGCCTGTGCGCGCGCATTCTCCGCCGGAAACAGGATCTGCCGGTGACGCGCTTCCGGACCGCGACCGACCGTTGGTTCGAGGCGGTCAAGGCGGGTTACTCCCGCTCGCTGGGCTGGGTGTTGCGCCACGCGGTGCTCATGCTGGTCGTCCTCCTCGGCACCATCGCGCTCAACGTCTCCCTCTACGTCCGCGCCCCGAAAGGCTTCCTGCCGGCCCAGGACACCGGCACCCTCTTCGGTTTCGTGCGCGGCGACGACGCCTTCTCCTACGAGGTGATGCAGCCCAAGGTCGAGGCTTTCCGCCGGCACATCCTGGCCGATCCCGCCGTGCAGGACGTCATGGGCACCGCCGGCGGCAGCACCGGCCTGAGCAACGCGCGGATGACCGTGCGCCTGAAGCCGCTCGCCGAGCGCAAGGTGTCCGCCAACGACGTCGTCAACCGCCTCCGCCTCAACGCGCCCATCGTGCCCGGAGGTCAGCTCTATCTCTACGGCGCGCAGGACATCGACTCGCCGCGCATGTCCGACGGCTCCTCCTACAGCCTCAGTCTGATGTCGAGCGATCTGAAACTGCTGCGCGCCTGGGTGCCGAAGATCTCCGCCGCCCTCCGCGAGGTGCCGGAACTGGTCGACCTCGACACCCCGTCGGATGGCGGCACGCAGCAGGTGAAGCTGCACATCGATCGCGAGGCGGCGCGCCGGCTGGGCGTCGACACCCAGATGGTGACCAGCGTGCTGAACAATTCCTTCAGCCAGCGGCAGATTGCCACCCTCTACGACCGGCTGAACCAGTACCGCGTCGTGATGGAGTTGGAGCCGCGTTACACCGCGGATCCCGCGGTGCTGGATCAGGTGCAGGTGATCGCCGCCGGCGGCGTGCGCGTGCCCCTCTCGACCTTCACAAAGTACGACTTTGCCCTGACCGAGGATCGCGTGCGGCACCGCAACCAATTCGCCTCGGAGCACATGGGTTTCTCGCTGGCGCCGGAGGTTTCCCTCGAGCAGGGCCTGGCGGCGATCGATCGCGCGCTGGCCGAAATCATGCTGCCGACCGAGATCCAGGTGCACCTCGGCGGCTCGGTCAGCAACTTCCAGCGCACGCTGCGCTCGCAGCCGCTGCTGCTGCTCGGCGTGCTGGTGGCCGTCTACCTTGTGCTCGGCATTCTGTATGAGAGCCTGATCCACCCGCTCACCATCCTCTCGACGCTGCCCTCGGCCGGCCTCGGCGCGCTGCTCGCGCTGCGTTTCACCGGCACTGAATTCTCGCTCATCGCCCTCCTCGGGCTCTTCCTCCTCATCGGCATCGTGATGAAGAACGCGATCCTGATGATCGACTTCGCCATCGCCATCGAGCGGCGCGACGGGGTGTCGACGCGCGACGCGATCTTCGCCGCCGCGCAGCTCCGGCTGCGGCCCATCCTGATGACCAACATTGCCGCCCTGCTCGGGGCGGTGCCGCTCGTGCTGGCGACAGGCGAAGGCGTGGAGATGCGCCGGCCGCTCGGCCTCACCATCGTCGGCGGCCTCTTCGTCAGCCAGCTCCTCACGCTCTACACCGTGCCGGTGGTCTACCTCTGGCTCGATCGTCTCCGGCTGAAGTTCAGCCGTGCGAAACCCGCGCCGCTGGCCGCACCGGCGCCGGCGTCGAACTGAGCGGGCGGCGGGGGAGGTCGGAGCCTGAGCCCCGGCCGACCGGCGCGAACTGACCGCGCGGCGCGCGCGGGCCGGCTTTTTTCGAGGTCGGGATCTTGAGGCTGGCCATCCCGAAAGTCTTTCGTGCGCTGGGTGGTACGCGCCGCCGGCGCCACGCCGCACGCCGTCACTTTCACCGCCACCTCCACGTTTTTCCATGATAACTCCCGCCCTGCCTGCCCTCCACCGTCGTTGTCCGCTCTCTCTGGCGTTCGTCGCGGCGTGCCTCTTCGTCCTGGCCGCCAGCCTGCGGGCGGCTACGGCGGACGCCGTGGTTACCGGCACCATCAGCAACTCCGCCACCGGCAACCTGCTCGAGGGCGCCCGGGTGGAGGTCGCGGCCCTGGGGCGGACGGTGTTTACCGACGACACCGGCCGCTACGTGCTCTCCGGCGTGCCGGCGGGAACGCACGAACTGATCGTGACCTACCTCGGCCTCGATCCGGTCCGGGCCACCGTCGCGGTCGCCGCCGGCGCGCGCGCGGAGCGCAATTTCGATCTCACGACGGCGATCTACAAGATGGACGCCTTCAAGGTCACCGGCGAACGCGAGGGCGACGCCGCCGCTCTCACCCTGCAGCGCAACGCCGAAAACGTGAAGAACGTCGTGGCGATGGACTCCTTCGGCAACCTGCCGAACCTCAGCGCCGGCGAGGTCGTGATGCGGCTTCCCGGCGTGGCCGGCAGCCCGACCGACGAAGGCCTCGCGTACTGGTTCAACATCCGCGGCATGGACCCGCAGCTCAACTCCGTGACCGTCGACGGTGGCGGGCTGCCGAGCGTGAACGTCAACCGCACCTTCCAGCTCCAAAGCATCACCGGCACGATGTTCGAGGCGCTGGAGCTGACCAAGGGCCACACGCCCGACAAGGGCGCCGACTCGCTCGGCGGCACCATCAACCTCAAGACCCGCTCGCCGCTCAGCATGCGCGAAAGGCGCCGCACCACCTACAGCCTCACGACGCGCGTCGCCCCGCCGTTTTTCGAGCAGATGCCGACCCGCGAGCAGCACCGCGCCCACCCGCTGGCCACGCTCGCGCACCAGGAGGTGTTCGATGTCTTCGGCGGCCAGCGCAACCTCGGCGTCGCACTCAACGTGTTCTACAGCGAGAACGCCGTCGGCGGCGCCAGCACCACGCTCGATTACCAGAACACCTTCAACCCGGCCGCCTTCGTCTGGGACTTCCGGCAGTGGGACAACATCAACAACCGCAAGCAGACCAGCGCCAACCTCCGCACCGACTACCGCTGGTCGCCGACCACGCGCTTTTCGGTCACGCTCCTCGCCAACGACAACTTCGAGCGGCACCGTCGCCGCATGGAGGTGCGCGCCTTCACCGGCAACGCCAACACCAACCCCAACGCCACCACCACCGGCGTCGTGCCCGGGCAGTTCACCGAGACCGTCACGGTGGTGCGCCCGGTGACGGCCGCCAATATCGACGTGTTGATGGACGGCCCGCTGAATTTCTACGTGCGCACGCGGAAGATCGATTTCAGCGGCGAACACGAATACCGGCGCTGGTTGATCGATTACACCGCGGGCATCGGCTACACCAACCTCAACAACGGCCAGGGTACCGCGGGGGCCCTGACGATGCGCCTCTCCGGCGCCGGCTGGATCCTCGATCGCACGGACTCCGACATGTTCCCGCGCTTCCTCCCGAACGGCGGGCCGGACTTCCTCAATCCCGACAACTACCGGCCGACGGCCAACGGCCTCACGAACACCAACAACCAGATCGATCGCCTGATGACGCAGGCCCGGTTCAATGCGCGCTATCAGGTGCCGATCTCCGCGCCGCTTTTCTTCAAGGCCGGCCTGTCGTGGCGCGAGGAGGAGTTCGACGCGTGGGGCAAGGACAACCACCGGTACGCTTACATCGGCGGCGGTCCGTTGGCCCCCGATCCCAACCTGCTCGGCTACTACGCCCGCGAGACCGGGCTACGCCTGCCGCGCTGGCAGTCGCACATGTTCATGCACAACCGCCGCCCGCGCGACCCGGCGGCCTGGCGCGAGGATCTCTATTATCACGAAACGCAGAAGTTCACCGCGACCCGCGGATACACGGAGATGGCGCAGGCCGCCTATGTGATGGCCCAGGGCCGGCTCGGCCGGGACGGCTGGCGCGGGCGCACCGGCTATCTCGGCGGCGTGCGCGTGGAGGAAACCGAGGTCGACAGTTGGGGCTGGGTGCGGGCCCGCGCCCTCAGCACCGCCGCCCAGCAGACGGCGGACCCGGTCGGATCGGCCCAGCGCGACTACGAAAACAACTACCGCGCCTCGCGCGGCACCTACAGCAAGGGCTTTCCCAGCGTGCACGCCTACCACGACGTCAACCCCAACCTGAAGCTGCGCGCCAGCTTCAGCACCAGCTTTGGCCGCCCGCCACCGAGCAACTTCCTGCCCACCGAGACGCCGGATGAAAACAACCAGCGCGTGACTGTCACCAACCCCGGCCTCAAGCCGCAGACGGCGAAGAACTGGGATCTCTCGATCGAGTACTATTTCGAGCCGGTCGGGCAGATTTCCGTGGGCTGGTTTCACAAGGAGATCCGCGACTACATCATTGCCAATCAGGACCTGCGCATCATCCCCAGCGGGGCGGACAACGGCTACGACGGCGAGTACGCCGGCTGGACCGAGCGCACCTCGGTCAACGGAGGCACGGCGATCGCGCAGGGCTGGGAGTTCAGCTACCGGCAGCAGTTCACCTTCCTGCCGGGCCTGCTTAAAGGGCTGGCGGGGTCGTTCAACTACACCTGGATCGACACGCACGGGCTCTTCAATGGCAACGTGTACCTCACGCGGCGCGAGGTGCAGGGCTTCATCCCGCACGCGGCCAACGTCTCGCTCTCGTGGCGCTACCGCCGCCTCTCGGCGCGGGTGCTCTACAATTTCACCGGCGAGTACATGACCGCCTACAATGCCACCAGCGCCGCGCTGCACCTCTACCGCAATTCGATGAAGACCGTAAACCTGGGGCTCGGCTATCAACTCAGCCCGGCGGTGAACTTCAGCCTCGACGTGGCCAACCTGTTCAACGAACCGCAGTCCTGGTACCGCGGCCGCAAGGAGCGCGCCCAGCGCACGCTGTACAACTTCGTGACCGTTACCGCCGGCGTGAACGGGAGATTCTGAGCGGGTGGCGAAGACGCCTTCGATCTCCGGTTGCTGGAGGATGGTAGTCCTTACTTGAATCCTTACCTTGTGTCGGCATCCTTGGCGGCATGAAGGCGGTCATGACCAGCAAGGGCCAGATCACTATCCCCGTCGCGATTCGGGAGCGTCTGGGCTTGGCGGCAGGTGCCGTACTCGAGTTCGATGAGCGGGCGGCCTACCTCAAGGCGACGAAAGTTTTCGATGGCAGCCGGATGAAGAAGAGCTTGGGTCGCTTTCGGCAGGAGCTTGGGGAAAAGAGCTCCGAGGCATTGCTGGCCGAGCTGCGGGGTGAGGTGGCGCTTCCGCCGGCGCCGAAAGCGGCCGATCCGGCGTGAGAACGGCGGTCGACACCTCGGTGTTGCTCGCCGTCTTCAAAGGCGAGGAGGACGGTGCCAGGTGGCTCGATGCGCTCCAGCGTTGGCGGGAGGAGGGCGTGCTCCTGGTTTGTGAGGTGGTGGTGGCTGAGTTGTCAGTCCGGGTGGGGGACGCGGCCGATTTGGCCTCCGCGCTCGACGATCTGGGCTTGGTTTACGATCCGCTTGCGCAGGAGTCTGCGCACCAGGCTGGCCGGGCCTTCGCGGCCTATCGGCGGGAAGGAGGCCCGCGGGAACATCTCATCCCCGATTTTCTCATCGGGGCCCATGCCCAAATGCAGGCCGACCGGCTGGCCGCGAAGGACCGGGGCTACCTCCGTCGCTATTTTCAAGCCCTGCCGCTCGCCGCCCCGGGGGCGCCCGGAGCGGCCTCAGTCTGACGTCCCAGCCGGGTCGGCTGCGCGGGCCGCTTCGGCCGGATGCGGGTAGAGTCGGAACGGGCGGCCAAACTAGGCGCAGCAAAAAGGCGCAGCAAAAAGGGTCAGGCCTAAACAAATGCGATCACTGCCCGGCCAATCGCAGCCGGTTCTCGGGCGGGGCGGCGAGTCGTGGGTGGGGGAGCGTCCGCAACTTCGGTGAGTTTGGCTCTGCCAAGACCGATTGCCGTTTCTTCGCGCGGCGCGAAAGAGCCACCCGGAAAGTTCGCGCCCGGGGAGCGTAGAGAGTAAAACCTTTCCGCCTCCGAGCCGACTCTGCCACGGTGGCCTTATCTTGGCGGCATTCGGGTCAGACCGCCGCGTTCAACGTGAACGACTGCCGAGGCGGGGCGCCGCTGAGCATCGCCGGTCCCGTGGCACGGGTGATCCCGCTCACGCGGAGGGCAGGCGGACCACGACCGGTTGCTCGCCGCCAGCCGTCGGGAAGCGAAGCGTGTGGCTCCGGTCGCCGATGACGATCTCCACCGTGGCACCGTCGCCGGAGTCGGTGCGTTTCGCCTCCCATGCGGTCGCGCGGCCGGCGCGGTGTGGGACCAGCACGGTGACGACGCCGAGTGCGGCGCGCGGCTCGGTGGTGCCCGCCTCGACATGCCAGAGGTTGGGGAATTCGCGCGTCGGCGGCGGGTTGAAACCGTCGGTCTGGGTAAACTGGAGCGGCACGGGTGACAGGTAGGCGACGTCGAGGCTGGCGGCCTTGCGCTCGAGCCGCAGCCGGCTGGCGGCGGGGATGACGGTGAATTCCTGCAGCGCGTGGAGCATGAACTGGAAGGTCGCTGGAGCCGGGGCGACGAGCTCATCGTACAGGACGACAAACGGGCGGTCACCCTTCACGAACACCACGTGCCGCCACGCCTTGCGCAGGCGCCTGCCGTAAGCGGGCGTGGCGTCGCCGGCGAGGTAGTCGTAGGCGGGGGTGAACTGCTCGCGCACGATGCGCCCGGTGGAGGTCGCCGAGTGGGGAATCTGGCCCTCGCCGTTGACGAGCACGGCGTTCTGCGCGCGGGTGGAGTGCACGAATTCGTAGTGAAACTTGCTACCGTGCAGGTCGCGGTAGCCGTTGGCCACCAGGAACGCCTCGCCATAAGCATTGAGCAGAAACGAATTCTGCGGGTTGTGGCCGTGGCTCTGCGAGCCGAAGGGGCTCGACTTGAAGGCGAAGTGCACGTCGTCGCGGCTGTCGAGCAGCGTGGTGTGCAGGCTGGCGACGCCGATGCCGTGGAAGACCTTCGAGGGCGGCAGGTGGGTGGGCGGACGCGGCGTGGGCAGCGCGGGCAGGTTGGCGCGGTAGAGGAAGCCGAGGATGCCGGTGTTCTCGCGCATGCCGTTTTGCTTTGCCCACCAGTACCAGGTGGCGGCATTGCCGCCGTCGCCGCTCACGCTGCGGGCCCGCGCATGGTATTCGAGGAAACTCGGCGCGGTGATCGGGCGGAAGGAGAGATCGCCAAACCCGGCATTGGGCGAGCGCGGTGGCGCCAGATAGAGGGGGTAGTCGCCGACCTGCGCGAAGAACGGCTTCTTCAGGCCATCGAGGCCGAGCGCCGCCTGCGCCACCTGCAGCCACCAGACCACCTTGCCCTGGTAGCCCGACCAGTAGCTCACCCCTTCATGCCACCCGCCGTCGTCGTCGGACCACACCGGGTAGCAGGCGAAGAACTTGTTCACGGCGTAGTCGAGCCACTGGGGCGCCTCGGGAATCTCGTCGAGAAATGCGATCCCG
Source organism: uncultured Opitutus sp. (assembly GCA_964504885.1). Lineage (GTDB taxonomy): Bacteria > Verrucomicrobiota > Verrucomicrobiia > Opitutales > Opitutaceae > ER46. The sequence continues at coordinate 27,969 of CAZDGC010000026.1, forward strand.
GCCTCGGCGAGCTTGTGCCACACCCGGTTGGCGTGGCTCCCGTAGGGCCGCTGCAGGTGCCCGGTGCCACGCGCGACCTCGCCGCTGTTCCAGGCGTCGATCACCCGCGTCCGCATCGCAGCCTGCACCTTCGCCCGCTCCGCCGGCGTAAACCTGTCCCAGGCCCAGTCGTAGGCGCGGGCCGGACGGTAAAGCATCGGCTTCCCCGCCTCGCAGTTGAGGGCGAAGTTGGTGTTGCCCTTGGGATCCCATGAGGCGAGGTGCAGCACCCAGCGGCGCGCCGCCTCGCCGTACTTGTTGTCACCACTGATTAAATACACAAAGGCGAGCGTCTCCGCCTCCACGCAGGCGCGCTCCGTCTGTTCACGATTGGGCCACCAGTACTTGATCAACTCGGGGTTGTTCTTGTCGCGGGCCGAGCCCTTGTGCGCCGGCTCGGGCGTCGGTCCGGCCTGAATAAAGCCATCGGCCGCCCGCTGCAGCGCGGCAAACGCCGCCGCCTCCCGGCCGCGGGCCAGTTCCCGCAGCCGCGGCAGATCCTCGGGCCGCAGGAAGAGTCGCGGATGCCCCGCCGGCACGCGGGCGCGCTGTTGGGCGACGGTTGGCATCGGCAGCACGGCTGCACTGGCCGGCACCTCGATCCGCCGCACCCGGCTCCAGGCCGTGCCCGCTCCCCGGGCCGGAACCGCCCGGTAACGCCAGAACCAGGTGCCGGGAGCGAAGGCTTCCGCATGGGTGTATGCCGGCCAGGCGACGCCCGTGACCGTGGTGGTGGCGCCTTCCGGAAAGGTCCGATCCTGCGACCACTGCACGTCGTAGGTGGCGGTGTTGGCAGGCGCCACCCAGGTGAAGTTCGGCGGGTTGAGCGGCACGGTCGCACCGTCGGCCGGCCGGTAGCCCCACTCGTCGGGGCGGGCGGGCCGCTCGTCGAGCGGCAGGGCGGCGAATCCAGCCAGGGGAAGAAGGCCGGCTAAGGCGGCGACCGACAGGTGCGGAAAGGACATGAGGCGGAGGGTGGTTCGCGGAGCAAGACGCGCGGCGGGAGCCGCGGCTACGGGGGAAAAGCAAGGCGGGAAAGCCCGACTCCAGAAGGACACACCGGACCCCTTCGTCTGCGAGCGGGTCGAAAAAGTCCACGATACCCGGTCGCTGGAGGGCGCCGGTCCCTCGCCGCCGCAGGTACGTTCGCGGCGGCGACAGAGGGTCGCCCTCCACGGATTGGACACCTTTCGAGTGGCAGCGGCGTCTGGTCGCGGTGCCGACGGCCCAAACAGAGCCGAGACGGCTCTGCCAGTGTGCCAAACCATGCAACTTCGTCCGGTATCATCCCCGGGGAAATTCCCTTTGCAGCGGCGCTCGATTCATGCGCCAAGCGCAGGGCTGGCCTGCATTTTTCCCAACGCGGCAACCGCAACCGAAGGATTCCAGAAATCGTGAAATCGGTCATCGGTCATTTTCAATCTGTCATTGGGAAGGCCGGAACGAGTGTCCCAATTTCAAGATGACCGATTCCCGATGACCGATTTCAAGATCTCCGAAATCGTCGCGAGATTGATCGCAGTGGATCGATAGCTCACACTGGATCGCTGCGGCAGCGCAGCGTGTGAAACTTCCGGGCTCGGTCAGGGCAGTTCGAAGACTTCGAGCAGGACCTCGCCACTCGTGTCGTCGGCGCTGCGTACGGTGAGGGTGCAGCGAGCCTCGCCGGCCAGGGTGACCACGAGCGCGGCGTCCCGGCTGCCGGGTGCCAGCGCGGCCGCCCCGGCCGCCGCGAATCCGTCTTCCAGTGTGGACTCCCAATCGTCGTTGGAGGCCAGAAGGGTGCCATCCGGAGCCGACACCTCGAGGGTGGGATTCGCCAGCCCGCCTTCGACTCCGAAGGCGCCCAAGCCAGGGCCCAGCGCTCGAATCAGCAGTCGCTTTGTGGCCGTGCCCTTCAGGCCGACGCCTGCGATGAGCACGGCTTCGCCCTGCCCAACGGTGCCGCGGGCGGACAGGTTCAACAGCTTTGACCACCGGCCGGGCGCCGGATCATAGATCTCCGCCAGCACCACCCCGCCTGATCGGCCCATCACCTGCATGGTGCCGGCGCCGGGCGGCAACTCCGCCGGCAAGGCAGCATCCGCCGACCCCGGCAGCAGCGGGAAGGCCGCCACCTCCGCAAACACGCCGGCAGCGTTCAACTGCCAGTCGCCATTGCCGCCGAGGCTCTCCCCGGCCGCGCCAAACAACTCAAAGCCGGGGTCGCTTTCCGCCTCCGCGACCCCGAAAAGTCCCAGCGACGGCCCGACCGCCCGCATCAAGAGACGTTTGGGTGCCGAGTCGCGGACCACAAATCCGACCGTCAGCACGCCCGTGCCTTCAGTCAGTCGCGCGCGGACGGAGAAGTTCGAGAGAAACGTCTCCGGTGGCGGCCGCGGCATCACCACGACGACGGTGATCGGATTGCTGACCGCTGTGCCCAGGTGGTTGCCGACCTGGGCGACGTAGGATCCGGCATCGGCCGCTGCGGCGCCCGCCAGGGTGTAGGTTGCGGTGGTCGCGCCCGGGATCGCCACTCCGTCTTTGAGCCATTGATAGGCCAATGGCCCGGTGCCCGCCGCGGTCACGCGCAGCGTCACATCTTGGCCGGCGGTCACCGCGGGAGACGCCGGTTCGGAGTTTGCCTGGACGGCGAAGGGCGCTCGTGGCGGGGCAATGAAGTCGATCTCCCACTTCGAGATTCCTCCCACGTAGAGCCGCGCCGTCCCCCCGGCCTCCCGGTCGGTGCCGCCTGCCTCGAGGCCCATGACCTGCGGATAGAAAAAGTACCAACCGGGGAATTCGTTCCGATCGAGAATCTTCTGCGGAACACTCCAGGAGTCGGGCCGGCTGAGATCGGAGGAGAAGGAAACATAGACGCCTTCCTGGGACCAGCCGGGCTCGCCCTGGGCGCGGTTGAGCAACATCACGAAGCAGTTGAGGTGCGTGTTCCAGTGGATCGAGGGTCCCCAGAGGGCGTCGGGATCGCGTGACTGCCAGCGCCGCGTGACCGGGAAGATCGGCGTCATCCGACCGCCCACCCCCGCCTCCAGCCATTGTCCGTCGCAGTATTTCCAGACCCGGCCAACCGGATTGGCGCGATCGTCGTAGGCCATGCGGGCCACGCACACCCCTTGGGTCGCCGCCGGCCCGCCGTAGTTGTCAAAGAAGAAGTAGAAATACCGTCTTTCGCGATCCAGGATGACCGAAAAGTCCCCGTGCCCCCCGGCGAAGTAGCCGTTCTGGGCCCAGGCATCGAGGCGATCCCCGGATTCCAGGATGATGCCGAGGTCTTGGAGTGTGTTGCCTCCGTCGAAGGAGACCACCGCCCCGATCTTGGGCGCCGTCAGGGTGGAATCGGCCACCAGCCCGACGGGCTCGGCGTGGTACCAGCCCCAGAGCACCCCGTCCTCCGCCGGCCACACCGCCTCCATCCAGTGCGGCCAGGCGTTGGCCGTCTGGAGGTCGATTTCGCGGGTCTCCCAGGGGCCAAACTGATTCGGCCCTTCGCTCAGCCATGGGCGCCCATGGGAGCCAAACCAGAACAAGCGACCCTCCCGCCAGAAGGCCGGGCTGTTGCTGTCGACCGTGGTGGGCATGGAAACCCGCGGCGCGGCCCGCACCCGCGCCTCCTGCGCCACGAGGGCTTGCAGCCCGAGAAGGGCCGGCAGGAGAAGCAGGAGTCGAAACGTGCGGTGCATCGCCGGCATGCGACGCTTACTGTCGTGTAAGATTTCACCGTGCCTGCAAAAATCTTGCTGCAGGCAACCGGCATAAGCGGGAAACCCGGGCACCCCGGCGCCACCGAATACCTGGCCGCAGCTGAACGCGGCGTTACCAGACCCGCCCCGCCCGTCGCGCCTCGATCTGGCGCTCCGCCTCGTCGTCGATCTCGCCGAGGAAATCCAGCCCGGTGCGGCGCTGGAGCTCCTCGATCGTGGTGAGGTAGCGGGCCGGGTCGGCGTTGGCCGGGGCGTCCTGCGGGACGAGAAACGCGAGCGTCCGCAGGCGCCCGTCCTGTTCGTCGACGATGATCTTGAAGAACGCCTCCGGCACGGCCACCGCCTCCCGCAGGCGCGGCGGGTTGGCCCCAAAGACCGGGCCGGTGATCACCCAGACCTCACCGTAGCGGGCCGGGTAACTCGTCGCGATCTTCTGTTCGAGTTCCCGCCAAAGGCCGGCGTTGAGCGCGTGGCGCTGCGGGGTGATGTTCGACATCCGGAAGGTCTCGCGCTGCGCCTCCGCGCCATGGCGCGTGGCGATCGCGTAGTTGGGTGCGAGGTGCCCCCGGTCGTAACCGCTGCCCGAATACGACTCCGGCGGCACGCGCGCCGCCGTGCGGCGATCGACCTCGAACTTTTCCGGCCGCGCCGGCGGCGTCGGAATCCGGGGCAGGTCCGCCACGCGGTAGGCGGCCCAGAGCGGGTTCCCCAGCGTGTCGCTGTATCCCACCACGTAACCCCGGTTTGCCAGCACACGCACCTCGCCCGCCGTCGCCGGCGATGCCACCGGCCGCGGCGGGCCGCCGTAGACGTGGGTCTTGTCGCCCGGCGCCACCTTGCCGGTGGCGCTGCCGGCGTAGTAGAGCTGCCAGAGATCCCAGGCGACCTCGAGGAAGGTGACGTGCTTGTCGCGGGCGAAGGCGTTTCGCACCAGCCGGTCGACCTCGGCCTGGCGGGAGACGGGTTGGAACAGGTACCAGCCGCCGAGCAGCACGGCGACCGCGAGGTTCGCCGCGACGAACAGGCGCGCGAGCCCGGGAGGCAGCGGCAGGTGGCGGGGACGGGAGCGACGGCGGGACATGGGCCGGAAGAGAGAGGGTGCCGGAAAAACGTCAAACCACCGTCGGGGGCGGTGCTTTTCCGCTTCCCCGCCCGGCCGGGGCTGGCACGCTGCCTTTCCGCCCCCATGAAAACGCACCTCGCCCTTCTCCCCCGTTTGCTGTTCCCGGTCGCCTGCCTCGCCCTCGCCGCCGCGCCGGCCCCGGCCGCCATCCCCGGCGTCACGCTCCCACCGGAAGACGGCAAGCTGCGCATCATCGCCTTTGGCGCGCACCCCGACGACTGCGAGATCCAGGTCGGCGGCTCTGGCGCGCTCTGGGCGAAGCAGGGGCACCATGTGCTCTTCGTCTCCACGACCAACGGCGACATCGGCCACTGGCGGGAGGCGGGCGGCCCGCTCGCCAAGCGCCGCAAGGCGGAGGTTGATGCCGCCCACCGGATCCTCGGCGTGCAGGGGGTGGTGCTGGACAACCACGATGGTGAGCTGGAGGCCACGCTGGAAAACCGCCGCACGATCACGCGCCTCATCCGCTGGTGGAACGCCGACCTCGTGCTCGGTCCGCGCACCAACGACTACCACCCCGACCACCGTTACACCGGCATTCTGGTGCAGGATGCCGCCTACATGGTCACGGTGCCGTTCTTCTGCCCCGATGTGCCGGCGATGAAGAAGAACCCGGTGTTCATGTACTACACCGATCGCTTCCTGAAACCCAATCCCTCGAAGCCCGACATCATCGTCAACATCGATCCCGTGATCGCCCAGAAGCTCGATGCGCTGGCAGTGATGATTTCGCAGTTCGCCGAGGGGGGCGCCAACGGCAACGCCTCGCTCTATCCGGACAACCCGGCCGGGCAGCAGCAGCGCCTGCGGCAGGTGCGCGACAATTTCTCGCGGCGCTTCAAGGCCACGACGGCGCGCTTCCAGAAGGAGGTCGCCGTCTGGCACCCGGGCGCGGCCGGCGAAAAGTTGCAGCACAGCGAGGCGTACGAAATCTGCGAATACGGCAGCCAGCCGGATCGGGCCGAGCTCCGCCGCCTGTTTCCGTTCTTTCCCTGACCCGGCGGGCGGATCGTTTTCACAGCACGGCTGCGCGTCAGTCGTTGCCCCGGGCAAGTCCTGCGGCGCGCCTCTTGCCGGTCCTGCGCCGGGCGCTCGGACTCGGTGGCGGCGGCGCCGCGCCGCCCCAGGATTGCCGGCGCCCGGGTTTCGGCCTTGGCTCGGTTGCACCACCCATGCCTCGCCCCCTGAGATCCCTCCGCCGCTGCTGCCTGGCCGGCCTCGCCCTTGCGCTCGCGCCGGGTGCGCGTGCCGCCCAGCCCTCCGAACGCAATCACGACGAAACCAAGGTCGTGCCCTACACGCTGCCCGAGTTGCGGCTGACCAAGGACGGCCGCCAGGTCAACTCCGAGGCCCTGTGGCGCGAGGTGCGGCGGGGCGAGCTGCTGGCCGATTTCGCCCGCAGCACCTACGGCTACACGCCCAAACTCGATTTTCGCGTCCGCAGCCGCCTGCTCGCGACGCGACGCGATGCCGTCGACGGGCTCGCGACCCGCACGCTGGTGGAGTTGAGTTTTTTCGACGACCCGGCGGCACCGAAGCTCACCCTGATGGTGTACGTGCCCAACGCCGCCCGCGGCCGTGCGCCGGCGCTCCTGGGCCTCAACTACTACGGCCTCGCCAGCGTGGAGCCGGATCCCGCGCTGCCGCTGACGGATCAGTGGATGCGGCCGACGAAGGACATGGGCATCGTGAACCACCGCGCCACGGAGGCGACGCGCGGCAAACACGCCTCGCGCTGGCCGCTGGCCGTGGCCCTGCGCCGCGGCTATGCCGTCGCCACCTACTACTACGGCGACCTTGAGCCCGATCACCCGGAGGGCTGGCGTGACGGCCTGCGTGGTTACCTGCTGCGGCGCGCCGGCCGGGACGCGCGCGGGCCGGAGGAGTGGGGCGCGATCGGCGTCTGGGCGTGGGGCCTCAGCCGGGCCCGGGAGTACCTCGCGACCCTGCCGGGCATCGAGCCGCGGCGCATCGCGGTCTTCGGCCATTCGCGGCACGGCAAGACGGCGCTCTGGGCCGGGGCGCAGGACGAGGCCTTCGGGGCGGTGATTTCCAACAACAGCGGGGAAGGCGGCGCTTCGCTCGGGCGGCGCAACTTCGGCGAGCGCATCGCCGATTCGGTGCGGGTGAACATCTTCTGGTACTGCGACCACTACCGCTCCTACGCCGGGCGGGAGGCGGAACGCCCGGTCGACCAGCACATGCTGATCGCGCTGGCGGCGCCGCGGCCCGTCTACGTGGCGAGCGCCACGCTCGACCCCGGGGCGGATCCGCGCGGCGAGTACCTGGCGGCCTTCCACGCCGGACCGGCGTATGCGTTGTTTGGCTACAAGGGCGTCGGCCCGGAGGCCAGCCCGCCGCCTGACACGCCCGTCGGCCACCGCATCGGCTACCACCTCCGCACCGGGCCGCACGACATCACCGCCTACGACTGGGCGCGGTTCATCGACTTCCTTGATCGCGAGTGGCGGGAGCGGCGGTGAGCCTCACCGCAGGCTCTTGAGGTGCAGGAGGAGCGACTCGATTTGCGATTCGCTGAGCACGCCGGCGTAACTCGGCATCGAATACTCGCCCTTCTCGAACCCGGCCGCGACGGCCGCGGTCGGATCGAGGATCGCCTCGCGCAGGTAGGCGTCGTCGGCCGTAATCTCGCGCGCCTTCCGGTCCACGAAGACGGTGCGCTTGCTGCCGTACAGGCCCTGCCAGGGCGGACCGGAGCGCGCGACCGCGGGATTGTGGTTGGAGCCATGGCAGGCGACGCAGGCGAAGAGCTGCGCGAGCCGCGCCCCCTCCTCGGCGCTGACCGGACCCCCGGCCTGGGCGACGGCGGCGCGCGGGGTGAGGTCGACCGTGAGGTCGCCGAAGCCCTCGGCGCGGGGGTCGAATTTCGCGAGCTCGTAAGGCGTCGTGTAGGCGTTGTCGTCGAAACGCCGGCCGCCGGCCGTGGCCAGCGACCAGCCGACGCGGAGCTGCATCACCGGCTTCATCCCGGGCACCGCCACGAAGACGCTCCGCCCGTCGGGCGCGAGGTAGGCGGCGCTGGGGGTGAGGGCGTCCTGGCCGGGGCTGCCGTCCGCCTTGTATTGGGGCGAGCCATACTTGTAGGTCCGCCGGTAGGACCAGCTCTGCAGGGAATAGCTGGCGGGGTCGGCGGCGCGGGTCGGGTCGAGGGCGACTTCGAAGCGCAGGAGCACGCCGAGGTTCGTCGGGGTGACCTCGCGCGGCAGGGTGACAGGCGCGCCGGTGTGGCGCACCCGGCCGAGACCGGCGGGGACATCGATCACGTTGCCCCAGCCGAGCACCTGGAAGCCGGCGATATAGAGGAGTCCGTCGGCGGGGTTCACGCCACCGTTGAGCGGCGGGAATTCGAAGGCGCGCGTCACGCTCACCACCGCCGCCTGCGGCCGGGAGCCGCGGTGGTTGAGGATCACGTGGAACAGCTCGGGGCGGTTGTAGCCGATGTGGACGAGCTGATCGTTGAGCGGGCCGAGGCGCGCTCCGTACAACCAGGCCTGGGAGAGCCCCGAGGCATTGACCGGGTGGGGGAGCCAGGTGAGCGGATCGGCGATCGGCGCGGGGTATTGCTCCCGCGGCTCGAAGGCGGCCAGGTAGCCGTAGAACTGGCGATCGCGCACGAGGTGCAGCGGGGTCGAGGGAATGTACTGGCCCTGCTGGTCGCTGGCGGTGACGAGGCCGGTCCGGGGATTGACGCCGATGTTGGGCTGGCGGAACCCCCAGCCGAGGACGGTGGCGCGCCGCCCGTCGGCGGAGAGGCGGAGCACGCTGCCGTTGTGTTTGCCCAGCGTGGCGGCCTGCTGGCCGCCCTTGGAGATCACGAATTCGCCGCCGGGCCCGAGGCGGATCTGCGAGGGGAATTCGCGGAGGTCGGCGGTCTGGGCGAAGGCGTTGGAAAACAGCTCGTGCACATCGGCTTCGCCGTCGCCATCGCTGTCGCGCAGCCGCCAGACGCCATTGCGGTCGAAGACGAACAACTGCTCGTCGCGGATCGCCAGCGACATGGGTTCGTGCAGGCCGGAGGCGAAGCGCCGCCAGCGCGCCACGCCGCCGGGCTCGTGCAGGCCGCGGACGAGCCACACGTCGCCGTCGATGGTGACGACCGCGCCGGTGCCGTCGGCGAAGAACTGGATGTCGCTGGGGCGGACCGCGCGGCGCTGCGGATTGGGGTCGGGCAGGTCAATGTGGTCGACCACGTAGGCGCCGCGCCCGCTTGCCGGCGTGAGCCGGGTGGGAATCTCCTGCGGCCACCGGGTGCGGGGCCGGCCCGCCGGCAGGCCCGCGTGGGTGAGGGCGATGGTGGGCGCGGTGGAGCCGGTGCTGATCGCGACGGCGAACACCACGGCACTCCGCCGCGGGGGGACTTTGACCGAGGCGACGCCGTCTTCCTTGACCAGCGCCAGGCCGGGCAGGGAGAGCGGCCCCGAGCCCAGCGCCGTCTGGGCGCCAGGGGCGGGAGTGCCGAGCGCCAGGCGCAGCGGCTCGCGGCCGGCATCGACTTCGAAGGCGCGCAACACGGCCGGGGCCTCCGCGGTGCCGGTGGCGAGGATCCGTTCGCGCACCCGCGTGGCGCCAACCGTGTAGTGCAGTTCGACCCCGTCGCCCAGGATGTGCAGCGCTTGAAAACGGCCGAGGTGTTCCGGCAGGGCGCCGCGGCCGACCTCCTCCTTGCTCGGCGCAGGCTCGCGGGGGTCGGAGCGCGAAAGCGTTTCGCCGACCTGCCAGCCCGGATACACTCCGGTGGCGATCCAGACCCTCCCGTCCGGCTGGGGCAGGCGCTCCTGGCCGCCGGGGGTCTTGCGGGAGATGTCGTGGTAGGAGCCGGGGGCCAGCGCCGTCGGCGTGACGCCGCGGCCGCGCCAGAGGGCGGTGACGCGCAGCAGGTCGGGATCGAAACAGGCCCAGCAGTCGCGGCCCAGGTTGAGCACGAGGCCGCGCGGCGAGAGGTTGTCGGCGGGCAGGCCGGCGCCGGCCTGGCGGGCGTCGAGGATGGAGGAAAAGAACGGAAAGTCGGGCTCGACCCACGGAGCCTCGGAGGCGGCGAGGGTGGGCTGCTTGGGCGCCTTGGCGACCTTGGAGGTGGTCGTCGCCGGGGATGACTTGCCGGTCTTGGGGGCGGTCGCGGCGGGAAGCACGCCCGGGGCGAGCCCGGCGGCCAGGGCGAGCCAGAGGGACGGTCGGCGGAAGGGGCGGAGTCGGTCGGAGCAAGCGCGGGTCATCGGGTGGAAGTGGGAAAGTGGCGGTCCGACTGGAGCCGGAGGGTGAGTTGACTCTTGCGGCGTCACCCCCGGCCCCCAAGAAAAATTCCGGTGGTGCCGCTGCCAGACGTGCGGTGACGGCCGCCGTTACCTTTCCTCCCCATGAAATCCCGGTTATCCCTGTGCGTTTGGCTTGTCCTCCTGATTCCCGTGGTGCGCGCGGCTGCGACCGATCGTCCGAACATCCTCTGGATCGTCATCGACGACATTTCGGCGCACCTCTCCTGCTACGGCGAGACCGCGATCCAGACGCCGCACATGGATCGTCTGGCTCGTGAAGGGACGAAGTTCACCTCGGCGTTTGTCACCGCGCCGGTGTGTTCGCCGTGCCGCTCGGCGTTCATCACGGGAATGTACCAGACCTCGATCGGGGCGCACCAGCACCGCAGCGGCCGGGGCGAGCTGAAGATCACGCTGCCGGCGGGAGTGGAGCCGGCGCCAGCCCGGCTGCAGCGGGCGGGTTATTACACCTGCATCGGCAGCGGCCTGCCCAACACCAGCCGCGCGGGCAAGGCCAAGGGCGGCAAGGGCGGCGGCGACGGTCTGGGCAAGACGGACTACAATTTCGAGTGGGATCGCCGGATGTACGACGCCAACGACTGGGCGGGGCGGAAGCCCGGGCAGCCGTTCTTCATGCAGGTGCAACTCGCCGGCGGCAAACTCCGGGGAGGGAGCGACGAGTCGGCGCGCCGTCTGCAGGAGCGGGCCAAGGCCGAGTTGGGCAGCGCCACCGATCCGGAAAAAGTGGTGCTGCCACCGTACTATCCGCGCGACCCGGTCCTGCTGCGCGACTGGGCGGCTTATCTGGATGCCATGCGGCTCACCGACCGGCACGTCGGCGAGGTGATCACCCGCCTCGAGCGCGAGGGAATCCTGGATCGCACGCTGATCCTCCTCGCGGGCGACAACGGCATCAGCCACGCGCGCGGGAAGCAGTTTCTTTACGACGAGGGCACGCATACGCCTTTGATTGTGCGCGGGCCCGGCGTGGCGCGCGGGAAGGTGCGGAATGATCTCATCGAACTCATCGACCTCACGCCGATCTCCCTGGCCGCGGCCGGCGTGCCGATCCCGGCCGGGATGCAGGGCCGGAACGTCCTCGCGCCCGGCTATCAGCCGCGCGAGTTCGCCTTTGCCGCGCGCGATCGCTGCGACGAGACGGTCGAGCGGATCCGCAGCGTGCGCACGGATCGGCTCCTTTACATCCGCAACTTCCACCCGCAGCGGCCGCATCTCCAGCCCAACGCCTACAAGGATGGCAAGAGCATCATCCAGACGCTCCGCGCCCTGCACACCGCGGGGAAACTCGACGCCCTTGCGGAGCGATTACTCTTCAGTCCGACGCGCCCGGCCGAGGAGCTGTACGAGTGGCGCACCGATCGCTACCAAGTGAGGAACCTCGCCAATGACCCCGCTCACCGGGCGGATCTGGAGCGGATGCGCGGCCGGCTCGACCGCTGGATGGTGGAGACCGGTGACCAGGGACCGGAGCCCGAGGCGAGGTACGACAGCGACATGGCCGTCTACCTCGGCGAGCGGGCCGGCCGGGCTCGTGCCGACAACCCGACCGAAAGGAACATCGCCCTGATGAAACGCTGGGCCAGGGAAGGGAAGTAGGGTGGCGCCCCGCACCGAGCGCGTCGCAACAGTCGGACTTCAGGAGGGCGGCGCTCCGTCGCCGCCGCAGTCCTGCGAATGGCGCTGACGGAGCAGTGCCCTCCGACGAAAGCGGTGAAGGTGCTTTTTAGACACCCGTTCAGAGAATCAGCATGGCGTCGCCGTAACTGAAGAAGCGATACTCTCGGGCGATGGCCTCGCGGTAGAGTTCGTGCAGCCAGGCGATGCCGTCGGTCGATCCCGGGGCGAGGAAGGCGGCCACCAGGCAGAGCAGGGTGGAGCGCGGCTGGTGGAAGTTGGTGATGAGCGCGTCGACCCCGTGGAAGGGGCGTGGCGGGTGGATGAAGAGCGCAGCCTCGGCGGCGCAGGCGGAGCCGTCGGCAAGCGGCGCGCGGTGGTGGGCGAGAAAATCCTCGATCGTGCGCACGGTCGTGGTGCCGACGGCGATCCGTCGCCCGGTCAGGGGCGGGAAGAGCCGGCACTGGGTCGCGGCGGGGATTTCGTAGAGTTCGCGATGGATGCGATGCTGCTCGATGGTGGCGGTGGCGATGGGCTGGAAGGTGCCGAGGCCGACGTGCAGGGTGGCGTCGGCCGTGGCCACGCCAAGTGAGGCGAGGCGCGTGAGCAGTTCCGGGGTGAAGTGCAGGCCGGCCGTCGGGGCGGCGACCGCGACCTGGCGGGCGGACTCGGCGTAAACGGTCTGGTAGCGTTCGCGATCAAGGGCGCTTTGCGGTGCCGGCTGTTCCGGGCGGGCGACCGGTCTTTCAATATAGGGCGGCAGCGGGACTTCGCCGAGGCGGTTGGCCACGGCCGTAATCGGCTCGCCGGAGGCGGTTGTGAACCGCACCGCGACCGGGCCGTCCGGTTCGCGGCCGAGGACTTCCGCGGAAAAAGACCCGCCGGGGTCGGCGAAGGTGGCCCCGGGCGGGAGCTTCCTTCCGGGGCGCACGAGGCAGCGCCAGGTGCAGTCGCCGTCCAGCGGCCGGAGGAGGAAACACTCGACCCGGCCCCCGGAGGGACGGACGGCGCGAAGGCGGGCCGGGAGCACCGCGGCATTGTTGCGGAAGAGGATGTCGCCGGCACGCAGGTAGTCCGGCAGGTCGGAGAACGTGCGGTGTTCGATGCTGCGGGAGCGGCGATGCACCACGAGGAGCCGCGACGCGTCGCGCCGGGCGGCCGGCACCTGGGCGATCAGATGGGCGGGCAGGTTGTAATCGAAAAGGTCGGTGGCGAGCGGCGGCACGGTGCGGCGTGTAGCGCAAGCTCGGCCGCGCTGCGGACGAGCGAAGGCTGGAGCCAACAGCCGGACTTGAACCGGCGACCCACGCTTTACGAAAGCGTTGCTCTACCGACTGAGCTATGTTGGCGCGCGAGCGAAGAGCGGACAAAACCCCCGGCCCCCGCAAGGGCAAGCTCGATTTTGCCCCCGCGAAACCCGCGGCACTGACCACCCGCGTGAGGTCGGCCGGACCCGCGGGGCGCGGACGTATCGCCGGCGGCGATCGTCCGCCAATCGCAGCCGGGGCGTGCGCCTGCGTCTGCGCTCCCGGCTGCAAGAAACGGGTCTCCTTGCGCCGGGAGCGTCCCTTTGTTGGTGGAGGCGGGCGAGATTGCCGGAATCAAGGGGCGTGCGCGTCCTGAACATGGTTTTGACGATGCGCGCCAGTATGTGGGCCAAGGCAGTCACGGCGCCGTGCGCGCCACAGTTGATGACGTGCCGGTGCCCGGCTGGAACGGACGCGCTCGTGTTTCTCCGTGCGGAACACCACCGGGCCGGCGCGGGCCGGTCCCGCTACGTCGCCAGGGTGGCGGCGGGGAAGAGATCACGCGCCACCGGCGAAGGTCCGGGTTCCCCCAGCAAAGCATGCACCTCCACCAGGCGTTCGCCGACCACCGGGGCCAGTTCCTCGAGGTCGCTGGACTCGAGCCCGAGCGGTTTGAGGACCGTGGGATCGGGCAATTGCGTCGGGGGCAGGTTGCAGGCGGTGTCGCGCAACCACCGGGCGGAATGGAGAAGGGCGGCGGTTCGCCGGTGGGCGACGGTGGCTCCGGGCGCGTACTGCCAGCGTACGGGTTCGGCAATTTCGCTCGGGAAGCCCCAGTGCAGGAGGAGGAGCCCTCCGACCTCGGCCTGGGTGAAACCGAGGGCGGCGCGTTCGGCGGCGGTGGCCTCCCGCGGAAAAGGGTCGCGGGTCAGCACCACGGGGCGGGCTGAGCGGCGCAGCCATTCGTCGATCGCGACCATGCCGACGCAATGGAGCAGCCCCGCGGTGTAAGCGGCGTCCGGATCCTGGCCGGACCGGGCGGCGAGCGTTTCCGCCGCCAGGGCGCCGGCGACCGACAGGCGCCAGAGCGACTCGGCGTCGAGGCCGTAGGAGGCGAGCGGGCGCTCCAGCACCTCGGAGGCCACGGCGTACGAAACCAGTTGATACACCCGGTCGAAGCCGACCCGGTTGACCGACTCCTCCACGGCGACGCAGCGCGTGCCGGTGTTGAAAAAGGCGCTGTTGCCCATCTGCAGGACGCGGGCGGCGATGCCCGGGTCGAGCCGGATCAGCGCGACGATTTCCGACATGGAGGAATTGGGGTCGGAAAGGAGCTCCTTGAGCCGCGGCAGCACCTTTGGGGCCGAGGGCAGGTGCTTGACCTCACGAACGATGATTTCGGGAGTGAGGGTCCGGCTGGCCGGCGGGCGTGTTTCCGCAGTCATGATGGGATGAGCGGATCATCGGCCGGCCGGCGGACCTGTTTAGGGGAAAATACGGGGTGCGCGTCAGGAGTTCACCCATCGCGGCCGGAAAAAGGCGAAAAAAGAGGCCGGGCACACCGGCCCGGCCTGGGGGGAGGGAAGCGAGCCAGCGCCCGCCTTACTTCACGGTTAGCGTGCCCCGCATCAGCATGTAGTGGCCGGGAAACGAGCAGATGTACTCGTACTTGCCCGGGGCCGGGGCGGTGAAAGTGACGTCGCCGGTCTGCTTCGGCCCGAGCACCTTGATGAAGGCGAGAACCTTGTCCTTCTGCGAGGGAGCGATGTATTCGGAGCCCTTGGCGGTCATGGAGGCGGTGGCGAAGGCGTTCACATCGGTGCCGGCCTTGAGCAGGACCCAGTTGTGGCCCATTGCCTCCTTGGGCAGAGTGCCGATGTTCTTGAGGACGATTTTCAGCGACTCGCCCGCCTTGGCGTCGATGGCGGTCACGTTGAACTTCATCTGGTCGTTCGCGGTGATTTCGATGGTACGCGGCGTCGCGGCGGCATGGAGTGTGCTTAGCGGGGCGGCGATGAAGGAGGCGACGAAGGTGACGAGCAGGAAGTGGATTTTCATGGGAAAGGCGCGTACCATGAAAGTGGGGTCGCGACACGCAAACCGGAAGCGCATTTCCCTTGATGTGAATCAAAAGGGGGTCGTGGTCGCAGCGGCGGTTTCCACCGTGGCGGAAAGCGGCATTATTTTTCGTAATAGGGCTTGAAATGAAACGTTCTTCCCTAACCCTGCTCGTTTTTTGTCTTTCGCCGCTCGTCTATTGCCGCTCCTTCCCCCGGTCCCCTTTCTTTCGACAGCCACCCACATGCCCTCCCTCGTTTCCACCCTCGCCCGCGGGGGCCGGTCGCTCGCCGCGGTGACCGGCCTGGCGTTGTTAACCGGTTGCGACTTCAATTTCTGGCGGATGGACGGCCACCAGTCGACGATCGTGGTCGACGGTCCGGTGGCGAAGTCGCAGCTCGAGGTCTTCTACGTCACCTGCTGGGTCACGCTGGTGATTTTTGTCATCGTCGGCTCGGTGCTGGCTTACACGATGGTGAAGTTCCGGGCGCGCAGCGAGGCGGACGAGCATGCCGAGCCGCCGCCGCAGAGCCATGGCAACCCGTTGATCGAACTCGGCCTGATTGGGGCCTCGGTGCTCTCGCTCGTCATCATCGCGGTTCCGACCCTGCGGGCAATCTGGTACACCTACGACGTTCCGGAGGCGGAGAAGAAAAACGCCTATGAAGTCACCGCCACCGGTTACCAGTGGTGGTTCAAATTTGAATATCCGAATGAGCTCGCCGCCCTCGATGCGGCCGGCACCAAGGCGCCGCTGGTGACGGGCAACGAGCTGGTGATCCCGGCGGGCCGGCCCGTGCGGATTCATCTGCGCACGGTGGATGTGATCCACTCCTTCTGGGTTCCGAAGCTGGCCGGCAAGGTGGACATGATTCCGAACCGCGCGAACTTCATCTGGCTGCAGGCGGACAAGCCCGGCTACTACTGGGGCCAGTGCGCCGAATACTGCGGCGACTCGCACGCGGTGATGCGCTTCCGGGTGATCGCGCTCGCCGAACCGGAGTTTGCCGAGTGGAAGGAGAAGCAACTGGCGGTTGCGCGTTCGGTCAATGCGGTTGTCGCCGGCGCCGCGTCCGCCGCCTCCCAGGTGGCGGCGCTGCGGGCCTTCAAACCGAACGAGGTGGGCGTGACGGACCTTTACGATCGCAACCCGCTCGAGGCCTGGCGCGCGAAGCAGGCGCCGGAGCGCGGCGAGGATGCCGCGCTGATCGCGCGGGGGCGCGAACTCTTTGCCGCCAAGACCTGCAATGCGTGCCACACGGTTCGGGGCCATGGTTCCATGGGCGTGCAGGGACCGGATCTCACGCATTTCGGTTCGCGGAGCACCCTCGCCGCGGGCCTGATCGAAAACAATCCGGAGCAGTTGCGCCGCTGGCTGCGCGACCCCGAGTCGGTCAAGCCAGGCAACAAGATGGCAAAGGCCTACCGGGACAATCAGATCACGCTGAACGACGCGGAGCAGATTGCGCTCGTCGCCTACCTCGAGAGCCTGAAGTGACGGTGTGGGCGGGCCCCGGTGCCCGTCTCCGCCACTCCCCATCTCCCAACTTCGAACTCGCATTCCGACGCTCATGGACGCAACGGCCAAACCCGCCTTTCTCACCAAGGAGGATTCCCTCCCGGCCCACCCCCGACTGCTGGCGCACCCGACCGCCAAGACCGGCTTGATGAGCTGGCTCACCACGGTCGACCACAAGCGGATTGGGTTCCTCTACGGAGTCTTCGCCCTGTTCTTCTTCCTGGTGGGCGGGGTCGAGGCGCTGCTGATCCGCGCGCAGTTGATGTATCCCAACGGCACCGTGCTGAGCGCGCAGATGTACAACACGATGTTCACGATGCACGGCACGACGATGATCTTCCTCGCCGTGATGCCGCTCTCGGCGGCGTTCTTCAACTACATCATGCCGCTGCAAATCGGGGCGCGCGACGTGGCTTTCCCCCGCCTGAACGCCTTCTCGCTGTGGACCTTCGTTGCGGGGGCCATCATCCTCAATCTCGGCTGGATCGGGCCGATCTTCGGCATCGAGGGCCACAACGCGCCCGACGCCGGCTGGTACGGCTACTCGCCGCTGACTTCGAAGCAGTTTTCCCCGGGCCACTCGGTGGATTACTGGATCATGGGCTTGCAACTGCTCGGCGTCGCCTCGATCGCGGCGTCGCTCAACTTCATCGTCACGATCATCAACCTGCGGGCGCCCGGCATGACGATGATGCGCCTGCCGGTGTTTACGTGGATGACCCTGGTGACGGCGTTCCTGATCGTGTTGTCCTTCCCGGCCATCACGATCGCGCTGGTGGAACTGATGATGGATCGGAACTTCGGCACGAGTTTCTTCGAAGTGTCCGGAGGCGGCATGCCGATCCTGTGGCAGCACCTGTTCTGGGTGTTCGGACATCCCGAGGTTTACATCCTGATCCTGCCGGCGATGGGCATCATCTCGGAGATCCTGCCGACCTTTTCGCGCAAGCCGCTCTTCGGCTATCCGATTGTCGTCTTTTCGGGCGCCTGCATCGGCTTCCTGGGCTTCGCGGTCTGGAGCCATCACATGTTCACGACCGGGATGGGCACGGTGGCGACGGCGGCGTTTGCGCTCGCAACCATGGCGATCGCAGTGCCGACAGGCGTGAAGATCTTCAACTGGATCGGCACGATGTGGGGCGGCCACCTGATGATGCGCACGCCGATGATGTTCGCCCTGGGTTTTGTCTGGATGTTCATGATCGGCGGATTCTCGGGGGTGATGCATTCGGCGGCGCCGGCGGACACCCAGCAGAATGACTCCTATTTCGTGATCGCCCACTTTCACTACGTGCTGATCGGCGGCTCCATCTTCGCGCTGCTGGCCGGCATCCACTACTGGTTTCCGCTGATGTTCGGCCGCAAGGTGAGCGAGTTCTGGGGCAAGCTCTCGTTCTGGATCATCTTCGTCGGCTTCAATGTCACCTTTTTCCCGATGCACTTCCTCGGGTTGAACGGCATGCCCCGGCGCACTTTCACCTACGATCCCAACCTGGGCTGGAACACCGCCAACTTCATCGCGACCATCGGGGCCTTCGTCCTCGGCCTGGGCATCGCGGTGTATTTCGCGGTCATGATCTACACCTATTACAAGGGCGAGAAGGTGGGACGCGACCCCTGGGACGGCCGCACCCTCGAGTGGTCGCTGCCGAATCCGCCGCCTGAATACAACTTCCGCGTCATTCCGCAGGTGCACGCCCGCGACGCCTGGTGGTATGAGAAACATCACCGGGCCGAGGTGGATCGCGAGAAAGAGGCGAAGGCGAAGGAGGAGGATGCTCAGGGCGGCATCCACATGCCCTTCGCCTCCATCTGGCCCCTGGTCACGAGTGTGGGCCTGCTGATCGCGGCCATCGGAGTGAGCGCCTTCGAGGCCAGGTGGGACGTCCCCGGCATCCAGTGGAAGCTCGGTCTGACTCTCTTCGGCGGCGCGGTCACGTTCCTCGGCATCTATTTCTGGTCCCTCGAGGGCAACGAGGGCTACCACCTGCACGTCGACAAGGATGGCAAGCCCGTCGAAGACGCCGCCTCCGCCCGCCACTGATCTCCTCCGCCTCCTCCGTTCCCATGAGCAGCCACGCGGCCACGGCCACCCTCGATCATCACCACGACCCGACCACCTCGACGGGCATTCCGAACAAGAAGCTCCTGATGTGGGCCTTCCTGGCGTCGGACTGCATGTTCTTCGGGGTGCTGATTTCGACGCACCTGATCTACCGGCTCCATCCGCCCGCCGGCGGTCTCGATCCGAAGGCGGTCTTCAGCCCGGAGCTGACGTCGTTCTCCACGTTCATCCTGCTGATGTCATCGCTGATGATGGCGCTGGCGGTGACGGCCATCCAGAAGGGCAATGTGAAGAGCTGCCGCTGGTCGCTCCTGACCACGGTGTTCTTCGGCATGATCTTCCTCGGCTGCCAGGTGTATGAATTCCAGCACTTCGTCGTCGACAAGAAGATGACGATTTCGAACAGCCTGCTCGGGACGACGTTTTACACGCTGACCGGCACGCACGGGTGCCACGTTGCGATCGGCGTGCTCTGGCTGGTGCTGATGTACGTGCGCTCCTTCAAGCCGGCGGCCGGTTCGGTGCAGCGCTCGTGGTTCTCCCATCAGTTGCTGCATGCGCTGGCCCTGATCGCCGGTCTGCTGCTCGCCCTGAAGGTTTCGCTCGGGTTGGTGCACGCCATCCAGGTCGAGGCGACGCTGGGCGCGGCCTTCGGCCATTTTCTCAAGGCGGAGTTTCTCGCGATGGCCGGGATGGTGGTCGCGACCGGCGCGTGCGTCTGGTTCGCCCGGCCGCGCGGCCCGGTGGACTTCACCGAGGCCAATGCGATCGATGTCGAGTCGATGGGCCTGTACTGGCACTTCGTGGACATTGTCTGGATCGTGATCTTCACCGCCGTCTACCTGATCGAATACCTCTGAACCTCCCCTTGATCCACCGATGAGCGCCTCCACTTCCGCCACCGTCCATCCCGGCTCCGACCACCACCAGCACGGAGAGAGCAAGTTCCAGATCTATGTGGAAATCGCGATGCTGCTCGCGATCATCACCGGCATTGAAATCGTGGCGGTCTACCTGCCGTTCGCGAAATGGCTGCTGGTCACGGCGCTCGTGGTCCTCTCGGCGATCAAGTTCCTCTTCGTGATCTTCTACTTCATGCACCTGCGGTGGGACAAACCCTTCTGCACGATTCTCTTTTTCATCGGCCTGGTGCTGGCCGGTGGAACCATGTGGGCGCTGATCGCGCTGTTCAGCGTGGAAAACAGCCTGCCCTTGCCGGCCTGAAGGCGGCGCGGGAGTCGACCACCGCGCGGGGCGGAGTCGGCGGACCGGAGTAGCGGCGGGACTGCGGAAACGCCGGCGGCCGCGCTCATTTGGCCGCGGCCCGCCGCCCGGGAGTTGCCTTTGCCGCCTCTCCGGACTCCAGTGCGAGCCTCTTCATGATCGACTGGCGTCACTGGCATAATGAACCTTGGTTGATTGGCGGGCTGGTCGTGCTGGGCTGGCTCTGGGCGGTGGCGGCGGGGCCGCTGCGTCCGCGACTGGCGCCCGGCGCGCCGTTTCCGCGCGCCCACGCGGTGCGGTTTTACCTCGGGTTGATCGCGTTCTATCTCGCGGTGGGCTCTCCCCTGGACCAAGTGGCGGAGCGGTTCCTCTTCAGCGCCCACATGCTGCAGCATCAGTTGCTGATTTACCCGGCCGCGATCCTGTTTCTGCTCGGCCTGCCTTCCTGGATGGTGGATCCCCTGCTCGCTCCGCCCGGATGGCGACGCTTGATGCGAGGCCTCACCCACCCGATCGGTTGCGGCGCGATTTTCACCCTGGTGGTCAGCCTCTGGCATGCGCCCCTGCTCTACGATTGGGCGTTGCAGGACAAAGTGGTGCACATTGTCGAACACGTGATGTTCTTCGGTGCGTCGGTGCTGTACTGGTGGCCCATCCTGAGCCCGTCCCGGCTTCTGCCGCCACGCCCCTACGGCGTGCAGATGCTCTACCTGCTCGGGGTGCTGATCGCGATGACCCCGGTCTACGCCTACATTACCTTCTCCCAGGACATCCTGTATCCCACCTATGAATTCGCCCCACGGATCTTCCCCGACTTTTCGCCGGCGAATGATCAATTGCTCGCCGGGGTGATGATGAAGCTCGTGGGCGTTTTCGGGGCGATGACGGCCCTGGCGGTGGCGTTTTTCGGCTGGTACCGGGAAAAACGGTGAAAAAAAGCGCGTGCCCCGGGGAGGCACGCGCGAGGCAGGGAAGGCGACGGCGCCTTCAGCCGGCGGCCGGGGCGACCAGGTCGTCGATCGAATCGCTCTCGACGTTGAGGTCGGCAAACAGCCACGACGACAGGTAGCGTTCACTGGCCGACGGGATGATCGCGACGATCTGCCTGCCCTTGTTTTCGGGGCGTTGCGCGAGCTGGAGCGCGGCCCAGGCGATGGCGCCGGAGGAAATGCCGACCGGGATGCCATCGAGCTGGTTGATCTGCTTCGATACCGGACCGGAGTCAGCCTCCTTCACACGGATGACCTCGTCGTAGATTTTCGTATTGAGCACGGCCGGCACAAAGCCGGCGCCGATACCCTGGATCTTATGCGGACCGGGATTGCCGCCGGAAAGGACCGGGGATGAATCCGGCTCCACCGCGACGACCTTCAGGGACGGCTTGCGCGCCTTCAGCACCTCGCCGATGCCGGTGATGGTGCCGCCGGTGCCAACACCTGCGACCACGATATCGACCTGGCCGTCGGTGTCGCGCCAGATTTCCTCCGCGGTGGTCTGGCGGTGCACGGCGGGGTTGGCGGGGTTGGAAAATTGCTGCAGGATGACGCTGTTGGGAATCCGGGCGGCGAGTTCCTCGGCCTTGGCGATCGCCCCTTTCATGCCCTTGGCACCTTCGGTCAGCACGAGACGGGCGCCGAGAATCTTGAGCAGCTTGCGACGCTCGAGGCTCATGGTCTCGGGCATGGTCAGAATCAGGCGGATACCCTTGGCGGCGGCGACGAAGGCGAGAGCGATGCCGGTGTTGCCGGAGGTCGGCTCGATCAGGATCGACTGGGGGGTGATTTTTCCGCTGCGCAGGGCATCGTCGATCATGGCGAGGCCGATGCGGTCCTTTACGGACGAGAGCGGGTTGAAGAACTCGAGCTTGAGCAGCACCTCGGCCTGCGCCTGGTGGGCGGTGGCGGTGCGGTTGAGGCGGACGAGCGGGGTATTGCCGATGGTTTCGGTGATGTCGTTGTAGATCTTGGCCATGGTGGGAATCAGGGAGGCGGCAGGTAAACAGCATCGGTCCGCAAAGGCTGTCAAAAAGTGTGACATAATTCCGGCTGTGCGGCGGGCCTTAAGACACGCGACCCGGCGTTTTGCTCTGGGCGGGTGGGGGAGCGGGTGCCAGCGTGGCGGCGCATGACTTGGGAAATCGCCGCCGTTCTGGCGATCGTGGTGGCCGCCATCGTGAGCTTCGTGTGGGAGAAGTTCCCGCCCGATGTGGTCGCGCTTGCCCTGTTTGTGGTGATCGCCCTCTCCGGGCTGGTGCCGGTCAAGGAGGCGTTCGCGGTGTTTTCGAATCCCGCCCCCATCACGGTGGCGGCGATGTTTGTGCTCAGCGCGGCCCTCCTGCGGTGCGGGGCGCTCGACTACCTTTCCGGTTCGTTCGAGCGGGCGGCGGTGCTGCCCTATCAGATGGTGATCCTCCTGCTGGTCGCGCTGGTCGCGTTCGTGTCCGCCTGGATCAACAACACGCCGGTGGTGGTCGTGTTTGTGCCGGTGGTGATGAGTCTCGCGCGCCGGATGGGAATTGCCGCCTCCAAATTTCTGATGCCGATTTCGATCGCGTCGGTCCTGGGCGGCAACTGCACCCTGATCGGTACGAGCACCAACCTCGTCGTCAACGGCGTGCTGGTGGAGCATGATCAGCCCGGCCTGGGGATGTTTGAGCTGGCGGCGGTGGGGGTGCCGGCGGCGGTGGTGGGGGCGATCTTTTTGGCGGTTTTCGGCCAGCGTCTCCTGCCGGTGCGCGAATCGCTCACCTCGATTCTCAGCGAGGAGGAGAGGCGCGAGTACATGACGGAGGCGTTCGTGCCTGGCGGCTCGCCACTCATCGGGAAGAGCCTGCGCGGCGCCGGCCTGGTCCGGGCGCGGGGTTTCCGCGTGATCGAGGTGGTCCGGGACGGGGTCGCCATCGCCATCGACCCGGCCGCCACCCTGCTGGAGGAGGGCGACCGGCTGGTGCTGGCGTGCCGGCCCTCCGGCATCGCGCATGCGCGCTCGATGCCCGGTTTCGATTTTACGGCGGAGGCGGGCCTCGAGCAGATCGCTGCGCATGAGGGGGTGGTGTTCGAGGGGGCGGTGGCGCCCAACTCCGAGATCATCGGCCAGAGCATCAGCGAGCTGAATTTCCGCCAGCGCTTTCGCGTGATCGTCCTCGCGATTCACCGCGGAGGGGAGAATGTGCGGGACAAACTGGAGACGCTCCCGCTGCAGATGGGCGACATCCTCCTGCTGATGGGCACGGAGCAGGCGGTGAACGCCCTGCGGCAGGGCAATGATATCATCCTGTTCGACCGGCCGCCGCTGCCGTCGCTGTCGCGGCACAAGCGGATTCCGCTGGTGCTGGGCACCATTGCGGCCGTGGTGGCGGCGGAGACCGCCGGGCTCGTGCCGATCCATCTCGGTGCCATCGCCGGGGCGTTGCTCGTGTGCCTGACCGGATGCATCAAGCCCAAGGAGGCCTACGAGTCGATCGAGTGGAACCTGCTTTTCGTCATTTTCGGCATGCTCGCCGTCGGCGTCGCGATGCAGCAGACCGGGGCGGCCGACTGGCTGGCCCGCAATGTCGTCGTGGCGGTGGATCATGTGATCACGGGTCCGCACAAGCCGCTCGTGATGCTCGCGTGCCTCTACCTGGTCACCCTGGTGCTGACGGAGATTCTCTCCAACAATGCGGTGGCGGCGCTGATGGTGCCGATCGCGCTCGGCATCGCCGGCGAGGCCGGGCTGGAGGCCCGCCCCTTCGTGATCGCCGTCACCCTTGCGGCGAGCGCGGCGTTCGCGACGCCCATCGGGTATCAGACCAACACCTACATCTACGGCATTGGCGGGTACAAGTTCCGGGACTTTGTCTGGATCGGCGTGCCGCTGAACCTGCTGTGCTTCGCAGTGGCGATGGTCGTCATCCCGCGGGTCTGGCCCTTCTGACGCGGCGCCGGGGCCAGGGCGGGGGTTCACAGCCGAAGGCGCAGGCCGTCGTGGGCGGGGGCGATGCCCGCCGGCAGGGACGCGGCGAGCGCCGCGTGGTCCGTGAGGTGGGTGAGGTGGGTGAGCAGGGTCTGCGGCGCCGCGATCTCCCGCGCCACGGCGACGGCCTCGTCGATGCTCTGATGCGACGGATGCGGGAGCGGGCGCAGGCCGTCGAGCACAACCACGTCGGCCCCGCGGGCGAGGTCCACGGCTTGGTGGGGCACGCGCTTGCAGTCGGTGTAATAGACGAACTTCCGCCCGCTGCTGCGCTCGCGGAAGACGAGCCCGAGGGTGTTGACGCCGCCGTGTGGCAGCAGAGTGGAGTGGATGGTGCCCTGCGGCAGATCGAGGCACTCGGGCATGGCCTCCAGGCGGAAGGCGGCGTATCCGCGCGCGATGGGGCGTTCGGTCATCGCGTAAGGATACATCGCGAGAACCCTCCCCATGCCTTCGTCCGTCGAATAGACCCGGAGGGCGGCGCCGCCGATCAGGTCGCAGAAGCGCCGCAGATCGTCCATCCCGACGATGTGATCGGCGTGCCCGTGCGTGAGGATGAAGAAGTCGAGTTGCCGGAGGTTCTCCCGCAGGCACTGGAGACGGAATTCCGGCGCCGCGTCGACCTGGATGTGGAGGCCGTCCATCACGACGTGGATGGAAGCCCGGGTGCGGTGGTTGCGCGGGTCGGTGGAGCGGCAGACCGCGCAGTCGCAGGCGATCATGGGCACGCCTTGCGATGTGCCGGTGCCGAGAAAGATGATTTCCATGCCGCCGCGGCGCCGGGGCTGTAGTCTAGAGAATCTCCCGGTAGACTTCGGGGTGCGGCCGGGGAATGACGACGGCGTTGACCAGCATGCCGGCCTCGGCGATCACGCGCCGACCGGCCTCGACCGCGGTCTGCACCGAGGCGACATCGCCCGTCAGGGTCACGAATGCCTTGCCTCCCAGTGCCATGGCGAGGCGGACATCGAGGAGCTGCACCGCGGCGCTCTTGGCCACGGCGTCGGCGGCGCGGATCAGGGTGGCGACGTTGAAGGATTCGAGCACGCCGAGCGCGCCGGTGGGCACGGCCACGGTGGTGCGGCCGAGGGCGGTCAGGACGTCGGGATGGATGCTGGGCAGGACAAACTTGTCGATCAGGCAGCCGTGGGCGGCCTCGGCTCCCGCGGCGACGGCACTGGTCACGGCGGAGGCGTCGCCGGCCACGAGGATCATGTATTTGCCGGAGCAAATCGAGCGGGAGAGGTAGAGCCGGACATTGCCGGCCTTCAGCATGGTGTCGGCAACCGCGAACCCGGCTGCGATGCTGGACATTTCGATCAGGCCAACGGATTTCTCACTCATGGGGGCGCGGTTCAGGAAAGCTGCAGGATGATTTCGCGTTCGGTGACGGCGGCGACGGTGCCGGCCACGGGGGCGTGGATGACGGCGCCGAGCTTCTTGTCGGGAAGTTCGGTGAGCACCTGCCCGGCGGCGACCCTCTGTCCGGCGCCAACCACGGGGAGGCCGCCCTGGCCGGCGCTCTGTTTGAGCGGCAGCACGAGCCGCTCCGGCGCGACCGCGTGTTCCTGCCAGGGCGCCGGGTGGGCGTACTGCGAGATGGCGAGGCGCTGCATGAGCGAGGTGATGGGGACGCGGCGGCCGTCGCGCATCGGGTGCGGCTGCACCGTCATCGGGCCATTCCACTTGAGCTGGGCGCGCCGCATCTCGGCCTTTGACTGATCGCAGGCCTCCTTGGGGTAGAGCTCCTCAGGGCAGGCAAACAGGGTGCAGAGTCCGCATGAGCAGCACATCGCGGCCCACTCGTTCCAGCGCTCGGCCCCGGTGGCAGTGAAGGCGAGCGAGCGCATCACCTGGTGCGGTTCGACGGCATAACCGAGCAGGTAACGCGGGCAGAATTCGGTGCAGTAACGGCACTGGTCGCAGGCGGACTTGCCGATCGCATTCTGCTGCGTGGCCGGCTTCAGCTTGCGCTCCATCACGTGGTGATCGCGGGGCAGCACGATGGCGCCGCCGGTGGTCTTGGTGACCGGCAGATCCAGATTGTCGGTGGTTTCGCCCATCATCATGCCGCCGACACACAGGACTGGATCGGCGGGAATCGCTCCTCCGGCTGCCGCGAGGCACTGGCGCAGGCTGGTTCCGAGGGGGACGGTGAGCGTGGTGGGGGAGCGCACCGCGCCGGCGATCGTCAGCGTCTTGTGGGTGACCGCGCGGCCGGCTGCGGCGGCCGCGATGTTGACGAAGGTCTCGACGTTGCACACCACGGCGCCGACCTGAAGCGGGATGCCCCCGGGCGGAATCAGCCGACCGGTGGTTTCGAAGACGAGATCGTACTCATCGCCGGCAGGATAATAGTCGCCGAGCAGATGCACGCGCACGGGCGTGCCGGCGCAGGCGGCCTGGACCGCGTCGACGGCATGGTGGTTCTTGGCCTTGATGCCGACGATTCCGGTCGGGGCCTTGACGGTCTCCATGGCCAGCAGCATGCCACGGATCATTTCGGACGCCTGACGTTCCATCACTGCGGCGTCCTTGTGCAGGAGGGGTTCGCACTCCGCGCCGTTGGCGATGACAGTGTCGGCGGTGGCGGCGAGTTTGACATGGGTCGGGAAACCCCCGCCGCCTGCGCCCACGACGCCGGCGCGACGGACTTGTTCGATGAGACTCATAAGGTTGGCGGCGAAGGGAGGTTATTGCGGGCAGAGGCGGGCCTTGCCAAGCCGCATTACGCGGTCGCGTCGCGGACGGCATCAATTCACCGGGAAGCGCTCGACGCTGCCTCCCGGGAGCAGGGAGCGGGTGCGAGCCGGCTGGGCGGGCTTCCACTCGCTCCCGCTCGTGGCTACGATTCGGCGGGGCGAAGCGAGTGGCGCTGGATCGGACGGGCGCGAAAAAAAGGCGCGCCACCTGCGTGGCGCGCCTCGTGAAAACAAGCGGGGGATCTCCGCGGGGATCTTAGTAGTCCATGCCGCCGCCCGGACCGTGGCCATGACCGCCGGCCGGAGCTTCCTTCTTCTCCGGGATTTCGGTGATCATGCACTCGGTCGTGAGCAGCAGACCGGCGATGGAGGCCGCGTTCTGCAGGGCGGTGCGGGTGACCTTGGTCGGGTCGACCACGCCGGCCTTGACGAGATCCTCGTATTCGCCGGAGGCGACGTTGTAGCCGTAGTTGCCCTTGTTGGACATGACCTGGCCCACCACCACCGCACCCTCGACGCCGGCGTTGGCGCAGAGCATGCGGATGGGTGACTCGATCGCGCGGCGCACGATTTGCGCGCCGATGGCCTCGTCGCCTTCGAGCTTGAGGTTTTCGATGGCCTTGGCGGTGCGGAGGAGGGCGACGCCGCCGCCGGCGACGATGCCTTCCTCAACCGCGGCACGAGTGGCGTGGAGGGCGTCCTCGACGCGGGCCTTCTTCTCCTTCATTTCGACCTCGGTGGAGGCGCCGACGTTGATGACGGCCACGCCGCCGGCCAGCTTGGCGAGGCGCTCCTGGAGCTTCTCGCGATCGTAATCGGAGGTGGTTTCGTCGATCTGGCGGCGGATCTGCTTCACCCGGCCCTGGATTTCGGACGACTTGCCCGAGCCCTCGACGATGGTGGTGTTCTCCTTGTCGACCACGATGCGCTTGGCGCGGCCGAGGTCGCTGACCTGCAGGTTCTCGAGCTTGATGCCGAGATCCTCCGTGATGCAGCGGCCACCGGTGAGGATCGCGATGTCCTCCAGCATGGCCTTGCGGCGATCGCCGAAGCCGGGCGCCTTGACGGCACAGACGTTGAGGGTGCCGCGGATCTTGTTAACCACAAGTGCAGCCAGCGCCTCGCCCTCGACCTCCTCGGCGATGACGAGCAGGGGCTTGCCGCTCTTGGCGACGAGCTGGAGGAGGGGCAGGAACTCCTGCAGGTTGGAGATCTTCTTCTCGTGAATCAGGACGTAGGCGTCCTCGAGCACGGCCTCCTGCGCCTCCATGTTGGTGGCGAAGTACGGCGAGAGGTAGCCTTTGTCGAACTGCATGCCCTCGACGACTTCGAGGGTGGTGTCGATCGACTTGGCTTCCTCGACGGTGATGGTTCCGTCCTTTCCGACCTTGTCCATCGCCTCGGCGATGATGTCGCCGATCTTCTCGTCCCAGTTGGCCGAGACGGTGGCGACCTGACGGATCTCCTCGCGGTCATTGACCTTCTTGGAGATCTTCGCGAGTTCCGCGACCGCGGCTTCGACGGCCTTGTCGATGCCGCGCTTCAGGAAGATCGGGTTGGAGCCCGCGGTGACGTTCTTGAGGCCTTCCTTGTAGATGGACTCGGCGAGGACGGTGGCGGTGGTCGTGCCATCGCCCGCGGCGTCGCTGGTCTTGGAGGCGACCTCCTTCACCATCTGGGCGCCCATGTTCTCATAGGGATCGGGAAGCTCGACCTCCTTGGCGACGGTCACGCCGTCCTTGGTGACGGTGGGCGAACCGAATTTCTTGTCGATCACGACATTGCGGCCCTTGGGGCCGAGGGTGACCTTGACGGCCTTGGAGAGCAGTTCGACGCCGCGCAGGACCTTCTGCCGGGCACTTTCGTCGAAGAGGAGTTGTTTAGCAGCCATGGATTCTAGGATGTGTGTTTGGGTTGAGTTGAGGGAAGGGCGGCCGGGTTAGCCGATGACGCCCAGGATGTCGTCCTCGCGAACGAGGGTGTACTTCTTGTCGTCGAGTTTCACTTCGGTGCCGCCGTACTTGCTGATGAGCACGCGGTCGCCGACCTTGACCTCGAACGGAGTGACCTTGCCATCGTCGTTCTTCTTGCCGGTGCCGAGGGCGATGACCTTGGCCTCCTGCGGTTTTTCCTTGGCGGAGTCCGGGATGATGATTCCCCCGCGGACCTGCTCTTTTTCTTCGATGTGTTCGACGAGAACACGATCACCGATGGGCTTGATTGTGACTTTAGCCATATGTGGTTGTTGTTGGGTTGAACGGAAGTCTGCTGCCTGATCAGGAAAAGCGTGCGCACCGCGGAGAGTCGCGGCGCGCCCGCCAAAAAAGCGGGGTGGGTTATTTCTTCTTGTCCTCGTCGACGACCTCGAAGTCGGCATCGACGACATCGGCCTTCTTTTCGGGCTTCTTTGCGTGGGCCTTGGGGGCCTCGCCATCCGCGGGCGTCCCGGTCGCTTCAGCGGTCGGACCGGCTCCGGGAGCCTGGGCGGCCTTCTGCACCTCCTGGTAGAGTTCGCCGCCGACGGTGGTGAGCTTCTCGATGGCGGACTTCATCCGCTCGGTATCGTTGCTCTCGAGATCCTTCCGGGCCTCGGCAATGGCGCCGTTGACCTTGGAACGGAGGGACTCGGGCAGCTTGTCGCCGCCTTCCTTGAGGCTCTTCTCCAGTTGGTAGAGAGTCGAGTCGAGCTGGTTCTTGGTCTCCACCGCCTCACGGCGCTGCTTGTCTTCAGCGGCGTGCAGTTCAGCCTCCTTGGTCATCTTTTCGACCTCCTCCTTGGAGAGGCCGGACGAGCCCTGGATGGTGATCTTCTGATCCTTGCCGGTGCCGAGATCCTTGGCGGAAACATGCAGAATACCGTTGGCGTCGATGTCGAAGGTGACCTCGATTTGCGGCATGCCGCGCGGCGCGGGAGGGATGCCGTCGAGGCGGAAGGTTCCGAGCACCTTGTTGTCGCGCGACATCGGGCGCTCGCCCTGCAGGACCACGATTTCGACCGAAGGCTGGTTGTCGCTGTAGGTCGAGAACACCTGGGTTTTCTTCGCCGGGATGGTCGTGTTGCGCGGAATCATCGGCGTGGCGACCTGACCCGCGGTTTCGATGCCGAGCGTGAGCGGCGTGACGTCGAGGAGGAGCACGTCGCGGACTTCGCCGCGGAGCACGCCGCCCTGCACCGCAGCGCCGACCGCCACCACCTCGTCGGGATTCACCCCTTGATGCGGCTGCTTCCCGCCCAGTTTGTGCGCAATTTCCACGACTTTGGGCATGCGGGTCATGCCGCCCACCAGCACCAGTTCGTCGATTTGGGCGGAGGTGAGCTCCGCGTCCTTCATGCAGTTCTTGAAGGGCTGGACACAGCGCTCGAACAGCGGATCGCAGATCTGCTCCATCCGGGAGCGGGTAAGCTGGATGTTGAGATGTTTCGGCCCGGTGGCGTCGGCGGTGATGAAGGGCAGGTTGAGGTCGACCGACTGGGCCGAGGAGAGCGCGATCTTGGCCTTCTCGGCTTCCTCCTTCAGGCGCTGGAGGGCCATCGGGTCTTTTCGCAGATCGATGCCGTTCTCTTTCTTAAACGTGTCGACGAGCCAGGTGATGATGGCCTCGTCCCAGTTGTCGCCGCCGAGATGGGTGTCGCCGTTGGTCGCTTTGACCTCGAAAACGCCGTCGCCGATTTCGAGCACCGAGACGTCAAACGTGCCACCCCCGAGGTCGAAGACTGCAATCTTCTCGTCCTTTTTCTTGTCCAGACCGTACGCCAGGGAGGCAGCGGTCGGCTCATTGATGATGCGCAGCACCTCCAGGCCGGCGATTTTCCCGGCATCTTTCGTGGCCTGGCGTTGGGAGTCGTTGAAGTAGGCCGGTACGGTGATGACCGCCTGGGTAATCTTCTCGCCGAGGTAGGCCTCGGCATCGGCCTTCATCTTGGCGAGGACAAACGCGGAAATTTGCTGCGGGGCGAACTGCTCCACCTTGTCGCCCGCCTGCACCTCGATATAGGCGTCGCCGTTCTTCCCCTCGACGACCTTGAAGGGCATGTTTTTCGCCTCTTCCCGGACCTCGGTAAACTTGCGACCGATGAAACGCTTGGCGGAAAAGACGGTGTTGCGCGGATTGGTGATCGCCTGGCGTTTGGCCGCCTGCCCGACCAACCGCTCGCCGGTCTTGGTGAAGGCAACCACGGACGGGGTCGTGCGGGCGCCCTCCGCGTTGGGAACCACGACAGGCTCGCCACCCTCCATCACCGCCATGCAGGAATTGGTCGTTCCGAGATCAATACCGAGAATACGGCTCATGCCACCCGCTTAGCAATGGCTGTGCCGTGTGTGAGTCGGTAATCGTTAACAGCGGACTAACAACGGTTAAAAACTTCTCGTTTCGCTTCGTCCGCACCAGGGCCGGCCACAGCGCTGCCACCGTGGCACACTGGTGGCACACTGGTCTGCCGGCCCCGCGAATCGATGTCGCAGTTGAGTTCGGCGGGTTCGCCGCTACGGTGGTCCGATGGAGATGGAGATTGTACTGCCGGAGGAGGTTCCGGTGATGACTTTGCCCAACGCCACCCTGTTTCCCCAGGCGTTAATGCCGCTGCATATCTTCGAGCCACGCTACCGGCACATGCTGCGGGATGTGCTCGCGAACGACCGGTTGTTTGCGATCGCCGGGCTCGACCAACGCCGCGCGGCCGAACCGGGTGCCTTCGAACCACCCCACCGGGTGGCGACCATCGGCATAATCCGTGCCTGTCAGAAAAACGACAACGGCACCTCCAACCTTTTGCTGCAGGGGCTGTGTCGCGCCGAGATCCTGGCCATCGCAAGGGACGAACCGTACCGGCGCATCCGCGTCCGTGCTCTGGCCAGCGAGCCCGGGGCCACCGCGGAGGAAAATGAGACCCTGCGCCGTGAGCTCGCCCGGCTCGTGGGCGTCAAACTCCGGCTTTCCGCCAGCCCGGCGGGGGAAATGGGAGCCTTTCTGAAGACGGTCGAGGATCCGGAGGCGTTCGTTGACATTGCCGCCTTCAGTGTGTGCGACGACGCCAGCCTGCGGCAGCGCCTGCTCGAGACACTCGATGTCCACCGCCGCCTCGAGTTGTTGGGACGCGCCTTGCGCGGCGAAATCGACCTCCTGAAGCTCCGCCGCCGTCTCCAGGGCCGGTTGCCCGACGACCGCATCGAGCACAACTGAGGTCGCGCGTTGCCCGGCCCGGGACCTCTCCCGGGGTCGTGAACGGCAAAGCCAGGAGGGCGGCGCTCGGCGATCGCCGCAGTCCTGCGGCGGGCGGTCAGGGAGCAGCGTTCCAATGCCGTCGGGTGCAATGCCCTGGCGGGTGCCGGCTCAGGCTCCAGTCGCCTTGGGTGCAGCCGGCCACCACTGGTACAGGAAGAAGTACACCAGCACGCCGGTGACGCTGACGTAGTACCAGATCGGGAAAGTCCACCGCGCCCAGCGGCGGTGCCGTTCAAACTGCCCGGTCAGCGCGAGGTGAAAGGTGCGCGGCACCAGGTAGGCGATCGACATGGCGAGCACGATGTGCGTAATCAGCATCAGGTAATACACCGTCGCGATGGCCCCCGTGCCGCCGAAGGGGGTGTGTACCCCGCGCACCAGAATCTTATGCGCGACGTACCCGATCAGGAACACCGCCGACACCCCCCCCGCGGCTAACATCGCCGCGCGATGACGGGCGATCAGGGCGGTCTTGGCAGCCGGGTCTGCGGCCCGCCCGGCGCGGACGATCAAGATGAAGCCGGCGGTCATCAGGAGGGTGGCGATCCCATTGAGGGCGGCGTTCAGAGCGGGAATGTCCTGGATGGTCATGCAGCGAGCAGCCGGTCCGCGACCAGCGCGGCGAGAACCAGCGGGAGGTAAATAATCGAGGCGAAGAAGAGTTTTCGCGCCGCCTGGTCGCGCGCCTCGCGGTGCAGAAAAACGACCGCGCGCCAGAGGAACCAGGCGCCACAGACCGCGGCGGCCAGGCCGTACGCCCGGGTTGCGAGGCCCATCCACACCGGCAGCAGGCTGACAATCACGAGGGCGATCGTATTGATCAGAGACCAGATCGCCACCTTGCCGCCGGATTCGTCGCGCACCGGTAGCATGGGAAAATGGACCGCCGAGTAATCGCGACGGTAGGTCCAGGCGACCGCCATGAAGTGCGGGATCTGCCAGAAGTAGAGGATCGCGAACAGCACCCAGCCGAGCGCGGTGACGCGCCCCTCACCCGCACACCAGCCGATCAGCGGCGGAAACGCTCCCGCCACCGCCCCGATCTCGGTGCTCCAGGTCGACCAGCGCTTGGCCGGCGTGTACCACGCGAGGTACGAGATGATCGTCAGCAACGTGAAGAGCGCGGCGAGACGGTCGACTTTCGCAAACAGCAGAAAGAGCGCCGCGAGGCACATCAACCAGCCGAGCACAAACGCGCTGCCGGTGGCGACCTTTCCGGCCGGGATCGGCCGGTCCGCCGTCCGCTTCATCTTCGCGTCCGTCTCGTGCTCCAGCCATTGGTTGAGCGCCGCCACCCCCCCGGCGGCGAGCGAGGTGCCGACAAACAGCAGCGTGAGCTTCACCGGCTGGGAGGGCGGCCGCGCGGAGAAATAACCAACCATCGTGGTCATCACCGACAGCAGGCTCAGCCGCGGTTTGGTCAGTTCGAGGTAGTCGCGAAACGTCGCGGCTCCGGCGGTATTCCCGTTCATGCGCGGGAGGGCGTCGCCAGCGGCGTCGGGCCCTCGATCCGGTCGCGATGGGCCACCCAGGTCAGCCAGAACGTAACGGCCAGCGTCAGGGCGCCGACCACCACGTGTCCAGTGGTCACTTCGGGTTTGCGGAGCGTCCAGATGATTTGGGCGCCGAGCAGGATCTGCAGCACCATCAGGCTGATCAATGCGGAGGCGCCGGCGCGCATCGCCAGCGTCGACGCGCGATCGCGCCGGATGACCCACGCAAAATACGTCAGCGCGAATGCCAGCACGAGCGCCATCACACGGTGGGCAAAGTGTATCGCAATGCGGAAATCCCACACCGCTGGCAGCAGGCTGTTGTCCGGCGGGGGGGTTGACAGGGGAAAGGTGTAGATCGCCAGGCCGGCGTTGTTGTGGCGCATGGTGGCGGCGATGGCGAGCTGCACCAGCAGCAGGGCGCAGCAGACCAGACCCACCCGCCGCACGGCCGGGCCGACCGGCAGGGTCTGTTCGATCCACGAACGGGTGCAGGCCACTGCGACGCCAATCAGGAGGCAGACGTAGACCTGCGCGAGAATTCCGTGCGGGATGCGCAACAGTTCCCCGACCGACATCTCGAATCCGGGCATGTCCATCTGGTGGAGCAGCACGCGTTTGCCGCCGATCAGGCCCTGGATCACCACAATGCCTAGCGCCCAGTAGCCGAGCCGGCGCAGCCATTTTCGCTCCTCGCGGCGCCACAGCCAGAGGGCCAGGCCAATCGTGATCAGCCCCATCACCATCCCGGTCAGGCGGTGTGAATGCTCCGCGAACATCGACAGATCCTGCAGCCAGCCCTCGGGGTTGATTGAGCCGTTGGAAAGCGGCCAGTCCGGAAACACCATGCCCGCATTGATGCTGGTGGTGAAGGCCCCGAGGGTCACCAACAGAAACACCCAGGCCGATCCCGCCGCGGCGATGATCGCCAGCGCGGGCTTGTAAGTGTTGCTGCGGGAGACGCCGGAACCAGTGGCCATGTGGGAGGGAAGGGCGGACAAGAAGCCGCGATTCGGCACGCCGCAAACCCTTTGACAATTTTGTGCCCCGGCAAATCGGTAGGACGATGACGCCCGTGCCCACCCCTTCCCACGCAACCGCCGCCACGGGTGGTCCCAATCCCGTCCCGGTCCCGCCGTTTGCCTGGCGCCAGTTTGCCGCCCTCACCGCCGGAGCGGTGGCGGTTTTCCTCGGTCTGCGGCAGTTGCCCACCGGCACGAACCTCAACCATATGGACTTTCGCGTCGATGCGAAGGGCGGCCGCGCGATCGAGTTTTGCGATCCCTCCAACCCGCAGTTCATCCCGGTCGTCGCGGTGCGTTCTCCGGTTGCGATGACGCTGGCGCCGGCGGCGCCGGCGGTCGCCGGCCAGCCGGTGCAGGCGGTGGTCACGCTCCGGACCGCCAGCGGCAAAGCCATCGCTCCGGAGGATCTGCTCGTGACCCACACCCGCCGGCTCCACCTGCTGCTCGTCGATCCCACCCTGGCGGACTACCAACACCTGCACCCGGACCCGACGCGCATCCCGGGGCGATGGGCCTTCTCCTTCACGCCGCGCCGGGCGGGGACGTACCGGGTTTTTGCGGACTTCACGCCGGCGGCCACGGCGCGTGGACTCTATGCGAGCGTCGATCTCGAAGTCGCACCCTCAGGCGGGACTTCGGGGGCGGAGGCGACGGCCGCCGCCGAGAGCGCGCGGTGGGTTTCGGCGACGGAAGTGGAGCACCACGATCACCGTTTCAGCCTCGTGGTGTCGCCGCAACCTGCGCGCGCCGGCCAGCCAATCGATCTGCGCTTTACCGTTCGGCGGCTCGATGGGGCCGATGTGGGCTTGGGCGAGGTCATGGGCGCGTACGCGCACCTGGTGGCGTTCGACGCCGCGCGGTCGGGCTTTGCGCACCTGCATCCGGTCGAGGAGGGAATGCCCCGCGCGCCCGATCCGAGAGCCCCCGGGCTGAGCTTCAAGCTCACCATTCCCGAGCCCGGAGCCTACACCGTTTGGGCGCAGCTCAATCTCCGGGGTCGCGAGGAGTTCGTGCCGTTTGCCCTGGAGGTGAAGTGAGGGTGGCGGCTCGCTGCCGCAGTGACGGAGCCGCGGCCAACGCCTAACGATTCAGTGCAACCGCGAATTCACGCGAATGGACGCGAACGGGGCGCCAAACCAGACACCCAAAGCCGGAGCCGGACGGCGGAACACCGTCCAGTAAGTGGCTACGAAACGTCGATGTGAACAGCGCAGCCTCTGAAATTCGCGTCGCTTGGCGTTCATTCGCGGTTGCTTCTGCATGGCTAACCCGCATTCATCACACCCTTCTTTTTGGAACGGGCTTTTTTGGCGTTTTTTCAAAAACGCCATCTGGCCTCGCCGGAGAGCCCTTTCCAAGGGGCTTCGCGAGACTTTCTCCCTCTGAAGACCGGAACGATTTTAGCGTTTTTCGAAAAAACGGCAGGCTCCGCCTGCGGCGGGCCCGCCGGCCACCGTTTTTTCGGTTCCGGATTGGTCTCAGCTCGAGTCCACCCAACCGACGAGCTGCGCGTGCGCCTGCGCGAAAATCTCCTGGCGCGCGAAGCTGGTGGCGAACCGCACATAGACCCGGCGCACGGAGACCGTCACGTGAGCGGCGATTTTGAGCAGTTGGACCCGGATCGTCCCGGCGGTGGCGCGGGCCAGCGCCGTGCCATGCAGTCCGATCACCCGCAATCGCTCCAGCAGCACCTGGGCGAAACTGGCCAGCAGCAGCCGCACCTCGTTGGAGGCGAAGCCGGCGCACGACAGTCTCTCCCCGAACAACTCGAGTTGGTGTTCCTTGATCGCGTTCTCCATGTCCCCCCGGCCGCAGTAGATCTGCTCGTACACGACGTCCGCAGCCTCAGCGGCGGCTAGACTGGTGACCACGAAACGCGGATTGTCCTTGTCCCCGAGGATCTCCGCCTTGCCTACCACCCGGCGTTCCCGACTCCAGCTGTCCAGGGTGCGATAGCTGAACTCCGTGAACTGACGCGTCCGGCCGCCACACAGCGCCGCGCGTTCGCGGGCGCGAGCCAGTGTTGGCGCCAAGCGCTCGATCAGCCGGGCGTTGCGCGCCAAGCCCAGGACAAAGTCCACCCGCTGCGCCTCGCACCAGGCCATCAGTTCCTCCTGCGCAAAGCCGCTGTCGCCGCGGACGATGATCTGGGCGTGCGGACAGCGCTCCCGGACCGCGGCCACGATCGCCTCCAGCGCCGTTACCACGCCACGCGCCGCGCTGCCGTCGGCCGTGCGCAACTCGACCCACACCGGTACGTCGCCGATGTAGATCAGCAACGGCAGATAGCAGTAATCGCCGTAGTAACCGTGAAAGAACCGCCCTTCCTGCTGGCCATGCAACCGCGCATCCGTGGCGTCGGGATCGATGATCACCCGCCGGGCCTTCCGCTCGAGCGTGCGCACCGCCTCCCGCAACAACTGCGCGCGCAGCAATGTCGGCTCGGCGGTGAGCCGATGATAGCGGCTGGCTTTATGGTCGATGGCCGTCTCCATCCGCTGCAGCGTCGCCGGCGCCGCCAGCGCCCGGCCCGGATCGCTGACCCGTTGGGCGCCGAGCGGATCGGTCTTGCCGGCCGCCACCGCCAGCAGCGGATCGCGGCGCAGGTCGGCGTGGTCGTTCAGATCCCCATAGCCCAGGGCCAGCGCCAGGAGCCGCTGGCGCACCAACTCCTCCACCGCATGCTCCACAAACCGCGGGTCGCGCTCGTCCCGGAAGCAGCCCGCCAGCCGGCGCGACAGCCCGATCGACTGGTCCACCTGCCGCAAGAGCAGCGCGCCCCCGTCGCTACTGAGGTGCCCGCCGCTGAAGTCGGCCACCACCTGGCGCGCTCCAAGATCTTGAAACTTGAACGAAGCCTGCCGACACTCTGTCAAAGACTGGGCGCTGGGTTCTGCTGTAGTTGGATTGTTCACACCAACAACTTAAGCAGAATCTGCGCCCAGTCTTCAATCCGCGTATGATTTTTCCGGGCTA
>CAZDGC010000027.1:0-63527 GCA_964504885.1 uncultured Opitutus sp.
CCTACACCCCCAGCCACGCGATCCCCGCCTGGATCCAGAGCGGGATCGTGAGCAGGCCCGCCGCCGTCGTGCCGAGGACGATCTGCGCCGCCGTCTGCGGCTGCCCACCGTAAAGACGCGCGATCATCACCGACGCCATCGCCACCGGCATTGCCCCCTGCACCAGAATCACACGCTTCAGCTCGACCGAGCACGGCAGGTACTTCGCGAGCAGGATCAGCGCGATCGGCATCAGCCCGAGCCGGAAGATCATCGCCGCCCCACTCACCCGCGCGTGGAACAGCTCGCGCGGCCGATCCACAAATCCCGCCAGGCTCACCCCCGTCATCACGAGCCCGAGCGGGATGCTGCACACCGCGAGTGCGTGCACGGTATCGAGCAGCACCTTCGGCAGATGCGGCGTCACGCCCGCGAGGTTGCACGCGATCGCGACCGCGAGCGTGATCACGATCGGACTCAGCAGCCGCCGCCAGCCGTCGCGCAACGACTCGCCGCTCAACGTCAGCAGGCCGACCGTCCAGATCGCCGCCTCGACGCCGACATTGTGCACCATCAGCACCGCCAGGCTCTCCGGCCCCCAGATGCTGCCCATGATCGGAATCGGCAGGAACCCGTAATTGGAGATGCCCACCGCCAGCGCAAACGTCCGCAGGCCCGTGCCCACATGCAGACCAATCCCGCGCGCGACCAGCAGACCGGCGCGGATCGCGGCCCACGTCACGCCGAATCCGACCAGCGGTGGGAGGATCACATTGCTGGGTTCCCGCAAGGCCGGGTTGGCCGCCACCGATTCGAAGATCAGGCACGGGTAACAAACATTGACGACGAGGCGGATGAGACTGGTCTCCGCTTCGCCCTCGATCCAGTGCACGCGCCGCACCACGACGCCGATCGCGATGACGGCGAAGACGGGCAGAATAAGCAGGAGGAGTTGAAAGAAGGAGAGAATGAGCGGAGGAGGGAGTGAGGGAATGAGGGAAAAAGGGGGCGTGTGAAGGCCGGAGTTACACCGCGCCCGAATCCGCAGTCGCAAACCACGTAAACTCCCGCCCCCTCTCCCCCCTCTCTGTCTCCCCCACTTCCTACCCGCCTCCCGCCGCTGCCCTCCCCGCCAGCCACCCCGTCGTCCACGCCGCCTGGAAGTTAAACCCGCCGGTGACGCCATCGATATCGAGAATTTCGCCGGCGAAGTGCAGCCCCGGACACACGCGGCTCTCCATCGTGCGGAAGTCGACCTCGCTCAGCCGTACCCCGCCGCAGGTCACGAATTCCTCCTTGAACACACTCTTGCCGACCACCTTCAACTCGGCCGCGGTGAGTTGCAGTGCCAGCGTGCCGAGCGCGGCGTTGCCCACGCCGGTCCAGGGTGTTGTCGCGGCGAGGCCCGCGTGCGTGACGAGCCGCTCCCACAGGCGCTGCGGCATCGCCAGCGGACTCCACGTGGCGATCTGTTTGCGCGGGTTCGCCGCCCGCACCCCCGTGAGCTCGCGCAGCAGCGAGTCGCGGTGGTGCGGCGGCGCGAAGTTCACCTTCAGCGGAAACTCGTAGTTCCGCGCGGCGAGTTCACGCGCGCCCCACGCCGAGAGCTTCAGGATCGCCGGCCCGCTGAGACCCCAGTGGGTCACCAGGAGAGGCCCCTCCGCGCGCAGTTTCGTGCCGGGCACGGCGACGACCGCGTTGTCCAGCGACACGCCCGAGAGTCCGATGAGCCGCGCATCGTCCAGATGAAACGTGAACAGCGACGGCACCAGCGGCTCAATCGTGTGGCCCAGCGCCTGCGCGATCATGTAGCCGGCGGAGGAACGGTTGCCGCCGGTCGCGAGTATGAGCCGCTCGCAACGGACCTCCGTGCCGTCGGTCAGCGTCAGCCAGAAACCGGCCGGAGCCTGCGCGCGGCCGTCGGGCGCGGCACCCTCGTCGCTCGGCCCCACCACCGCGCGACCCTTTCGCCCCAGCGCCTCCGCTCTGCGCACGCCGCAGGTTGTCACGACGCGCACGCCGGCCGCCGCCGCGTCCCGCTGCAGGCAGTCGACGATCGTGGCCGAGGCGTCCGTCACCGGAAACATCCGGCCGTCGGCCTCGGTCTTGGTCTCGACGCCGCGCTCCGCGAGCCAGGCCACCATGTCGCGCGGCTGCCACCGGTGAAACGCCCCCAGCAATTCGCGGCCGCCGCGCGGATAGCGTTTCACGAGTTCCCGCGGCTCGAAGCAGGCATGCGTGACGTTGCACCGCCCGCCGCCGGACACGCGCACCTTGGCCAGCGGATGGGCGGTGGCCTCGTAGATCGTGACCTCGCCGGCGGCGCCCAGCGTCTCGGCCGCGGTGATGGTCGCGAAAAAACCCGCGGCGCCGCCACCGGCTACGATCACGCGTGTTTTTTCCGCCATGGGCCGAACGTGGATCCGGCCCGGCGCGAGGGAAGAAAATAATCGGGCGCACGTCGCTGCAGCGAGTGAGGCTCGCAGCCTACGCTCGCGCTCCGTAAAACGGCGGAGCCGCTGGGGCAAGCGCGCGCAAGCCCTGAAATCCGGGCGATGGCGGGAGGGCGGCGCAGCCGATGCCGGGGTATAATCGATGGGAGCGCGGACGTAGCGCCCCAGGCGCTCGTTCGCACCGGTGCCCGCCCGGCTCGACTTGTGCACAAAAAGGCCGCCGCGGGCTGCGATCCGCGGCGGCCACAATACCAACCCCTGACAAAGACGATCAGGCCCCGGCACCTGTTGCCCGGCGCGGCCGCCGGAATGCATCCGCCAGGCCTCCGGCAGCGGGGCACCGGCGCCCCGCCCGGGTTCCGGCCTCAGTTGTTGCGCTTGCGCTCGCCGCCGCCACCGCGGCCGCCGCGCATCTGCGCCATCATTTCATCGTATTTCTTCTGCTGCTCCGCGGTGAGCACGGCGCGGACCTGCTGGCCGGATTCGCGCAGGATTTCCATGCCTTTCTCGCGGCGCTCGTCCTGCGACAGACCCTGCATCTTCTCCTGGGCCTTGGCATAGATGTCCTTGATCTTGGCCTTCTGGTCGCCGGTCAGGTTGCCGACGGCCTGTTCGAGGCGTTCGATCCGCTGTTCGGCGGTCATCATGCCGCCCCGGCCACCGGGGCCGCCGCGACCCTTCTTCTGATCCTGGGCATTCAATACGGAAAAGGCAGCCATCGCGCCAAGCGCGACCGCGCAGACGAGGAAGGAGCGAATTTTCATGGGGGTTCCGGAGGGAGATCCTGAGTGGTCGACGGCCCGGCCGGCAGGACGGGTCGCTGGCATGGCATGACGGACCCGCCGGAGTGGAGTTGCACTTTTTTTAGCGGGCTTGCGGCGGCTGCCCCCCCGGCGCACCGTCGCTCCCCATGCTCGAGGTCCAGGCCCTCACCAAACGCTACGGCTCCTTCGTGGCGGTGCGCGACCTCTCCCTGACCGTCGGCGCGGGCGAAGTGCTCGGACTCGTGGGCCCGAATGGGGCCGGCAAGACCAGCACGCTGCGCTGCCTGGCGGGCATCATCCCGGCCACGGCCGGCACCATCCGCATCGCCGGCCACGACCTCGCCACCGATCCGGTCGCGGCCAAGCGCGCGCTCGCGTTCTTTCCCGACGAGCCGCGGCTCTTTGATTATCTCACGGTGCGCCAGCACCTGCGCTTCGTCGCCCGCCTCTATGGCGTGGCGGATCCCGAGGCGCTCGCCCGCCCGCTGTTGGAAGAGTTTGAGATTGCCGACAAGGCCGATCATCTCCCCGGCGAGCTGTCGCGGGGGATGAAGCAGAAGCTGGCCATCGCCTGTGGGCTGCTGCACCGGCCGCAGGTGCTGTTCTTCGACGAGCCGCTCACCGGCCTTGATCCGCTGGGCATCCGGCGGATGAAGGATTCGATCCGCCGCCGGGCGCGCGACGGCGCCGCCATCGTGCTCAGCTCACACCTGCTGCACCTGCTGGAAGAGGTCTGCACCCACGTGCTGATCCTGAAGCGGGGCGAAAAGATCGCCGACGGCACGCTCGCCGAGGTCGCGGGGCGGTTCGCCAATGGCGACGCCAACGTCAACCTCGAGGAGGTCTTCCTCCGCGCCACCGGCGGCACGGAGGGATGAGCGCGATGCTTGGGGCGCTGGTTTACCTCCGGCTGGTTTCCGCGGGCAACTGGCTGCGCACGCGGGCGCGGCGATTGCGGCAACCCAAGTACCTGCTCGGGGCCATCGTCGGCTGCGCCTACTTCTATTTCTTCTTCTTCCGGCCGTTGGGGGCTCCGCCTGGGCCGCGCCCCGCGCGATCCGGCACCGGCCTTCCGCCCGAGGCTTTGGAGGCCGCCCGGGCCGTGCTCCCGGCGGACTGGGCGCCGGTCACCACCGCCTTCGGGGCGCTCGCCCTTCTGGGACTCGTCGTGCTCGGCTGGGTCGTGCCGCGGCCGCGGGCGGCGCTGGGGTTCAGCGAGGCCGAGATCGCCTTCCTCTTCCCGGCCCCCGTGACGCGGCGCCGCCTCGTGCATTTCCGTCTGCTCAGCGGACAATTGCGCAGCGCCCTAGGGGCGGCGGTGATGATGCTCTTCTCCCACCGCTGGGCCGCGCTCGGGGGCAACGCCCTCACCCACGCCGCCGGCTGGTGGTTCATCTTCTCGACCCTGAACCTGCACTTCACCGGGGCGAACTTCACCCTCTCGCGCCTGGCCGATCGCGGCGTGCCCGCCTGGCGGCACCGCTTGCTCCTCCTCGCCGCACCCCTGGCGATCGCCGCCGTATCCGTTTACAGGATGCCGGACGGTTTCCAGCCGCTCCAGGCCGCCCACGCCGCCGACCTGCGCCCGGCCACGGCCTGGCTGGTGGCCCTGACGGAGACCGCGCCCCTCGCCTGGATGCTTCAGCCGATCCGGCTCGTGCTCGGGCCGTTCCTCGCCCTCGACGGCCGGGCGTTCCTCGTGGCGTTCGGCCCGGCGCTGGCGATCGTCGCCCTGCATTACCTCTGGGTCGTGCGCGCCGCGGTCGCCTTTGAGGACGACGCCATCGACCAGGCCCAGCAACGGGCCGCCCGGATCGCGGCGCGCGCCGGCGGCGGGCGCGGTCCCGCGGCGGCGCGAAGCCGCGCCGCGCCGTTCGCGCTCGCGCCTGGCGGGCCGCCGGAGGTCGCGTTCCTGTGGAAGAACCTGCTCTCGACCTGGCCCTACTTCACCCTGCGGGCGTTCGCGGCCGGGGCCGCGCTGGTGATCGCCGGCGGCCTCTGGCTCCGCACCCAGCCATCGCTGCAGCCGGTCCAGGCGCTGGTCGGCAGCGCCGCCGTGATGTTCGTCGCTTACGCCCTGATCGTCGGGCCGCAGTTCGCACGCCAGGATCTCCGCAGTGATCTGGCCCACGCCGACCTGCTGAAGACCTACCCGCTGCCCGGCTGGCGGATCGTCCTGGGCGAGTTGCTCGCCCCGATGGCGATTCTCACCGGAGTGGTTTGGCTCGCGCTGCTGGCCGGCGCCCTCGCCTTTCCGGCTCCGCGTGCGAGCCTCGCCTGGTTCACCCCGGAGGTCCGGGTGGCGGCGACCCTCGGGCTGGCCCTGGTGACTCCCGCCGTGGTGGCGCTGCAACTCCTCGTGCCCAACGCCGCCGCGCTCCTGTTTCCCGCCTGGTTCCACGCCACCCGGGCGCGCGGTGGCGGTCCCGAGGTCGTCGGCCAGCGCATGATCTTCTTCTTTGCCCAGCTCCTCGCGATGGCGCTCGCGCTCGCGCCTGCCGCCGGCGTTGCCGCCGTCGCCCTGCTCCTCGGCCAGTGGCTCGCCGGCCTGGCCGCCGCCGTGCTGGTCGCCTCCCTTGCCGTGCTGGTGGTGTTTCTCGCCGAGGTCGCCGCCGGTGTCTGGTTCCTCGGCCAGCGGTTCGACGGCCTGGACCTCTCCGCCGAACTGCCCCCCGCCGCCTGATACTACTCTGCCAGCGAAAGGTGCGGGGTGGGATCGCCCTGCCGAAAAAACCAAACCGACCATGGACATCGCCCGCCTCACCCAGCTCGCCGCCGACACGGTTGGCGCCGCCCAGCGCCAGTTGCCGCCCGACCTGCGCGCCCTGGCCCGCGGGGTGGCCGTCCACTACGAGCGAACCCCCGCCCCCGACGTCCTCGCCGAAGGTTTCGAGCCCGACATCCTCGGC
This sequence comes from uncultured Opitutus sp., assembly GCA_964504885.1. Lineage (GTDB taxonomy): Bacteria > Verrucomicrobiota > Verrucomicrobiia > Opitutales > Opitutaceae > ER46. The sequence continues at coordinate 6,106 of CAZDGC010000027.1, forward strand.
CTCTTCACCGGCACTTCCCACGGCACGGAGCTGACGCACGACAACCCGACCCCACCCCAGATTCTCCTGTACCTCGATAGCCTCTGGGACTTCGCGGAGCAGGAGGAGGCGATCTTCCGCGAGGAGGTGCGCCTTACCTACCTGCACGAGCTCGGCCACTACTTCGGCTGGGGCGAGGACGACATCGCGGCGCGCGGGTTGGAGTGAGGCGGTCGAGGCGGCGGAACCGGGTCACCACGAAAGACGGCGGGACACGCAGGCCCAGAGGTGTCGCGTGAGTACGGCGCGCGAAGGAGCGGCTATCTGCGCGATCTCTCGTGGCGAAGCTGAATCAGTAGTCCACCCACCCCCACCAGGGCCAAAAGTCCCAGCGTAGAGTTACCATCAGGAACACCTCTCGCAGACATAATCTCGAAAAAATCGACCTTCACCTGCGCTCCCGCGGAAATGAATGACCCGGCGCCTGCTCCTTCCCGGTTGTAGAATCCGACCTGATGTCCGTAGGCAGCCGATGAAGCAGCAGTCAGAAAGGGCGCGGAAAAGTCGTTGAGGAACAGGCTGACGCTTGAACCCGTATCCACGATCTTGAGATCGTAGGGTGTATTCAGCTGCATCGCAAAGGTACCCTGGGCCAGGAGTTCTCCAATGGGATGGTCCTGGCTGTAGATCGTGACGTTGTTCAACAAATCACCGGGGTCGCTCCTGATGCGGAAGCTGGCAAAAATTCCGGCATCGAATTCGTGTGGCGGATTCGTGGTGGTGCCATCCGTTCGAAGACCAATCTTGAAGGACTCGAACACGGTGCCAGTGATCTGAAACCGCATCGTAAGCTCGAAGGGATCAGGGTAGTGTCCGGTCGTAATCACTCGGCCTCGATTGTTCAAAACCAAGGATTCGTCCGCGACGAGTACGCTGCTATCGGGAAACGGCGTCGATGGAACCCAATGGGAGAGGTTGAGAGAATCGCCGCTGAACGGATCGGTGAAATAGGGCGCGGCTCGAAGTGCGGGGATGAGCGTCAACAGAGGGACGAACGAAACAAGTTCTCGCATTTTCATGGTTGATTGGGCCTCGGGTCTTGAGATTCGGACGGGAAATTGAAGGCGGGTAACTGTCGCGCTGCGGAAACCTTGGAGACAGGCGGGGATCCCGGCTACGGCACTTCGTAAATCTCCACCAGCGCCTCGCCGGTTTCGCTGCCGACGCCGCGTACCTGCACGGTATAGCTACCGGGCTGCAGGGTAGTAACGGCAGCTGCGTCACGGCTAGCAAAAGGAAGCCTGAATGCGCCGACGCTTGCGAAGGTTGCTTGGAGTTCGGCCGCACCGCCCCAGTTGTCGTTCCCGATGAGCACGCTGTTATTTCGAAATACCTCGAGTATGGGGTCCGAGAGGGCCCCGGTAACGCCGAAGGCGCCGAGCGTCGGGCCGACTGCCCGAACCAGCACCCGCACGGCGGAACTGCCGCCAATCACGAACCCGGCAATCAGGATATCTTCGCCCGTGCCGACACGGTTACGTGCGGAGACGTTGACAAGCCGTGGCGAACTGCTCGTACCCGTGTCGTAGGCCTCGACGAGCACAACGCCACCAGTCGTGCCTCGCACCAAAATGGAACGAGCACCGTCGACCGACTGGACGAGTGCGGCGTCGCGGCTTCCGTTGGCCTGGAAAGCAAAGGCACCGACTGCCGCAAACGTCGGCGCAAGCGTGCCGGCCCAGTTGTCGTTCGCCGCCACCAGCGTGCTTCCCTGGTAAAGTTCCAGCACCGGGTCGGGCATGGCGCCGGCGACGCCGAGTGCGGTCAGGGAGGGACCGGCGGCACGCATAAGGATGTCGCGGCGGCCCCCGCTGACCACCGTGCCAACGATGAGCGGCTGTCCAGCGGGCAGGTTCGTGCGCACCGAAAGATTGACGATCCGCCCCGGATTGGGAGGCGGGTCCACAGAAAGTACCGCGGGCTCGCTCGCCACACTGCCCGCCGTATTGCTCACTGTCACCGAAAACGTCCCTGCGTCGGCAAGCTGCGCGGTAGCCAGAACAAACGTCGACGCCGTCGCACCCAGGATCGCAGAACCGTTCTTGCGCCACTGGAACTCCAGCGGTGCCGAGCCTCCCGCTTCAACACTGAACGCAACACGTGCCCCGATGACAACTCGCGCCCCAGACGGTTGCCGCGTGATCGAGGGAGGCAACACGCTGGTTACGGTCAGATTCGCAACCGCCGAAGTTAAGGATCCAAGGCTGTTGGAAACCACCACCGAGTAACCGCCAGCGTCAGCGAGCTGGGCTCCGGAAATCGCCAGCGTTGCGGTAGTCGCCCCCGATATCGGACTGCCATTCTTTCGCCACTGATAAGAAATCGGCGCGGTGCCCCGAACCGAAACGGAAAACGTGGCACCTCCTCCGACGAGAATGGACTGACTTACCGGCTGCGCCGAGATGGACGGGCCGACCGGCGTAACGGTCAGCATTCTCACCTCGCTCGCAGTGGTTCCGAACGCATTTCGCGCAATCAGCCTCATGGTACCTGAGTCGGCGGTGGTCACGGGACCGAAACTCATGCTGGCAGTTATCCGCGCATTGATCTGCGAAGATGCCACCGACGATGCCGCCAGCGTTCGTGTCGGAAGCTGTAGCTCCCATGTCACCGCCGCAAACGGTGAGAAGATGCCTCCATCGGAGGAAAGTGAGGTGTTGACGGCCGCCGAAAGCGTGACGGAGCCGCCATCCGCTACCGACACGTTGGCTGGTTGCGACACGAACACCGGCGGCGTCTGAGCCCGGCTTGCACCTGCCGCACAGAGCAGTCCAACAACGCAGAAGATCTTTTTCATCTCGAGAAAGGCCGATCGGATCGGATTCAAGCGGCTCCAGTCGGATCGTGCAACCGCAAACGACAGTCTATAGCGGGTAGTTCGTTTCGCTGAGGGTCGGTACTCTGGAGGCGATGCCGCCCGATGAGCACCGCATTCCGAGACAGTTTGGAATCGCCGTGCGCAGGCTCCGCGTATCGCAGGGTCTGAGTCAGATCCACTTGGCAGAAAAGGCGGGCTTGCATCACAACTTTGTCGGGGAAATCGAAAGAGGCGAAAAACTCGCATCGATCGTTACGGTTGCACGGCTGGCAAACGCCCTTGAGCTCAGCGGCGCGGAACTGCTCTCAAAAGCGAAAATTTGACGGCCGACTGGGCTCCGCCGCTCAGACGAGCGATCCGCAGCCACCTTTGCGGGAGTGCAACCGAGCCGAAGGCGCCTTCTCCTGCACTTTGCCCCCGCGCTCTTTCGCGTGTTTCGCGTATTTCGTGGTTCCCCGCCCCGCCCCCGCGCGGAACCGCCCGCACTCCACGCTTTCCAAGCCTGCCGGTGCGTGCATAGTTTGCGGTTCAACCCGTCCTCTGCCGCGATATGAAGAAACTCCTGCTCCTCTCCCTGCTCGTGCTGGCTGGCGCCACGGCTGCCCGCGCCGAGCCCTCCCGCGCGACGCTCGTGACCCGGGTCGAGTCGTGCGAGGCGATTCTGCAGGAGTTCCAGTCCAATCCACGCCTCGCGATCCCCGCCGCGGTCTGGCAGCGGGCGCGCGCCGTCCTCATCCTGAATCAGTTCAAGGCCGGCTTCCTCCTCGGCGTGCAGGACGGCTATGGCGTGATCCTGGTGAAGAAACCCAACGGTCGTTGGAGCCTGCCCGTGCTGGTCAACGCCGGCGAGGCCAGTCTCGGCTTCCAGCTCGGTGCCAACGCCGTCGAGAGCATCCACATCATCACCGACGACACCACGCCGCGCCTGCTTTTCACCCAGCGGTTCAACCTCGGGGTCGACGCCAAGGCCGTCGCCGGCCCCCGCGCGGCCGAGGCCGAGCGCATCAACGAAACCCTGCTGCGGACGCCCGTGTTGAGTTATACGAAGTCGGTGGGCCTGTTCGCCGGCGCCACGGTCAAGACCGGCCACCTGTCCCGCAACGACAAGGCCAATTTCATCCTCTACAACACGCGCTACACGCTGCCCGAGCTGCTCTACTCCGACTGGGTGCAGCCACCGCCGGAAGTGCAACCCCTGATGGGGCTCGTGCAGTACCTCGCGCCGTAAGCGCCCGCGGGTCGCCATGCACCCGCCACCGGCCAGCCCCCGCCGCCCCCTGATCGCCGCCGGAGCGCTCGTGGTGTTGGGCACGGCGCTGTTCACTCTCGGCGCCTGGGCCCGCCTGACCGATCGCGAACCGGCCCTCGCCGGCTTCTCCGCGCTTACCGTTGCCACCGCCGGCTTCGCCTGCACCCTCGCCGGCGGCCTCTGGCTGCGGCGCCTCGTGGGCCGGTAACCCGGCCGTGGCGCTGCGCCTTTCGCAGTTTCCTCCCGCCAGCAGTCCCGCGCACAAGTCGCCGCGCGCCTCTCCCCCGCTCGCCCCCACGCGATCCGGAAAGTGTCACCCAATAGGTTACACTTTCGGGCGGGGAGGCGCCGGCGGAGAGCGGGTCAGGCGGGAGTTTCGCGCAACACCTCGATCAGCGCGTTCACGGCCGCCGCCGCGGCCTGGGCCTGCGCCTCGGCGCGACTCGCCCCGGGAAACTCGCACCACCGGCACCAGGCCACGCGCGGGCCGCCGGCCTCGCGCCGCGCCACCGCGATCCAGGCGAACGGCACCGCCACCCCTTGCGCCGGCGCCGGTTCGGCGTAGCCGGTCGTCGCCACCGCCAGGTCCGCTCCGAACAGCCGGCACGCGCCGGCCGCCATCTCCTGCGCGACCCGCTCGGACACGCCGTGGCACGCTTCCGCGTGTTCCCGGTCCACGCCCAGCAGCGCGGCCTTCTGCGCGATCGCGTAGGCGGTGACGCCGCCCAGGAAATACTCCGAGGCCCCCGCGACGGCCGTGACGAGCGCCTGCACGCGCCCGCCCGTGAGACTCTCGGCCGCGGCGAGCGTGCGCCGCGGCGGGACCGTGAGGAGCGCCTTCAACTCTGCGGCGGCGGCGAAGGCCGCGTTCATGGCGCCTTCAGCTCCAGCCCCACGGGGCAGTGGTCGCTCCCGAGAACCTCCGGCTCGATCCAGGCGCGCTGCAGCCGCGGGCGCAGGACGGCGCTGGCCATCACGTAATCGATGCGCCACCCGATGTTGCGGGCGCGCGCGCCCGCGCGGTACGTCCACCACGAGTAGTGGCCGGGCCCCTTCTCAAAGGCGCGAAACGTATCCACAAATCCGGCACCGAGAAAGGTCCGGAAGCCGGCGCGCTCCTCGTCGGAGAAACCGGGGTGGCCGACGTTCTCCTTCGGGCGGGCGAGGTCGATCTCCTCGTGGGCGACGTTGAGGTCGCCGCAGAAGATCACCGGCTTCCGCCGCTCGAGCCGCTTCGCATAGGTCAGCAGGGCCCGGTCCCACGCCTGGCGGAACGGCAGCCGCACCAGCTCCGGCTGGGCGTTGGGCGTGTAGACCCCGATCACATAACAGTCGTCGAACTCCAGCGTGATGGCGCGGCCTTCGGCGTCGTGCTCCGGCGACCCGATTCCCAGCGCCACCGCCAGCGGCCGCCGGCGAGTAAGCACCGCGGTGCCGCTGTAGCCCTTCTTCTGCGCGGCGTTCCAGATGATTTCGTAGCCCTTGGGCCAGTCGACGTGCTGCACGTCGCCCGCCACGGCCTTCACCTCCTGCAGGCAGATCACGTCGGCCCGGGACGAACGCACCCAGTCGAGCAGCCCCTTGCCGAGGGCGGCCCGCACGCCGTTGACGTTCCACGAAAGCAGCTTCATCGCGCCCACGCTAACAGCGACGGGCGCCCCGCGGGCAACCTGTTTCGCGGCCGGCGAGCGGCCCAGGCGGGTCGCGGCACACGTGACAAACTGGCGGCCGCCGCGGGCCCGGAGGGCGCCGAAACAGTCGCACTGACGGAGGACGGTGCTCGGTGGCCGTCGCCGCCGTGCGGACGGTGCTCGGTGGCCGCTGCGCGCTGAGAAGGTGTCCAATCAGTGAAGGGTGGCGCTCTGTCGCCGCCGCGAACGTAGCTGCGGCGCCGAGGGACCGGCGCCCTCCATCGACCGGGCATCGTGGACTCTTTCGGCGCCCGCTTAGAACCGGAGCGAGGCGGTGAGGGTGTAGTTGCGCGGGGCGAGCAGCGAAAACTGGTACGGCGTGGCGACGCGGGCGGGCGTGGTGAGGTCGCCTCCCGGCGGGCGCAGCGCGGTGTTGTAATAGAGCACCGGGTCGGTGTTGAAGAGGTTCTCGATCTTGAGGTCGAGCGAGAGCCGCATCCCGCGGGCGAGGCGCCGTTCGTAACCGAGGCTCAGCACCGCCACCGTGTAGGGGTCGCGGTAGACGGGATCGGTGGGCCCGCCGTCCGGGTCGTCGATGGCGAGGCGGGGGTTCGTCGGGCTGACGACGGTGTCGGCCCCGCGGTAGCCGATGATCTCGCGGCCGCGGTGGTTGAAACCGCCGCCGACCCGCACGCCGCGCAGCCAGCCCTCGTCGAAGCGGTAATCGGTGAAGAGGTTGCCGGTGGTCTCGACCAGGCGGGTGATGCGCTGGCGGCCGGTGATGAAGGAGTCGAGGATGACGCGCAGATCGTTCCACGCCTGGGCGGCCGCGGCGGCATCGGGGGTGCGCAGGTTGATCGGCACCGCCGGATCGACGAAGGCGGTGCTGTTGGCGTCGACGCGCACGCCGCCGTCGAGCAGGATCTGCCGGAGGATGGCGTCGTTCTCGCGCAGGTAGGCGCGGGTGTCGCTGTAGGCGTTGGACTGATACGCCCGCGGGGTGGCGACGTTGGCGAGCAGGCGCCAGCGGGCGGTGAGGTTGGCCACGGCCTCGAACTCGTAGCCCTCGCTCTCCCGGTCGCGCCGGTCGTTGTAGGCGCGGGGCACGTTCGGGAAGCCGCGCTGGTTCTTGCCGGCGTTGGACTGGTCGCCGATCACGTTGGCATCGATCACCTCGTTGATCGCCAGGCCGAGGCCGGTGATTAGTCCGGCGGAGCCGCCGGTGGCGACGGGATTGTTGTCCTCTTTTGACTGATACCGGCTGACGCTGGCGCGCAGCCGCCCCTGCCAGAGGGAGAAGCGCAGCCCGTAGTCGTAGCCCTTCGCGGTCTGGAGATCGAAGGGCGCGCCCTTGATGTCGACCTGCGAGCCGGCGGGGCTGAAGGACTCGGCGTAGTTGGCGAAGACGCTGAGCCACGGGGTGGCGTGGAACACCGCGCCGGCGGTGCTGGTGGTCATGCCCTGGTCGGAGTCCGGCGCGGAGTAGTCGTCCTGGAAGCGGTCGCCGGCGTACTGGGCGAGGCGACGCGTATTGCCGTCGCGGGGACGAACTTCGGCGGGGCGGGCGGGCCCGGTGGGGCGGCCGGCGGCGTCCTTGGGCACATAGCTGAGCTGGAAATAGTCGGCGGGGGCGCCGGGGCGGCTGAGCGGGGTGACGGCGTCGTAGCCCTCCGGGTAGTCCCAGCGCGAGAGCAAGCCGCTGCGGGTCTGGCGGTGGAAGTCGTCGCGTCGGACGGCGGCGATGACATGGACGCGGTCCTTGAAGAGCTGGGCGTTGGCGGCGGCCTGGGCGTAGCGCAGCCAGGAGTGGTCGACGCGGATGCTGGTGGGGTCCTCGATGTCGAGCACCCAGCCGGCCTCGGAGGTTTCGAGGGCGTTCCCGACCGTGTAAGTCTGGGGACCGGAGAGGTCGCGCAGCGGGCGGTTGCCGGGGGTGTTGATATTCCAGTAGTAGCGGTAGTTGACGTTGTTGGAGTTGGCCCAGCCGCGGGAGTCGGGGTTGCGGAGCATGGTGTAGACCCAGACGCGGGTCTGGAAGTCGGTCCAGCGCTGGCCGACCATGCTGTTGAGACGGAAGGAGCCGAAGCGGTTCTTGTCGAAGACGTAGGCGGCGGCGAGGCGGGCTTCGTAGTTTTCGGTGATGCCCTGGAAACGCGTGCGCGCGGCCTCGCTGTAGGGTTCGAGCAGGAAGGGGTTGGGGGTGCCGTCGGGGAGGTTGCGGTTGATATCGATGTGGATGCGCTGGAGCTGGCGCACGGTGATGTACTCGCGGTCGGCGCCGTTGCGGCTGAGGGAGCCGGCGAGTTCGACGAAGAGCTTGTCGCGGAACTGGTAGTTGGCGAAGCCGGACATCACGCGGTAGCTCTGGATGTAACCGGGTGGATCGAGGGCGGTGGAGAAGCCGCGGGCGGGGATGCTGAACTTGGATCCGGCGAGGGCGCGATCAAACCAGCCGGCGGGAACGTTGATCCCGTTCAGGATCGGGCCGGTGGCGAGGTTGGCGGAGGGGCCGACGACGAGCTGGCCGGCCGCCGGGACCTCGGCGGTGTTGTTGGCCCCCTGGGTGATGGCGGTCCCGCCGGTGTTGTAGACCTTGTTGGGATTGAGGGCGGGGATGACGGTCGGTCGCGGGGCGGTGAGATTGCCGACCCGGGCGATGCCGAGGCGGTTGGCGTTGGAGGGAACGGTGGTGAGCAGGGAGCTGAAGGTAGTGACTCCATCCCAGCCGGCAAAGTAGTCCTGCGACGAGGTGATCGGCACGGTCTTGCGCAGATTGGCCCATTCGATTTCGCCGCGCAGGCGCAGGGCGGGCGTGGCCTGAAGGCTGCCGGTGAGATGGGCGCCGAGGCGCTCGTCCTGCTCGTTGTCGCGCCAGCCGCCCCGGTCCTGTTTCACAAAATTGAAGCGCACCGCCGCGAGCGGCCCGAGCGGCTGGTTGGTGTCGAGGGTGGCGCGATGGCTGCCCCATGAACTCTGCGTGTAGCGGACCGAGTGGGAGAGTTTGTTGAACATCGCCTCCTTGGTCACGATGTTGGCCGTGCCGCCGAAGCTGCCGGTGCCGAAGAGCACCGCGTTGGGGCCGCGCGCGAAGTCGAGCCGCGCGGTGTTGTAGTTGTCGTAGTTGCCCGCGGTGCCGAAAAAGTTGCGCTGCGCCCCGTTGGCGCTCACGCCGCGCAGCCCGATGCGGGGCGAATTGCTCGAGCCGTAGATGAAGTTGCGCCCATCGTCGTCCTGCAGCGTGGCGCCGGTGGTCCACTGGGTTGCGCTCTCCACATCGGTGAGATCGAGCGCTTCGAGGAAATCACTGGTGAGGACCGAGTAGGCAACCGGGGTGTCCTCCAGGCGACCCGCCAGACGTCCGCCCGCGAGCGAAGTCGCGGCGACAAACCCCTTGTCGAGGTCGGTCTGCACCTCGAAAGGGGATAACACGACGATCTCGGAGGATTCCCCCTCCGTCGGGGCGGCCGTGGGGCGCGCGGGCCGCGGTGCGGCGGAGGATCCCGCGCCGCTGTCGCTGACCCGCTGCAAAGCGAACGCCCCCGCCGGCCCGCTTGCGGTGACCGCCAGGCCCGTGCCCGCGAGCACCTGCTCCAGCGCCTCGCGCGGGGTCGCCGTGCCCTTGAAGGCCGGGGTGCGCACGCCGCGGAGCAGCTCGCTGTCCGCAATCAGCGAGCGGCCCGATTGCTCGGAGAACAACTTCAAGGTCATGGCGGCGGTCCCGGCCGGCAGGTCGAAGGTGCGTTGCTCGGTGGCCTGGGCGCACAGGCGGGAGGAGCCGAAAACGGCCAGCCAAGCCAGGCTGGCGCAGGCGATCAGGGCGAAACACGGGGAGGGGAGTCGGAAGTAGGCCATGGTGGTGCAGGGTGGACCCGCCGGGTGAATCGGGAGGAGTCCATTCCCGCGGGGTAGACTCACGGGCACGGATTTCCGATTACTCCGCGGTGAAAAAAGTTGACCACCGGTTCCGGCCACCGCGGGAGGTGCGCGGCGGTACCCGTCGGATCTCTTTCGCGGTCACTCCCGCGCCCGCAGCCGGATGACGCCGCCGCTCCGCTCCGCGATCAGGCCGAAGCCCGCCTCGAGCAGGCGCACCGGTTCGTCGCTGTCGCCGGACCAGACCACGCCGGTGACGGTGCGCCGTTGCAGGCGCGGATCGGCGAGTACGATCGGCACCCGGCGACCGCGGTTGATGGCCCGGATCGCCTCCTCGAGGGGCGTGTCGGAAAACTCCAGCCGCTCTCCACGCCAGGCGAGGGCCTGCCGCAATTCCTCCGCCGGTACCCGCGAGACGGCCGCACGGTTCCCTTCGGCCGTGCGTGCGCCCGCCTCCACTCCCGCCGCCGGCACCTGCACGCGATCGCCCGGCCCGGCCAGGATCACGCCCGCCTCGTCGTCGGCCGTCGCGCCTTCCTGGTGGGGCCGGGATGACACCGCGACCCGACCCTCCACCACCAGCACCGTCACCGAACCGTGCCCGTGGGCCACGGAAAATTCCGTCCCCACGGCGCGCACGCCCACCCTGCCCGACTCCACGAGGAACGGCCGCGCTGGATCCTCCGCGACCGAAAACAAGGCCTCGCCGCGCAGCAGCCGCACCCGCCGGACCGACGCCTGGAGGTCGACTTCAATCACCGCTCCCGCCCGCACGGCCACGGTCGAGCCATCCGCGAGCCGGCGCACCGTTGTCCCTGGGTCGGCCGCGGCACTTTCCACTCCGGCCGGGGCGGGGCGTTTGGGCCAGGGCAGGGCTGCCATCAGGGCGACGGCGGTGGCCACGCCCACGGCCGCCCCCCAGGCGCGCCGCCGCCGCCGCCGGCGCTGCCGTCGGCACGCCTCGACCTCGATCCAGAGCCTTTCCGCCTGCCCGGACCGCCGCACGGCGCCCAATTCCTCCCAGGTTTGCTCCAGCGCCGCCAGGGCCGCCGCGTGGCGGGGATCCGCCGTGAGCCAGGCACGCAACTCCGCCGCCTCGGCCGCGGAAAGTCCGCCGTTGCGCCGGGCCAGCCAGTCCGCTGCCTGCCGCTCGATGTGTGCGCTCACCGCCGTTCCCCCTTGTCGCGGAGGTAGCCCGCGCACTTCTGCAGGCCGCGCGCCAGGTGCACCCGCACGGTGTTCTCGGAAAGCCCGAGCGCCGCAGCGATCTCGGCGTTGGAGCACCCCCGCACCACCGCCAGCCGCATCACTTCGCGGCAGCGGTCGGGCAGTCGGGCGATGGCCTGGCTCATAAGCTCGATGCGTTCTCGGGCGACGAGTGCCTCGGCGGCATCCGGTCCCGGAGCCAAGACTCGCCAGTCGGGCAATTCGTTTACCGGAATATCCGCATAAAGGCGCCGCCGGCGGAACAGCGTCCGCGCGGTGTTGCGCGCAATCGAGAACAGATAGGCCTTGGTCGAATCGATGCGCCCCGCCGCGTGCGCGCGGAGCAGGCGCAGGTACGACTCCTGGACGATCTCGTCGGTCTCCAGCGAGGGAAACGCATTCCGCAGGTAGCCTCGCAACGCCGGTTCGTGCGGCTGCACCTCGTCGGCAAACCACTGCCGCGGCACTCCTGACCCGGCCCGCTCCTCACCGCCAGCGGACAAAGGCAGCGCCCCGGCATTCGCCGGCCAGGCGGCCTGACTCAGGGGGGACGACTCCACGGGCCCAGCTTGGGTGGACGGCGCGGACCGGCCAAGCCTGAACACCGCCGCCCACGCTCGAGCGCCGCCGCTGCAACGCGCCGGGGCGCCTCCGGTCGTGGACGAGGCGTCTCGCCTCGTGGCCGGCGAAAACCGAGCGGCGTCCCCCCTCCGCGGTGCTGACACACGCCGGGGTTGCCAGCCGCCGCCCCGCGCTAAAGCTCGGCCCCTTTCGCCGCCCTTCCCTCCTCATGCCCGCCTTTGCCCACCTGCCGCTCGGCCAGCGCATTCCCGAAAGCCCGCACGCCGTGTCGTGCAGCCTGCCCACGATGCGCGCCGTGTGCGGCTACGAGGAAAAGGATCCGGCCATCACCCGCCATCTCACCTCCGGTTATCCGCGCTTCGTGGTTCATCCCTACGCGCGGCAACTGGCGGCGCATTATGTTGCGACCACCCCCGGGCTCGCCGGCGATCCGGCCGGGGGCCGGCCGCCGCGCACGCTCTGGCTCGTCACCTCGGCGCGGATGGCCGGGGCGCTCGCCGGGCATCTCGGCACGGCGGCCGGGTCGCAGGTGTTTGCACGCGACGGACTCCACGGCGTCTCGCACCCGGAGTCGGCGGGAGTGTTTGCCCGCGCGAAGATCTTCCTCCAGCACCTCGGCGGCTTCCTCTCCTCGCGCGCGGCGGAGGAACACCTCGTGCGCCTTGGCCTGCTGGCGGTCCCGTGGGCGGAGGCGAGGTTGGCGGGCGACGCGGCCGGCGAGGTGCGGCGCCAACTCCGGGCCGTGCTGCCGGGCGCAGGCGACAGTGATCTGTTCCTCGCCCCGAGCGGGATGAACGCCATCTGGGCGGCCTTTCGCGCCGTGGCTGACCTGCAGGCGACGCGCGGCCGCACCATCTGGCTGCAACTCGGCTGGCTCTACCTCGACACCATCGCGATCATGAAGAAGTTCACGGCCTCGCCGCTGGACTACGTCTACATCCGCGATGTCTTCGATCTCGCCGCCATCGAGCGGATCTTCGCGCGGCACGGCGCCCGCATCGCCGGGGTCGTCGCCGAGGTGCCGACCAACCCGCTCCTCCAGACGCCCGACCTCCCGGCGCTTGCCGGACTCTGCCGGCGGCACGGCGCGCGGCTGGTGGTGGATCCCTCGATTGCCTCGATCTTCAGCCTGGAGGTGCTGCCGCACGCCGACGTCGTGGTGTCCAGCCTGACCAAATACACGGCGAGCGAGGGCGACCTCACGGCGGGCCTGGCGGTGGTGAACCCGGCCGGCAGCGACGCCGCCGAGCTGCGGCGGCGGATCCCGGCGGAGTTGGAGCCGTTTCACCCGGGCGACCTCGCCCGCCTGGCCGCGCAGATCGGGGAAACGCCGCGCGTGCTTGCCCGCATCCAGGAGAACGCCGCCCGGGTCGCGACGTTTCTCCGCTCCCATCCCGCGGTCGGCGAGGTGTTCTGGGCTCTGCACCCCGCCGCCGCGGCCAACTATCGCCGGCTGGCGCGCACGCCGGACGCCACCGGCGGCATGATCACGTTCACCCTGCAGCGCCTTGGCGCCCTGGAGTCGTTTTATGATCGGCTGCGCCTGCCGAAAGGACCGAGCTTCGGCATGAAGACGACACTGATCTGCCCGTTCATGTACCTCGCGCACTACGATCTCGTGACCACCCCCGCCGGACTGGCGGAACTCGCCGCGAGCCGGCTCGATCCCGACCTGCTGCGGCTGTGCTGCGGCACCGAACCCGCAGAGGAGATCATCGCCGCCCTGGGTGAAGCGCTGGGTTGAGCCCGCCGCGAGGCACCGGGCAGCGACGGCCCACTCCTCCGGATCCGGGCCAGTTGGTCGCCCTCCGCCTTCCGCCCCATCGAATTCCCAGTCATGCCCCCGCACTGCCTGCTCGCCGTCAAGGCCATCCCCAACGCACCCCGGACCGAATTCGCGGGCTGGCTCGGCGACGCCCTCAAGGTCAAAGTCCACGCCCCCCCTGTCGAGGGGCGGGCCAACGAGGTTCTGTGCGACTTTCTGGCCGCGCAACTTGCGCTCCCGCGGCGGGCCGTCACCGTGGCGCGCGGCGATACCTCCCGGCACAAGCTTGTGCGCATCGACGGCCTCACGCCGGCCGAGGCGCGGGCCCGCTTGGGGGCCGTCGTCGGCCGGGAGTGAGGTGTGCGAGCCGCGCATCCCGCCGCCCGTGCCGCCCGTATCAACCCACCCTCCTTCCCATGTCCCGCCGTTCCCGCCACCGTTTCCGACTCGCCGCCGCCCTCGCCGCCGCTCTCGGCGCCACCACCGGCCTCCTGGCCCAACCTGCCGGCGGGCGCGCCGCTTCGCCGCAGGTGAGCCTCACCGTCGAGGGCGGCCTCACCGGCAACACCGCCTTCGAGGCCCGCGGGGCACCCGCCGGCGGCATTGCGGTGCAGCAGTATGGCGCGCGGCTCTCCGTGCCGCTCGCTCCGCTGGCCGGCCAGTGGCGGCCCACCGTCAGCCTGCGCTACCGGCACCACCAGTTGGACCGCGACCCCGGTACGCCGCTGCCCGAGGAGTTCCAATCCCTCAACCTGTCGCTCGGCGTGTTCGGTCCGCTGTCCCCCGACTGGTCCCTCTTCGCCAGCGTCAGCCCGGGCTACGGCAACGCCGGCGGCGGCTTCACCTCGCGCGGTCTCGGCGTCGGCGTCCTCGCCGTCGCCACCCGCAAATTCAACGCCGACTTCAGCGGTGGCTTCGGCCTGCGCTACGACTCCCTCGCCCGCGGCTCCACCCGTATCCTTCCGGTGGCGACGTTCGACTGGACGCCCGCGCCCGGGTGGCGCGCCTTCGTCGGTTTTCCTCGCACCGGCGCCTCCTGGCGGGCCAGCGAGTTGCTGACGCTCGAGTTCGTCGCCGAGATGGATTTCGGAACCTATTACGTGACCGACGACCCCCTGCCCCTCGGCGCGGGCAAACCCCCGCTCAACCGCACCCGCCTCGAATACCAGGCCGTGCGGGTCGGACCGGCGCTGGCCTGGCGCGCCGCGGACGGCTTCCAGGTCCGTCTCGCCGCCGGCGTGGTGCCCGTGCTCAACGCCGAGTATGAACAACGCAACTACAAGCTGAAGTCCGACGACACCGCCGCCTTCGGCAGCCTCGAGCTCGAGTGGCGGTTCTGACCGCCGCCCGCCGCTCCGGCCTTGCCCCCCCGGGGGCGACGCGCCCCGCGCACGCGGCCCCCGGAGTCGTTGTCATCCCTGGGATGACAGGCCGGATGGTTGCCGTTGGGGACGCAGGACGGGGGTGGGGGATGGGTGCGGTGCGCTGGCTCAGCGCGTCAGGCGGAGATAACGCCCGGTGAGGAACACGGCGGCGAAGGCGAGCCCGCCGGCGATGCCGGTCCAGATGCCGAGGGCGCCCCAGGAGCCGGCGATGCCGAGCCCGTAACCCATGGGCAGGGCGAGGCCCCAATAGGCCACCAGGGTGATCACGGCGGGCACCTTTACGTCCATCACGCCGCGGAGCACCGAGGCGGCGATCACCTGGACGCCGTCGGCGAGCTGGAAGACTGCGGCGACGATCAGCAACTGCGCCGCGAGGGTGATTACGGCCGGATCGCTGACGAACCACGGCGCGATCACGCCCCCGCCGAGGGCGAAAATCGCGGCGAAGCCGCCCATCACGGACAGCCCGAGTCCGATGGCCCCGAAGGCCACCGGGCGGAGGCGGCTCCGCTCCCCGGCGCCGACCGCATGGCTGACCCGCATGCCGGCGGCCGTTGAAAGCCCGAGTGGGAACATGAAGGCGAAGGACGCGCAGGTGATGGCGATCTGGTGCGCCGCCAGGGGCACCGAGCCGAGCCAGCCGACCATCACGCCGGAGAGCGAAAACGCGGTGGATTCGAACAGCAGCATGCCGGAGGCCGGCAGCCCGACCCGCAGCATCTCGCGCAACCGGGGCCGCGACCACGGGGCGAACCAGACGGCGGCGGCGCCGCCCCGCGGGGGCGGGTGGGGATCCGGCGGCGTTTCCGATCTGCCCGGCCAGGCCTCGCGCACCCGCGAATCGCGGCGCAGCCAGAGGAAGATCACCAGCGCCCCGAGCGCGCGCGACAGCAGGGTCGAGAGGCCCGCCCCGGTGAGCCCGAGGGCCGGGCAGCCCAGGCGGCCGTAGATGAGAATCCAGTTGAGAAACGCGTTCAGCGCCACGCCGGCGAGCATGATGAACATCGGCGCCCAGGGGTGGCCCATGGCCTCGGCGAACTGGCGCAGCACCAGATAAAGGAGCACCGGCACGATCGAGGCGGCGCAGCACAGGAAATAGGGGCCGACGATCGCCACCACTTCGGGTGGCTGACCGAATCGGTGGAGCTGGGTGGCGAGGAGCGCCATCCCGGCGAATTCCACCAGCCCGGCGGCAATCGCGAGGCCCAGCCCGTGCCTCAGGTACTCGGCCGCCTCGCGCGGTTGCTGCGCTCCGCGGGCGCGGGCCACGAAGATCGAGACCGGAATCATCAACCCGATCCCGACCACGTAGAAAATTCCGAACACGTTGTGGCCGAACGCCGACGCCGCAAGCGGCACCGTGCCCGCGCGGCCGATCATCACGCTGTCGGTCACGCCCATGAGCATCTGGCAGACGTGGCCAACGATCATCGGCGCCGCCAGCGCCAGCGTGGGGCGGATTTCGCGCACGGTCTCGGCCAGGCGTCCCATGGAAGGTTGAGATGAAGCGCACGGCGCGCGCGGCGTCGAGCCCGCCGCGGGGCGGGGCGGTGGCAATCTCCACCTGGACGAGGCTTCCAGCCTCGTGACCTACGGGGCAGGATGCCTCGTTCACCTTGGCCGGCAACGCCGAGGGGCTGCGAAAATGACCTGCCTTGGCCGCGGAGCGCGGCCCGGGATTTGCGCCTGACCTCGCGTCTGGCATCCGCCAACTTCGCTCCATGCCCCACCGACTGCTGCTTGGCGCCGCCTTTGCCCTGGTTGGAATCGCCGGTTCGGTTTTCGTCCCAGCTCTTGCTTCCGAAGTCCGCTACCGCACCCCCAGTGCACCGCTCGCCGCGCTGGTCGATGCCCCGCTGGCGCCCACCGCCGTGCTTAGTCCCGATCGCCGCCGGTTGCTGCTGCTCGACCGTCCGGCCGCCCCAAGCCTCGCCGAACTCGCCCAGCCCGAGCTCAAGCTGGCGGGCCTCCGCGTTAATCCGGCCACGCAGGCCCGCAGCCGGCAGCCTTCGTTCACCGGCCTGACGTTTCAGTCGCTTGACGGCGGGCCAGCGCAGCGGGTTTCCGGCCTGCCCGCCGGGGCGCGCCTCGGCGATTACGAATGGAGCCGGGACGGCCGCCACCTGGCCGTGACGCTGGTCGGCGCGACCGGCCTCGAACTCTGGCTGGTCGACGTCGCGGCCGCGGCCGCCCGCCGCGTTACCGAGCCCGTGCTCAACGGGGTCTTTGGCGAACCCATCGTCTGGCTTGATGCCGGCACGCTGCTGATCCGCCGCGTTCCCGCCGGGCGCGGGCCCGCGCCGTTGGCGCCGCGGGTGCCGGCCGGGCCCATTGTGCAGGAGAGTTCGGGCCGGCGGGCCGGCGCCCGCACCTACGACGGCCTGCTCGCCAGCCCGCACGACGAGGCGCTCTTCGAGCACTACGGCGCCACCGAGCTGGCCCGGGTCAGCCTCGACGGCACGATCACGCCCCTCCCGGTCCGCGGGCTGCTCTCCGCCGTCTCGCCGTCACCGGATGGTCAATACATGCTGGTGGAGACGCTCCGCCGGCCGTTTTCCTATCTGGTGCCGGCGAGCCGGTTTCCGGTCGATCTCGACCTTTACGATCGCGACGGACGGCGGGTGCGCCGGCTGGCGGCGCTGCCCCTGCACGAGGGTGCGGCCGGCGGCGCGGTGCGGGCCGGGCCGCGCAACCTCGGCTGGCGCGCGGATGCGCCGGCGACCCTGACCTGGGCGCAGGATCTCGGCCGCACCGCCCGGCTGGCGGACCGGAAGACCGTGGCGCGCGACGGCTGGTTCAGCCTGGCGGCCCCGTTCGAGGGCAGCCCGGTCGAGCTGCAGCGTTTTGAATACCGCGTCACGTCGGTGCAGTGGGGCGACGATTCCCTTGCACTCGTGAGCGAGTCCTGGTCCGCCACGCGCCGGGTGCGCACGTGGCAGGTGGCGCCGGGCCGGCCGGGCGCGCCGCGGACGCTGCTGTTCGATCGTCGGAGCGAGGATCGCTATGGTGACCCGGGCCGGGCCGCGACGGTGCGCAACGCCCTGGGCCGGCTGGTGATGGCGCGGGCCCCGGACGGGAAGCGGATCTTCCTGCACGGTCCCGGGGCCTCGCCGGAGGGCGACCGGCCATTTCTCGACGAGTTCGATCTCTCCACCCGCCAGGCCCGCCGGCTCTGGCGCTCGGCGCCGCCGCACTACGAGGAGTTCGTGGCGTTCGTGGATGCCGGCTTCGGCCGCGCGCTGGTCTCGCGCGAGTCGAATGCGGCGCCGCTGAACTTTTTCGTGCGCGACTACGCCACCGGGGAGCTGCGCGCGCTGACCCGATTCGCGAACCCGCATCCGCAGCTCTCGAGCCTGAAGCCGGAGGTGATCCGCTACCGGCGCGACGACGGGGTGGCGCTCTCCGGCACGCTCCACCTGCCGCCGGACTGGCAGCCGGGCGGGCCGCCGCGGCCGGCGCTGCTGTGGGCCTATCCGCGGGAGTTTCTCGATGCGGAGAATGCCAGCCAGGTGAAGGCGACGCCGGAGCGGTTCACCCGGGTGAGTGTCACCGGGCCGCTGCCGTATCTGCTGGCCGGTTACGTGGTGCTCAATGATCCGGCGATGCCGATCGTGGCGCGGGCGGGCGGCAAGCCGAACGACACCTACGTCGACCAGTTGGTCGCCAACGCGCGGGCGGCGGTTGAGGAGCTGGTGCGGCGCGGGGTCGCCGACCGCCAGCGCATCGCCGTGGGAGGCCACAGCTACGGGGCGTTCATGACGGCGAACCTGCTGGCGCACTCGCAACTCTTCCGGGCCGGCATCGCGCGCAGTGGCGCCTACAACCGCACGCTCACGCCCTTCGGGTTCCAGAGCGAACAGCGCTGGCTGTGGCAGGCGCCGCAGGTCTACGCGGCGATGTCGCCGTTCAACTACGCCCACCAGGTGAAAACGCCCATTCTCCTGATTCACGGCGCGGCCGACAACAACTCCGGCACCTTTCCCCTGCAGTCCGAGCGGTTCTATGCCGCGCTCAAGGGCCAGGGCGCCACGGCGCGTTATGTCGTGCTGCCGCATGAGGCGCACAGCTACCGCGCCCGCGAAAGCCTGTTGCACCTGCTGTGGGAGACCGAGACGTGGCTCGAGGCGCACCTGAAGAGGTAGCCGCGGGACTCCTGGCCGGGAACCTATCGGTTCAACTCATCGCGGCGTCGGGATCCGCCGTCGGGCCGGCCGGATCCGGTCGGCGGATCCGCCCCTCAGCGCGGCGTCGCCGGGGCGGGTGCCGTGGGGAAGAAAGGAGCGAGGAAGTCGATGAACGGCTTCATGAACCCGGGTTCGGTGCGGGTGTACGTCCAGTGCAGGACCAGGATCACCAGAATCAGCCCGAGGATGAACACCACCAGTGCCGGGCTGATGCTCCGCAAAAACTTGTAGAAGCTGATCGTCATCATCACCGCGAAGAAACCGCAGATGACGGTCAGGAAATGGTGTTCCGCGAACAGCGTCTTCGCCTGTTTCCAAAGCGGCGCGAGGGCCTGCGTCACTGCTTCAACAAGGTTCATCCCGGGAGGAGTGCAATAATGTTGCGAAAACGCCCGGCGTCAAAGGCATATGCGTAGTATTGCCCAATCGTCACCGTTCTGACGCCCTCGGTTCCGTCACGCTAGCGCTTGGCGGTTGTCTTTTCGACCACGATGGCGGCGTCGTTTTTCCGGGTGGGGCCGGGGGTGCTGCGGCCGCGGGCGATGAACGAGTCGAGCAAGCCCCGGAGCCGGGTGACGACCTCGGGGCGAGCGGCCTGGAGGTTCTTGGTTTCTCCGGGGTCATCGTCCAGGTGGTAGAGCTGGAGCGGTGGAAGGCCGGCGGCGAGGGCCTCGGCGTCGCCCGGTTTCGCCCAGCCGCCGGACCCGGCGCCGGCAATCAGTTTCCACGGGCCCTCCCGGATCGCGAACACGCCGTGGATGGAATGATGCACGACCGCCGGCCGCGGCGTTGCGCCGGCCCGGCCGAGGAGCGCGGGGAGGAAGCTCACGCTGTCCTCCGCGGCGTCGGCGGGCAGGGTGGCGCCGAGGAGGTCGGCGCAGGTGGCGAGGAAGTCGGTGAGGCAGAGGGTCCGGGCTTGCGTGCTGCCCGCCTGAATACGCCCCGGCCAGCGGGCGAGGAAGGGCACGCGGTGGCCGCCTTCCCAGATGTCGGCCTTGTAGCCGCGGAGCTGCGCGCTGGCGAAATGCCCCTGCTTTTCCAGGGCCGGCGTGCCGGCGGCGGGAGAGCAACCGTTGTCGGCGGTGAAGATGACGAGCGTGTTTTCCGCGAGGCCGTGCCGCTCGAGCGCGGCGAGGATTTCCCCGACGACGGCGTCGGTCTGCAGCACGAAATCCCCGTAGGCGCCGAGCCCGCTTTTCCCCTTCCATTCGTCGGTGGGCAGGATCGGCGTGTGGGGCGAGGTGAGCGGCACGTAAAGGAAGAAGGGCCGGCCGGTCTGGGCGGCGGGGGCGCGTTCCGCCACGTAGTCCACGGCGCGGCGGCCGAGGCGGGGGAGCATCTCGATGGGTGGCAGGTTTTCGATCACGCGGTCGTTTTCGATCAGCGCGGACATGGTGCGGGCGTTGGAGCAGCCCCAGAAATAATCGAAGCCGCGCTCCGTGGGGCCGCCGCGGATCCGCGCTCCGACCGGCAGGCCGCCGTCGCCCATCTTCCTGGATTTTTTCACTTCCGGGGCGGTGGGTGCGCCGGCGGGGCGCTCCGCGTGGAAGCCGAGGTGCCATTTGCCGATCGCCGCGGTGGCGTAGCCGTGCTGGCGCAGGAAGGCGCCGACCGTGAGCCGGGATTCGGCAATGAGCGGCGGCTCGGAGACGCCGTCGTAGACACCCCGCTGCAGGTGCGTGCGCCAGGCGTAGCGGCCGGTGAGCAGGCCGTAACGCGTGGGCGTGCAGACGGCGGAGCCGCTGTGGGCGTCGGTGAACGTCATGCCCTGGGCGGCGAGGCGATCGAGGTGTGGGGTGCGGATTTTGCCGCGCGCGGGATTGAGCGCCTGCACGTCGCCGTAGCCGAGGTCGTCGGCGAGGATGAAGACGAGGTTGGGCTTGGCAGCGGCGCGGAAAATGGGCAGGGCGGCGAGGCCGAGCGCGACGAGGCGAAGGGGAAGTTTCATGACCGAGGATCCCACCGGAGGGCACGGGGCACCGGAGGTAAAGCGGAAAGCAGGCCGGAGCGCAGGGACCGCTGGTCACGGGGTTGCCCGCCCCGACGCAGCCGGCGCAGTCCGCCGCGGCCCTCCATTCCTGGCGGCACTGTGGAGCGGGCGGGGGATCGACCCCGGGAGTTGCCCGCCCGGGCGGCAGGTGCGGGCGCCCGCGGTGCGGGCGCGATTAGAACCGGTATCCGACGGTGACGCCGAACTGGCGGGGGTCGGCGCGGCTTTCGTAGCGTGAGGGGACGTAATCGGGATCCTCGTTGCCGAAGTAGAACACGCGTTTTTCGTAGCGTGTGTCGGTGAGGTTGCGACCCCAGGCGGTGACGGTCCACTGGTCCCAGGAATAGCCGATGTTGGCGTGAAGGAGGTGGAACGCCCGCCGCGACTCGTTCTGGTTGTTCGAGTCGTATTGGGTGGAGCGGCCGATTTGCTCGAGGCGGCCGAAGAAGCCGCGGGGGTCGCGGTAGCTCAGCGCGAGGGAGTGCCCGTGGCGCGGGGTGTTGGCGAGGCGGCGGCCGCCGGCCGGGGTGCCGCTGGCGAGCACGAAGCGGTCGAGTTCCGATTCGAGATGCGCGAGGGTGGCGTGCAACGTCCACGCGCGGTTGAGCGCCAGCGTGCCGGAGGCTTCGAGCCCGGAGACGTGGGCGCCGCGGCCGTTGGCGGTGAAGAAGCGGTAGCTGCCGCCGAAGCCGGCGGAGTCCCGGACCTGGGTGTCGCGGCGTTCGAGGTGGAAGGCGGTGAGTTCGCCGGTGAGGCGGCGGTCCAGGGCGTGGCCGCGCAGGCCGGCTTCGAAGTTCCAGAGATCCTCGGTGCCGTAGGTGAGGGGATCGGAGGGCGGGTTGAGGCGGGCGTCGACATTGATGCCGCCGGCCTTGTATCCACGGGTCACTGACGCGAAGACGAGCTGCCGGCCGTTGAGATCGTGTTCCAGCGAGAGCTTGCCTCCGGCCATGAGGTCGTCGAAGCGCGGCTGGAACGCGACCTCGGGATCGAAGGTGCCGCGGCTCCGGCGGTAGCGGGTGCGGGTGCCGTCGCCGGCGAGATCGACGCGCTCGGCGCGGAGCCCGAGCACGAGGCGCGTGCGCGGGCTGAGGGCGCGGGCGATCTGGCCGAAGAGAGCCTGGTGGTCGGAGCGGTAGTGCGTGCGCAGGCCGCGGACATTGCCGGGATCCTCGTTGGTGTAGGTGCCGGTTTCATCGGTGCGGGCGACGTAGGCGCCGAGGGTCCAGCGTTCGAGGCCGGCCGCGGTGCCGTTGCGACCGGCCGCGGAGTCGAGGCGGAGTTCCTGGGCCAGAACCTCACGGCGGCGACGCAAATCGCTGAAGCCGTCGTACGAGGCGGCGGTCCAGTCGTCGTCGTAGCTGTAGACTGAGTCGACGCGGCTGGCGGAGGTCACGGTGGTGATCCGCACCGGGCCCGGGCCGGCCAGGGTGCCGCGCAGACTGGCGGCGAGGGAGTCCTGTTCGTCGCGTCCCGGGCGGTTGCTGAAGGTCAGGCGGCCGTTGTTGTCGAGGGCGAACTCGTCGAAGCCGTTGTTGAGGTTTGAATACAGGACGGCGCCGTCCCAGCGCCAGGGCCCGGCCGGGCGGGCGGCGAGGCGGAGGCGGGCGGAGAACTCATCGCGGGCGTTGGCCGGGCGGTTCAAGGTGACGTTGTGGCGGAAGCCATCGCTGTCGTGTTGGTGCACGGCGAGGCGCATCATCAGCCGCTCGGGGCGGGCGCCGGCGAGGAGGGGCCCGCCCAGGGCGAATCCGCCCTCCCGCAGGCCGTCGCCGCCCGCGGTCGCATCGACCCGGCCGGTCCAGTAGGGAGTCGGCTCCTGGGTGACGAGGCGCACGACGCCGCCGGCGGCGTTGGCGCCGAAGGCGCCGGCCTGGGGACCGCGCAGCACCTCGATTTGGCGCAGGTCGAAGGCGCCACCGAGAGAGCCGAGGCCGGTGAAATCGAGGTCGTCGACCAGAAAGCGGACGGTCGAATCGGGGGTTTCCCCTTCGTATTGCGAATTCTCGCCGATGCCGCGGATCTGCAGGTAGCGCGGGCGCGAGGTGCCACCGGTCCAGGTGAGATTGGCGACTTGGTCGGCGAGGTCGCCGAAATGCCGCACCGCGGCGGACTGCAGGGCGGTTTCGTCGAAGACGCTGACACTGGCGGGAATGCGTTCGAGGGGCGATTCCCAGAGATCGGCGGTGACCCTCAGGGGTTCCAGTGCCACCGCGGGCGTGGCGGCGGTTACGCCGGGACGGGTTGGACCGGGCGTGGCGGCGGTTACGGCCGGGAGCAAGGCGGCGATCGGCGCGAGGGCGCGGAAGGCGTGATGAAGGGACTGCGCGAGGTGCATGGTGGTGGTTGCCGACCCACCCGAACCACCGGCGAAAGGGGCGCCGGATTTGCACCCCCGGGCGCTCCTCGCGGCGCCTGCTGTTTCCTTCGACGGCATGATCCGGTCAGGTTCAAAGGGTCGAGCAGCCGTTCGCGCCGCAATCTCAGCCTTCCGCGGAAGACACCCCTACAGGCGGAGAGGAGGAATGAACACCGGAGTACGCGGGGCAAGCGGAATCCTCCGTTGTGGCCCGACCGGACACAGCGCTCGAAATTCGCAGTGCCGCCTCTCTCCGGCGAACACGTGCAGACGGAAACTCCCGGCCTGCTCAGAGTTCGTAGACCTCGAGCAGGGTTGCCCCGGGGCTGCCGTCGGCGCTGGTCACTTGCACGGTATAGGCGCCGGGCTCAATGGTGAGCAGGAGAGCGGCATCAAGGCTGCCCTCGTCGACCAAGCGGAAGGCGCCGGCGCGGTCGAAGGCGTCAGTGAGAGGAGCAACCTCCGCGCGCGTCGCGCCGCCCCAAGCGGCGTTGGATGCGACGAGTTGATCGCCTTTGAAAACCGACAGGAAGGGATTGCGGAGGGCGTCTCCCACGCCAAACGCCGTCAGCGTTGGGCCGACCGCGCGCACCAGGATGTTGCGGTTCGAGGTGCCGGAGATCACGAAGCCGCTGACCAAGGCGTCACTGTCGCCGCTGACCCGAGCGAGGGTGGAGATATTGACGATGGAGTGGTCCTTTGAACCGCCGGTCGAGCTGGAGAAGATGTGGGTGAGCTTGCGCCCTTCGGTGGCGTGAACGCCGAGGAAGCGGCAGGCCACACTGGGACCGCCGTTGTCGTAAACCTCGAGCAGGCCGTAGTGCGGGAATCCCGGCAGGACGCCGCCGGAATAGGGCCCGCCCTTGATGGAGCCTTCCTGGGTGAGGGCGGCCGCATGGAGCACGGTGAGCGGTGCGCCGCCGCCGGTCGCGTAATCGGAGTTGCTGCCGTCGTCGAAGGCGAGGGCATGCATGTCGCCCGCGATGATGGTGACGTTGTTGATGCGGTTGTCCCGGATGAAATTGGCGATTTCGGCGCGTTCGGTCGAGTAGCCAGCCCAACTGTCGTCGCCGGATTTTGCGGGGCCGATCCAAGGATCGGGGCAGACCCAGATGATGAGCGGGAAGCCGTTATCGCGGGCGTTGATGAGCTCCTGTTTAAACCACGCTTTCTGGCCGGTCCCCATCTTGGTCTTGGAAGCGGTGTCGCGGGCGCTGGGCACGGAGGCTGCGCTCCGCAGGTCGGTCATGATGAAGCGCACGCGGCCGACCGTGAAGGCTTGGGCGACGGTGCCGCCGGCGGCGCCCAACGGGTAATGCGGCACGCGTTCCCGATAGACGGAACGGGCGGTGTCGCGTCCGGTCGCGGTGGTGTCGGAATCGTTGCCGGAGAAGTCGTGGTCGTCCCAGACATAGACCACCGGCATCGACCGGAACAGCAGGCCCTGCGCGAAGTGACTGGTGACGTTGTCGTAGTTGAAGCGGTACTCGTCCGCCACCGTGCTGTTGGTGTCGCTGTAATGCAGGTCGCCGGTGTGCAGGAAGAAGAGCGGGTCCTCGGCGAGGATGGCGGGGAAGGCGGCCTGGTTGGCCGCCCGGAAATCGCCGCAGGACGCGAATGCCACCCGGAACGAGGCGCGCCCCAAGGGGAAGGTGCGAAGCTTGCCCCGCGAAACAGGCTCGGTGCGCAGGACTCCGGCGACTTCGATCCCGTAAAAATACTGCGTGTCGGGCTGCAGACCCTGGACGGTGAGTTTGGCGGTATTGCCCGTGCTGGTGGCGGTATTGACCGCTCCAGAAAAGATCGCAGGCGTGAGCGCGGGCGACTGGCTGATTTGGAGGCGGACGCGCAGGCCGGGTGAGTTCAGGCGGATGGAAACCGTGGCACTGGTGGGCGTGACATTGCCGGCCCAAGCGCCACCGATAAAAGGCGAATCACCCTGAGCGTGCATCAGCCCGGTCAGTAGAACCAGCGCAAGGGCGATGAGGACGGGGCGTTTCATCGGGGGACCATCCGTAGTTTCTTCCCAGCTCCGAGACATCGCAAGGGAATTTTCCATCCGTGCGAGGAGAAGAGTACGCACGGATGGGTCGGAGTAGTGCGCAGGATGAACTCAAGTCTTCAGGCCACGCTGCCGGGAGGCGTTGGAAAGCGACCACGTGCGCGCTCCGATCATTAATCCGGCTACTCGGTAAGCGCGCTGCCCGGTTTGGGGGTCGATAAACGACATTTTGACTAAACCGGTCGGTCGATATTGTCGTCACTAGGCGCATCGCGTCTGCTCCGTCCTCCTGAAATGTCCGACTTACTCCGTTCAATCGAATTTCGCGCCCTGATCGCGGCCGCCGCCCTCGCCGCGGGCAGCCTGCGGGCCGAACCGGTCATCAGCGAGTTCATGGCGTCGAATCGTGCCACGCTGGTGGATGCCGATGGCGAGTTCTCGGACTGGATTGAAATCCACAACCCGGATCCAGTAGCAGTCGATCTAAGTGGCTGGGCACTGACGGATACGGCGGGAAGTCCTTTCAAGTGGCGTTTCCCGGCCGTCGCGGTGCCGGCGGGCGGGTATCTGGTGGTTTTTGCCTCGAACAAGAATCGCGCGGTGCCGGAAGCCGAGTTGCACACAAATTTCGCGCTGAGCGCAGGCGGAGAATATCTCGCTTTGATCCGGCCGGATGGTTCGGCGGCGTTCGCCTATGCGCCGTCCTTTCCGGCGCAGAAGGATGACGTCTCGTACGGCTTGCCGTCCCAGCCTGGGGGGGGCTTCAGCGCTCCCGCGTTTCTTTCGGTGCCTTCTCCCGGTCGGGCGAATCCGGAGGCCGCGCAACCGCCTCCGACCGAACGGGTCGTGTTCTCGCGTTCCCCAGGGCCGTTTTCGGACCACTTTGCTCTGGAGCTCTCGGGTTCGACTGGATCCCAGGTCATCCGCTACGCGTTGAGTGTGACGGTGATCGAAGGCGATGTGATCCCCGAAGTCACCGCGGAGTCGCCGATCTACCGGGAGCCTCTGCTGATCGATAGCACGACACTGGTCCGGGCGGCGGTCTTCGCGGCGGAGGGACCGGAACGCGGGCCGATTGCCAGCGTCCTTTACACCAAGGTGGCGGATCAGGTGGCGGATTTTTCGAGCAACCTCCCGCTGGTGGTGCTCGACAGCCTGGGCTCGGGGCCCTTGGCGAAGAACGGATTCGATTATCCCACGTGGATGTATGTCTACGACCGCGCGGCGGGGGGGAGAGCCTCGCTCCAAGGTCCGCCCTCGCTGGTGACTTCGCTGGAGACCACCGTGCGCGGTTCGTCCTCGGCTGAGTTTCCCAAGAAAGGTTACAACCTCAAGTTCACGGACGAGCTGGGGGGGAAGCGCTCGCTGCCGCTGCTGGGGATGCCGGCCCATGAGAAGTGGGCGTTGGTCGCCCCGTGGAAGTACGATCCAGGCTTCGTCAGCAACTCACTGGTGTATTCGCTATCCAACTCCATGGGGCGCTGGGCGCCGCGGACCCGTCTCGTCGAGCTCTTTTTCAACGAGGACGGCGACGATCTTGATCCCGAGGACTACGCCGGGATTTACGTCGTGACGGATCGCATCGAGGTCGGGTTGGCCCGGGTGGCGGTGGCGGGGTTGTCCAGCCGGGACAATGACAGCCCGGAGGTTACGGGCGGCTACCTGCTCAAGATCGACAACCCGGATCCTGACGAATTCGGCTGGGTGACACAGGGGGGGGTGCCGGCGGACGAGGGCTCCCGGGTGATCCTGGTTGCGCCCAAGGCGGACGATGTCACGCCGGCCCAACGCGACTACCTCGTCAATTACGTGCAGCAGTTGGAGGATGCGCTGCGGGCCGATCATGCCACCGGTTTCGCCCAGCGCACGCACCTCGACTTCATCGACCGGTCGTCCTGGGTGGATCACCATATTTTGAATACGTTTTCGGCCAATCCCGACGCGCTGGAGCGGAGCGCCTATTTCACCAAGCCCCGTGGCGGCCGGTTGCAGGCGGGCCCGGTGTGGGACTTTGATCGCGCGCTGGGATCGTACGAGGACGAGCGGTCGTTTCGCTGGGACGTCTGGTCGGGGTATGGCGGTGCGGACGTCTGGAAGAGCGGTTGGTGGGCGCTGCTGGTGCAGGATCCTGAGTTCATGCAGGAATGGGTGGACCGGTGGCAGGAGCTCCGGCGCACCACGTTTTCGCACGGTGGTCTCGTCACCCTGGCGGAGTCGTTCGCGTCCGAGGTTGGGCTTGAGGCTGCACAGCGCGATGTCCAGCGCTGGCCGGACAACCAGAGCCCCGCCGGGGGTTACGGGGAGCAAATCGAGCATCTGAAGGGCTGGCTGACGCAGCGCGCGGCCTGGATTGACGAGCAATTGGTCGAACCTCCGGCGGTGGTGGCGGAGGACGACCTCCTGCATGTCACGCCGTCGGCCGGGGCGGTGTTGATCTATACGTTGGACGGTACCGATCCGAGGTCGCTCGGCGGCCGGATTGCGCCCAACGCAACGGTTTCCGCCCGCCCGGTCGCCCTTCCCGCCACGGCGAATTTCCACGCGCGAAGCTATCGCGAGGACCGGGAAGGCGT
Organism: uncultured Opitutus sp.; assembly: GCA_964504885.1. Lineage (GTDB taxonomy): Bacteria > Verrucomicrobiota > Verrucomicrobiia > Opitutales > Opitutaceae > ER46. The sequence goes on from CAZDGC010000027.1 coordinate 33,762, forward strand.
GTTTCCCGGCTCGCCCTGGAGTTCGGCGGCGATGGGTCCCTCGTCCTCACCGTTGTCGCCCGGATCCCGGGTGGTGAACCTTTCAGTTCGCGCGGGAGTGGGCAACGGAAGCGGCACCTTGGTCGGAGGAGTGACGCTGGCCGACACCACCGCGAAATCGTATCTGGTGCGCGCGGTCGGTCCGAGTCTGGCCAACTTCGGGGCCACCGGTTTTCTGACCGAGCCGCAACTCACGCTGCGCGCAGCGGATGGACGGGAACTGGCCGCCAATCGGGGCTGGCAGGACGGACCGGACGCCGAGGAAATCCCGGCGCTCAGTCGTTCGGTGGGCGCCTTTCCCCTGATGTACGGTGGGCGCGATGCCGCTCTGATCGGCCGCCTCTCGTCCGACTCCTATCTGGTGGAGGTGACGGCACCGTCGGGCGAGCCCGGAACCGGCATGCTCGAGCTCTACGAGCTGGATACCTTTGGACGTGCGATCAATCTGTCGGTGCGCGCCTACGTGCGACCAGGAGGGGGGAGCCTGGTGGGTGGGTTTGTGATCCAGGGCAGGGCGCACAAGCGACTGCTGTTGCGCGCGGTGGGTCCGACCCTGGGGGAGATGGGCGTGAGCCAGGTGCTCGACGATCCGGTGCTGGCCGTGTACTCCGGTTCGCTCGTGGTCGCGAGCAACGATCAGTGGGAGCTTGATCCGTCGCGGGAGTCGGCGGAAGCCGCGGCCGAACGGGTGGGTGCCTTCAAGCTTCCGAGTGGGAGTGGGGACGCCGCCCTGTTTTTGACCCTCGCCCCCGGTGCCTACACGATTGAAGTCAGCGGCAAGGAAGCGAGCGAGGGGATCGTGCTGCTCGAAATCTACGACGTGCCCTGAGGTGCTGCGCGGAGTCCGCGCCCACCACACCTCCGGCCTCTGCGTGGCCGCCCGGGGGCATCAGGGCCGGAGGGCGATCGGGCGGGGGGACTTCCGCCGTAAACGGCGGAGCAGGCGCGGGGCCATGGCCCCGGCCGTGATTCCGACGTGACCACCCGGCTGTTCCGGGCGTCTTCCGGGGATGAAACCGACAACCGCGATTTTCCGGGGGTGGGTGACTCGCGGATGGGCCTTTGTTGTCCTGGCCGGACTCGGCGCGAGTCTCCGGTCTGAACCCGTGATCTCCGAATTCATGGCGGTGAACACGGCGGTGCTGGCGGATGAGGATGGCGAGTTCTCCGACTGGATCGAACTCCACAATCCGGGCCCCGGGATGGTCGATCTCACCGGATGGCACCTCACCGACACCCCGGCCAACAAGACCCGCTGGCAGTTTCCCGAAGTCACCCTGCCGGCCGGGGGCTTTCTCATCCTCTTCGCCTCCGTCAAGGATCGCCGCGATCCCGGGTCGCGCCTGCACACCAACTTCGCGCTCGATGCCGACGGCGAATACCTCGCGCTGGTGCGTCCGGATGGCAGCACGGTGGCGTGGGAGTCCGCCCCGCAGTATCCGAAACAGCAGGACAACCAGTCCTTCGGCGTCGCGGCGGGCGCCGCCGGCGGGCGCCCGGTGTACCTGGCCCGGCCGACTCCGGGGGCGCCGAATTCCGGCCCGAGTGCGATCGGCATCCCCGAAACCGTCGGCTTCTCCCACCCGGCCGGACCGTTCCGGGAGAACTTTTTGCTGACGCTCACCGCAGCGGGGGAGGGACGCCAGATCCGCTATGTCGTCGCGCCGTCATCGGCTGGCGCGACGGCCCCGGAGCCTTCCGCCGCTTCACCGCTGTACACGGCGCCGATTGCCATCACGACCCCGGTCGTGGTGCGGGCGGCGCTGTTCGCCGCCGACGGGAGCACCCGTGGGGCGACGAGAACCGTGCATTACTCGGCGATCAGTCCGGCGCTGGCGGGTTTCGCCAGTGATCTGCCGATCCTGGTCATCGACAGCCTGGGATCCGGCGAACTGATCAAGGACGGGGTCGATCATCCGGCCTGGCTCGCCCTGTACGGTTCGCGTACCGGCGGCGCGCCGGTCTTTGCCGCCGCGCCCGAGGTGGTGACGCCGCTGACGGTGACGGTCCGGGGCGCCTCATCGGCCGAATTCCCCAAGAAGGGGTACAACCTCGAGCTGAAGGACGAATTTGGACGCCGGCGGGCCTCGGCGCTGCTTGATTTGGCGGCCGATGATCGGTGGGCGCTCGTCGCGCCCTGGAAGTTCGATCTGGGCTACCTCAACAACCACCTGGTCCACGCCCTCTCCCACCTGATGGGTCGCTGGGCGCCGCGCACGCGCCTGGTCGAGGTGTATTTTAATTCCAATGACTCCGCGATCACCGCGGCCGACTACGCGGGCATTTACGTCCTCACCGAGCGCATCGAGGTCGGCAAACGCCGGGTCGACCTGGCCACGCTCACGCCGGACGAGGTCGCGGGAGCCGATCTGACCGGCGGGTACATCCTGAAGATTGACACGCCGGATCCGGATGAGACGGGATGGCGCACCCGCCGCGGCCTCCCCGACAGCAGTTCCTCGGCCATCGTCCTGGTCTCCCCCCGGGCGGACGACATTGCCCCCGCCCAGCTCGCCTATCTGCGCGATTACGTGCAACGGATGGAGGATGCCCTGTTCGCCAGCCGGGAGAGCGGCTGGGTACAGCGCGGCTATCTCGACTACCTCGACCGCGCGGCCTGGGTCGATCACCACCTCCTGAATACCTTTGCGGCCAATCCCGACGCCTTTGAGCGCAGTGCCTTCTTCACCAAGGATCGCAATGGCCGGCTGGCGGCCGGCCCGGTCTGGGACTTCGACCGGGCGCTGGGATCCTACTGGGACGAACGTTCCTACCGCTTCGATGTCTGGTCGGGAGTCGGCGCGACGGACGTGTGGGAGACCGGGTGGTGGGGTGTGCTCGCGCGCGACCCGGAGTTCAGGCAGGACTGGGTCGATCGCTGGCAGGCGCTGCGCCGGGATCAATTCTCCTCGGCGCGGCTTTCGGCCCTCGTCACCTCGCTCTCCGCCGGGCTCGACGCCGCCGCGGGGCGGGACGTTGCGCGGTGGCCGGACAATGCCAAACCGAGCGGCAGCCTGGCGGGTCAACTGAATCACCTGCGAAGCTGGCTGACCCAGCGCGCGGACTGGATCGACAGCCAGTTCGTGGCGGCGCCGGTCGTGGCGGTGTCTGGCGACGCCCTGACGTTGACCGCGCCCGCCGGCGCGGAGCTGATCTACACGCTCGACGGTTCGGACCCGCGCTCCCTCGGCGGGGAGAGTGCGCCCAACGCGCGTCGGACGACGGCGCCCCTGATCGTGCCGGCCTCCGCCAATGTGCATGCCCGCAGTCATCGGGCGGAGTGGCGCGAACGTTATCCCGGCAGCCCGTGGAGTTCCGCCGTGGGGGGGCCGGCCTCATCGCCGCTGGCGCCGGCGGCGCGCCTGGTGAATCTCTCGGCCCGGGCGGTCGTGGGGAGTGGCGAAGACGCCTTGATCGCGGGCATCGTGGTCGCCGACACCGGGTCGAAGCGCTTCCTCGCCCGCGGCATCGGCCCGACATTGGCCTCGTTTGGGGCGGTGGGAGTCGTGCCGGATCCGCACCTGGCGATCTACGGGGGCGCGGGTGGCGAGCTGGCCCGCAATGACGGGTGGGAGTCGGGGCCGGACGCCAGGCGGATGCCGGGCTACGCGCGGTCGGTCGGCGCCTTTCCGTTGGCGGCTGGCAGCCGCGATGCCGCGCTGGCCAGCGAGCTGCACGCCGGGGCGTACACGGTGCAAGTCACGACGCCGACGGGGCGACTCGGCGTGGGTCTGGCGGAACTGTACGAACTCGATGCCAACGGCCGCACGCTCAACCTCTCCACGCGGGCGGCGGTGCGTTCCGGGGAGGGCGTGCTCATCGGCGGCTTTGTCGTGAGCGGCCCGGCATTCAAGCGCATGCTGGTCCGGGCCGTGGGGCCTGCCCTGCAAGGATTCGGGGTCGGCGGATTCCTGCGGGATCCAGTGCTGACCCTGCGATCCGGGCAGACGGTCGTGGCTGCCAACGACCGCTGGGCGGCGACGGATGCGGAGATGATGGCTGACGCCAGCCGCCGCGTGGGGGCCTTTGCACTGGCGCCGGACAGCGAAGACGCCGCCGTGCTCGTCACGCTTCCGCCCGGAGCCTATACCGTGGAGGTCAAGGGCAAGGACGGCGGTGAGGGCGTGGCGCTTCTGGAGATCTATGAGGTGCCGTAGTCTGGAGCCGCTCCGCCGCACCAGGACGAGCGCGCCGTTCGCGTGGCTCTCGTTGGCAGGCGGTCGCGAGCGGGTGCGAACCGGATCGCGGGCAAACACAAGGGCCGCCCTTGTGAAAGAGCGGCCCTTGGGACCTAACACCAAGCAAACCGTTTGAACTACAAACCAAACCGCCCTGACAGGCGGTGCTGACTACGCGGAGATAGACTGCTCGCGTGGCAAAACGCTCAATAATCCCGGAAAAAAATTCCGGGATCAGCGATCCAGGTAGAACGCTTCCAAGGCGGGCAGTGCCGGTGCCGCACCCTCGTCGGCTCCGGTGGTGGTGACCGGTTGCCCGGAAGGATAACGGTAGAGCCGGCCCTCGTAATTGCGCATGATGATGGCGTCGTCGGTGACCTGCTCCACGTAATCGGGATTGATTGGCACCTTGCCGCCGCCGCCGGGTGCATCGATCACATACTGCGGCACGGCATAGCCGGTGGTGTGGCCGCGCAGGGCGCGGATGATCTCGATCCCCTTCTGCACGTCGGCCTTGAAGTGCGAGCCGCCCGTGATCAGGTCCATCTGATACAGGTAGTACGGCCGGACACGCATGCGCAGCAGTCGATGCACGAGGGCCTTCATCACCTCCGGGTCGTCGTTGATTCCGCGCAGGAGCACGCTCTGGTTGCCGAGCGGAACCCCGGCGAAGGAAAGGCGTTCGCAGGCCGCGCGCAGCTCGGCGGTGCATTCCTTCGGGTGGTTGACATGGATGCTCATCCAGATCGGTCCGTGCTTGCGGAAAACGTCGCAGAGCGCCGGCGTGATCCGTTGGGGCAGGAACACCGGGATGCGCGAGCCGAGGCGGATGAACTCGACGTGGGGAATCGCACGCAGGCGCGAGATCAGGTGTTCCAGTTTACGATCCGAGAGCAGCAGCGGATCGCCCCCGGAGAGCAGCACGTCGCGAACTTCCGGGTGCTCCGCGATGTACTGCAACCCCTGCTCGAATTCGGGGTGAAAGTTGTAGTCCTGGGCGTTCGAGACGAGCCGGCTGCGGGTGCAGTACCGGCAGTAGGCGGCGCAGCGGTCGGTAACCAGGAAGAGCACGCGATCGGGGTAGCGGTGCACCAGACCCGGAACCGGCGAGTGTTCATCCTCGCCCAGCGAATCCAGCGTCTCGCCCTCCGAGACCACGCTTTCCTCCGCCCGCGGAATCACCTGCTTGCGAATCGGGCATTCCGGGTCGAACCGATCGATGAGGTTGAAAAAGTAGGGGGTGATCGCCAGCGCAAGCTTCTGGTTGGCATAGTCGCAACCGGCCCGCTCCCCGGGCGTAAGCTCCAGGTACTGCTCAAGCTGGGCCGTGGTGGTGAGGCGGTGCTGGAGCTGCCACGTCCAATCGCGCCAGTTCTCCTCGGGAATGTGTTGCCAGAGTCCCTGGCCGGCGGGCCAGGCGGCGCGGTCTTCGGTGTAAGGCATTCTTTGCCGCAAGAGTTAGGCGGCGGCGTCCCGGGTGTCAAACGGCCGCCCGAGAAACCTCCACCCGGCTCGCGCCGGGACGGGACGGCGACCTCCTCCCCCCGTTCCTGGCCGCCCTGCCTGCGTTCCCCGCCGGCTTGGAAGTTTTCCGCAAAACCACTTGGCAGCGCAGAAGCGACCCTCTTTCGTCTGGCTTTAATGTCCACGTCGCCACTTGCCGTTCTCGCCCTCGAAGATGGTTCGATCTTTCGTGGCCGCGCTTTTGGCGCCGATGCCACCGTGTCCGGCGAATGCGTGTTCAACACCTCGATGACCGGATACCAGGAGATCCTCACCGATCCCTCGTACTTTGGCCAGATTGTCACCATGACCGCGGTGCAAATCGGCAATTACGGAGTCAACGACGAGGACACCGAAGCCTCCGCGCCGAAATGCAGCGGCTTCGTGGTGCGCGAGCTCTCACCCGTGGCGAGCAACTGGCGGAGCACCCTCACGCTTGGCGACTACCTCCGCAAGCATGGCCTTCCCGGCATCAGCGAGGTCGACACGCGCGCCCTGACCAAGAAGCTGCGCGTCGACGGCGCGATGAAGTGCTGCCTGAGCACGCTTCCGATCAGCCCCGAGGAGGCGGTGGCCCGCGCCCGCGCCTGGCAGGACATGGCTGGCAGCGACTATGTGAAGGACGTCACCGCGGCCGCGCCCTATGTCTGGCGCGCCGACGAGCCGAAAAACCACAACCGGCCCTACCTGCCGGTCGGTACCACGATGAACCCCGCTCCCGCGCCGACGCGGAGGTTTCGCGTGGCCGCTTTCGACTACGGCGCCAAGTACAGCATCTACCGCAAGCTCGTGAACCACGGCTTCGAGGTGCAGGTGTTTCCCGCCACCGCCCCTGCGGAACTGGTGCGCGAACACCGTCCGGATGCCGTCTTTCTGTCCAATGGCCCGGGCGACCCCGCCGCGCTGCCGTATATCCACCGGACGGTGACCAACCTGCTGCCCGATTTTCCCATGTTCGGCATCTGCCTCGGCCACCAGATGCTCACCCATGCCCTTGGCGGCACCACCTTCAAGCTCAAGTTCGGCCACCGCGGCGGCAACCAGCCGGTCAAGAACCTCGAAACGGGACGGGTTTCCATCACCGCGCAAAACCACGGCTTTGCGACCGAGCCCAGGTCGATCGAGCGCCGCGGCGCGCGCATCACCGAGATCAACCTCAACGACCAGACGGTCGAGGGGCTGCGCCACAACACGCTGCCGGTCTTCAGCGTACAGTACCACCCCGAGGCCGCTCCGGGTCCGAACGACGCCGACCCGCTCTTCCTCGACTTTTACCGGCTGGTCGAGGCCCGCCACGCCGGCAAGATCTGACCGCGGCCGGTCAGGGCGGGTCGGGAGCGCCGTAGCGGGCGGCCGCCGCCTGCAGGTCGCGTTCGAGTTGTTCCGTCGCGCCGATTCCCTCGCTGCTCTCGCGCCGCGCCCGGATCACCAGGGCCGCCGCCAGTGACGGCCGGCCGGTTGCGAAGGCTCCCTCCGCCACCAGCAGCCACAGGCGTTGCCGACTGGCGGGAGGAACGGGCTCCCCCCGGCCCGGCCCGGTCGCCCGCCGCGCGAGGCGCAGGGCATCGGGCCAGGCTCCCTCCAGCGCGCGCAGCAATGCCAGATGATAGGCGGCCATCCGCCAGTCCGGCACAAGCACGAGCGCGGCCTCCAGATGCTCGACCGCCTCGCGCGGGCGGCCGCGTCGGCCAAACTCCCGGGCCAAGCTCAGGTGCAGCTCCGGAATGGCGGGCACCTCCCCCGGTCCCGCAAACGGGACGGTGCCCGGGTCGAGACCGGCCCGCTGCGCCGCCACCCGCGCCGCGTCCGTCCGGCCGCGCAGCGAATGAAATCGAACCCAACGATCCGCGTAGTTGTGGGCCACCACCGGATGCCGCGCCTTCTCCACGATGCGGTCGAACAGGGTGTCGGTGCCGCTCCACACCCGGAGCTGGGCCCGTTGCGCGCCGGCCAGCGCGGCCACCGCCCCCCCGGCAGCCAGTGCCAGCGGAATTCGGATACGCGCGGGAGCGCGCGCCGCGGCGAGGGCGAGGCCCGCCGCCAGCACGACCCCCGCCAGGAGGTGGTAACGGTCCGCCGGAAAGTAGGGTCGCTCAAAAAATCCCAGCAGCGGGACGAGCGCCGCCGCGTGGGCGAACCACCAGACCGCGAGCCCGCGCCAGCGGCGCCCCCCCGCCGCCAGGCCGGCGGAAACTCCGGTGATCGCAATCAGGCTGAGCCAGGCGACCATCGGCACCGCCCGCGGCTCGTACAGCCAGTCCGCCACCGGGGTCAGACCCTCTGGCCACCAGGGTCGCCACAGGTAGTAACCCCACGCGGCCGCCGCCTGCAGCAAGCGCTCCCCGAGGCCGAAATCCTCCCATGACGGCGGGCGCACCCAGTAGGCCGGAGCGGCGTGGCTGGCCAGCACCGTGAGCACCAGCACCACCCCGGCCGGCACGAGGAACCAGGCTTTCTCGGATGCCAGCCGCCGCCTCTCCGACCGCGTGGCCTCCGGCGCGAGGACAAAATCGAGCAGCACGACGACGACCGCCACCCCCAGGCTCATCGGATAGGCCAGCGCCGAGGCGCACCCGAGTGCGGCGGCCACCGCGACTCTCGGGCCGCGGCGCGCGCCCGGCGTCCACGCCGTCAGGTAGGCGAGGACGCCGCCCAGCGCCAGCGCGGCCGACAGGCCGTAAAACAACCCCGACGCCCAGCCGATGGTCTCGGCGCGCAGCGGATGCAACGACCACGCCAGCGCGCCCAGCGTCGCCCACACCGTCGGCCACGGTTCCTTTCCGGCTGGCGCAAGACGGCGCACCAACCAGAGCACGATCCCGTAGACCAGCAATGAATTGACCACGTGCAGCATCGCGCCCGCGGCATGGTACCCGGCGGGGGACAATCCCGAGACGCCGTACACCACCGCCAGACCGAGCCAGCCGAGCGGTACATAACGCCGAATGTGGTCCAGGTCCGTGAACGCCCACGCGACCATCTCGCGCGACAGCGGCCCGAGGTGCGGATTGAACACAATGTTGATGCCGTCATCGAACTCGACGAAGTCGAAAGCGATCACCGGCCGCACCTGCCAGCACGCGAGCACCGCCACCAGCAGGCCGCACCACCGCGCCAGCCGCGGCGCCGCGGCACCTTCCGCGTCCGCGCTCACGGCTCTACCGGCCCAGCCAGGCCTCAAACCGGACCGCATCCTCCGGCGTGTCCACCCCGATGGTCGGGTCGTGCGTCACATCGCACGCGATCTCGAGCCCGTTCTCCAGCACGCGCAACTGCTCCAACCGCTCGATGCGCTCCAGCCGGCCCGGCGGCAGGGTCGCAAAGCGCGCCAGCAACTCCGCCGAGTAACCGTACAGCCCGAGGTGCTTGTAACACGGATTCGCGGCCACCCAGGCGTCGTCCACCGCCCCGCCCGCATCCCGCGCGTAGGGCATCGGCGAACGCGAAAAATACAGCGCCCGCCGTCCCGCCCGCGGCCGCTCCGTCCCCCCGGCCCACTCGCCGAGCACCACCTTGACCTGATTCGGGTTGTGGAAATCCGCCGCACGGAGAAACGGCGTCGCCAGCGTCGCCATCGGCGCCCCATCCGCCAGCATCGCCGCCAGCGCACGAATCTGACCGCCCGTCACCAGCGGTTCATCCGCCTGGACGTTGATCACGTGATCCGCCCCCACCGTGCGATTGGCCTCGGCGAGACGATCCGTCCCGCTCGGGTGCGCCACACCGGTGGGGATCGCCTTGAACCCCGCGTCCGCCAGGCAGCGCCGCAGCAACTCGTCGTCGACCGCAAAATACAGCGGAAACTCCGGCGCCTCCTGCGCCAGCCGCTCCGCCACCCAGCGCAGCAGGGGCTTGCCGCGGACGACATGCAGCAGCTTGCGGGGGAAGCGGGTCGACTCGAGACGGCAGGGAACAAGGATCGCGGTGAGGCCCATCGGCGCGCAGCGTGGCGACCGGTTTTAGGGTTGCAAGCCGCCGCGGCGCCCGGGAGTTTCCCCCGCCTCTCCGCCTGCATGAACAAGACCGATACCGCCGCGAATCCCAAGTCCCTGACGAAGGAGCTCGTGGTGCAGAACAAGATGGGCATTCACGCCCGTCCCGCGGCCATGATCGTGCGCATCACCAACAAGTTCAGATCCGAGGTCTTCGTGGAGAAGGACGACGAACAGGTGAACGGCAAGAGCATCATGGGCCTGATGATGCTCGCCGCCGGCAAGGGTTCGAAGGTGAAGTTCCTCGCCACCGGCGACGACGCCGCGGCGCTGCTGGCGGAGATCGAGGCGTTGTTCGCCCGCAAGTTTGACGAAGTCTGAACCCGGCGGGCCGGACCGTGGATTTGGCTCGCGCGCGGGCGCCGCGGCGGCGGACAACGTGGGCGCGATGTCCGCCACCCCCGCCTCGTTCTCCTTTCCCCTTGCGCTGGCGCACGAACACCGGCTGATCTTCACGCGCGGGGTGCTGGCGGAGACCAATCCCCTGCTCGCGGATCTGCTGACCCCCCGCGAGCCGGGCGAGACGGTGCGCGCGATGGTGTTCTGGGATGCCGGGCTGGAGGATTCCTTTCCCGGCATTGCGGAGCAGATCGTGGGCTGGTTCGCGGCGCAGGGCGGGCGGGTCCAACTGGCGGCGCCCCCGGTCTACCTCGACGGCGGCGAGGCGGTGAAGAATGACTTCCACCAGCTCGAACGCGTCTGGTCGGCGATCAACGCCGCCGGGCTGTGCCGGCACTCGTACGTGATCGCGATCGGCGGCGGGGCGGTGCTCGACCTGGTCGGCTTCGCGGCGGCGACGGCGCACCGCGGCATCCCGCTGGTGCGGCTGCCGACCACGAGCCTGAGCCAGGCGGACGGCGGCGTGGGGGTGAAGAACGGCGTGAATTACTTCGGCAAGAAAAACTGGCTGGGCTCCTTCGCCGTGCCGCATGCGGTGGTGAACGATTTCGCCTTTCTCGACGGCCTGCCGCTGCGGGCGCGCCGCGCGGGGCTGATCGAGGCGGTCAAGGTGGCGCTGATCCGCGACGCGGCGTTCTTCGAGTGCATCGCGGCGCACGTGCCGGCGCTGGCGCAGTGCGAGCGCGAACCCTTCGAGGCGGTGATCCGCGAGAGCGCCCGCCAGCATCTCGAGCACATCGCGACCGCCGGGGATCCCTTCGAGCGCGGCTCGGCGCGGCCGCTGGATTTCGGGCACTGGGCGGCGCACAAACTCGAGCAGTTGACGGAGTTTCGCGTCAGCCACGGGGAGGCGGTGGCAGTGGGCATGGCGATGGACCTGATCTACGCGCGACGGATCGGGCTGCTGCCGGAGGCGGTGGCGGAGCGCATCCTCGGCGTGATCGCGGGACTCGGCTTCGAGCTCTTCGCGCCGGTCCGGGAGATCCGCGGGCCGAGCGGGCGGCAGGACATGATCGACGGCCTGGAGGAATTCCGCGAGCACCTGGGCGGGCGGCTGAGCATCCCGATGATCCGCGCGCCGGGCGACCGGCTGGAGGTGCACGAAATCGAAGGAGCGGTGGTGAAGGCCGCCTTCGACGAGCTGCGGGCGCGTTATGGCTGAACGGACGGCGATCCTCAACGTCGTCGGGCTCACCCCGCGGCTGCTCGGGGCCGACACCCCGCGGCTGCGGCGGGCGGCGGAAGCGGGCGGGCTGCGGCGCGTGCGGCCGGTGCTGCCTGCCGTCACCTGCACGGCCCAGAGCACCTACCTCACCGGGCTCCCGCCGTCCGGGCACGGCGCGGTGGCCAACGGCTGGTATGACCGCGATCTCGCGGAGCATCATTTCTGGAAACAGTCCAACCGCCTCGTCCGCGGCCCCAAGCTCTGGGAAACCCTGCGCGCGCGCCAGCTCGGCTTCACCTGCGCCCAGCTCTTCTGGTGGTACAACCGGTACTCGAGCGCCGACTGGTCGATCACGCCGCGGCCGATGTATCCGGCGGATGGACGCAAGATTTTCGACGTGATGAGCCACCCGCTGGCGATCCGCGACGCGATCAAGCGCGACCTCGGCGAGTTTCCGTTCCCGGCGTTCTGGGGACCCGCGGCGGGGATCGCCTCATCAGAGTGGATCGCCCGCTCCGCCGAATGGATCGAGGAGCGGCACCGCCCGGACCTCGCGCTCGTCTACCTCCCGCACCTCGACTACAACCTGCAGCGCCTCGGCCCCGACGATCCGCGGATCGCCGCGGACGCCCGCGCGATCGATCGCGTGGCCGGCGGGCTGCTGGATTTTTACGCGGCGCGCGGCGTGCGGACGCTGGTGCTCTCGGAATACGGCATCACCGCGGTGCGGCGCACCCTCGCGCTCAACCGCGTCTTTCGTGCGCGGGGCTGGCTGACGATCAAGGAGGAGCTGGGCCGCGAGCTGCTCGAGCTCGGTTCGAGCCGCGTCTTCGCGATCGCGGACCACCAGGTGGCGCACATCTACGTCAACGACCCCGCCCTGCTCGGTGCGGCGCGGGCGGCGGTCGAGGCGGTGGAAGGCGTGGCGCGCGTGCTCGACGCGGACGGCAAGCGGGCCGCCGGCCTGGACCACCCGCGGTCCGGCGACCTGGTGGCCTTCGCGGCGGAGGATGCGTGGTTCACGTATTATTACTGGGAGGACGACGCCCGCGCGCCGGACTTCGCCCGTTGCGTGGACATCCACCGCAAGTACGGCTACGATCCGGCGGAGCTGTTCCTCGATCCGGCGATCGCGTGGCCGCGCCTCCGGATTGGCGCGACGCTGCTGCGCCGGAAGCTGGGTTTCCGCGCTCTGCTCGACGTGATCCCGCTCGACGCGTCGCTGGTGAAGGGTTCGCACGGCACCTGCCCGGCGAACCCGGACGAGTGGCCGGTGCTGATCGGGACCGGCGGCCGGCCGGCCGACACACCGATCGCGGCGACCGCGGTGCACGACCATCTGGTGACGGCGTGTGCCGGGTAGGCGCGTTTCAGCCTCCGCCCGCCCCGCGGACGGCCCGGCGGGCGGCGGCGAGGGCGCGACCGGACCAGCGGCCGAGGCCGAGGCGCAGGTTGAAGAACCGGTCGCCCACGCGCAGCCAGTTGCCGCCGAACACCAGGCGCAGCGGCAGGGCCCGCCAGAAGTCGCGCCCGCCGCGCGCCGCGCGCCGCGGAAAGTCGAAACCGGGCCGGCGGGCGGCGATCTCCGCCCGCGCCGCCGCCAGCGCCCGCCAGTACGGGCCGTAGATCGCCTGCCGCCGGCGCCACGGCATCACCCCGTAGTCGAGCTGCCCCGACTGCCACCACCAGTCGCCGCGCAGCGGGCGGAAGCGCGCGAAGTGAAAGACGACCAGCCCGCCGTCGCCGGGCGCATCGCCACGTCGGCGCTGGCCGGCCGTGGCAGGGGCATCCTGCCCCTGCGCCCTTGATCCGGTTTCGCACCGCGGGAGTGCGACCGAGACCCGGGAGCGGCGCCCGTCGTCGACCCACGCGCGCGCCACGAACTCCTCGTTCGCCCAGTTCCACGGCGCGAGGTTCACGCCCGGCCGGTCGAGCACCAGCAGCGCCGCGCCCAGCCGCGCCGGCCAGGCGTCGAGGTATTTCTGGTCGGCGTAACGGTCGCCTTCGACGCGATCGTGGCACCACTCCAGGCAGCGGGCGCGCCAGTCATCGAGGCAAGCCAGCCCCGCGGCGTCGCGGCGGAACGAGAGCAGGCCCACGTTGAAGCGGCCGTGCTGCTCGTAGTGCCGCAGCCACGACGGAAACCGGTGGCCGGTGATCAGCACGCTGGCCCGCGCGGCGTCCATCGCCGCGAAGACGGGCGCCGGGGCGCCGAAGAAAAACAGATCCGCGTCGAGATACGTCACGCGATCGATCCCCGGCTGGCGGGCCAGCAGCCAGCGCGGCCAGCAGGGCGAGAGCGTGAAGGTGTATTCGACCGGGGTGCGGTTCGCTTTCGCCGCCCGGAGCTCCGGGTCGCCGGCTTCCAGCTCCGCCAGCGCCACGACCCGCAGGCGCGGTTCGCCGAGCTCGCGCAGCAACGCTTCGGTGAACTCGTCGAGTGCGAGCACCCAGAGCACGGCGTCCGGGTCGTGGCGCGCGAGCGAGCGCCAGAGCGCGAGCCCCTGCGGCAGGAAACCGCGGTCGAAATACGTGCAGTAGGCGTTCATGGCCCCGAGCGGCCGTCAGTCGGGGCGTAGCCGCGCTTGAGCGCAGCGAAAGCGTGGCCGGACATGAGACCACGTTGTCGCTCCGCTCCAACGCGGCTACCGGACCCGGGCTTGTCCGCCGGGGTTAAGGACCCGGTGCTTTTCGCCTCGGTGGACGTCGCCGGGATCAACGGGGGCGGCGCGCGCCGCTGCGCCAGCACGAGGTTGTCGAGGTAGAAGTCCTCGTTCCGCGGCAGCAGAATGCCGGCGACGCCGCCGAGGAGGTTGACGGGGGCGATGAACGCGAGCTGGGCGAGGAGGTTGAGGGCGCGGTGGCGGGTGCGGGTCGCCTTGAAGAGCCAGGCGGCGGCGAGCTGCGCGACGGCGCCGGCGTGGGCCACGCTCTTGCGCTGCTCGAGCACGACGAAGCCGTTCCGCTCCAGCAGCGCGCGCAACCCGAACGAGGAATAACGCGCGAAGTCGTGCGGCTGCTCGTGTTCGTCCCAAGCGAACGGCACCGCCAGCACCAGCAGCCCGCCGGGCCGCAGCACGCGGCCGATCTCGCGCAGGAATTCGTCGGGCGTGAACACGTGCTCCAGCACCTGCGAACACAGCGCGCCGTCGCAGCTCGCATCGCCCAGCGGCAGCGTGCGGCCGTCGTACAGCCGGTCGGCCGTCCCCAGCGCGCGCGTCACCGGGGTGTCGACGTCGACGCCGAGGTACGAGCGCGCCGCCACGAGTTCGCGGTACGGTTTCCGGCCGCAGCCGACGTCGACCACGTCGCCGCCGAGGCGGGGCAGGAGTGCGGCGAGCTCGCGCCGCAGCCCGCGGCGGGCGATTACGAACGGGTTCACGAGCCACCCGAGCCAGCCCGGGTCGAACTGCTCCTTCTGCCAGCGCGTGTGCAGGGGGTTCTTCACGCGTCGCAACAGCCCGGACGTTTCGGCCGCTGGAGGGCGCCGGTCCCTCGGCGCCGCTCGGACAGTCCCGGCGGCGTTTGAACGCCTCCGTCCATGGGCTTGAGAGTCGTCACGGTGCAACGCGCTCCAGGAGCAGTCCGCGGAACTCCGCGGGAAGGTCCGCGACGTCGAAACTCGGCCACTCGGCCACGATCCGGTAGGCGGGGATGATCAGCCGCAGCAGCGCCGCGCGGTCGAAGAACCAGCACGGGTAGCTGGCGTCGTAGATCGCGGGCGGCACGCGCTGGACGGTGAGGCGATCGCGTCCGCGGGAGGTGAAGCCGGTGCGGTCGATCAAGACGTGGCGGAAGCCGCGCCGGGCGACGTCGGCGAGCAGGGCGTGCGGGTTCTCCAGATACGGCAGCACGCTGGAGAGCAGGAGCAACTGGCCGGCGGGCGCGCCCGCGACAGTGTCGAGTGACTCGTGGAAACGCAGCGGCCCGACTTCGAACTCCCGGCGGCCGGCGGCGACGAAGTGCGGCTGCTCGACGACGTCCCAGGTCAGGCCGGCGAGGCCGCCGAGCCAGGTGCGGTGCTGCCACCAGGTGCTGCCGAGGGCGCCGCCGAAATCGACCACCTGCAGGCGGCCCTGATTGGCCGCGGCGGCGCGCAGCAGCGCGCCAAGCAGCGGGGCGTTCCAGGCGGGCTCGGCGAAGGTCACGCTGTCGCGTTCGAAGGCGGCGCGGCCGTCGCGCACGGCGCGGGCGGCGGCGACGTGTTTTTCCAGGATGGCCGGGCTCTCGTAACCGCGGGCCGCGGCCCGCGCCGCCGCCCAGGAGGGAAAATCGCCCGTGTACACGCGCGGCGTCGCGAGCCGCCGCAGGAGGCGGGCGAGGGCGGGCGGCAGCCAGGCGCGCGCGAAGCCGGAAAGGGCGGTCTTCATCATCCGAGGCGGGCCAGCCTGGCACGCAGGCGGCGCAGAAGTCGACGCCAGCCGCCGGGGTTGGCGTCGCGCCAGAGGGGCCGGCAGGCGGGGTGTTCGCGCGGCTCGGGCCAGACGGCGGGCACCGGCGGGGCCGGGCGGAGCGGCGGGTTGGCCCAGTCGGTGGCGGCGCCGGCGTTGGTGGCGGCGGCGTCGAAGCCGATGTGCTCCACCATCGACCAGGGTGGGCGCAGGCAGAGTCCGCCGTGCGCGAAATGGTGATACAGCCAGCGCACCGCCCAGATGTTCCGGGCCGCCTCCTCGCGCGCCATGGGCGGCAGGTCGGCGCCGTAGGCATCGGGGGCGAGGCCGCGGGCCGCCGCGAGGGCGAGTTTTTCCCGCGCGGTCTCCTCCGCCATGCGCGGCCAGCTCCGCGCCCAGGCGGCCCACACCCAGCAGTCGGCGCGGGCATCGAAATACGGCGCGGCGCCGGTGCCGGGAGGCGTCACGCGCGGGTGCGTCCACGCACTCACGCTGCGCACGCGCGGATCGCCGGCGTAGTGCGCGAGCGCGGCGCAGAGCCAGGCGTAGGTGCCGGGTACGCTCACGAGGTCGTCCTCCCAGACGATGAAAGCGTCGTGCCGCGCGGCGACTTCACCGACGCCGGCGAGGACATTGCGGCCGAGCCCGAGGTTCACGGGGCGCTCCACGAGGCGGAGCTCGCACCAGTCGACGGCGCGGAGCTGGGCGCGCACGGCGGCGACGGCGGAGGCATCGGCGGGCCCGCGCGGGCCGTCGGCAAACGCGTGGATGAGCGGGACCTGGTTTTGGCGCAGGCAGGCCAGCACCCGCCGCAGGTGGTCGGGGCGCGCGTAGGCGAAGAGGACGACGGGGACGGGCGCGGGCATCGCAGCGGGGTTCAGCGAAGAGCGTAGAGCAGATCGGACCGGCTGCCGAGATCGGTGAGCACCTCGTGCAGCCGGTAACGCGAGCGGAGGATCGCGTCGAGCTCGGCGGGATCGCGGGCCTCGACGCAGATGAAGCGCGGGGCGTGGCGTGCGAGGTCCAGGCCGCGCAGCGCGGCCGGCTCCGCGCCCTCGACGTCGAGGCTGAGCAAATCGATCGGCAGCCGCAGGCGGGCCTCATCGATCAGCGCGGACAACGTGCGGGCGGGCACGCGCAGGCGGCGCGTGTCGCGGAGGCCCTGCACGGCGAGTCCGGCGGCGACGTGGGCGGCGGTGGTGTCGGCGTCGCCGAGGGCGCCGGTGACGGTCGACATCAGGCCGGCGACTTGCAGCTCGACGGTGGCGCCGGGGATTTCGTCGGCGGCGAGGGCGGCCTCGACGACGGGCGCGCGGCGGTTGCGGCGGCACTCGGCGGCGAGTTCGGGCACCGGTTCCACGAGCAGGCCGGTCCAGCCGCGGATTTTTTCGAAGTAATACGTGTTGCTCTGGCGCACGCCGTCGTTGGCGCCGGCCTCGAGGAAGACGCCGCCGTCGAGGTCGAGGTGGCGCTCGAGTTTGCGGTCGAGATCGTGCTGGGCGGGCCGTGAGTAGCGCAGGATGCCGGCAGCCTCGCAGAGGGAGCGGCGGGCGCGCTTGAGCGACTGGCGCAGGCGGGGCGGGACGATCATGGACGCCGGAGATAACGCCAGGCGCGGAACGGAATCAACAGGGCGCGCGTCTGCAGCGTGGCGATCGGCCGCACGGCGGCGTGGCCGTAGGACGCGAGCCAGGCGGCGACAGCGCAGGAGGTGAGCGTGGCCCAGGCGGCGCCGAGGCCGGCCCAGCGCGGGATGAGGAGGAGGTTGAGCAGGATGTTGAGCGCGGCGCCGGCGAGGGTGGAGACGAGGTAGAAACGTTGCAGGCCCTCGTTGACGAGCCACTGGCCGCGCGCCACGCCAAGGAAGACAAAGACGCAGGCCCAGATGTGCACGGTGACGATGGGCGCGCTGGCATCGAAGGCCGGGCCGTACCCGAGGCGCACGATTCCGGGTGCGGCGAGGGCCAAGGGGAGCGCGAGCGCGTAGGCGGCGGCGGTGTTGAGATCGAAATACTGCTGCAGGCGGGCGTGGTAGGCGGCGTCGGGGCGTTCGCGGGCGCGCAGCAAGGCCGGGAGCAGGCTCGAGGCGAGGGCGGTGGGGATGAAGTACCAGATTTCCGTGAGGCGGGTGGCGGCGGCGTAGGTGCCGACGGCGGCGGGGCCGACAAGGTGACGCAGCATGATCTCGTCGGTCTTCATGTAGACCGCGACAGCGACACCGGCGAAGAGCAGCGGCCACGATTCGGCGAGCAAGCGGCGCATTTCGGGGCGGGTGGCGGCGGCAAGCGGCCAGCGGCAGCCGGCCCGGCGCGCGAGCAGGCCGAGCCCGAGCGCGGCGAGGGCAAGTTCCACCACGAGGGCCCAGGCAAACGCCGCCACGGAGGCTCCGGCGGCGATGAGCCCGAGGCGCAGGGCGGCGCCGGCGGCGAGCGCGCCGGTCTGGGCCCAGGTGGCGAACCGGGCCTGGAGGTGCGCCTGCAGCCAGACTTCGGGCAGGAGAAAGGCAGGTTGCAACAGGGTGAGGGCGAGGATGGCGAGAAGCGCGGGTTCGCCCCCGGCGCCGAGCGCGGCGGCGAGCAGGACCAGCGCGAGCGCGGCGAGCCCGGCGGCGAAACGCAGCAGCGCGGCGCTGGCGAGGATCTGCGGAGTGCGGTCCGGCGCGAGCAGCAGATCGCGTTTCACGACCGCGTCGAGGCCGAGGGAGACGACAGCCGAAACGAGGGTGGTGAGCGCCAGTGCGTAACTGAGGGCGCCGAGCCGCTCGGGGCCGAGGTGGCGCGCGACGAGGAAGCCGACCACGACGCCCAGCACGAGGCGCGCGGCGCGCTCGGCGAGGAGCCAGCCGAAGTTGCCGAGGGCCGCCCGCAGGCCCGGGCGGGCCAGCGTATCCGCCAGGTGCTGCATCGCGGCGCACGATGGGAACCGCGCCGGGAGCGGTCAAGGGCGCGGGCCCGGACCGCACAAGGCAGCGTTCTTCTGCCGCGCGGCCCTGCATGTCACGTATTACGTGACAAGCGGGCCCGGTCCGCCGGGGAGTTTGTCATCCAATGGATGACAAGCCGGATGGGACGCGCGGGGAGGAAGGCGGAGCGTCGGGCGCGCGAGCGCCTACTTCGCCGTGTAGCCGCCGTCGACGACGAGGTTGGTGCCGGTGACGTAGGTGGAGGCGTCGCTGAGCAGATACACGACTGCACCGCAGATCTCGGGTGCGTCGGCCATGCGGCCAAGCATGGTCATCCTGCCGTAGCGTTCGAGGAAGGCGGGGGCCTGGGGTTTTTCCGGGTTGTAGATGCCGCCGGGGGAGACGACGTTCACGCGGACGCGCTGCGGGCCGTAATGCGAGGCGAGGTAGCGGGTGAGGTTGAGCATGCCACCCTTGTGGAAAAAGTAATCCGGCGGCGCGCCCATGGCGGTGCCCTCGTAGAGCCACGGGTTCATCCCGATCATGCCCATCATGGAGGAGATGTTGACGATGCTGCCGCCCCCGTGCTGCGCCATCGCATCGCCGAAGGCGCGGACGATGGCGAAGAACCCGGTGGCGTTGGTATCCATCGACGCGCGCCAGGCAGCGAGGTCGTCGGCCATCGACTTCATCGGGCGCGACACGGCGTTGAACACGAGGCCGTCGATCCGCCCGTGGGCGGCGAGCACGCGGTCGCGCAGGGCGTGGATCGAGTCCTCGCGGCCGATGTCGACCGGTTCGGCGAACACCTGGCGGCCGGCCGTGCGTTCGGCGGCGGCCTGCGTCTCGAGCTTGGCGGCGTCGCGCGAGGCGACGACCAGCGTGGCGCCGCTGGCGGCGAGGCCGGAGACCAGCGCGCGGCCGAGGAGGCCGGAGCCGCCGGATTGGACGATGACCTTGCTGGCGAGGGAGAAGTTGGGAGCGGAATTCAAGTGGGGCGGGGATTGGCCCACGGAACACGCGGAAGGCGGAGTTCCGTGTCTTCCGTGTGTTCGGTGGGCGATAAGATCTGGAGGCGCCTCACCCGCCGTAGGGCGAGCGGGTCTTGGGTTTCAGGTCGGCGGGCAGGGCGTCGATCTGGCCGCGGACGAGTTCGAGGCGTTGTTTGGTGTAGGCGCCGAGGGCGAGGACGTCGGCGCCGATGTTGAAGACCTGGTGGCCCTCGGCCACGAGGTCGCTGAACGGCGGGAAAAGCCCCGACGACATGACGAACTTGCCATGGTGGCGGGCCACCGCGGCGACGTGTTTGCGCGCGGCGAGTACCTCGGGATCGTCGACCTGGCCGACCTTGCCGATCCGGTGGCTGTAGTCGCCGGGGCCGAACATGAGGCCGTTGTAGCCGGGGACGGAGGCGATCTCCTCGACCCGCGCGAGGGCCTCGGGCGATTCGATTTGGAGGACGACGATACGCTCCTCGTTGGTGTGGCGGGTGTAGTCGGTGATGGGGACGAGGCAGTACCTGCCGTCGGTGTTGCCGCCATCAAGCGGGCGCTTCCCGACCGGGTGGCACCGCACCCACTCGACGATCTGGCCGGCTTCTTCGGCGGAGGTGACGTGCGGCACGATGATGCCGGTGGCGTCGGCCTCGAAGGGGCGGATGTAGTCGCTGTAGCTGCCCTTGGCGACGCGGACGAGCGAATCCATGTCGTGGAGACGCGCGGCGCGGATCTGGTGCTCGACGTTGGTCCAGTCGTTGGGCACGTGTTCGCCGCAGATCCAGACGCCGTCGCAGCCGCAGAGGCCGGCAATTTCGATGACGCGCGGGTCGTTGAGGTTGACCTTGAAGGTCGTGGCGAGCTGACCCTGGCGGACCAGGGAGAGGATCCGGCTGGAACGGAGTTTCATGAGGAGAGTTCCGCCATGATTTCCGCCACGGGCACGCGGCGCGAGCCTTGGTTGCGGCTGCGGATGCCGGCGATGAGGACCGCCATGTACTCGACGGTCTCGGCGAACGGGTAGGGGGCGCGGCCGGAGCGGACGTAGTCGATGAAGCTCACCAGTTGCCCGCGGAAGGCGGTGTAGGTGTCGGCAAACTTGAGCGTCGCCTGCCCGGCGGTGCCGCAGAGGTGCAGCGTGCCGAAGGTGGCGCCGCCGTCGGCGATGACTGGCAGCGAGACCTGCACGCCCGAGCGGTGGGTGAGGTGGGCGACTTCGACGACGGGTGGAGTTGGCGCTGGCTTCGCGGGGGCGGGACTTTGCGAAGGACCGACGGAACCGGTAGCGGCGTTGGAGCGAAGCGACAACGTGGTCGCCGGCCCGGCCACGCTTTCGCGATGCTCAAGCGCGGCTACACCGCTGGTGGCAGCGGGCGATTCCAGCCGCACCGATTCGAAGCCCGGGCCGAGCACGCGCGCGATGGGTTCGAGCAGATGGATGCCGTAGCGCTCCCAGGTCTTGGTGCTCACGCCGGAGATCCAGCGCAGGTCACCGAGCGCCGGGTTGGTCGTGCCGGCGAGGTGGGGGGCGAGTTCCGGGGCGTAACGCAGGCCGCTGGAGGAGAGCAGGCGCGCGCCGGCCCTTTCCCAGGCGACGAAGGTGCGCAGGCCGTCGATCGTGAGGGCGAGCGGTTTGTCGACGAACACGGGCAGGCCGGCCTCGACGAACGGCCGGGCGCGGCGCACGTGGTCGAAGCCGTCATCGGTGGCGACGAGCACGGCGTCGACCTGGCCGATCACGTCCTCGGGCCGGGCGACGACCTGCGGGATGAGGGCGGCGGCGGCGACCCCGGTGGCCTCGGCGGGGTTGTCGGTCCAGAGGTGGGTGACCTGCGCGCCCGGAATGCCCACGGTGGCGGGCGGGCGGGCGCCGAGGTAGTCGCGAATCACCGGATACGGGCACGCCGCCAGGGCGGCGGGATTGTAGCCGTTGACGATCGCGGACCACGAGTACGGGTGACCGTTGCCCGGGATCATCCCGAGCATGGCGAGGCGGAGCGGGGAGGTCATGAGAGGCGTGGGCGGAGAAGGGTGAACCACGGAGGCACAGAGACACAGAGAGAAACACCAGGAATGGGGATCGCCCTCCGTGCCTCTGCGTCTCTGTGGTTCAAACCCCTCCCAGGTCCCGCAGGTGCACGCGGACGCCGCGCGCGGTGGCGGCGAGGGCGGCGAGGTTGAAGCGCAGCGTCTGGGCGGCGGCCTCCAGCGAGCAGAGCCGTGGCGGCTGGCCCTCGATCTGGTCGAGGAAGGCATTCGCCTGCGCGAGGAAGTGGGAGTCGCGCTCCGGCACCGGGGCGTCGTGCCACGTCCAGTCGGCCGCGCCCGCGGCAAACGTGCCCCAGCGCTGGCGGTGCAATTCGATCCGCACGCTGCCGGCGGCGCAGTTGAACTGGATCACGTTCTCGTTTGGGTGCTGGAACTGGTTCAACGCGTAGCTCGCGAGCACGCCGCCGTGGCGTGCGGTCAGGTGCACGGTGTCCTCCACCGTCACGCCCTCCAGCCCGAGGTGCGCGCAGTCGCCCAGCACGCTGTCGGCCGGGCCGACCACGCTCTCGACCCAGTTCACGACGTGGGTGAGGGCGTCCTGGATGGCCCCGCCGCCGGTGGCGCGGTCGCGGTAGTAGATTTCACGATACGCCGGCCGGAAGAGGTGGAACGGCTGGCCGGTGACGACCGCGACCTGGAGCACGGGGCCGAACCCGCCGCGGGCCATCCAGGCGCGCACCCCGACGAGAAACGGAAACACGTGGTACACGTAGGCGACCGCCGCCTGCCGCCCGGCGCGATCGCGCGCGTCCAGCAGCTCGGCCACGCCGTCGAGCGAAGCGGCGAGCGGCTTCTCGATCAGCACGTGCCGGCCGGCCGCGAGGGCCTGGAGCGCGAATCGCACGTGCAATTGCGCGGGCGTGCAGACGACGACGGCGTCGAAATCCCCGCCGCCAATCGCGGCCGCGGCGTCGGCTACGGCCGGGACACCGTAGGTCGCGGTCATCTTTTCCCGCAGCGTGGGGCTGAGGTCGCAGGCGGTGACGCGCGCCCGCCCGGTCTTGAGGAAGCACCGCAGGTGGCGTTCGCCGATGCTGCCACAGCCGAGGACGAGGACGGAGTGAGAGGTCGACATAGGAGGAAGAACGCCTGCCAGGGCAGACCGCAGGCGCGACTCTACTGCGCGGTCCAGCCGCCGTCGACCACGAGACTGTGGCCGGTGACGTAGCTGGCGGCGTCGGAAAGCAGGAAGAGCGTCGGGCCGACGATCTCGTCGCTGCGCCCGATGCGTTGGAGCGCGGTCTTGCGGTTCAGGTCAGCGATGAAGTCGGGGTGCCGCGCCTGCACCGCGGGGTTGGGAAACGGGCCGGGGGTGACGCAGTTGCAGCGGAGGCCGTGCTGACCGTAGTGGACGGCGAAATATCGCGCGAGCTGCAGCAGGCCGGCCTTGCCCACGCCGTAGTCGATCGGGTTCGGCTTGAGCGGATCGCGGTAGATGCGGGGATCGGGCGCGACCAGCCCGTACATGCTGGCGAAGAACACCAGGCTGCCGCGGCGGCGCGGCTTCATGGCCTCGGCGGCCGCGCGGCCGAGCGCAAATGCCGGCGTGACGCCGCGGGTGAGCGTCGCGTCGAACGTCGCCGCCGGCAGCGACTCGAGTGTCTCGCCCGCCGAGGAGGCGTAGGCCAGGTGCACGACGCCGTCGGGCACGCCGTGCCGGCTCACCACGTCGGCGACGAGCGCCTCGGCCGCCGCGGCGGAGCCGACGTTGGCGCTCACCGGCGTGGTGCGGGCGAGCCCGG
Organism: uncultured Opitutus sp.; assembly: GCA_964504885.1. Taxonomy (GTDB): domain Bacteria; phylum Verrucomicrobiota; class Verrucomicrobiia; order Opitutales; family Opitutaceae; genus ER46. The sequence goes on from CAZDGC010000027.1 coordinate 57,117, forward strand.
CTTCGCCGACGAAGGCCTCGCTTTTCCCCGGCAGGTCGCAGCAGACGACGCGCGCGCCGGCGGCGTCGAGTGCCGCCACGATGGGCCGGCCGAGATGGCCGGCACCGCCGGTGACGAGGACGAGACGATCGGTAAGCGTGAGCCAGGAGGACATGGACGGAGGACTGGACTGGGAACGGTGGCCTGGCGGGGAAGGGGCGACCGGCCGCCGGGCATTCTCAGGCAGCGAACAGACTCAGCCCTCGCCTGGCTAGTGCGGGCTGCCTGTCGTTTTTCTTGGCAGGTCGTCCGCGCGCGGCGGACCGAGGTCGCCCCCGCGAGAAACTGCGGCGTCACGTGCCGCGCGCGGGGGAGCCCGCCGCGGCCCGCAAGCAGCGTCTGGGCGACGCGCACGGCGAGCGCGGCCTGGCGCGACGGTGAGCTGGCGTAGCGGGTGAGGTGAGGGAGGGCGGCGTCGATCAGCGGGTGCTTGTCGCGTGACACCACCGAGACGTCGCCCGGCACGGCCCGCCCGAGCGCGAGGATGTGGGTGTAAACGGCGACCGCGTTGGTCTCGCGCATGGCGAACACTGCGGTGGCGGATTTCCCACCTCGCCACGCCCCCTGAAAATCACCTGTCTGGATTGTCGCTGGCTCGATTTGCGCGGATCAACCCGGCACGCCGCTCGGTCCTCCGTATTCCCGGTGCGATCCGCGGCGGGCGGGCTCATCCCTCGATCTTTCCCCTTCCCATGAATCGTTCGCATCCTCTTTCCGTTTGGGTGGCGTCCCTGCTGGTCATGGCGCAATCGTCTTCGGGCCAGGAACCTGGCTCCAGGTCGCCCAGCCAGCCCCTCGAAATCGGCACGCGCTGGGAACTGTTCGTGGATCGTTTCCTGGTGGCGTCGACCCGCGGGGCCTCCCTGCGGTTGCATGAGCCGCGGAAGGCCGAGGTGGTCCTGGTGCTCGACGCTCCCTGGGAGGGACCGACGAGCGCGTACTTCTCCGTGCTGCGCGACGGCGGCGTGATCCGCCTCTATTATCGCGGGTCCGTGGCGGGCTCGGATCACTCCGACCATCAGGTGACGTGCGTGGCCGAGAGCCGCGACGGCATCCACTTCACCCGGCCCCGGCTCGGTCTGGTCGAGGTCAACGGCTCCAAGGACAACAACGTGGTCTGGCGCGGCGTCGAGTCGCACAACTTTGCGCCCTTCCTCGATCTCAACCCGAACTGCGCCCCGGAGGCCCGCTACAAGGCGCTCGCGGGCCTCAAGCAGCCGGGGCGCAACTGGCAGGTCGGCGCAACGCCCGGCGGTCTGTACGCGTTCGCTTCGGCCGACGGCGTCAACTGGCGCAAGCTCCGGCCCGAGCCGGTCATGACGCAGGGCGCCTTCGATTCGCTCAACCTGGCGTTCTGGGATCCGGCGCGCCAGCGCTACACGTGTTACAGCCGCATCTTCGAGAACAAGGTGCGCGCCGTGCAGAGTGTGCCCTCGACCGATTTCGTGGAGTGGGGCGACCCGGCCTCCAACCGCTACGCCGCGGGCGTGCCGCTCGAGCACTTCTACACCAGCGCGACCCTGCCGTGCCCGGGTGCGGAACATCTGCTGGTGGCGTTTCCCATGCGCTTCGTCACCGATCGCAGGAAAATCGCCGAACACAAGGGACCCGGGGTTTCGGACGCCGTCTTCATGACGAGCCGCGACGGCGTGAACTGGGATCGCACCTTTCTCGAGGCCTGGGTGCGCCCCGGCCCGGATGCGAGGAACTGGACGGATCGCAACAACATGCCCGCCTGGGGCATCGTGGAGAGCGCGCCGGGCGAGTGGTCGATGTATATCTCCGAGCACTACCGCTGGCCGGACTGCCGCATCCGGCGGCTGACGCTGCCGCGCCACCGTTTCGCCGCGATGCACGCCGGCGCGGCCGGCGGCGAGTTCACCACCCCGCCCCTGGTCGTGCGCGGGCGGCGCCTCGTACTCAACTACGCGACCTCCGCGGCCGGCTCGATCCAGGTCGAGGTGCAGGATGCCGCCGGCCGGCCGCTCCCGGGGCTGGCCGCCGGCGACATGGCACCGCTCTACGGCGACGAGCTCGATGCCGCGGTGCGCTGGAAACAGGTCCCCGACCTGTCCTCCTTGCAGGGGCAGACGGTGCGGTTGCGCTTCCGGCTGAAGGATGCGGACCTCTTTGCGCTGCGGCTGGCCGAATGAGCGGACAGGCTCCGGTCGCATCTCCTCCCCCACGGTACACCCTTTCCATGCACCGCCTGATCCTCTTCCTTGTTGCCTTGGGCCTGCTCCCGCCCGTGGCGGCAGCGGCCCCGGCACCTGCGCTCCGCAAGGTGCGCGACGTCGTCGTCTATGCCGACCCCGACTATCACTGTGCGTTTCCGTCCGTCGTGCGCCGGCCGGATGGCGAACTCCTCCTTGCCTTCCGCCGCGCGCCCGCCTGCTGAACCCCGAGTGCACCGACAGCGAGGCCGCGCCGGAATTCGTGGTCCGCGACGATGGCGTCACCAGCGACCTGGGTTACTCGTGGTCCGTGCAGTTGGACGACACGCACGTGCTCGTCGCCTACTATCACAACGTCCCGGGCGGTGCCCCGCCCCACATCGCCGCCTCGATTCTCGAGGTGCGCTGACCGACCCGGTGGCCGCAGCGGTGTCCGCGCGGGCCCCAATCGGATCCACCCGGGGTGGTCGGGGCGAGGAGGACGGTCAACCGGAAGCCACGCGCGGCCGGAAGTCCGGCGGAGCCGCGGGTGCGGGTCGTGCGCCCGTGGCTAGCGCCGGCTGCCGGTCGGTTTTGGTGGCAGGTCGTCCGCGCGCGCGGGCCCGAGGGTCGCGCCGGCGAGGAACTGCGGCGTCACGCGCCGCGCGCGCGGCGGGCCGTCGCGGCCGGCCAGCAGAGCCTGGGCGACGCGGACCGCGAGGGCGGCCTGCCGCGGTGGCGAGCTGGCGTAGCGGGTGAGGTGCGGGAGGGCGGCATCGATCAGCGGGTGCGTGTCGCGCGACACCACCGACACGTCGCCCGGCACGGCCAGGCCGAGCGCGAGGATGTGGGCATGGACGGCGACCGCGTTGGCCTCCCGCATCGCAAACACCGCGGTCGCGCGCCGCGACCCTTCGAGGGCGCTGCGGAGGCGGGAGAGGTGGCGTGGCGCGGGCAGGGTCAAGGTGAGTTCGGTGAGGCGCGCTCCGGCGTAGGCCTGGCGCGCGAAATACGCGACGAAGCCTTCGCGGCAGGCGCTGTCGCCGGGCAGCGGGTGGGCCGGCAGCACGAGCACGATGCGGCGGTGGCCGTGCCGGGCGAGCATGCCGGCGGCATGCCAGCCGACGGAGCGGAAATCCAGGTCCACCGAGGGCAGCGCGATTTCCGGAGCGCACGAGCCCAGCACGAGGGCCGGCACGCCGCTCTCCGCGAAGGCCCGCTGCACGCGCGCCGGGCAGGAATGCAACACCCAGCACGTCTCGCGGCGTGCCGCAATGAGTTGCCGGAGCCGCGCCGCTCCGGCGGGCGAGGCGAGACGGTGATCGAGGAGGTGATCCCATTCGAAGCCGCGGCTCATCGCCTCCGCCCGCAGGTGCAGCATCACGGGCGCCTGCGCCAGAAAATGTGCCTCCGGCCCGACGGCGAGGGCGGCGAGTGTGGGTTTGCCCGGAACGCGCTCCCGCATGGCGCCACGGCACACGAGGCGCGTGCGCCGGCCCTTGCGAATCTCCAGCAGGCCGAGGCGGGCGAGCTGCGCGAGCGCGCTGTGCAGGCTGGGACGGCTCACGCCGAGCCGGCGCGCGAGTTCGATTTCGCCGGGCAGGGGATCGGCGAGCTGCCCGCTTGCGATCGCGGCGCGCAGCGCGGCCGCGGCCTGGTCGGCCACGGTGGTGCGTCGAAATCCGAGGGCGGGCCGGGGGGCGGAAGCGGGAGCGGACGGCATGGCGGCGGGCAGCCTCTCCCGCATGGCGGGGTGGCGCGCGGTTGGCGAGCTCCGGGGCGCGGCGGGCCTGTCCGAAAATTGAACACGTTGAATCCGCTGTCCGCAGTGGTTTGTTGGGGAATCTGATCGTCGAACGTTCCGTCGTTTCGTACTCCCTCGCCAGACCATGCCCCTCCCGTTGCCTGCTGCCGCGGCGTTCGCCGTCGGCCTACTGATAATCGGTCGTGCCGTCGCCTCCGCCGCGACGCCGCCCGCTTCCCCGTCCGCGCCGACTCCGCCTCCGCCGGTAATCGCGCGTTATGTCGCCGTCGACAACGTCTGCGCCTGGCCGATGCTCGTCACCCTGCGGGACGGCACGATCGTCGCCGTCATCTTCAATCGCCCGAGCCACGGCCAGAGGGAGGGCGACGTCGACATCTGGGCCAGCCGCGACGGCGAGCGCTGGGAGCAGCGCGGTCACCCCGCGCCGAACGAGCCGGAGACGGTGCGCATGAACGTCGCCGCCGGCCTCGCCGCCAATGGCGACCTGCTCGTGCTCTGCTCCGGCTGGACCAACGTCAAGCAGCCCGAGCGCCCCAAGCAGGCGGCCTTCCGCGACGCCGTGCTCCCGATCTGGGTCTGCCGCTCCGCCGACGGCGGCCGCACCTGGACGCAGCGGAAGGAGTTTCCGGCCAACGAGCCCGGCTGGATGCCGTTCATCCCCTTCGGCCCCATTATCGCCGGCGCGGACGGCGCGCTGCATGTCTCGTGCTACGCGGGCCAGTTCGCCGACCCCACGCAAAGCACGCGCACGAAGGGCTGGCGCGCGTGGCATTTCCGCAGCGACGACGACGGCCGCACCTGGCGGCAGACTTCGGTCATCGGGCCGACGCACAACGAGACCGCGATTTTTCATCTCGGCGGTCGCGACTGGCTGGCGGCGGCGCGCACCGATGCGATGGAGATCTTCCGCTCCGCCGACGACGGGCAGACCTGGGGCGACCAGCAGCGCGTGACGGCGCGCAACGAAATCAACGGCCACCTCGCGCGGTTGCGCGACGGGCGCGTGCTGCTCAGCTACGGCAGCCGCGTGAAGGGCGAGTTTGGTGTGCTGGCGAAACTCAGCGCCGACGAGGGCCGCACCTGGGGCCCGCCGGTGCGCCTCGCGACGAGTCTCGAAACGGACTGCGGTTACCCGAGCAGCGTGCAACGGCCCGACGGGAAGATCGTCACCGCCTACTACGCCAAGCGCGTGGAGAACCACGAGCGCTACCACATGGGAGTGGCAATCTGGGAGGCGCCGGCGCGATGAAGGGTGTCGTTGCCGCCGGCCTCGTGTGCCTGGCGCCGGGCGCGGCCTTGGCGCAGGAGGCGGCGATCACCGCGGCGGTGGCGCCTCCCGCCGAGGCTGCGGTCGCGGTGGCCGTGATGCCCGAGGCGCCGCTGGCGGTGCGCGTCGACGGACTCGAGCTCAAGGTCATCAGCCAACAGTCGCACCTCTACCACGGCTGGCCGACCGTGGCCGTGCGGCGCGACGGCTCGGTGGCACTCGTGTATTCAGGGGGGCGCGACTACCACGTGTGCCCGTTCGGTCGGTTGGAGTATATGGTCTCCGTCGACGGCGGCGAGACCTGGAGCTGGCCGCGCACGATCATGGACAGCCTGACCGACGACCGCGATTCGGGCCTCGTCGAAACCCCGCGCGGCGTGTTGCTGGCGTCGTTCTTCACCTCGATTGCCTATCAGCAGCACCTCGCGGCGCCGGAGCGCCTGCTGGCCAAGACCTTTGGCGCGGAACTCGACGCGACGCTGGCGCGCTGGCGCGCGGCCGAGCGCGGCGCGACGCAGGCGGACCGCAAGGCCGATGTGGGTTACTGGCTGCTGCGTTCCACGGACGGCGGCCGCACCTGGTCGGCGCGTCTGCCGGCGCCGGGTTACTGCCCGCATGGCCCGATCGCGTTGCGCGACGGCCGGGTCTTCTACGCGGCGGCGGACGGGAAGAAGGCGGCAGCGTGGGTATCGGAGGACGATGGCCTCACCTGGCGGCACCTCGCCGACCTGCCCACCCGCGCGGGCGAACTGCACGCGGTCGAGGCGGCGGACGGCACGCTGCTCGTGCACGTGCGCGACAAGGTGGCGGGGCCCGGGGGTGGCACGGTGCAGCGGACGCTGCAGACCGAGTCGCGCGACGGCGGGCGCACCTGGAGCGCGGCGCGTTTCGTGGCGCACGGTTATCCGTCGCACCTGCTCCGGCTCGGCGACGGTACGCTGGTGTGCACCTACGGTTCGCGCACGCCGCCGCTCGGGATCCGTTTCAAGATCAGCCGCGACCACGGGCGTTCGTGGTCGGCGGAGTGTTTTCTCACCACCGACGCCCCCAACTGGGATTTGGGGTACCCCAGCACGGCCGAACTGCGCGATGGCCGCCTGCTCACGATCTGGTACGAGGCGCCCGCCACGAGCCCTCGCGCCGTCCTCCGCCAGGCCCGCTGGCGGCTGGCAATCGAGTGACGGCGC
>CAZDGC010000027.1:63537-64332 GCA_964504885.1 uncultured Opitutus sp.
CGGTCCCGCGCCCCCCCCCCCGCCCCCCGCGCCCCCCCCCCGCCGGCCCCGGGGGGGGGGGGGGCTGGTGGCGCGGCCCGCGCCGGGCGGACCCGGGCCAATCCGGCGTGGCTGACGTTGACAGTGCGGCGGTCTCCGCGGCACCAACATCGCTGACGATGAGCGACTGTGGCTGTGCCTTCGAAGCGCGCGATGCGGAACAACGCCGCGTGCTGGTGTGGCTGCTCGCCATCAACGGCACGATGTTCGTGGTCGAGCTGATCGTCGGCCTGCTCGCGCAATCGGCCGGGGTGATGGCGGACTCGCTCGACATGTTGGCGGATGCCCTGGTGTACGGCACCGGCCTGTACGCGGTTGGGCGCTGCGCCGCCGCCAAGGTCCGCGCGGCGCGGTGGAGCGGAGTTTTCCAGGTGCTGCTCGCTGCGTCCATCGTCGTGGAGGCGCTGCGCCGGGCGGTGTTCGGCAGCGAGCCGGACTCGCTGCTCATGATGGCAATCTCCGTCGTCGCGCTGGCGGCCAACGCCTGGTGTCTCAAACTCCTCTCAAAGCATCGCGACGGCGAGGTGCACCTGCGCGCGAGTTGGATCTTCTCCCGCAGCGACGTGATCGCGAACGCCGGTGTCATCGTGGCCGGCGCGCTGGTCGCGGTCACGAACTCGCGCTGGCCCGATCTCGTCGTCGGCCTGGCGATCGCGCTGGTGGTCCTCCACGGCGGCCGGCAGATCCTGCGGGAGGCGCGGGCGGCGGCGCCGGACCTGGTGGCGCGGTACGGGCAGGATTGAGCCGCTCATAAGC
>CAZDGC010000028.1:0-63647 GCA_964504885.1 uncultured Opitutus sp.
CGAGTCCGTAGGGCCGGCTCAGGTCCCCGAGTCCGTCGCGGAGCGCGGCCGGACCGCCGCCCTCCTGCCGGGGTGCCGCCCCGCCTGCGCGGCTCAAACTCCAGTCGACGGCAGGGGCCGCGTCTGTCTAGACTCGGCTTCCAGCCTTACCCGTCGACGTCAGCTTCCCTGCCCGCGGAGAAACTCACATGGAATCGCCATCGATCTATCAGGCGCGACTCACGCGTTATCTCACCGCCCTGCGCAACGAGAAACCGGATCGCATTCCCATCCGTCCCTTCGTCGCGGAATTCACGGCGAAGTACGCGGGCCTCACCTGCCAGCAGGTCGCCCACGACTACCAGCTTGCCTTCGAGGCCGCGTGTCAGTGCGCGCGCGACTTCGACTGGGACGCCGTGGTGCCCAACATGGTCTATGTCTGGACCGGCCTGGCTCAGGCGGCGGGGCTGCGCTACTACGGCATCCCCGGGATCGGGATCCCGCACACGACCGGCTTCAACTACATCGAGCCGCCGGAGGAGGCCGCCTTCATGCGCGAGGATGAGTACGATGCGCTGATCGACGATCCGACGGGATTCCTCTACAATATCTGGCTGCCGCGCGTCTCGACCGAGGTGGCCCGCCTCGGCGAACCCGCCACCTACCGCAACAACGTCGCGCTGGTGAAAAGCGCGATGGCGATGCTGGCGTACTTCTACGCCTTCGGCCCGCAGGTGCAGCGCCTGCGCGACGAGTGCGGCACCGTTTCCGCCATTTCGGGGATCTTCAAGGCGCCGTTCGACATCATCGCCGACAAACTGCGCGGCTACGTGGGTCTGACCATGGACATGGCGACCCAGCCGGAGAAGGTGCTCGCCGCCTGCGAGGCGCTCATGCCGCACCTGGTGCACGTGGGGCTCAGCACGGCAGATCCGGCGCGCCAGGTGCCGATCGGTTTCTGGATGCACCGCGGCTGCGTGCCCTTCGTCAACCCGGGGCAGTTCGACTCGCACTACTGGCCGACGCTCAAGCCGTGCATCGAGGAGTTCTGGCGACACGGGCACCAGACGATGTTCTATGCCGAGGGCAAGTGGGACCACCACCTCGATGATTTCGCCACCCTTCCCGAGCGCAGCATCCTCTTCCATGTCGATCAGGGCGACATCTTCCTCGCCCACCGCAAACTGCACCACAAGTTCGCGCTGAGCGGCGGCATTCCCAACGCCCTGCTGAGCTTCGGCCAGCCCGATGCGGTCCGCGCGTATTGCCGCAGGGTGATCGACGGCGTCGCCCGCGACGGCGGCTACATCATGGATGCCGGTGCGATCATGCAAGACGACGCCAGCGTCGAGAACGTGCGGGCGATGACCGACTTCACCCGCGAATACGGCGTGTATTCGTCGGGTTCCCCGGCCCCGGTGCAGGACCTGGCAACGCTGCGGCCGTGTCACGGCGCCGACGTCGCGTCCTTGCCGGTCTTTGCACCGCGGCGTCCGCTGCGCGTGCCACCCGGGCAGTGCCTCCCGTGGGAATCAAAGCTGCGCGAACTGCCGCCGATTTCAGGCGACGCCGACCTCGTGCGCCGCGTGTGGGAGAACATCGAGGGCTTCGCCAACACCTATATCTGGCAACTCCTCCTGAGCTTCTGAAGTAGGTGGACGGGGGCAAGCGCCGCCCGCTGTCGGACGTTGCCCGTGTTGATCCACGGAATACGGATAAGGTCTGGAATCCGGACGGATGCAAATCGCCCTGCCTGTGCAGCCGTCCCGGGCGCGCCGTGTTCCCCCGCAAATAGCGCGTGGCGTGGAGCGACGTCGGGATTTGCCCCGGAGCCCCGTAAAATAAAATCCAACGACCATAATTGTGATACGATCATATCAAAATTATGGCCGTTCTGGACGGAAGCATCCCGGGTCGGAAACCTGGGTGTTTGATCCGACAGGAGGGGAAAAGGAGTAGGGGTGGGGCGTGCGCTGCACGATTCGCGCCATGCCCCAGCCGGACTTCTCTGCCGGACTTCTGAGATCACCCGCTAGGGAATTCGCGCGTCGCCGGGGAAATCGCGCTTACCGAGTCGGCAGGCTGCTAGCTTTTCGCCAGCCCGAGGTCCTCGTAGATCGCGGCGGCGATTTCCCGCGTGCGGGCGGCGTGATCCGCCTGTTTGGGCCGGCCGTTGCAGACGAACGCCGCCACGACGCGGTGCTCCGGGTCGCAGAAGGCAAGGGAGGAGAGCGAGCCGCCGTGACCGAAGGTCGCGGGCGAACAGTGGGGCCCGCCGACCCCGCGCTGCCGGCTGATGCCGAGCCCCCATGGCGCCGCCGGCTGTTTGCCCTTGAAGGTCGGTGCCGCCGGGCGGTGCACCCGGGTAAACTCCGCCACCGTCGCCGCCGCCAGCACGCGCCGGCCGTTCCACTCGCCGCCGTGGAGCATCATCTCATAAAAGCGCGCCAGTTCCCGCATCGGCCCGTGGCCGTTGCCGCCCGGCACGCAGATCGTCGCCCAACCCTCCTCGCCGATGTCGCGATAGTGCTCGGCGGGCGCCGGGGCCGCGCCATCGGTGTTCATCATCCGGCCCATCCTGTCGCCATAGGCCCGATACACGGCGGGCGACATTCCCACCCAACTGTCGCGCATTCCGAGGGGTTCGAACAACTGCGTGCGGATGTAGCGGTCGAAGGGCAGGCCGCTGCGCCGGGAAACTATCTCACCGAGAATCTGCATGCCGGACGTCGGGTGATAAAGCGCGTGCCGGCCCACCTCCCAGCCGTCCTCAAGCTTGGCGTCGCAGATGGCGGCGATCACCTCGGTCCAGGGCCGCTTGAAACGCACCGCGGTGTCCGCCTGCGGAAAGCCGCTCGTATGCGTCAGCACGTGGCGGATCGTCACGCGCTCCTTGCCGTGGCGCGCAAACTCGGGGAGGTGTTTCGCCACGGGATCGTCGAGCTGGAGCCAGCCGCGCTCCCAACACTGGCCGATGCACAGCGAGGTGAGGGGCTTGGTCGACGAGTACCACGTCATCAGGGTGTCGGGCGTCATCGGCACGCCGGGCTTCGCCTCGCCGAGGCCGAGGTCCGCCACCGTCCGGCCGTCCCGCGACACATAGAGCTGCGCGCCGAGGTGAAGGCCGCGCTCGAGACCGCGCCGCAGGACGGCGCGGGCCCGGGGCAATTCGGTTTCCTCCGCGCCGCCCGCGCGCCGTGCGGCGGCGCCCGCAGCCGCGATCGTCGCGACCTGCAAGAATCGGCGCCGGGAAAGGGGAAGGAGAGGCATCACCGTCAGCATGCGGCGGGCGCCGCCCCTGTCGACTCGCGAGTCCGGCCGTGGAAGCAGGGATGGAAGCCGGGGGAGACGGGCTGAGTCGCCAACCGGATCAGACCCGAATGGCGCGGGCGGTTCGCTTGGCTTCGATGACTGCTCCGGGTCAAGGTGACCGGCGGTTTTGCCGCCCTGAAGCGCCGGCATTTCCGGATCTAATCGTCAAACCCCGCCGGCACCGTCGAGAGCGTGATGGTGATCATGCAGGAGGTGACGGAGCAGCATCGGGTGGAGGCATCCCTCCGCCAAAGCGAGGCGCGGCTGAACAAGCTGATCGACAACGCGCGGGATGCCATCAGCCCGGTGGACGAAGAGCACTGTATCCAGATTTTTAACAAGTCAGCGGAGGCCATGTTCGGATATCGGGCCGACGAGATCCTGGGCCAGCCGCTGGAGCGATTATGGCCGGAACGATTGGTCGAGGCTCACCGTCAGCACCTTCACCGATTCGCCGTGGCCCCGGAAACCGCGCGCCCGATGGCCGCACTGCGTAATCCGTTCGGTCGGCGCAAAGACGGCAGCGAATTCCCGGTGGAGGCTTCGATTTCCAAGCACGGTGCGGACGGTCGACGATCGTTCACCGTGTTCCGGCGTGACATCACGGCCCGGAAACGGGCGGAGGAGGTCCTGCGCCAATCCGAGCAACAACTGTGGGCCCTGACCGCCCGGTTGGAGACACGGCGCGAAGAGGAGCGCACCCGAATCTCGCGCGAAATCCACGACGAACTGGGGCAGATGCTGACCGGGACCAGAATGGATCTGCGATGGATTGAGGATCGCCTCGATGACTTCGGCGACGACCCGCGCGTGAATCCGATTCTGGACAAGATTGTGTCGACCGCCGAACTGACGGACGCGACTGCCAGGACGGTGCAACGGATCGCCGCGGAGTTGCGCCCCGGTGTCCTGGACAAGTTGGGACTTCCGATGGCGCTGCAATATGAAGCGGCCAGGACGGAAGAACGCACCGGCCTTCCGTGTCGAGTCGAGTTGCCCGGCGAGGTGCCTCCTCTGCGATTTGACGCTGCGACTGCGTTCTTCCGGATTTTTCGGGAGGCGCTCACCAATGTCATTCGTCACGCGGGGGCCACGGCGGTAGACGCGGAACTGCGGGTGGAAGCGGAGGGGTGTCGTTTGGCGATCCGGGACAATGGCCGGGGCTTGAGTCAGGTCGAGTTGCAGAACCCAACCTCGCTCGGACTGCGGGGCATGCAGGAGCGCGCTCGCCTCGTGGGAGGTGAAGTCGCTTTCGCCGTCCGCCCCGGCGGCGGTACCATTGAGGCTTTGAGGGGCATCTTGCCGCTCACTTCCCAAGCGGCGGGAGAGCGCCCTGATGACCCTGGTAATCTTGAATCCGCTCCCGCGCTGGAACGGCGCGAGCCCGATGGGTCCGGCTAACCTGCGGCGGTCAGTGTGGAGCACTCGGATCATGACCATCTCTCTCCCAAGTACCCTCCGGCCGCGCCTCCTGCTGGTGGACGACCACTCTTCCGTCCGCCTTGGGATGCGCGTGGCTCTGCAACATCAGTACCGAGTCATTCAGATAAGTGAGGCTGGCAGTCGCCGGGAGGCGCTCGTGGCAATGAGGTCATTTCGGCCGAGGTTTGTCTTCCTCGATGTCAATCTGCCTGGCGGCAACGGGCTGGACCTGCTCCGGCAGATTCGCTCCAGCAGTCGATCGGCCATCGTCCTCATGGTGGCCGCCGAAGTGGACCCCGGGCAGTGCGGGAAGCGTTGACGGCAGGCGCCTCCGGCTTCGTGGGCAAGGCCACTTCGGTGCAACTGCTGGCCGAAGCGCTGCGGAGCATCCAGTATGGCGAAGCGTTTCTCTGTCCTGAATCCCAGGCCGCGTTGCGCCGCGCCGAATCCAGCGCGATCCGCGAGGAAGCAGCCCTGCCGCCTGCCGTGCTCACTTCTCGGGAACGGCAGGTCTTGCGTCATCTCGCGCATGGCGAAAACACCAGGTCGATCGCCGGACTCATGGATCTCAGCCCAAAGACGGTGGAGCCGTATCGCAGCCGCCTCATGCGCAAGCTCAACACCAACAGTGTGGCCACCCTGACCCGATATGCGATCCGCCGAGGACTCACGCCGCCCTAGCAATCTGTCGGCCTTGGGAAGCGGCATTGGGGGTATCCCCGGCTGAAGTTGGCATGCGCGCGGGCCATCAGGGTTTTCCTGATCCAGCCACCGGCCGCGACTCCGATAACGTACCAGTCATCCCTCGGCGCGCTTATGTTGCGGCCGCATCTTCAACCAACCGCTGCTACCATCTCCTCCGCTTCGCACGAGCAGGCCCAGGGGATCACGCAGATCAACACGGCGGTCGGACAGATGGAAAAGGTGACGCAGAGCAACGCCGCCAACGCCGAGGAGGGCGCCGCCGCCTCGGAGGAGCTGAATGCCCAGGCCGAATCGATGAAGGAAGCAGTCAGCGACCTGGTGCGGTTGGTGGACGGCACCGAACGCAAGCTGGCATCGTCCGGGGCGGCAGGCGCCCCAGCCCGGCCGCCGGTGGCCAGGCGTGCAGCCGCCCGGCCGCTGTTCAAGCCCGCCAGGGTGGGCGGCAACGGAGACCCGCGGTCCGACTCCCAGTTCAAGCCGGTGCCGCGCGCTCCGTTGGCGACACTGATCCCGGCGGGTCGCCGCGCGGAGCTGTCCTAATCCGGAAAATTCATGCCGGCGGTTGCTTGGAAAAGCGTTCCGCTTGCGCGCGGGCGGAGGGGGCGGTTGTCTGCTCCGCCACCATGAACCGGCCGGGATTGCATGAATCCTCCTCCGTCGTGCCGGCCCCGGGGGCTGGCGCGGGGGGCTGGCCTCCGGCGGTGGTGTTCACCGTTCTGCTCGCGACGACGCTCGCGGTTTACTTCCCCTGTCTCGCGGGCGAACCGCTCTGGGACGACGCCGGGCACGTCACCGATCCGGAACTACAGTCGTGGTCGGGCCTGCTGCGCATCTGGTCGGAGCCCGGGGCGACGCAGCAGTACTACCCGCTGCTGCATTCGGCGTTTTGGTTGCAGCACCGGCTTTGGGGCGACGCGACCCTGGGCTATCACCTCGTCAACGTCCTCTGGCACGCGGCCGCCGCGAGCCTGCTCGTGGCGATCCTGCGGCGTCTCGCCGTGCCGGGGGCGCTGCTGGCGGGACTGTTGTTCGCGGTGCATCCGGTGGGCGTCGAATCCGTGGCGTGGATCTCGGAGCAGAAAAACACCCTCTCGGCGGTCTTCCACTTCGCGGCGGCGCTGGCCTGGCTGCGGTTTGAGGCGGAGCGAAGCCCGCGGCGCTACGCCATTGCGAGCGCCTGGTTTCTGGCGGCGTTGCTGACCAAAACGGTCACCGCCACCCTGCCGGCGGCCTTGCTGGTGGCGGCGTGGTGGCGCCGTGGCCGGCTGTCGTGGCGGGGTGACGTCGTGCCCCTGTTGCCCTGGCTGGCGGCGGGCGCGGGGGCGGGGCTGTTCACGGCCTGGTTCGAACGCGTCGGCATCGGCGCGCAGGGGGTGGAATTCGACCTCAGCGTGGTTGAGCGCGGCCTGCTCGCCGGCCGCGTGGTGTGGTTCTACGCCGGCAAATTGCTCTGGCCAGCGAACCTGATGTTCTTCTACCCGCGCTGGCCAATCGACGCCTCGGTCGCCTGGCAATACCTGTTTCCGGCGGCGGCGCTCGCGCTGCTGGGGGGGCTGGTGTGGTGGGTGCGGCGCGGCGGCGGGCGTGGGCCGCTGGCGGTGGCGTTGATCTTCGGCGGCACGCTCTTCCCGGTGCTTGGGTTCGTGAACGTGTACCCGTTCGTCTTCTCGTATGTGGCGGATCACTTCCAGTATCTTGCCATGCCGGCGATCCTGGCGCTTGGGGCCGCGGGATTTGCGCGGGTCCGCCAGTACGGCTGGCTCGGTCGCGGCGCGCCGCTCCTGGCCGCGGGCGTGCTCGTGGCGCTGGGGGTGCTGTCGTGGCGGCAGAGCGCGCAGTACGTGGATTCCCTCACGCTTTATCGCGCGACCCTGGCTCGCAATCCCGACAGTTGGGTCGTCCATCACAACCTCGCCTCCGAGCTGGTGGCGCAGGGGAATCCCGGAGCGGCTCTGCCGCACGCCCGTCGTGCCCTGGAGTTGAAACCCGACCATCCCGAGATCCTCAATAACCTGGCCGACGTCCTCACTCGCACCGGGCGCCCGGCTGACGCGCTGCCGCTGGTCGAGCGTGCCCTGCACCTCCAGCCGCGCTACGCCCAGGCCGAGAACAACCGGGGCATCGCGCTGCTAAAGCTCGGCCGGACCGACGAGGGCATCCGTGGTTTTCAGCGGGCGATCGCGCTGCAACCCCGGCTTGCGGAAGCCCACTACAATCTCGGGCTCGCCGAACTGGAACGCGGGAACTTCGTTGCGGCCATCCCGCATTTCCGGGAAGCCCTCCGCCTGCGGCCGGAGCACGCGGGTGCGGAGATGAACTGGGGCGTGGCCCTTGCCCTGGGCAACCGGCTCGCGGAGGCGCGCCCGCACTTCCAACGGGCGCTGCAGCTCGATCCGGAGTCGGCCCCGCTGCGGCAGACCTACGGCCGGATCTTGCTCGCGGCCGGCGATCTGGAGGCGGCCGTGAAGCAACTGCGCGCCGCGCTGCCACTCAACCCGGCGCTGCCCGGTCTGCATCGCGATCTCGCGTTCGCACTGCAGCGCCTTGGGCGGGCGGACGAGGCTCGCCGCCACGCCGCCGAGGCCGCCCGCCGGCCTTGAAAGGGTGCGGCCCCAGGTGCCACGGTTCTGGGGTCGCCCCGAGGCGGCGCCCCCAGCATGCGAAGAATCAAGTGTCTGGATTGCAGCGTGGTCGAACAACCGCTCGAGCAGCCCGTCACTGTCTACCCGTGGGCCTGTCCCCGTGCGTTCTTCCGGGCGGTCGGTGCCTGCCCGGGCGGCGGCCGGTTCGTTCCAGCCGCCGCGGGTCGTCCCGAGGGTCAGTTCCCGGGCATGGTCGTTTTCGGCTTCTTCGCGGCTTTCTTCCGGCCGGCGCCGTCGCCGAACTCCGATTTGCTGAGCGCGCCGTCCTTGTTCTTGTCGAGCTCGGCGAATTTTGCCCGGGCGGCGGCGGTTTCCATCTGGCCCTTCATCGCCGCGGCGTATTCACGGGCGGTGATCCGGCCGTCGCCATCCGCGTCGGCGGCGGTGAACGGGGTGGTGGCCTTGGACTTGGCTGGAGCGGCGGCCCCGGTGGCGGACAGTGCGAGTAGGGCGGCGGAGGCCGCGAGGAGGAGGAACGATTTCATCGGAGTTCGAATGAGGTTCGTCGTCCGGAATTGGACGATTGGAACTCCTCCTGGGTTAGCGCCGCCGGCCCGCGGTACCAGACCGCTGAATACCCAAATTCAGGGTGATCGTAAGGACGGACGGCCCTGTCGGCGGCCGGGGGAACCATCACCTTCCTTGAGCGATCCCTCCGTGTCGCGGCCCGCGCCGATGTCGGTGAGGACCAGCAGGCGGGGGCGCTCGGCGGCGGAGGCGAGGAGCGGAAGCAGCAGGAAGGGGAACGGACGTATCATGCGGTGAGGGACCGCAGGCTGGACCAAGGTTTTGCGGTCGGGGGGCGCATCCGCGCCTTGGGCGTAACCCCGGCCCGCCGCCATCGTCTTGCGGTTCCGGTTCCCCTGTTTTCAACATGAACAAGACACTTGCACTCGGTGCGGCGGTGGCCGCGCTTTTCAGTCTCCCGGCGGTGCTGACCGCGGCCTCGGCCGACCGCGGCGCGCGCGCCTTTGCCAAGGCGGACAAGAACAACGATGGCAAACTCAACAAGGAGGAGTTCGCCGCAATGGGCGCCGGCAAGACGGACCAGGCGAAAGCCGACAAGGCATTCGCGCGGCGCGACAAGGACAACGATGGGTTCCTCTCGAAGGAGGAGTTTGCGGCCGCCGCGGCCGCCGCAAAGAAGAAGGACGGCGACCCGGGTGCGACCGAGAAGAAGCGGAAGAAGGACAAGTAGTCCGCACGCTTTCCTCCCCGGTGGCGGGCGGTGGGCCGCGCGCTTGCGAAAGCGGCGCGGCCTCTTACGGTTCGCGTCCCATGAAACTCCTTTTCTCTGTCCTCCTGGCCTGCGGCCTGATGGTCGCCTCGGCGCTTGCGGCGTCTTCCCAGAAGGTGCCGGCCATTTCGCACGGCGATTTGCTCGCGGCGATTCAGTCGAAGTCCGTCACGCTGCTCGATGTCAACGGCAGCGACTCCTTCAAGGAAGGCCGCATCCCCGGCGCGATCGACTTTATCGCCAACAAGGCCCGGCTGGCGGCGCTCTTGCCCAGCGACAAGCAGGCGCTGGTGGTGGCGTACTGCAGCAACGAGTACTGCAGTGCGCACCTGGCGGCCGTGACAGCGGCCAAGGAGCTGGGCTACACGAATGTGAAGCACTACGCCCCTGGGATCGACGGCTGGAAGGACTCGGGCGCGAAGCTGGAGCAGGGCTGATTAAGCCGACGCGGCAGGATGCCGCTGCGATTCTGGTCAACCGGCTGAATTTAGCGCTGATGGGGGGCGGCCCACCTGCCGGATGCCCGGACTGAGGGCGCCGCGGATAATGCGTTGACCGGTTGGATCGGGGCGACTGTCTTCGTCGCACCCTGGCGCCCGTCAGCGGGCGCTTTCCTACCCATGAAAACCATTCTGGCAGCAGCGGCGTTGGCGACCTTCGCGGTGGCGGTCGTTTCTCCGGGCGACGCTCAGGAGTGGACCCGTTTTCGCGGGCCCAATGGCACCGGCATCAGCGCGGCCACGGGCGTGCCTGTGAGGTGGACCGAACAGGACTTCCGGTGGCGCGTGCCGACGCGGGGTCCGGGCCATTCCCAGCCGGTGATCTGGGGGGATCGGTTGTTTCTCACCAGTGCCACCGCTGAAGGCGGCGAGCGGGTGCTGGTTTGCTTTGACAAACACACCGGGCGTGAACTTTGGACGCGGAAGTACGCGCTGCCCACACACCGGCCGATCAACAAGAACTCGAGCTACGCCAACGGCTCGGCGGTGGTCGACGCGCAGCGGGTCATCGCATGTTTTGTGTCGGCGGACCATTATTGGGTGCGGGCCTTCGACCACTCCGGCACCGAGCTTTGGAGCCGGGATCTGGGCCCTTTTGCCTCGCAGCACGGCCATGGCGCTTCACCGCTCATCCACGGTGGGCTCGTCGTAGTGACCAATGACCAGGATGGTGAGAGCTTTGTGATCGCGCTCGACGTGCAGACCGGCGAATCGGTGTGGCGCACGGCGCGGCGCACGAGCCGCAACGGCACCGCCTACGGCACCCCCTGTCTGTACGTCGCCCCGGACGGGCGCGAGGAGCTCCTTTTCACCAGCCAGTCGCACGGCATTTCCAGCCTCGATCCACGGACCGGCACCCCGAACTGGGAGGCGCCCGTATTTAACAAGCGGATGGCTGCCTCCCCGGTGGTGGCGGGCGACCTCGTGATTGGGAGCTGCGGCCAGGGCGGTGGCGCGGGCAACTACCTGACCGCCGTGCGCCTGGGCGGCGCCGGCAACGTGAGCAAGACCCATGTGGCTTATACGCTGCGCGCGGCGACTCCCTACGTGCCCACGCCGCTTGCTCGCGATGGCCGGCTGTACTGGGTGAGCGACGCCGGGGTGGCGAGTGCGGTCGAGGCGGCGACCGGCCGGGAGATCTGGTCGGAGCGACTCCGGGCGGAGTTCTTCGCCTCGCCGGTGATGATCGACGGTCGGATCTACTGCCCTTCGACGAAGGGTGAGATGCTCGTGCTCGGTACGGGAGATTCCTTCGAGCTGCTCGCGCGCAACCCGCTGCTCGAGGGGAGCCACGCCACGCCGTGCGTGGATGGCGGGCGCCTGTACGTGCGAACCTTCAATCACCTCCTATGCCTCGGATCCAAGTGACAGTCCTGCCGGTTCTCGCTGTCCTGCTGTTCGCGGCAGGTGCCCCGCCGTCGGCGCGTGCCGGCGACTGGCCGATGCTCGGCGGGCGGCCGGATCGCAACATGGTGTCGCCCGCGCGAGGCCTGCCGATCGAGTGGTCGGCCGGAGGCAAGACACCGGCGCGCAACCTGAAGTGGCGGGCGGAACTCGGCGATGTGACCTACGGTGCGCCCGTGGTGAGCGGCGGGCGCGTGTTCATCGGGACGAACCACCATGATCCCACGGGCGAGGAGAAGCGGGGGGTCCTGCGGTGTTTTTCAGAGGAAGACGGCCGCCTGCTCTGGAAGGCGGAGCACGCCAAGCTTCCCGATGCCGCGGAGGACGACAGCACGATCGGCATCTGTTCGACCCCCTGCGTGGCCGACGGGCACGTTTTCTACGTGAGCAACCGCGGGGAACTGGTCTGCCGTCAGGTGGGCGATGGCGCCGTGGTGTGGTCGCTCGATCTGCGCGAGAAGCTGGGGGTGCGGGTCAACCAGGCGTCGGCCTCTTCGCCGCTCGTGGTGGGCAACCTCGTTTATGTCGTCACTGGCAACGGCACCCAGCCTCGCACCGGAAAGGTGAAGGATGCCGGGGCGCCCAGCTTTGTCGCGGTCGATCGGCGCACAGGGCTCGTGGCCTGGCAGGACAGCTCCCCCGGCGATCGCATCCTCACGGGGCAGTGGGGCTCGCCGGGCTACGGCGTGGTCGACGGCCAGGCGCAGGTGGCGTTTCCGGGAGGGGACGGCTGGCTGTACGCCTTCGAGCCGCTCACGGGGAAGCTGCTCTGGAAGTTCAACTGCAAGGCGCACGAGAAGCCTTCCGCCGACGGGGAACCCGAGACTCCCTTCAACAAGCTCGCGCAGCCGGTGTTTGTCGGGCACCGCTGGTTGATCGCCTTCGGCGTGCCCGCGGGGGGCAGCGGCCCCGGAGGGTTGCGCGGCCTCTATGCGCGGCCGCGCGGCGATGTGACAAAAACCGCCGAGCTCTGGCGCGTAGGGGGCGATGATTTCAACGACAGCATCTCCACGGTGGCGGTGTACGACGGCCTGGTGTTCGCAACGGACTCGCCGGGATTTGTGAACTGTTTCGAACTCGAGACCGGCCGCCGCCTCTGGGTGCACGACGTGAAGTCGAACATCTGGGGCTCTCCGCTGGTGGCCGACGGTCGCGTCTGGGTGCAGACGGCCGATGGCGACGTGTTTCTTTTCGCCGCCGCGCGGGAGAAATCACTCGTCGGCAAGGTTCCGAGCCTGCCGGATTCGGCGCACGGGACGCCGGTCGTGGCCAATGGCGTGCTCTACCTCGCCGGACAGCGGCACCTGTACGCGATTGCGGCCGGTGGTGGCGCGGGCCGGTAAGCCTGGCGGCGCCCCGTGGGCAGAGACCGCGCAGCCCGGGATTGCCTCGCGCCCGGGCGGCCCCCTACATCGGCACCGATTTCCCCGCCATGAAACTCTGCCATTACCTCCCGCTCCTGGCGCTCGCCGCCGGCTCCCTGCTCCGCGCGGAGCTCAAACTGCCCGCCATCATCGGCGACCAGATGGTCCTGCAGCAGCAGCAGGCCAACCCGATCTGGGGCTGGGATCGGCCGGGCACAAAGGTAACCGTGACCTTTGCAGGCCAGACGCACACCGCCACGGCGGGCGCGGACGGCCGGTGGACGGTCAAGCTGGCCCCCGTCGCCGCCAGCGCGACGCCGCAGCGGCTGACCATCGCGGGGAGTTCCCGTCGCGACCTCCAGGATGTGCTCGTGGGCGAGGTGTGGATGTGCTCCGGGCAATCGAACATGCAATGGTCGCTGTCGCAGTCCTACCACGGCGACCTCGAAGCGCTGGCGACCGACCTGCCGCTCGTGCGCCTGATTTCGGTGCCGCAGGTCGGCACGCAGGAGCTGAAGACGGATTTCAACGGGAAGTGGGAGGCGGCCAGTCCGCAGACAGTTCCGTCATTCAGTGCCGTCGGCCTGCTCTACGGCCGTTACCTGCACCAGGTGCTCAAGGTGCCGGTGGGCCTGATCGACAATGCCTGGGGCGGATCGGCCGCCGAGGCTTGGGTGCGCCGCACCACGATTGAGCGGGATCCACGGTTCGCGGCGCTGATGGCTTCCACCCGCCAGCGGGAGACCGAGCTGATGTCGGAGAAGGGCCGGGCGTCCTTTGCCGCGTCGGTCGAGAAGTGGAAGTCGGCCGCCGCCAAGGCCAAGGCGGCGAAGAAGACGGCGCCGCGCGCGCCGCAGGACTGGCTGGCCGGCCAGCACCGGCCCGGCAACATCTTCGCCGGCGTCGTGCATCCCACCCTCGGATACGGAATCCGGGGGGTGATCTGGTATCAGGGCGAGTCCAACGCCGCCCGCGCGTACGAGTACCGTGAACTCTTTCCGTTCATGATTCAGGAGTGGCGCCGCGAGTGGGGGCAGGGCGACTTCCCCTTCTACTGGGTGCAACTCGCTGACTTCCGCGAGGAGAAGCCGCAGCCGGGCGAAAGCGATTGGGCGGAGTTGCGCGAGGCGCAGACCCGGACGCTGCGGCTGCCGAACACCGGCCAGGCCGTGATCATCGACG
Source organism: uncultured Opitutus sp. (assembly GCA_964504885.1). Taxonomy (GTDB): domain Bacteria; phylum Verrucomicrobiota; class Verrucomicrobiia; order Opitutales; family Opitutaceae; genus ER46. Next base: position 13,748 of record CAZDGC010000028.1, read on the forward strand.
TGGGCGAGGGCCGCGACATCCATCCGCGCAACAAGCAGGAAGTGGCCGCCCGGCTGGCGCGGATCGCGCTGGCGCGGGATTACGGACGCAAGCTGCCGTATCGGAGTCCCGAGTACCAAAGTGTCGCGTTCCAGGGCGGCAAGGCGGTCGTGACCATCGACTGCTTTGGCAGCAGCCTGCGCGCGTTCGACGTGGCGGAGGCGCGCGGCTTTGTCGTTTGCGGGGCGGACAAGGTCTGGCGTTGGGCCACCGGCAAGGTGGTGGCGCCGAACAAGGTGGAGGTCACCAGTGACCAGGTCGCCGCCCCGATAGCGGTGCGCTACGCGTGGGCCGACAATCCGGTGTGCAATCTATATTCGGCCGAGGGACTTCCGGTGACGCCATTCCGCACCGACGATTTCGACCTGATCACCAAGCCCAAGCCCGCGGCGCGGTGAAGGGGCAGAACCACGGAGCGACGAAGGAGCGGGGATCGGGCGGGCCGCGGCCGGAACCCCGGTAGCATTGTTCCTTCGTGGTTTGGCCCAGGTTTCCTGACATGAAGCTCGGCGTTGAGATCCTGTTCGAGTCACGGCTCGACCTGGTGCGCGGCCGGCGGGTGGGGTTGATCACCAATCCCAGCGGCGTCGATCGCGGGCTGCGCAGCATTGTGGAGCGGTTCAGCGCGCACCCGGAGGTGGAGTTGGTCGCGCTCTACGGCCCCGAGCATGGCGTGCGGGGCGACGCGCAGGCGGGGGAGTTGGTGCCGTACTACGTCGACGCACATTTCGAACTGCCGGTCTTCAGCCTCTACGGGCAGAGGCAGCAACCGCCACCCGACCTGCTGGCCAAGATCGACGCACACATGCGCTCGTTCGACACCCAGCCCACCGGCAAGACGATGGAGCCGGGAATGATGGACGCAATCGACGTGCTCGTCTTCGACATTCAGGACATCGGTACGCGCGTGTACACCTTCGTGGCGACCATGGCCTATGCGATGCAGGCGGCGGCGGAGGCGGGGGTGCCCTTTATCGTGCTGGATCGGCCCAACCCAATCAATGGGGTGGCGATGGAGGGGCCGGTGCTCGACTACCCGACGTTCAGCTCGTTCATTGGCCTCTACCCGGTGCCCTTGCGGCATGGAATGACGGCGGGAGAGCTGGCGCGTCTGTTCAATACGGATTTACTGCCAAAGCCCTCCGATCTCACGGTGGTTCCGATGGAAGGTTGGCGGAGGACGGACTGGTTCGACGACACCGGCCTGCCGTGGGTGATGCCTTCGCCCAACATGCCTTCGCTCGACTGTGCGACGGTTTATCCGGGGCAGGTGCTGCTCGAAGGCACCACTCTCTCGGAAGGGAGGGGGACGACACGGCCGTTTGAATTGTTCGGCGCGCCGTGGATCGATGGGTTTGTGCTGGCCCGCGAACTCAACGCGCGCGGGTTGCCAGGCGTGTTGTTCCGCGAAGCCTGGTTCACGCCGACCTTCTCGAAGTTCAGCGGGCAGCGCTGCGGCGGGTGCCAGATGCACGTCACGGACCGGAATTCGTTCCGACCGGTGTTCACCACGCTGGCGGTGCTGGAAATGGTCCGTCGCATCCATCCCTCACATCTCGAGCTGCACGCCGACTATTTCGACCGGGTGATGGGTACGGACCGGGTACGAATCGATTTTGAGGCCGGGCAGTCAGCCGAAAGCATAGCCAATTCCTGGACGTCGTCGCTCGCCGGGTTCGGCGAGGATCGAAGTCGCTACCTGATCTACCGATAGACGCCTGGCCTGGAGGGACAGCATCGCTGCGCAGATTGGCAGCGACAGACTGGGGGGGCAATCGGCAAGGAGCGCTGCCTTACCCCGAATTCCGGCTCGTCACGCCCGCCGGCGGTTTCACGAGTCAACCCTTGATCAAAAAAACGTCACCGGACAGACCGGTGACGCGTGAGCAATTAGTTGTTGAGCCTTGGTTTGTTAGCGGCGACGACGCAGGAGACTGAAAACCCAAACAGCCACACCGACTAACAGGAGCGTGTGCGCGCCGTCGGGAACGCGAATGCCACCGTAGAGGGAAACGTGAGAAACCGCCCCTTGGTCCGGCCAAAAGCCGGAGCCTGCGACCGTATCCGTCCCGTTCCAGCCGAGCCCGGTCAGATTGTAAAGGTACCAAAGCGGCGCGGCTGAGCTTGGCCCCCCCCCTTTCACGAGCAGGTAAGCAGTGGGGGCGATGAACGGCCCGCCCTTGTATTCGATGGTGAACTCCGAGGGATCGCCGGGGGTGTTTGCAAACGTGGTGTCATAGCTGCCAGCAAGCGGCCAAGGAGCCTCGGGGAGCCCGACATCCTGTTTGTACATCTCAAAGTTGGTGAGCGGGATGCCAATAATGTCATCAATGATGTCATTGATTGCCGATTGGCTGCTCTCGGGACCCTGCCACCGGGTAAGGCCCAACGTCCCGGAGCTGGGAGTGATGGGTAGCGCAGTGGCAATTTGGACGGCGGCCAAGGCGAATACGGTCAAGAGGCAACGAAAGAGTGATTTCATGAGAGTTCTCCTTTCGAGTCGCCCAATAATCGGCGAACGTAGGGTAAGTTCCTCGCAGCAGGTTCGGTGCCGGCAACGGCTCTGCGTAGTATTACGCATTTCGTGATTACGAACCTCTCTTCCAAAGAGTAGCTTATGCCGGCAATAAATCTGTACCTTTCACCTCAGGGCTTCAAGGCCGATTCGGACAACGTAAAGTCTCCCAACGGCTAAAGTTCCCGTTTCAATGACTCTTGATGCTAAGCCATTGAAAGAAAGAGTCGTAAGAGACGACTCCTAAGAATCGATTTGTCGATTGATCAATGGCGGATTGTCGGGAAAAATTACAAAATGAACACCGCGGTCACGAGCTGCTAGAACCAAATCCCGCCTTGCGCACTCCGCGCGATTAGTCGCGTGCGGGGGATCGCGCCGTACGTAGAAGGCTCGGGGTTGCGCCGATTTTCTTGAGATCGTCAACGTCGCAGGTTTGGCCCTCGTTGCCGACACTGTCGATCAGCAAAGCAAGCGCCGATCGACTCGACGATAGGCGGAACAGCCGATTATGCAGGGGATGATCGGCGAATGCGGAAGAAAACCGCCAAGCCACCGAGAAGGATGCCGATCATCCCCACGGTAGAGGCGGAGTCGGGCGTCCGTTGCGGGGTTCCACTACCCCAAAGAAACAGATTCGACATGCCACCGCCCGAGCCGGCGTGGCGGTGATAGAAAAACGTGCCGGCGACCTCGTTGGTCGTAACTTCCCAGAGGTACCAATCGGGATTGCCTGCGCCGTTGCCGACATGCATCGAAATCACCGCGCGGCCATAGGTGTCCCAGAACGAAGCATCGATTGCCCAAGTGCCGTAAGTCGGCCCGGTACCCCAGGTGCCGCTGGTAAGCGCCACGGTGAACAGATCATTGGTTCCCTCTGCGGTCAGTTCGCCTTCCTTCAGCCAAGTGCCGCCGAAGCGATCGGAGACAGTACCCGCCTGCACGGTGCCGGTCACTTCTCCCATCGCGAATCCGGAGATGGCCGACTTGAGCCAAGCGGTCCGCTGGGTACCGCTGTACGTAGTGGTGCCATCCGGAGCAACGGCCATCGGAAAAACAGTGGCGGCCCGCGCGGACGGGAGACCGAGGGCAACAAGCCCCAACACAAGGAGACCGAAACTAGATTTCATGCTGAGTGGGAAGTGGACAGGGAGAGGGCACCGAGTGGCAGGTCAGGTGTATGTTGCGCTATAAGCCGGAGGCATGCCATCCATTCGACAGACGATTCAACCTTCGACCAATTAAATTCAAAATATTGAACGATAGCTTAATGGGAGACTGAAATTCCTTTGCTTTCCATGCGCTCCACGAGCACGCACATGGAGTATTGTAAATTCCGCCGACATTTCCGAAAACTCTGCTCTCGTCGCCGCTTTAGCCAACGATGGGTACCGAGTCAGGTTGTCGCGAATTGCTTCCGATAGCGCCTGTAGTCTGCGCTGACGGACAACGCTCCACACGACCTTCGCCGCTCAGCAACTTCCCGCACACACAGTGCGGCGCGCATGAGGCGGGTCCTGTTTGATTGAGGTCGAACGATTGCGGTGGGCAGTTCCCGATCACCCGAGGTGGGCGGCGAGTTTTGCCTTCAGCGCCGCCTTGGGCAGCATGCCGACCACGGTTTCCACGGCGGCGCCGCCCTTGAACAGAATCATCGTGGGTATCGCCCGGATGCCGTATTCCGCAGCCACGGCGTCATGCTCATCGATGTTCACCTTACCGATGGTCAACTGGCCATCGAGCTCGGTCGCCAGTTCCTCCAGAATCGGGGCGATGGCCTTGCAGGGGCCGCACCAAGGGGCCCAGAAGTCCACCAGCACCGGGACGGTCGAGGTAGCGACGAGGGACTTGAATGAATCGGTGGTGAGGTGCGCGATCTTTTCGGACATGATGAGTTAGGAGCTGAGGATCAGGAAAACAGAAAAGAGGGCTGACGCAACTGCGGCGACGCCGCAGACACCGACGATCCAGGAAGGCGTTTCGGCCCGCTCCGCGCCAGAGTGGGACGCGGGTGGCGGCGCGGGGGGCGGGGGGGCGACGGGCATGTCAGCTCGGGCGGGACTTTTCGATAATTTCGCCGAGTTCACGGGGATCCACCGTTTCGAGCGGCTTGTCGCGGCGCTTCAGCTCCTCGAAAGTCTTCAGCATCGTCTCGGTCATGCGCTCGTGAGTTTCGGCCGAGCCGCCGACGAGGACGAATTTCTCCCCCGTGGTGAGGCGCTTGTGGCCGTCTTCGTTGTCGAGGCCGAGCCCGAGCAGGCCCTTGATCCTGGGCCGACGGGCTTTGCGCGCGGGTTGGTGGGAGTCCTTGCTCACGCGGTCACCGTGGGTGGGTTCGCCCCGGTTTCAAGCGGCTTTTCCAAGGGAGGCGCCGCGGGTGCCGCGAGGGAAGCCTCCGCGAGGGGTGGCGCGGGCTGTTCCCCGGCTGGCGGCATCGCGGCCGGGTGGGGCGGGGGCGCGGGCAACCGGGCGGCGGGCACTGGGTCGGGCGGCACGGCGACCTCCTTCTCCGGTGCCGTCGGGGCCGGCTCGGCAGCGGTGGGCTCCGCCAGGGCTTCGAGGTGGATGTCAGCGAAGGCTTCGTCCTGCCGCAGGCGCAGTTTCTTGATGCGCGTGAGCTCGAGCATCGCGAGGAAGGTCGCCACCAGCCGGCGGAGGGTGACGCCGGAATCGAAAAGGTCGGAAAAGCGCAGCGACTGGCCCGGCGGCACGCGCCCGAGCAGCCACTCCATCTGGTCCGCGACCGTGACGATTTCGTCGTGGATCTCGCCGACCACCAGTTTTTCGGCAAGGCGGCGCAAGACCAGGTTGAACGTGTTCCAGAGCTCGATGCGATCAACGCTGCGCAAGGGACGGTCGCTTTCGTGGTTCGAGACGGCGGGCACCTGCCGGGGCAGGAGGTTCTGGCGGGTCTCAATCAGCGCGGCGATCCCGCCCGCGGCGTCCTTGAACTTCTTATACTGAATAAGCTGATGCACCAGCTCCCAGCGGGGATCGACCTCCTCGTCGTCCGCGTTGGGATCCACGGCGTGCTGGCCCTTGGGGAGCAGAAGGCGGCTCTTGATCTCCATCAGGGTGGCCGCCATGACGAAGAACTCCCCGGCGACGTCGAGGTCGAGCTGGCGCATCGCGTGCAGGGCGTCGACGTACTGGCGCGTCACCGACTCGATCGGGATGTCGTAGATATCGAGCTCGTTCTTCCGGATCAGGAAAAGCAGCAGGTCGAGCGGGCCTTCGAAGACCTGGAGTTTGATGCGGGTGTCGGCGTCGGGAACCACGGTCGGGGGATGGTTGGACGGGGGAGGGCTGCCGCAAGGGAATTCAGCCGCGCCGCAGGCAGGCGACGAAGAACCCGTCGGTGTCGTGGCGGGAGGGCCAGATCGTGAGGCCGGCGGTGTCGGTGTCGCCGCCGAAAGTGGCGGCGGGCGGTTCGGCGGTGAACTCCGGGTGGGCGGCGCGGAAGGCGGCCACGACGTCCTGGTTTTCGCGGCGGCTGAGGGAGCAGGTGGCGTAGAGGAGGCGGCCGCCGGGGCGGACGCAGCGGCTGAGCGTGTCGAGCAGCCGGAGCTGGCGTTCGGCGGCGCGGGTGACGTGAGCCTCCGTGGTCACCCACTTGAGGTGCGGGGCGCGCCGCCAGGTGCCGGAGCCGCTGCACGGGGCGTCGATCAGGACTCCGTCGTAGCCGGCCGGGTCGGGGGCGGTGACGGTGCGGATCCGGGGCTGCCCGGCGCGGGCGGCGCGGGCGCGCAGTTCGGCGAGCGCGGTTGGGCGGACGTCGTGGGCGTCGACGGTGCCGGCCGGGCCGAGGAGGCGGGCGAGTTGCAGCGCCTTGCCGCCGGCGCCGGCGCAGGCGTCGAACCAGCGGCCGCCGGGAGCGGGGGCGGCGGCCGCCAGGATCAGTTGCGATCCGAGGTCCTGCACCTCGCAGCGGCCGCCGCGCCAGGCGGCAGTGCGGGTGACGTCGACGTCGCCCGCGAGGGCGAGCGCCCCGGGCAGCACCGCGGATTCCCGCCAGGTCCAGCCGAGGGCGGCGAACTCGGCGGTGACGCCGGCCGGGTCGTCGGTCTGGAGCCGCAGCCACAGCGCGGCGCGGCGAAGTTGGCAGGCGGCCTCGGCAGGTTCAAACAGAGCGGGCGCGTGGGGGTGGAACCAGCCCGGCAGGAGCGCGACAGGGTCGACTGGGGGCGGGACGCCGGTGGCGAAGGCGGCGCGGAAGGCGGCGGTGGCGGGGCCGTCCACGCACAGCCAGGCGACCTGGCGCACGGCTTCGTCCGGCGCGGAATCGAGCAGTGGTTCGAGGACGGGCAGGTGGCGGAGGGTGGTGTAGAGGAGTTCCCGATACAGCCGGCGGTCGCGGGCGCCGAAGGAGCGATGGGCGGCGAGGAGGGCCTGGAGGCGGGCGGGCAGGGCGGGGTCGCGCCGCCAGTGCGGACGCAGGGCGGAGGCGAGCTGGAGGAAGGTGCGCCGTTGGCTGCCTGCGACGCTCACGGCCTCAGAAGCGCAGGGCGTCGACCCGGAGGTCGAAGCCGAAGTTGCTCTCGCGCCGCCGGCCGGAATAGATGCTGACCGAATAGGTGACGAGCCAGGTGTTGGCGAGCGTGTGGGCGACGCCGTACGTCTGTTCGTTGAAGCGCCGGCGGCGGGCGTCGTAGTGGAGGCGGGAGAGGGCGTCGAAGCGTTCGTTGAGCCTCACCCGCAGGTCGACGGAGTAGTCCTCGAGTTCCCGGCGGAGGAAGTTGTTGCCGAAGCGGAGCGACCAGGCGGTGCCGTCGCGCAGGGTGACGCCGGCGTTGAATTCGCGCAGCGTGAAGTTCTGCGGCGGGGCGCTGGCGTAGGCGTCGACCTGCAGCCAGCGGGCGGGAAGCGCGGCGATCTCCGCGTGCAGCTCCGAGACATCGCGCTGGCCGGGGCGGCGGTGGAAACGCAGGTCGCTGGCGAGGTTGAACACCAGCAGATCGCGGCTGCCGGCGGCGGGGTCGCGGGTCTGGAGGGTGTTGTCGAGGCCGAGGCGCAGGGTGTTGGTGCGGTGGAGATCGTCGAGGTGGCGGAGTTCGCCCAGGCCGAGCGGCGGCAGGTAGGTGGCAAAGGACTCGCGGTCGATGCGCGGGAGGCGGGCGCGGCCGCGGTCGGCCTGGGGAATATAACGGTAGGAGAGCCGCGGGGTCAGCAGGTGGCGCAGGCCATCGATCTTCCAGCGGGGGTTCCGGTAGTCGTAAGTGCCGCTTAGCCGCAGCGCGGCGTCGAAGCCGGTCTCGCCGAGCAGGCGCAGGTAATTGCCGGTGCGCACGCCGCCGGCCTCGGTGTGGGTGTAGTGGGTGAGGCGGCCGCCGAGCAGCGGGGTGACGACGAACCAGTCGCGCGGCGCGATCGGCCGGGACAGGGCATAATAGGCGTCGAGGCGGTCGCTGCGGAGCAGGGCGCCGGCCAGCAGCGGGTCCTCGCGGAGCACCGCGAAGCTGGCGTGGAAGCGCTGGTAGACGCCGTGGCCGAGATCGAGCGGCAGGGCGTCGAAGCGCAGTTCCGGGAGGCGTTCCTGCACGCGCTGGAAGGAGTTCGGCTGGAGGCGGGAGAACAGCGAGACGACGGTGTTCGCGCCGGTCCAGGCCGCCTCGACAAAGGTGTCGGGTTCCTGCACCGGAAAGTACGCGCGCGGCCGGAAGTCGCGCAGCACGTCGGAGTCGGACCACCAGTGGAGCTGCGCCTGCAGCGTCAGGCGGTCGCCGATCTGCTGCTGGTGCTGCCATTCGGCGAAACCGCGATCCTCGGCAATGGGGCGGGCGAGGACGTCGGTCTGGCGGTCGCCGTGGTCGTTGATGTAACCGGAACGGAAATACCCGTGCCAGCGCCGTCGCTCCCCGGCCGCGGGGGATTCGTAGCGGGCCGCGGGCCCGGCCAGGATCCCGCGGGCGGTGTAGCCGCCGACGTCGGCGCCGAGCCGCAGCGCGGGGGACACGGGCAGGAGCGCCCGGGCCTCGAGGTAGGCGCCGAGCGAGCGGCGAAAGCCGCCGTCGAGGCCGACGGTGGCTGCAAACGGCCGGGCGAACTCGTGGCGCATCCGGGGCAGGGTGAACGGCTGGGTGCGCCCGATGCCGGCGGCGGCGTTTTCGGTGCGGAAGCCCTGGCCGGGGGCGATTACGAGCGTGTCGGCAACGAGGGTGGGCTGCCAGGGGCCGGGTTCGCCGTAGGTGAGGCGGGCGTCGCGCAGGGTGATTTCCTCCCGGGTGCCGGCGGCCGAGCGGCCCTCCGCGAAGTATGGCGGGCTGCCAAGCCGGATGTTCTCGGCGGAAAACCGGCCGTCGGTGCGGCGGAACTCCAGGCGATCGGCCAGCAGTCGCGCGCCCTCCCGGGTGAAAGCCACCTGGCCGGTGGCGAAAAACGTCTCCGTTCCCTGGTCGAACCGGATCTCGTCGGCGGTCAGGAGAAGGTTCTCGCCGCGCACGGCGGCGTGGCCGCGGTAGACCAGGCTGCCCCCGACGCTGAGGGTGCCGTCGAGCACGTCGCCGGTGATTTCCAGCGGAGTTTCGGCGGCGCGCAGGATGGCGGCGGCGAGGGCGAGGGAGACGACGAGGCGGCGAAGCACGGGCGGAGCAAAGGCCGCGCCTCCGGGGCAAGCAAGCTTGCGGGGGCGCCGGCCACTGCGGGCTAGACGCGGGCAGGGCGGTGGGGCACGGTGGGGCGTCTGCCCAACTCAACACCTCTCCCGTCGTGATTCTGTCCAAAACCGATCTCCACGCCCTGCTGGAAGCCCGCCACGCCTCGCCGCACTCCGTGCTGGGGATGCATCCGCTGACGCGCCGCCGCGTGAAGGGCGTGGTGGCGCGCGCGCTGCTGCGCGACGCGGTCGCCTGCGAGGTGATCGACGTGGGGGCGCAGCCGCCGCGGAGCTTTCCGATGACGCGCCTGGCGGACGCGGGACTGTTCGAGGTGTTCATCCCGAAGTATCCGGACGTGTTCCGCTACCAGCTCCGGGCTGAGTATGCGAATGGCGAATACCGGCAGTTTTTCGACCCGTACTGTTTCCTGCCCACGCTGGGGCCGCAGGATCTGTACCTCTTCAACGAGGGCAACGAGCACCGCGTCTACGAGAAGTTGGGGGCGCACGTGCGCCATCTCGGCGGTGTCACCGGGGTTTCGTTTGCGGTCTGGGCGCCGGCGGCGGCCCGGGTGTCGGTGGTGGGCAACTTCAACCACTGGGACGGCCGGTTCCACCCGATGCGGCCGCTCGGTGCGTCGGGGGTGTGGGAGCTGTTCATCCCGGGGCTGGGCGAGGGGGAGCTGTACAAATACGAGATTCGCGACCAGCGCGGCCACCTGCGCCTCAAGACGGATCCCTACGGCACCTTTTTCGAGGGTCCGCCGAACAATGCGGCGATCGTCTTCGATCCGCGGAAGTTCCGGTGGAGCGACGAGCCTTGGCTGGAGCAGCGGCGGTCGCAGGCCGACCGGCTGGACCGGCCGATGTCGATTTACGAGGTGCACCTCGGCTCGTGGAAGCGGGCGGCGGACGACGCGGATCGCCCCCTGACCTACCGCGAGATCGCACCCCAGCTCGCGGACTACGCGCTGGAGATGGGGTTCACGCATGTCGAGGTGATGCCGCTGGCCGAGCATCCGTTCGACGGCTCGTGGGGGTATCAGGTCACGGGGTTCTTTGCGCCGACGCACCGCTACGGGACGCCGGAGGATTTCGCGTGGTTTGTGAACCATCTGCACGAGCGCGGCCTGGGGGTGATTCTCGACTGGGTGCCGGCGCATTTCCCGCGGGACAGTTTTGCGCTGGCCGAGTTCGACGGCACGCATCTCTACGAGCACGCGGACCCCCGGCAGGGCGCGCACATGGACTGGGGCACGCTGATCTTCAATTACGGCCGCAACGAGGTCCGCTGCTTCCTGGTGGCTAATGCGCTGGCCTGGATCGACCGCTACCACCTCGACGGCCTGCGGGTGGACGCGGTCGCGTCGATGCTGTACCTCGACTATTCGCGGAAGGAGGGGCAGTGGATCCCGAACCGCCACGGCGGCCGGGAGAACCTGGAGGCCATCGATTTCCTGCGGCGGGTGAACGACCTCGTGCACCACTACCATCCGGGCGTGGCGATGATCGCGGAGGAAAGCACGTCGTTCGCGGGGGTGAGCCGTCCGACCAAGGACGGCGGCCTGGGCTTCGACTACAAGTGGAACATGGGGCTGATGAACGACACGCTCCGCTACTTCGCGAAGGAGCCGATCGTCCGGCGCTACCATCATTCGGACCTGACCTTCGGGATGCTCTACCAGTACTCGGAGAATTTCGTGACCGTGTACTCCCACGACGAGGTGGTGCACGGGAAGGGCTCGATGCTCTTCAAGATGGGGGCGTGGCACATTCCGGAAAAGGCGGCCAATCTGCGGGCGCTGTATGCGCACACCTGGATGTGGCCGGGCAAGAAGCTGCTCTTCATGGGCAGCGAATTCGGCCAGTCGCGCGAGTGGGCGCACGACGCGGGACTCGACTGGCATCTGTGCCAGTATCTCGACCACGAGGGCATCCGGCTGCTGGTGCGCGATCTCAACCGGCTGTATGCGGGCGACCCGGTCCTGGGTGGGAACGACTTCAATCCGCAGGGCTTCCGCTGGCTGTCCTGCCATGATGCCGACGCCAACATCGTCGCCTATTTGCGCAGCGACGCGCGGGAGGAGACGCTCTACGCGGTGGTCTGCCATTTCGGCGGCGCCCCGCGCGACTACCTCGTCGGCGTGCCGCGGCGCGGCTTCTGGCGGGAGCTGATCAACACCAACAGCGAATATTACGGCGGCACGGGGGCGGGCAACGACGGCGGCCGCCACACCGAGGACGTCGCTCGCGATGGCTTTGGGCAGTCGCTGCGCGTGACCCTGCCGCCGGTGAGCACGTTTGTTTTTCGGTGGAGCGGCGGGAAGGAGTGAGGGGCAGCAAAAAGGCCCGGGTGGGAAGCCCGGGCCGCAGCAGGTGAGGGGAAACGAGCGACCGCCTTACTCGGCGGCGCCCTTCTCGAGCGGCGCGCCGGACTTCTTCCAACCGGCGAGACCGGGAGAGTAGTGTTTCACGTTGGTGTAGCCGAGCGCGAGGGCGGCGTTGGCGGCCGACTTGTAGGCTCCGCATTTTTCGCTCCCGCAGTACGCCACGATGAGGGCGTTCTTGTCCGCGGGCAGGGCGGCGGCCAGGTTCTTCTTTTGCGCGGCGTAGTCGATCGCGCCGGGGATGCGCCCGGACTTGAACGACGAGGAGCCGTTCACGTCGATCACGGTCACTGTCTTGGCGGCGATGGCGGCGTTGAGTTCGTCGTGGGAGATCGAACCGATTTTGGAAGGGCCGGCGAAGGCCGAGCCCGCGAGGACGAACACACTGAGGAGGGTAGTGAGGAACTTCATGGCGCGCGGACCGTAGGCGGCAGGCGCGGATTTTCAAGTGGCGCCGGGCGATTTGCCCCGGGCTCAAATCTCGCCCAGGCGCACGCAGGCGGCTTCGCGGTCCGGGGCGGCGGGGGCGAGCGGCGGCACGGCGGCGCGACAGCGGTCGACGGCGAACGGGCAGCGCGGGTGGAAGGCGCAGCCGGCCGGCGGATCGATGGGGGAGGGCGGATCGCCCGGCAGCACCAGGCGCTGACGGGTGCGCTCGAGGTCGGGGTTGGGCACGGGGATGGCGCTGACCAGGGCGCGCGTATAGGGATGCAGGGGCCGCTCGATTACGTCTGCCGCGGGTCCGGTTTCCACGATCCGGCCGAGGTACATGACGGCGACGCGATCCGAGATGTGCTTCACCACCGACAGGTCGTGCGCGATGAAGATCAGCGCGAGGTTCATCTGCCGGCAGAGCTGGGAGAGCAGGTTGAGGATCTGGGCCTGGATTGAGACGTCGAGGGCGGAAACGGGTTCGTCGGCGAGGATGATTTTCGGCTCGAGGGCGAGGGCGCGGGCGATGGCGATGCGCTGCCGCTGGCCGCCGGAGAACTCGTGCGGGTACTTGCGCATGAAGCGCGGGTCGAGACCGACGCGCTCCATCAGCGCGGCGACGCGGCCGGGGACGTCGGCGGGCGGGCAGACGCGGTGCACCCGCAGCGGCTCCGCGAGGGTGTCGAACACCGTCATGCGCGGGTTGAGCGAAGCATAGGGATCCTGAAAAACCATCTGCAGGTCGCGGCGCACCTCCCGGACCTCCGCGGCGGAACCGCGGGTGAGGTTGCGCCCCTCGAGGATGACCGTGCCGCCGGTCACCGGCAGGAGTTGCATGATGGTGCGGGCCAGGGTGGACTTGCCGCAGCCGGACTCGCCCACGAGGCCGAGGACCTCGCCGGCGCCCACGGTGAGTGAGACGCCGTCCACGGCCTTCACCGTGCCGAGGTGGCGTTTGAAGATGAGGCCGTGATGGACGGGGAAGTGAGTCCTGACGTCGCGGAGTTCGAGGAGCGGCGCGGGCATGGCGGGGGTGGGAGGTCAGATCTCGCCGGCGTGGACCCGCCCGCAGGCGTGGGCGTGCCCGGGGGCACAGGGGCGGAGTTCGGGCCGGCCCTCGCGGCAGGCCGGGGCGGCGAATTCGCAGCGTGGGGCGAAGGGGCAGCCGGGGAGCGGTTTGGAAAGGTCCGGCGGCAGTCCCGGGATGGTGTACAGGGTGGCGCCCTTGGACTGGAGGGCGGGAATCGAGCGTTGCAGGGCGCGGGTGTACGGATGGCGGGGCGAGTAAAACAGCGTGCGGGTGTCGGAGGTCTCGGCGATCCGGCCGGCGTACATCACCTGCACTCGATCACACAGGCCGGAAACCACGCCGAGGTCGTGGGTGATGAAGATCACCGCCATGCCCAGTTCGCGCTGCATCCGGCGGATCAGTTCGAGGATCTGGGCCTGTACGGTGACGTCGAGGGCGGTGGTGGGCTCGTCGGCGATGAGCAGCTCCGGTTTGGTGATCAGCGCCATCGCGATCATGACGCGCTGCCGCATGCCGCCGGAAAACTCATGCGGATACAGGTTGATGCGGCGGGCGGCATCGTTGATGCCGACGGCCTCGAGCATGGCGAGACCGCGTTCGAGGGCGGCGGCCTTCGAGATCTGCTCGTGGATCCGCAGCGGCTCGATGAGTTGGTCGGCAACCCGCAGGTACGGATTGAGCGACGTCATCGGGTCCTGAAAAATCATGGCGATCCGCTTGCCGCGCAGGGCGCGGGCCTGGGCCGGGCGACAGTGCAGGAGGTCGATGCCGTCGAAGATCGCCGTGCCGCTCTCGATGCGACCGGGCGGCTGCGGGATGAGTCCCATCAGAGAATAACACGTCACCGACTTGCCGGAACCCGATTCGCCGACGATGCCGAGCGTCTCGCCGCGTTCGAGGGAGAAGCTCACGCCGTCGACGGCGCGGGTGATGCCGTTGCGCGTGTGGAAGCTGGTGCGGAGGTCTTGGACTTCGAGGAGCGGCACGAGGGGGGGGAGGCGGAGGAGCCCGGAAGGCGGCGGAGGCGAATCGGGAGAGGGGAACTAGGTCCGGGCGTTTGGCAACCCCGCGCGCAGGGCGGCGAGGACGGTGGCGGGCGCGAGATCCGCCAGGTTTCCCCCGCCGGTGGCGGGCGTCCCCGGCGGCTGCAACAGCGTGACCGGGGCGGTGAAGACCGGACGGGTGCGGACGGGATTGGTGGGGCCGAAGAGGGCAAAGACCGGCACGCCGAGGGCGTTCGCGAGGTGCATGCCGCCCGTGTCGTTGGTGACGAGCGCGGTGCAGCGCCGGAGGGCGGCGGCAAATTCCGGGAGGTCGGTGCGGCCGGCAAGATTGGACACGCGGGCCGGGTCGAAGCCGGCCGCCACGGCAGCGGCAATCGCGCGGTCGTTGGGCGTGCCAAAGATCTCGACGGCGGCCTCGGGCAGGGCGGTGAGCAAGGCGCGCCAGTGGGGCACGGGCCAGCGTTTCGCGGGCGTGTTTTCCGAGCCGGGAATCAGGCCGAGGCGGAGCGGGGGGGCGGCGGTGGGCTTCGGGCCGGTTTCGAGCGGCGTGCGATCGAGGGGCTCGGCGAGCCCGAAATGCCGCGCGAAGGACTCCCAGAGGGCGAGTTGATGGGTGGTGGCCGGCTCGAGACCGGCGGGCGGCACAAAGCGGTGACTCAGCAGCGGGCGCGACCGGCCGGGTCGCACGAGCCCGAAGCGCTGGCGGCAACCGGCGAGCCAGGCCTCGAGATCGCCGCGGAACGAGTGGGTAAAGAGCAGCCAGCAGTCCGGGTATTCCCGACGGAGGGCGCGAAAGTGGCGCCAGTAGCCGGGGCCGCGGGGTGGGAGGGGCTGCCAGCGGTCGGCGAGGGCCCAGGATTCGAGCAGCGGAAAAAACGCGGCGCGTCCGACCAGGGTGATCTCGGCATCCGGCCGGCCGCGGCGGATCGCGCGGAGGAGGGGCAGCAGCATCACGACGTCGCCCAGCCAGTTGGGCAGGCGAATCCACAGGCGGGTGCGGCGCGGCGGCGCAGCGAGCCCGCGAAGGGCAAGGTCGGCGGCGAGCAGATTGCGCCGGGCTTCCAGGCGCAGACGGCGCGCGGGCATGTCCTGGTTGCGCCAGCGGTCGTGCGCCCAAAGCCAGGACGCGCAAAGATCGTCATCGGCGCGCAGCAGTTCCTCCAGCCAGCGGTTGAGGCCCAGGGTGACGGATTCGCTGGTGCCGTCGTGGACCACTTCCTGTGCGCTAATCTCCACCCGCCAGAATTCGCGCCGTCGCGGGAAGATCCCGTAAACGCGCGCCTGGAATTTCTCGGTCATCAAGCCGGGAAGCTCCGTGGTGGAGCAGACGCGGCCCAAGAGGGTGGTGAGGGCGCCCTGCAGGCCGGCGTTTTGATCGAAGAGCACCCCGACCAGTCCGCGGCGCCGCAGAATCTTGAGGGCGGCGGCGAATCCTTCCTTGCGCGAGAGCAGGCGCATGCCGAAGCGTTCGCGGGAGGCCTTGACGAAGCGGTCGGCGGCGGCGTGGTCGAGCGGGCGATAGATGATGCCGAACTCGGGAAACGGCGCGGGCACGACGAGCGGCTGGGCGGTCTGCGCCTCCCAGTAGGCGAGGTGGGGCGAACAGATCAGCGTGGGTGCGGGATCCGCGGCGTGGCGGGCGTGGAGGGCCAGCAGGCTGGGCGCCGGGGAGACGATGCGCCGCAGTCGCTCCGCGCCGAGGTACGGGGTGGCGAGGGAGAGCAGCGCGGTCTCGACCAGACGGCGGCAGCTTTCGCGCCCGAGGGCACGGTGCCAGGCGACGGACTGGCCGGGGAAGGCGTGATGCAGGTTGGAGAGCACCAACCGGCGGCGCTTCGGCAGGAGGAAGAAGACGCAGTCACCCGCGGCCGCGGCCAACCGGCGCAGCCCGGGCTCGGGCGTGCGGGCGGCGAGCCAGCCGAGAAACTTGAGCAGGAGGAGCACCACGAAGTCCCCGTGATTGCGGGCGCCGCTTCCGTGAGGCAACCCAACTCTGCGGAGGTCAAAGGCCATCCGCCCGTTGCAGGAACGCGATTTGGCGTTTGATTTGGAGCCATCGTGCCGGTGGACTTCGCTTTTTCCGCCGCTGGACCGCGCCGGCGCGCCCTCGTGACCATGACCGAACTGCTCATCATCAAGCCCTCGTCGCTCGGCGACATCGTCCACGGCCTGCAGGTGGCGACGTCGCTGCGGGAGCAGGTGCGCGATCTGCGGATCTCGTGGGTGGTGCGGGAAATTTTTGCGCCGCTGGTGCGGGCCTCGGAGGCGGTGGATCAGGTGTTCATTTTTGAGCGGGCGGGGGGCGCCAAGGGTTTCCTGCGGCTGGTGAAGGAGCTCCGGCGCACCCACTTTGATTTTGTCTTCGACATGCAGGGGCTGCTGCGCACCGGGTTGCTGACCTCGCGGGTGCTGGCGGACCGCAAGGTCGGCCGCACGGATGCGCGCGAGTGGTCGGGCCTGTTCTACAATGAGAAGGTGGCGCTGCCGCGGGACGGCCGCCGCAGCCACGCGCTCGAAATTCTGCTCCAGTTCTGTCCGGTGCTCGGCGCCAAGGCGGAGCTGCGCGGCACCCTGAAGTTCCGGCAGGTGGAAGGGCTTAACCTGCGCTTCGCCGACGCGCGGGGGGGCGGGAAACCGATGGTGATGTTTGTCGACAGCCGGCGCGCCGAGAAGTGCTGGAACGGTTTCAAGCAGCTCACCGAGCTCATCCTGCGCGAGGATCGGAACCGCAAGGTGGTGTGGGCGGGCAGCAATTATGTGCATGACCGCGGCGCCTACCCGCGCGCGCAGTTCTTCAATCTCACGGGCAACACGAGTCTGCTCTCCCTGCCAGCGCTGATCCGTCGCGCCGATTGGGTGATCGCCAATGACAGTGGGCCGATGCACCTCGCGGCGGCGCTGGGGGTGCGGGTGCTCGGGATCTTCGGGCCCACCGATCCGCGGCGGTTCGGACCCTACCCGCTGAACGCGCCGGGCAATGTGGTGGTGCAGGCGCCGGTCGGCGACCTGAAGCTGCTCTCGGCGAAGGACGTGTACACGCGGTTCCAGCGGGCGCGGGCGCGCTTTGCCTGAGCCGCCGGCCCCGGGCCGCGTGCCGCTCCGCCCCCCCTCCGGTTTTCCTCCATGCTCGATCCGAAGCTCCTCCGTGAATCGCCCGACCTCGTCCGGGCGGCGATTGCCAAGAAACACCTCGACGTCGACCTCGACGCCGTGCTCGCGATCGACGCGGCCTGGCGGGCGAAACTGGTCGAGGTGGAGGGCCTGCGCTCGGCCCAGAAGGCCGCCAACACCGCGATGGCGGCGCTGCCCAAGGGCTCGCCCGAGTTCCTCGCCCGGGTGGCGGAGATGAAGGCGGTTTCGGCCCAGGTGAAGGAGCGGGACGCGCAGCTCAAGGAGCTGGAGGAGAAGTTCCGGCAGGCGATGCTCTCGCTGCCCAACCTGCCGCATCCGAGCGTGCCGGAGGGCCGCACCGCCGAGGACAACGTCGTGTATTCGACCTGTGGTGACATCGCGGCCGTCTCGCCGCACGCCGTGCCGCACTGGGAGATCCCCGGTTTCGAGCGGCGGTTTGACTTCACGCGCGGCGCCCGGGTGACGGGGGCGGGCTTCCCCTTCTACGTCGGCGACGGCGCGCGCCTGGTGCGGGCGCTGCTCCACTTCTTCCTCGAGGAGAACAGCCGCGCCGGCTACGTGGAGGTCAACCCGCCCATCCTCGTCAACGCCGCCAGCGCGACGGCGACCGGCCAGCTCCCCGACAAGGAGGGCCAGATGTACGAGACGACGCCGGACCACCTTTACGCGGTGCCGACCGCGGAGGTGCCGCTGACGAACTTCTTCCGCGACGAGATTCTCGACGAGGCCGCGCTGCCGATCTACCGCTGCGCCTATACCCCGTGTTTCCGCCGCGAGGCGGGCAGCTATGGCAAGGACGTGCGCGGGCTCAACCGGCTGCATCAGTTCGACAAGGTCGAGCTGCTGAAGTGGGTGCATCCGTCGACCAGCTACGACGAGCTCGAGAAGCTGCGCGCGGACGCCGAGCGGCTGCTGCAGAAGCTGGAGCTGCCCTACCGTGTGCTGCTGATGTGCGGCGGCGACCTTGGCTTCGTGCAGTCGAAGAAGTACGACCTCGAAGTCTGGTCGGCCGGGCAGAAACGCTGGCTGGAGGTCTCGAGCTGCTCCTGTTTCGAGGCGTTTCAGGCGCGGCGGGCGCAGATCCGGTTCCGGTCGAAGGAAACGGGAAAGCCCGAGCTGGTGCACACGCTGAACGGCTCCGGCCTGGCGGTGCCGCGGGTGCTGGCCGCGTTGCTGGAAAACAACCTTGAAGCCGACGGGCGGGTGAAGTTGCCCGCAGCGCTGGCGCCTTATTTTGGGCGGGAGCATTTCAGCTTTGCGTGAACGGGCGGCGCGGCTGGCGGAGCTCGTGCCGCCGGCGCGACTTGACCCGGCCGTGCGGGCGTGGGCGGTGGCCGCCCCGCGCCGGCAGATCTGGGGCGTGGGCTTCTCCGGCGGCGCCGATTCGCTCGCGTTGCTGCTCCTGCTGTGGGCTCATTGGCCGGAGCGGCGGCGTTACCTGCGCGTGCTGCATTTTGACCACCGTCAGCGCGGGGCCGAGTCCCGGGCGGACGCCCGGTTCTGCCGGCAGGTCTGCGCGCGCCTCGGGCTGCGCCTGGTGAGCGGAGCGTGGCGTGAAGCGCCCGCCGCCGCCAGCGAGGCCGAAGCGCGGGCGGCCCGGCGGGCCTTCTTCGCGCGGCACGCGCGGATCCTCTGGCTGGGCCATCAGCAGGACGACGTGGCGGAGACCCTGCTCATGCGGCTCGCGCGCGGAAGCGGCACGGGCGGGCTGGCGGCACCGCGGCCGGTGCAGGAGCTGCCCGGGCGGCGCGTGCACCTGCGCCCGTTGCTCGGCCTGAAAGGCGCGGAGATTCGCGGGGCGCTGCGCGAGGCCCGGCTCGCCTGGCGGGAGGATTCGACCAACGCCGGCACGGCGTATTTTCGCAACCGGGTGCGCGCCGAGGTCCTGCCGCGGTGGATCGACGCGGCGCGGCGGGATGCGGTCGCCGGGGCCGCCCGTTCCCGGCTGCTGCTCGAGGAGGACGACCGGGCGCTGGAACGCTGGCTGGACGAATTGAAACCGTTTGAGGCCGGAGGGCGCCGGCTGCGCCTCGATGGCCTCGCCGGCCGGCCGCGCGCCCTCTGGCGGCGCGCCCTCCACCGCTGGCTGGTGGCGAATCCCCGGACCGGAGAGCCCTCCCGGCAGGCGGTAGAGGCGTTGCTGGAGGATCTGCTCGCCGGCCGGAAAACCCGACACAGCCTGGGGGCGGAGGGTTTTGCCGTCACAGACGGCCACGCCTTGCGATTTGTGCGTGGAACGGCGCGGCGGGAACTTTCGCGGGGGCACCAATTGACTTCCACCCGGGGAACCTCCACGGTTCGGCCGAAGTCCCCTCCTAAATGTCCGAACCAGAAACCAAGAAGTCCCGCCGTCCGCTGAAGAACCTGCCGCCGGAACGTTTTCAACCGAAGATGCTGTTCTTCTGGCTCGCGCTGGTGGCGGCGGTGCTGGCGCTGCTCTGGTTCCCGAACCAGACGGCTTCGAATCCGGAAGTGCTCACGATTCAGGATGTCGTGGAGCGGGCGGAGGCGGGCAACATCAACCGCGAGTCGGGCAAGGCGGCGGTGATTCGATCGGACCCGAGCGGCGGGCGGGACTGGATGGTCATCGTCGGCCAGAGCCGTCGCGATGCGAACAGCCCCTGGCGCGACTTCCGTGCGGCCGGCCGGGTGACCGAGACGACCCATGAGCGCCTGAGCAAAACCAAGGTGTTTGCCGAGCAACCGACGCAGACGCTGCTGACCTCGATTGCCGCGCAGGTGATTCCCTTCGTTATCATCATCGGCCTGCTGTATTTCCTCTTCGTGCGGCAGTTGCGGCAGGCGGGTCGCGGGGCGCTGAGTTTCGGCAAGAGCCGCGCCAAGCTGCTGACGCGCGATCGCGACAAGATTACGTTTGCGGATGTCGCGGGCTGCGACGAGGCGAAGGAGGAGGTCTCCGAGGTGGTCGAGTTTTTGCGCGACCCGAAGAAGTTCACCAAGATGGGCGGCCGGATCCCCAAGGGCATCCTGATGGTGGGGCCTCCGGGCACGGGCAAGACGCTGCTGGCCAAGGCCGTGGCGGGCGAGGCCGATGTGCCGTTCTTCAGCATCTCGGGATCGGACTTTGTGGAGATGTTCGTCGGCGTCGGCGCGAGCCGCGTGCGCGACATGTTCGAACAGGGTCGCAAGAGCGCGCCGTGCCTGATCTTCATCGACGAAATCGACGCCGTCGGGCGCCAGCGCGGGGCGGGCCTGGGTGGCGGCAACGACGAGCGCGAACAGACGCTCAACTCGCTGCTGGTGGAAATGGACGGATTCGACACCACCGAGGGTGTGATCATCATCGCGGCGACCAACCGGCCCGACGTGCTTGACAGCGCGTTGCTGCGGCCGGGTCGTTTCGACCGCCAGATTTACGTCGATCTGCCCGATCTCGTCGGTCGGGAGCAGATCCTCCGGGTGCATGCGCGCAAAGTGAGCCTGGCCGAGAACGTCGACCTGCAGGTCATCGCGCGGGGCACGCCCGGCCTCTCCGGCGCCGAGCTCGCCAATCTGCTCAACGAAGCCGCACTGCTCGCCGCCCGCCGCGGCAAAAAGAAGATCGAGATGATCGACGTCGACGACGCCCGCGAGAAGGTGCAGTTCGGCCGCGAGCGCCGGCGCCTGATGGACGACGAGGAGAAGAAACTCACGGCCTATCACGAGGCGGGCCACGCACTCGTCCAGGCGGTGCTCGACGACGGGCACATGCCGGTGCACAAGGTCACCATCATTCCCCGCGGGCGCAGCCTGGGCAGCACGATGTTCATCCCCAAGAAGGACATCCTCACCCACGCCAAGAAGCGCATGCTCAGCCAGATTGCGATGGGGCTGGGCGGGCGCATCGCCGAGGAACTTGTGATGGGCGACGTGTCGAGCGGCGCCGCGGGCGACATCAAGCAGATCACCAAGATCGCCCGCCACATGGTCTGCGACTGGGGGATGAGTCCCCTCGGTCCGGTCGCCTTCGGGGACTCGCACGACACCGTCTTTCTCGGGCGGGAAATCACGCGCAACGAGAACGTCTCGGAGGAGACCGCGCGCCGGATCGACGAGGAAATCCACCGCATCATCGACGAGCAGTATCTGCGGGCCAAGGACATCATCTCCCAGCACCGCGCCGCGCTCGACAAGATGGCGGAGGCGCTCCTCGAATACGAGACCATCGACGGCAAGCATGTCCTGGAGATACTGCAGCACGGCGAAATTCGCACTCCGGTGACGCCGAGTCAGCCGCCCAGGATCGAGGAGGCGCCGGCCAAGAAGGCGCCCGAGAAGCCCGCCGCCGCCGAGCCGGTCGGCCCGGCGCCGGCGCCCAACCCGGCCTGATCGCCCGCTCCTGCTCCCCGGGGTCCGAATGGTTTCGGACCCCGTTTTGTTTTCGGGCTGGCTCCGTCTCCGCCTTCGCCCTTTTCCTGCCACGATGAAAATCTGCTGTATCGGAGCCGGTTATGTCGGTGGTCCCACCATGGCGATGATCGCGCTGAAGGCGCCGGCGATCCAGGTCCGCGTGGTCGACATGAACACCGCGCGCATCGCTGCCTGGAACTCCGATCGTCTCCCGATTTACGAACCAGGATTGGATGAGGTCGTGCGCCAGACCCGCGGGCGCAACCTCCACTTCTCGACGGACGTCGCCGGCGGCATCCGGGAGGCGGACATCATCTTTGTCGCGGTGAACACTCCGACCAAGACGTACGGGGTAGGCGCGGGCCGGGCCGCCGATCTCCGCTTCATCGAGTCGGTCGCCCGCACGATTGCCGAACACGCGAAGGGTCCGAAAATCATCGTCGAGAAGTCGACCATCCCGGTGAAGACGGCGGAGACGATCAAGGATATCCTCGCCGCCAACTCGCGCGGCGGGGATTTCCAGGTGTTGTCGAACCCCGAGTTTCTCGCGGAGGGCACCGCGATGGCGGACCTTGCCAGCCCCGACCGCGTGCTGATCGGCGGCGAACGCACCCCCGGCGGCGAGGCGGCGTTGCGGACGCTCGTCGAAGTGTACGCCTCCTGGGTGCCGCGGGAGCGTATCCTGACGACCAACCTCTGGTCATCCGAGCTCTCGAAACTCGTGGCAAACGCGTTTCTCGCGCAGCGCATCTCCTCCATCAACTCGGTGTCCGCCCTGTGCGAGGCCACCGGAGCCGACGTCGACGAAGTGGCGCACGCCATCGGCCGCGATTCGCGCATCGGCCCGAAGTTCCTCAAGGCCTCCGTCGGGTTTGGCGGATCCTGCTTCCAGAAGGATATCCTCAACCTCGTTTACCTCTGTGAGCATTTCGGGCTCCCGGAGGTCGCCGCCTACTGGGAGGGCGTCGTGAAGATGAACGACTGGCAGAAGCACCGCTTCGCCGCGAAAATTGTGCGCACCCTTTTCAACACGGTGGCGGACAAACGCATCGCGGTCCTGGGCTTCGCCTTCAAGAAGGACACCAACGACACGCGCGAGTCCGCGGCCATTGCGGTCTGCCGCGACCTCCTCGCGGAGCAGGCGCGCGTCGTGGTCTACGATCCCAAGGTGCCCGCCGCTGACATCGTGCACGAAGTGGTGGGTCGGGGGAGCGAGGAGCCGCGGCTCACCGTGGCGGCCGGCGCGTACGAAGCGGCGCAGGGCGCGCATGCGATCGCGATCCTGACCGAGTGGGATGAATTCAAGACGCTGGACTACGCGCGCATCCTCGGCGGCATGCACCACCCGGCCTTCGTGTTCGACGGCCGCAACATCCTCGACCTCGAGCATCTGCGCTCTCTCGGATTCCGGGCCTTCGGCATCGGTCGCTGATCCGAATGACGCTCTGATCTGCACGAAGTGGCAGCGCCGTCCCGGCTCTGCGCGCAGCGGCAAGAGGCCGCGCCACCTTCAAGCCCGCCTCAACCTCGCGCCATTTGTCGCTTGTTCTGCCGCCTGACGTTTGAGCGTGCGCGTGGGTGAGGTGGGCGGCGCAAGCCCAGCGACGGGCCGCCGTTGGTCATCGCTCCGGGGCGCGGTGAATGGCAGGAGTCCAGGTGACGTAATTCGGCTCCTCGTGCAGGAAGGCGTCAGGTGCGTCGGTGGACAACAGGAGGTCGATGTCCCAGACTGTGGGTAGCAGGTCGGCCAGTACGTAGGGGACGGTGGCCGTCCCGGCTGGGAGGGTCGACCAGTGGCGAAAGTGCTCCGGGGTCACTCGGGGTCCGGAGAGCTGGTCGACGCCCAAGCGCCGCAGGCCCGGGCCGATCTGGTAACAATGCCAGGTGTCGCGACGGGCATCGGCGATCACCTGCAGGTCGGGGTTGCCGAGGGCGTGAGCGACCACTGCCAGGCTGGAATAGCCGTACATCGGTCGGGGATGGAGCACGGCCCAGGTGCGCAGCGCCATCGCCACCGTGCGGATGCCCAGGATTGAGCCCGGTCCGTCACAATACACCCAGGCGCCGACGGCGGCGGGGGCGAGGTCGAGACCGGCGAAACACTCGAACACGGCCCGGTTGGATTCCTCCGGGCTCGTCTGCCAGCGGACGCGCCCGTCGGCGTGGAACACACCCGCCTGGACGAGGGCCGAGGAGGCGTCGATGACGACGACCGGGGCGGCGGAGGCAAGGACGGCGCGGAAGCTGGGCATCGGGCGGAGCCAAGGCGGCTCCCGTGGAGGGCGCAAGGCTCGGCGAAGAGGCGAAGAAGCGCTGGTCGGTCGTCGCGGTTTACGCGAACACGCCGTCGTAAATCGCGGCGATGGTCATCGCCTGCTGCAACGACTGAAACTCCACCCGCGCCTCCGGGGCGGTGAGAATTTCCCCCTGCCAGCCCGCCGCCCGCCGGAAAATGGTCACCTCGCGCCGATCCTGCGCGACGAGCACGTATTCCTGGAGCGTCTGGGCGAGCCGATAGTGGGTGTTCTTTTCCCGGCGATCGATGGCCTCGGTGGCGGGCGACAGCACCTCGACGACGAGGGTGGGAAACCGCAGGAAGTGCGTGTCCGGGCCCGTCGGGTGGCAGGTCACGACGACGTCGGGGTAATAGAAGTACTCGTCTCGGGCCGCCTCGATCCGCACCTTCACGTCGGCCATGAACACCTGGCACGGCCCGCCGTGCAGGGCGGTGTGAAGCGCGGTGAAGATGTTTCCCGCGATCCGGTTGTGCGCGAGGCTCGCGCCGCTCATCGCGTGGACTTCCCCGCCCACGAGTTCGTGCTTCACCGCGCTCGACTCCTCAAGCGCCAGGTAGTCAGCGACGGACATGGGCAGGACTCGGGCGGCTTCCATGGGGCGGAACGTAGCGCCGCAAGGACTGAATTCAAGTGTTGGGGTACGGCGAAGGACGATAAATCCTGTCCAAAACCCGTCGGCGATTTGGATTAAGAGTGAAGCCCGATGCCAGCCCCGGACAATTCCCACGAGCGTTTCATGCGCCTGTTCGTCGAACACGAGCCGGCGATCCTGCGCCTGGTGCTCGTGTTCGTGCCGGATCGTTCCGATGCGCGCGACATCCTCCAGGAGACGGCGGTGGCCCTGTGGAACAACTTTCCGCACTACGATCCGCCCCGCCCGTTTCTCAACTGGGCCTGCGGTTTCGCCCGCATCGAGGTGCGGCGCTTTTTCAGTCGCTGCCACCGGCGCGCGCGGCTGTCGGCGGCGGCCGTGGACGCGGTGATGACCTGCTACGACGCCACGGCCGAGCAGGATGAACTGCGGGAACGTCACCTGGCGGAATGCCTGCAGCGCTTGACCCGCGACCAGCGACGGGTGATCGACGGTTATTATTTCGAGGAGTGTACGGTGGAGGATCTCGCGGCCCGGGTGGGTCGCAGCAACGACGCCGTTTACAAACTGCTCCAACGCATCCGGCACGCGCTTTACGATTGCATGGAGCGCAAGCGGCTCGCGGCCCAACGATGAACGACGCGGAACGCGAAGATCTGATGGCCCGTCACCTGGCCGGTGCCAGCAGTGCCGAAGAGGCCCGGCAGCTCTCCGCGGAGCTGGAGTCCGACCCGGCGGCGCGTGCGCACTATGTCCGCCGGGCGCGAATCCACGCGGCCCTGGCCACGGGATTGGGGCGGGAGCGGCGTGAGCGCGAGGCGGCGCCGCCTTTGATCGGGCAACGGAAATGGACGCTGGGCCTGGCCCTGGCAGCCAGTTTCGCCGGACTGGCGTTGCTGCTGGCGTTTGCCTGGAGCGGGAGGCGCGCTCCTCGCAGTGGCGGGGAAGCGCCGTTGCTGGCGCAAGTCGGCAACTTACAGGAGGCACGTTGGGTGACCGCCGCCGCCGCCCTCGCGCCTGGCGACGCCCGGCGCCGGGGCGACCGGGTGGAATTGGCCTCCGGCACCGCCGGCCTGCGGTTTGCCAGCGGGGCAGTCGTCACACTGATTGGACCGTGCATCTTCGAAGTGACCTCCGGCAATGGCGGCTTCCTTCTGCTCGGCCAGCTTAAGGCGAGGGCGGAGAGCCCCGAGTCCAAGGGCTTCACGGTGCAGACGCGCACCGCGCGGTTTGTGGATGTCGGCACGGAGTTTGTCGCCGCGGCGTCGCCCGACGGCCAGAGCCGTGT
Organism: uncultured Opitutus sp.; assembly: GCA_964504885.1. Taxonomy (GTDB): domain Bacteria; phylum Verrucomicrobiota; class Verrucomicrobiia; order Opitutales; family Opitutaceae; genus ER46. Next base: position 39,406 of record CAZDGC010000028.1, read on the forward strand.
CGACGTGACCTGGGGCGTGGTCGACGTGGTGGTGGAGGGTGGGGCAGCCCCGCAACGGCTGCGGACGGGCCAGGCGCTGGCGGTGGAGGCGGGCCGGGGTCAGGTGCTCGTCCGCATCGAAAGCGGTGACGGCACGGCGGTGTTTCGCTTCCCCACGATTGAACCGCCATCAGCGGCCGATCTCGCCGATCTTTCCGGTGGGCGGGCGACGATCCGGGTGGCGCGGAACAGCCTGCACCTGACGGCCCCCATCCCGAGCGGTCCGCCGGAACTGCTGCTCGACGGGCGCGGCCAGACGGTGGCCGACTCGCCGGCGGAGTCGGTGTTTTTCGACAACAACGTCTCCGGCGCCCTGCTGCTCGACCTCGGGGCCGCCCACACGCTGACGAAGATCAACGTCTATTCCTGGCACCAGGCGCGGGAGTTTGAGAACCGGGTGCGCGCCGTGCAGAAGTACACCCTCTTCGGTTTCGCGGGCGACGTGCCGCCGCCGATCGCAGGTTCGCCGGTGGACGCCGGCTGGGTGCCGATCGCCCGGGTGGATTCGGACGATTTTTTCCATGTGATGGAGCCGCTGGACCGCCCGGCGCAGCAGGCCTCTTCCATCACGGGCGCACTGGGCCCCATCGGGCGCTACCGCTTCCTGCTCTGGGACGTGCAACCCACGGAGGGTCGCCGCGGGGTTCTGCTCAACAACACCTTCTACGCCGAATTCGATGTGTACGGCGAGCCTTAGCCCCGCGCCCCAACCCGCTCCGCGTTTTTCCGTCCCGGCCCATTAACCCCCAACTCAATATGCACCTCCCACGCACCTCCCTCCCGTTCCGGTCGCTGCGCTCCCTGCCGGGCCATCCGCTCCATGCCACGCAGCGGGCGTTCGCTTCGCTTGCCGCCGCCTTCCTGGTCGCCGCGGGCCTGCTCTCCGGCGGCGGTGACGCCCGGGCCGCCACTCCCGCCCCGGCCGGCGGCGTGCTCACCGGCTGGGTGTGCAACGCCGCCACCGGCAACCTGCTTCCCGGGGCCACCGTGCAACTGCCGGCCCTCGGGCGGACCGAACGCACCGACGACACCGGGCGCTACACCTTCCGCGGTCTGCCGGCCGGCGACTACGAGATCGTGGCCTCCTACGCCGGCCTCGACCTCGTACGCGATCGGATCGCCGTGCCCGCCAGCGGCACCGTGCAGCGCAATTTTGACCTCACCAGCGGCGTGTACCAACTCGGCGCCTTCACGGTCAGCGGCCAGCGCGAGGGCGCCGCCGCCGCCATCACGCTCCAGCGCAACGCCGACAACGTGAAGAACATCGTCGCGATGGACTCCTACGGCGATCTGCCGAACCTGAGCGCCGGCGAGGTCGCCGCGCTCCTGCCGGGCATCTCGGTGACCGTGGCCGACGACGGCCCGATCAACGGCATCATGGTGCGCGGCATGTCGGCCTCGCTCAACCGCGTCACCGTCGACGGCGGCATGATCGCCGGCGGGGGGCTCAATCGCTCGTTTGCGCCCGAACGCTACAGCGGCGCGATGTTCGACCAGCTCGAACTCACCAAGGGCCAGACCCCCGACAAGGGTGCCGATTCCCTCGGCGGCAGCATCGACCTGAAAAGCCGCTCGCCTCTCAGCATGCGGGAGAAGCGCCGCGTCAACGCCACCGTCGCCGCGCGCTGGGCGCCGCCGTTCGAGGAGCACGTGTATTTCCGCGAGCAGCACCGGATCCACCCCTTGATCAACGTCGGCTACCAGGAGGTGTTCGGCATCGGCGGCGGCGAGCGCAACCTCGGCGTGTCGCTGCAGGCCTTTTACAGCGAAAACGTCAACGGCCTCTACGCCACCAACCGCGACTTCGAGAACACGCTGTCCCAGCCCGCTTACGTCTGGAATTTCCAGACCTCCGAAAAGATCAACAACCGCAAGCAGGGAAGCCTCAAGGCCATCGTCGACTACCGCCTGTCGCCCGTCACCAAGTTCCGTTTCAACACCAGCTACGTCGACTCCCACGAGCCGACCGTGCGCAACTTCATCACCACGGCCCAGACCACGCAGCAGGTCGGCACCGCCGGCACCGCCGGGATCCTCCCGGGTTATACGAACCGCATCACCCGCGTGCGCGCCGCCCCGGGGTCGCAGATTACCCAGGACTCGCGCGTCTTCAGTGTCTTCGACCGCACCGGGGAGGTGTCATTCGGCAGCGAGCACGAGTTCGACCGCCTGCAGGTCGACACCCGTGCCGGCTATAGCTGGCAGGAACGCAACCTCGCCAACGGCAAGTCCGGCGCACAACTGCAGACGCGGATCAGCGGCATCGGCTGGGTGCTGGATCGCACCGAATCCGATCTCTACCCCAGGTTCATCCAGACCGAGGGACCGGATTTCACCAACCCCGCCAACTACCGCCCGATCAACAACGGCCTGCAGACCCGCGACAACGACACCGACGAGTATGTGAAGGACTTCCGCCTTAACCTGCGCTACCGGCTCCCGGGGACACGTCCGCTCTTCCTCAAGGCCGGCGGCCTCTGGCGCGACAACGGCATCGACGAAATCGCCCGCAACCGCCGCTGGAGCTACCTCGGCACCACCTCCCTGCCGCCCGATCCCTCGCTGGTCTTTTGGGATTCCACCCGTATGAACCGCCCGATTCCGCAGTGGGAACCGTCGATGTTCGTGCGCGCGCGGCAGCTCGTCTCCCCCGAGCTCTGGCGCGAGGACCAGTACTTCCGTGAGCAGACGAAATTCACCGGCACCTCCGGCGTCACCGAGACGATCACGGCCGGCTACCTGATGAGCGAGGGCCGCCTCGGCACCGCCGGCCTCCTCGCGGGCACGAGCTACATCGCCGGCGTGCGCACCGAGCGGACCGAGACCGAAGGCTGGGGCTGGGTGCGGGCGCGCGTGCCCAGCACCGCGGCGCAGCAGCAGGCCGACCCGGTCGGCTCGGCCCAGCGCGACTACGCGAACAACCGGCGGGTCACCGGCGCGAGCTACACCAAGTCGTTCCCCAGCGTGCATCTCGCGCAATCGCTGGGGGCCAACTTCAAGGCCCGGCTAAGCTGGTCCACCAGCTTCGGCCGACCGGGGATGGGCAACTTCCGACCCAACGAGACCGCCAACGAGAACAATCAGACCCTGACCATCAACAACCCGGGCCTGCTCCCCCAGTCGGCCTCCAACTGGGACGCCACGCTCGACTACTATTTCGAGCCGGTCGGCAACCTCTCCGTGGGCTGGTTTCACAAGACGATCAAGGACTTCATCGTCACCGGTATCCAGACGGGCACGGTGGCGCGCGAGGCGAACAATGGCTTCGGCGGCGAGTACCAAGGCTTCACAATCCTCACCAGCGCCAACGGCGGCACGGCCTACGTGCAGGGCTGGGAGTTCTCCTTCCAGCAGCAGTTCACTTTCCTGCCGGGCCTGTGGCGCGGGCTGGGGCTGGTCGCCAATGTCACGATTCTGGATACGCACGGTGATTTCGGCGGCACGGCGGTGCGGCGCACCGGCGAGGTGGCCGGCTTCATCCCCCGCACCGGCAACGTCATCCTCTCCTGGCGCCACCGCCGCCTGAGCGCCCGCCTGCGCGTCAACTACCACGGCGACTACATCACCAACTACAACGCCGTCAGCTCCGCCCGCAGCCTGTACGTGCGCAGCCGCACGCTGTACAACCCGAGCGTGGGCTACGAGGTGCGCCCGGGGCTCACCTTCACCTGCGATTTCTCCAACTTCACCAACGCCCACCAAATCCAGTACCGCGGCATCCGCGATCAGATGGCCCTCGACCGCAACAGCGGCACGACGATCACTTTCAGCCTCAGCGGGCGGTACTGATCCGAAGTCATGCGCCTGGTCCTCCCCGCCCTCCTGCTCGTCGCCGCCTTCCCGCCGCCCGCGATCGCGGCCGCGCCGGCGGCGCGCCCCGACCGCCCCAACTTCGTGCTCTGCATGACCGACGACCAGGGCTGGGGCGACGTCGGCTACAACGGACATCCGGTGCTGCGCACGCCACACCTCGATGCCATGGCGGCCGCTGGCGTGCGTTTCGACCGCTTCTACGCCGCCCACCCCGTCTGCTCGCCGACGCGCGGCAGCGTGCTGAGCGGCCGCACGCCCGGCCGTTACCGCAGCTACAGTTGGGGCTTCGATCTGCCGCTGCGCGAGGTCACGGTGGCGGAACTGGTGAAGACCCGCGGCTACGCGACCGGCCACTTCGGCAAGTGGCACGTGGGCGGCCTGCCCAACGCCGACGGCATCACCGGCCGCGGCGTGCCGGAGGCGTTTGACCCTGCCCCGCGCGACCCGGGCCACCACGGCTTCGACGAGTGGTTTTCGGCTGGCAACTGGTTCGACCGCGACCCCGCCGCGGGCACCTTCTGGCGCAACGGCCAGCCGGTCGGCGCACTGCAGGGCGACACCTCCGATCTCGTGATGGCCGAGGCGTTGCGCTTCATCGGCGTGAAAGCCGCCGCCGGACAGCCGTTTCTCTGCGTGATCTGGTTTCCTTCGCCCCACGGGCCGTGGGACGCGCTGCCGGAAGATCGCGCGCCGTACGCCGGGCAGGCCAACCCGGACTTCCTCGGCGAAATGGCCGCGGTTGACCGCGCCATGGGCCGCCTGCGCGCGGAACTCCGCCGGCTCGGCATGCACGAAAACACCCTCCTCTGGTTCAACAGCGACAACGGCGCCGCGGGCGGCTCGGCCGGCCCGCTCACCGGCGGCAAGGGTTCGCTCTGGGAAGGCGGAATCCGCGTGCCCGGCCTGATCGAGTGGCCGGCACGCGTGCGCCAGCCTTTGCGCACCCGCGTGCCCGCCGGCACGGTCGACATCCTGCCCACGATCTGCGACGTCCTGGGAATTCCACTACCGACCGCCACCGGGCCGCTCGACGGCGTCAGCCTGCTGCCTGTCCTCGAGGGGCGCGCCACGTCGCGGCCATCCCCTCTGGGCTTCGAACAACGGAGGCCGGCCGACGGCACGCTGACGAACGCCGCGCTCGTCGACGGCGACTGGAAACTCCTGCGCGTGCGCGGCCAGCTTCGACGCGGCAAGGGCGAGGGCGCGACCGGCGAGCCGCTCAAGGCCGGCGACTACCTCTTCAACGTCGAACGCGACGTGGCCGAGGAGCGCGATATCAGCGCCGCGTACCCGGACGTGTTTGCGCGGTTGCGGGCGCAACTCGATGCCTTCAGCCGCTCGGTGGAGGAGAGCGCCGCGGCCTATCCGCTGGCGCCGATGCCCGGGCGCCTGAACCCGCGGCTCCTGCAGCGTGCGGCCGGCGCGGTGCAGCCGCTGGTGGATCGCCTGGCGTTTCCCGCGCCCGGCTGGAGCCCGGTGGGGGAAGGGACGCGCCGGCATGGCGACGGAGCGCTGCACCTCGACGGTCCGGCGGGTGCGCGGGCGGGGATTCACCGTACGATCGCGCTGCGGCACCGTTACCTGCAGTTTGGCCTGCGGCTGGGTGAAGGCGGGCGCCTCGCCGTCGACCTCGGACCCTCAGGTGCGCCGGCGGTCCGACTGGGGTTCGACTCCGAGGGCGTGCGGGCGACGGCGCTCGCGGTCGCCGGCGCGGCGGGCGACGAGATCCACCGGTCGCTGCCGTTGGCGCCGGGAGTATGGCACAACGTCCTGCTCGAGTTCGCCGGTGACACGCTGGGCGTCCAGGTCGACGGCCGGCACTTTTCCGAAATTTCCGCCGCGGCCTGGCCGGAGCGACGCCACGACGGGTTCGCGCTCGCGCGTGAGGCCGGCGCCGTGGCGGTGAAGGATGTGTGGATGACAGCGGGTGAGTTGCCCAACGCTGCCGCGGGCGGTGCGTCCGGCGATCGCGGCCAGGGCGGGCGGGTTCGTGCGGGAAAAAAGTGAGGTCGCGAGGCGGAAGGAGTGTCCAATTTCGCCCCGTCGGGCGGAAGAAGGGTAGGAGCCCATGCCCAACGACGATGATCCGCACGAACGCTTCATGCGCCTGTTGCTCGAACACGAGCCGGCGATCCTGCGCTCGGTCCTCGTGTTCGTGCCGCAGCGGGCGGACGCGCGGGACATCGTGCAGGAGACCGCCGTGGCGCTCTGGCGGCATTTCCCCTCTTACGATCCGCAGCGGCCCTTCGTAAACTGGGCCTGCGGGTTCGCGCGTATCGAGGTGCGGCGCTTCCTGCGCCGGCGGCAACGCCGGGCGCAGTTGTCCGAGGCGGCGGCGATTGCGCTGATGGCAACCGAGGACGCCGAGGCCCCGGGGCGCGACGAACGGGAGCGGCACCTGCAGGAGTGCCGGCAACTGCTGGCGCCCGAGCACCGCCGGCTGCTCGACGGCTATTATCTCGAGGATCTGGGGGTCGCCGCGCTGGCGCAGCGTCATGCCCGCAGCGAAGAGGCGATCTACAAGATGCTGCAGCGCATTCGGCAAGCCTTGCTGGAGTGTATGCAGCGCAAACACGCGGAGGTCGCGGGATGAAGTCGGAGGATCTGGAGTCCCTGATCGACCGCCACCTCGCGGGCCGCGCCACCGACGAGGAAGCCGCCGCCCTGTCGCGGGAACTCGAGGCCAGCGTGGAGGCGCGCCGGCGCTACCTGCGGGTGGCGCAGCTTCATGCCGCCTTGGCCGCGGAGGAGTCCCCGGATCGGATCGAACCCGCCGCGGTGGCCGCGTCGTCGCGGCGGCGGCCGGGGCGATGGCTGGCCTGGGCGGCTTCCTTCGCCGGGCTTGCCGGCGCAGGCCTGCTGGGGTGGCGAACCCTCGTGGCGCCGCCCGGGGTGGCCGCCGCCGCTCCGGTCGCGACAGTCGGCCGGCTCGAACAGGCGCGCTGGGTGGCGCCGGAGGCGCGCTGGCAACCGGGGGATCCGTTGCGAGCCGGCCAGACCCTCGAACTCTCCGCGGGCCTCGCGGCGGTGGAGTTCGCGAATGGTGCGCGCGTCACCCTGTTCGGGCCGAGTATCTTCGAGGTCAGCTCGGTCAGCAGCGGCTTCCTCACGCTGGGCCAGTTGAAGGCGGAGGCCGACACACCGCAGGCGAAGGGCTTCACCGTGCGCACGCGCACGGCGCGCGTGGTCGACGTGGGCACCGCCTTCGTCGCGGCGGCCGCCGCCGACGGCCAGAGCCGGTTCGACGTGACCGACGGCGAGGTGCAGGTGCATGTCGCCGGCGCGCCGGCGCCGCAGCGGTTGCGCTCCGGGGAGGCGCTCACCGTCGAGGCCGGCAACGCGCAGGTGCTGGTGCGCATCGAGCCGGGCGACGGCACGGCGGCGTTTCGCTTCCCCACGATTGAACCGCCGTCGGCCGGCGACTTCGCGGATGCATCGCGCGGGGAGGCCACCATTCGCGTGGTCCGCGGCGCCTTGCGGGCCAACGTGCCCATCCCGAGCGGGTCGCCCTCCTTGCTGCTGGATGGCCGCGGCCAGTCGCAGCCCGATTCGCCAGCCGAGTCGGTTTTCTTCGATGACAATGTTCCTGGCGCCTTGCTCGTCGACTTGGGCCGTTCGATCCTGATTACGAAGATCAACACCTACTCGTGGCACCATAATCGCGATGCCGACGTGCGGGTCCGGGCGGTCCAGAAGTTCAACCTGTACGGTTATCGGGGCGACGATTCGCCCGAGCGCGACGGCGCGCTGGCGGAGCGCAACTGGGAACTGCTGGCGCGGGTGGATTCCGACGACTTCCTGCGCGTGGTGCAGGCGGCGGATCGGCCGGCGCAGCAGGCCTGTTCGATCACCGGGGTGCGGGGCGCGCTCGGCCGTTACCGCTACCTGCTGTGGGAGGTCCAGCCCACGCTCAGCCGCAACCTGCGTTCGCTGAACAATACGTTCTACGCGGAGTTTGATATCTACGGAACGCCGTAGCCCGCCCTCCGCCGCCCAGCCCCCCCGGCGCCTCCCGCCGGCATCCCCGCCCCAAGCCAGCCCCACGATGAACCTGCCCCCCGCTCCGCTCCTCCCCTGCGTTTCCCTGCCGGCTCCGGTGGGGATTCTTTTCCGACTCGCCTGGCTGATCGTGCCCGCGCTGACGCTGGCTGGCGGCGCCGGGCTGCCGGCGGCGACCCCTCCGGCGACGGGAATTCTCACCGGTCGGGTGAAACACGCGATCACCGGGGCTCACCTTCACAACGCACGGGTGTCGGTGCTCGGCAGCCCGTGGCAGGCGTTCTCGGATGAGGCGGGAATTTACCGGATTGCCGGGGTGCCCGCCGGGCACGCGCGGGTGGAGGCGTTTTACACGGGGCTCGACCCGCAGGTGGTGGAGGTGACGGTCGTGCCAGGAGGGGGCGCCGAGGCGAACTTCGAACTGTCCAGTGCGTCCCGTTACGGCGGATCGGCAGAGGTGGTGCGTCTGGATCCGTTTCAGGTCGCGGCGACGCGCGAGACCGACATCGAGTCGATCGCGATCAACGAGCAGCGGTTCTCGCCGAACCTCAAGGCCGTGATCTCGACAGAGAGCATGGGTGATGCGGTGGGTGGGAGCGCGGGCGACTTCCTGCGCTTCCTGCCGGGCGTGGCCGGGACCTTCGCCGGCGAACTGGAAACCGAGGCGGTGCAGATCCGCGGGTTTCCGAGCAATTACTCGGTGGTTTCCTACGACGGGGTGCCCCTCGCCGGCAACGCCCTGCAGGGGGGGCGGGAGTTTTCGACCTCGCGGATGTCGGTGAACAGCGTGTCCCGCGTCGAAGTGACCAAGGTGCCGTTGCCCTCGAACCCGGCGGACACCATGTCGGGCTCGATCAATCTGGTCAGCAAGAGCGCGTTCGAGCGCAGCACCGCCGAATTCAAGTACCGGGCCGCCCTGACCACGAACGCGAAACCACTCTCCCTCCGGAAGACCGGGATGCCCAGCAACGAGCGGGCCTACAACTTCGCCCCGGATTTCAATTTCGACTACACCCTGCCCCTCAGCCCGAAGCTCGGACTCGTGCTCACCGGGCTCTACTCGACGACCCAGTTTCGGACCGATTTTTGGTACACCGACTACCTCGCGGCCGGCACCGGGACCGGCGCCACCCCGGCCAATCCCTACCTGTGGCGCACGCGCAACGTCGAATTCCTGCGCGCCAACCAGCGCCACGGCGGCTCGGTGCGGGCCGACTGGCGTCTCGGCCCGCACGGCGTGCTGTCGACCGGCTACGTGCTGACCTATTACAACTCGCGCAGCAACCAGTCGGTCTTCACACCCACGGCAGGCAATATCGGTACGCCGAGCGTCGCCGGTGGGCGCGCCTTGAGCTACACGCCCGACCAGGTGCTCGGCGCGACCGGGCGCGGCAACACCCCGCAGACGTTCAGCTTCGCGGACAACAACAGCGTCACCCAGAACGGCAACGTGCGCTACCGCTTCAACGACGGCGCGTGGAAGATCGAGTCGCTGGTCAGTCACTCGGATTCAAAATCGTGGCGGCGCAACTCCAGCCGCGGGTTCTTCAACGGCCTGAATGTGGCGCTCGCCACGCCCTCGCGCGTGAACCTCCTGCGCATCGGCGGCGGTCGGGTCGGCGACTTTGAGGTGTTCGACAACACCAACCGGCCGGTGGACCCGTTCGACATCGGCAGCTACGTCTTGAATAGCGCGTCAACCAATCCGGAGCTGGACATGCGCACGACGATCACGCTGGGCGAACTCGAGGTGCGCCGCGAGCTGACCGCGCTCGCGTTCCCCGCCGGCCTGCAGGTCGGCGGCCTGCACCGGGTCGAAACCAACGACGAGCGCCGCCGCAACGGCCGCACCTACAACTTCGCCGGCATCAACGGCTCGCGGTCGGCGGCGCCGTTCCTCAACGAGCATTATTACGGGGCGCACCGACTCGAGGCTTTCCCGGATAAACCGCCGGTGCCCTGGGTGTCGCCGCACAAGGTGCTCGCTGCCTTCACCGCCCATCCCGACTGGTTCACGCAGACGCCGGCGCAGCAGCGCACCACGGCGAGCAACAACCTGCTCGACTCGAAGTACCTCGAGGAAACCGTGTCCGCCGCTTACGTGCAGGCCGAGGCGCGGCCGCTCCGCAGCCGGTTCCACGTCGTGACGGGCGTGCGATACGAGTCGACGACGGACCTGGGGCTCGGGCCCTTGCAGGACCCCGATGCCGTGTTCGTGCGCCACGCCAACGGCACCTTCGCCCGCACGCCCGCCGGCGCGCGTATCCGGAAGCCGGAGGCGGGCACCGCCGGCTCCCTCGACGAGGTGCCATTGATCTTCCAGGAACGGGCCTCCCGCGCGGAGCGATCCTACCGGGGCTTCTACCCGAGCCTGCACCTGAACTTCAACGCGACCGAGAACCTCGTGCTGCGCGGCGCCTACGCCCGGACCTACGGCCGGCCCGACTACGCCAACATCGTGCCCAACACGAGCGTCACCCAGGACGACGACCTCAACGCCGCCCCGGGGACCACGCTGGGCCGGATCACCTACAGCAACATCGGCCTGAAGCCCTGGACGGCGGACAACTACGACCTGTCGATCGAATATTACACGCGGCAGGGCGGCATTCTGAGCGGGGGCGTGTTCTGGAAGGACGTGAGCAACTTCTTCGGCACGGTGGTCAAGGACGCCACCGCCGAGGACCTCGCGCTGCTGGGTCTCGATTCGCGTTACCTCGGCTGGCGGTTGACCACGCAGTTCAACTCCGGCTCCGCCCGCATCCTCGGCACCGAGATCAACGCCCGGCACTCGCTCGCTCCCCTGGGCGGCTGGGGCCGCCATGTCACCGTGTTTGCCAACGCGACCAGACTCGATCTCAGCGGCAGCGGTCTGGCGGATTTTACCGGCTTCCTGCCGAAGTCGGTCAATTGGGGCGTCACCGTCGTGAAGAGCCGTGCCACCCTGAGTGCGAAGTGGAATTATCGTGGCACGTCGAAGGGCGTGCAGTTTCCCAACGTGGGCCCCGAGGCCTTTCGCTACCCGCAGGCGCGGCTGCAACTGGATGTGAGCACGGACTACCGGCTCGGCCGGCGCACCTCGCTGTTCTTCAACGTCCGCAACGTCACCAATGCCCTGCAGGAGGAGCACATCTATCAGGCCGAGACTCCCGGCTACGCCCGCGACTTCCTCCATGGCCGGCTGGGCCGGGTGCTTTCCCTCGGGATTAGGGGGGCGTTTTGAGCGGGAGATCTCGACCAACCATGCTGCGCGCGACCTTGAGACTGCTCCCTGTTCTCTCCGCCCTGCTCGCCGTTGGCCCGGCCCTCCGCGCCATCGAATTGCCGGAGATCTTCCGCGATCACATGGTCCTCCAGCGCGACGTGCGGGTCTGCCTCTGGGGCCGGGGCGCACCGGGCGAGGAGATTGTGGCCTCGTTTGCCGGCCAGACGGCGACCGCGGTCACCGACGTCCGCGGCCAGTGGCGCACCTACCTCGCGCCGATGCCCGCGAGTGCCGAGCCGCGGTCACTAATCATTCGCGGTCGCAAGACGCTGGAGCTGCGCGATGTCCTTGTCGGCGAGGTCTGGCTGGCGGGGGGCCAGTCCAACATGGGCGGCAGAATGCAGGAATATGTCGCGACCGTGGGGGCGGAGTTTGCGCGCGCGAACTACCCCGGTTTCCGCGTCTTCACGGTGCCGAAGCGCCGCCTGCCGGGCGAAGAGGCGCCGCGGGAGGACTGGCTGGTGGTGAGTCCCCGGACGATCGCCGAAATCTCCGCCACGGCTTACTTCTTTGGCCGCGACCTGCACCGGCACCTGGGCGTTCCGGTCGGCATCGTGGTCTGCGCATGGGGTGGAACGCTGGCCGAGAACTGGATCAGCCGCGGCACGCTGCTGGCTCATCCCGAGACGCGGCCGATCGTCGAGCGCTACGACCGGATCGTCGCGGGCTACCGGAGTGAGGCCGACTATCAGGGGAAACTGTCGGAACACCGCGCGGCCTTGGCGGCGTGGAAGTCCAAGCCGAAGGGGCCGGCGCGGGGTGGTCCTGCGCCCAAAGAGCCGATGGGCCGCGGGCATTTCCAGCGGCCCGGGGGGCTGTACGAGACGATGTTCACCACCGTCGTACCCTACACGTTCAGGGGGATCCTCTTTTATCAGGGCGAGAGCAACGTGGCCGACGGGCGCAGTTACCAGTATCGCCACCTGCTCCCGCTGCTGGTGCAGGAGTGGCGGCGCGACCTCGGCGCCGAACTTCCGTTCCTTAACGTTCAGCTTCCTGTCATCAAGGGCCAGCACGACGACGAGTGGGCGGAGATGCGCGAGTCGCAACTGGTCGGCGCCCGGGCGGTGCCTGGCTGCGAGACCGCCGTAGTCCTCGAGTACGGCGAGCTCAACCGGCTCCATCCCCATTTGAAAGAGGGCGTGGGTGCCCGTCTGGCGCTGCTCGCTCGCGGCGCGGTGTATGGGGAGAAGATCGTCTTTCGCGGACCGACGCTGCGCAGTCACCGCGTGGAGGGCGGGCGCGTGCGACTCGAGTTCGACTCCGGCGGCTCCGGCCTCGTGGCCCGCGGGGGCGAACTCAAGGACTTCGTCGTCGCCGACGCCGGGGGGCGGTTCGTGCCGGCGCGGGCGGAGATCGAGGGAGACGCGGTGGTCGTGTGGTCCGACGAAGTCGCGTCGCCCGCCGCCGTGCGTTACGGTTGGAAGAACTTCTTCGAGCCCACCCTCTTCAATCGTGAGGGGTTTTCCGCCACGCCGTTCCGCACGGATACGTTCAAGCTCAAGACGGAGGACAAGCGGTGAGGGTGCCTTGCTGGTGGGTGATCTTCACTGCTGCGCTGCTGGCCGCCGTCCGCGGGGCCTCCGCCGTGGATGGCCCGACGGTCGCGGAGATCTTTGGCCACCACATGGTGCTGCAGCGGGATCGACCGGTCCCGGTCTGGGGCAACGCCCGCCCTGGCGTGCGCGTGAGCGTGGAGTTCGCCGGCCAGCGACAGACGGGAGTCGCCGGGACCGACGGCCGCTGGCAGGTGGCGTTGGACGCGATGCCGGCGAGCGCGGAACCCCGGGAGCTTGTGATCCGCTTCGGAGGCGACGGCGGCGAGGTCCGGGCGTTTCGGGACGTGCTGGTGGGCGAGGTCTGGCTTTGCGGCGGGCAATCGAACATGTTCTGGCCGCTGGGGCCGGTCGCCAACCGCCGCGCCCGGTGGCCCGGTGTGAAAGACGGAGAGGGGGAGGTGGCGCGCGCCCAATGGCCCGGCCTGCGACTGAACTTCGACCCGGAGCACGAACTGGGCTTGACCGGCTGGCAGGTGTGTTCACCCGGAACGGTGCGGGGATTCTCCGCCACGGCGTACTTTTTCGGGCGCGAATTGCACACCGCGCTACGGGTGCCGGTCGGCCTCGTGCTGCGCAGCCGGGGCGGAACGACGGTGCAGGCCTGGACTCCGGGCCCGGAACTCGAAGCATTGCCATTTGTGCAGGAGCAGCGGGCGCGGTTGGAAGAACATCGAGAGGCCATCGTATCGTGGAACCGCCGCATGGCGGAGTTCCGGCAGGGCAGACCCAAGGGAGGCGCGGCGGCACCGGCCCGGCCCGCGCCCTTGCCCGATGAGCTGGAAACGGCGCGCAAACTCCAGAGTCGGGGTGAACTTCACGAGCGCCTGATGGCGCCGATCGTGCCCTTCGCCCTGCGGGGGGCCATCTGGTACCAGGGCGAATCCAACACCAATCCGCCGGCGCTCGCCGCGGCGTACGGCGACATGCTCGGTGCGTTGATCGCGGGTTATCGCCGCCTCTGGCAGGATCCCGCGATGCCGTTCTATTTTGTGCAACTGCCGGTCTTTGATCGCCCGGCGGCGGGCGAGCACTGGCATGTGGTGCGGGAAGGCATGCGCCGACTGCATGAGCGCACGCCGCACACGGGCATGGTGGTCACCTACGACTTCTCCGACCCCACCAACCTGCATCCGCCGGAAAAACAGGAGGTCGGCCGGCGCCTCGCACTGTGGGCCCGGGCCGGCACGTACGGGCAGTCGGTGCCCTTTTCCGGGCCGCTGCTGCGGGACGTCCGCTTCAGCCAGGGAGAGGCGGTGGTCGCCTTTTTCCATGACGATGGCCTGCAGTCGCTCGATGGTCGTCCGTTGCGCGGATTCGAACTGTCGGGCGACGACGGGAAATTCGTTCCGGCCAAGGCCGCGATCGACGGCCGGACGGTGATCGTGCAAGCGGCGGCGGTGCCCCAACCCCGGCAGGTGCGGTTCTTTCACGGCGGGACACAACTTCCCAATCTCGGCAATGCCGCGCGCCTGCCGGCCTCCCCCTTCTCGACTGAAAACTCGCCCTAGCGCTCCGCCATGTCTTCAACCCACCCCTCGCTCCCCCGCCGCGAATTCCTCCGCGGCGCCGCCTCCGCCGCCGCGGTCGCCGCGTTGCCCGCCCGGCTGCGCGCCGCCGCCGCCCACGGCCTGACGATCGGTCTCTCGCAGTATTCGCTCAAAGGACTCTTTGCCGCCAAGACCCTCGATCCGCTCGACTATCCGGCCTTCGCCCGGCGGGAGTTCGGCCTCACCGCGCTCGACCTCTGGGAGGGCGGCCTGCCCGCCGACCGGCTCGACGACGATCGCTACCTCGCCGACCTGCGGAAACGCGCCTCCGACGCCGGCACGCACCTCTTCCTGCTCATGGCCGGCGTGGTCGACGCCACCGGGGGCACGGGCAAGGCCAGGAAGAAGGCCAGGCCCGCCGACCATCCGCGCTCGATTGAGCGCTCCGCCCAACTCGGCTGCCGCTACGTCCGCTTCTTCGTCAGCGCCCCCGAGGGAGACCGCGCCGGCGCCATCGCCCGCTGTGCCGACGCCCTCGCGCCGCTCGCCGACCTCGCCAAGACCCGCGGCCTCACGATCGCGATCGAGCCGGGCGCGTCGACGCACACCCAGGACGGCGCGTTTCTGGCGGATATCATGCGGCAATTGCGGCACTCGCATTGCCGGCTGATGCCCGACTTCGGCAAGCTGCGCGGCGACATCTACGCGGGCACCGCAGCGATGATGCCCCACGCGGCGGTGATCTCCGCCAAGACCCACGAGTTCGACGCCGCTGGCAACCAGATCGAGTTCGACTACTTCCGCCTGATGAAGATCGTCGCCGCCGCCGGCTTCCGCGGCATCGTCGCCATCGAGTGGGAGGGAAAGAAACTCGACCCCGTCGCCGGCGTGCACGCGTCCAAGAAGCTCATCGAACGCGCCCTCGCCGCGCTGTGATGCTATCGATCCGGATCATGCGTGCAGGCGATCATTTCCTCGTTCTCGTTCCTCGTACTCTTTCTCGTTCTTTCGGCGGGAGAGAGGAACGGTTACGAGAACGAGGAAAGATTGGTGCCGGCCGCATCGTCGTCGGTCCTCGCCGCGCTCTGACCACGGCCTGCCTCTTATCCTCATGAACTCCCCTCTGTTCCCGACCCGCCGCACCTTCCTCAAATCCGCGAGCGCCGGTGCCGTCGGCCTGGCCCTCGCGGCCGACACCCGCCTCTTCGCCGGGGCCACCCTCCGCCAGGGCCGGCTGCTCGAGCCCGGCCGCAAACTCAACATCGCCTGCATCGGCTGCGGCGGGAAGGGGGTGTCCGACGTGACCGGCGTGAGCACCGAAAACATCGTCGCGCTGTGCGACGTCGACGCCGCGCAGGCGGGAAAGATCTTCGGTCGGTTCCCGACGGTGCCCAAGTACCAGGACTTCCGGAAAATGCTGCGCGAGCTCGATGACCGGATCGATGCCGTGACCATCTCCGCGCCCGATCACGTGCACCATGCCGCCGGCATGATGGCGATCGCGATGGGCAAACACGTCTTCATCCAGAAGCCGATGGCCCGCTCCGTCGGGGAGACGCGCGATCTGCTGCTGGCCGCCCGCCGGCACAAGGTGGTCACCCAGATGGGCAACCAGGGCCACGCCGGCGAGGGCGTGCGGCTGGCGCGCGAGTGGGTGCAGGCCGGGCTCATCGGCCCGGTGCGCGAGGTGCACATCTGGACGAAGAAGATGGAGCTCGGCCCCTACAAGTCCGCCCTCCAAACCCGCCCGGCGCCGGGCGAGGTGCCGCCCGCGACGCTCGACTGGAATCTCTGGAACGGCCCGTCGCCAGCGCGGCCCTACAGCGCCGAGTATCACCCGCGGCGCTGGCGCAACTGGTGGGACTTCGGCTGCGGCGCGCTCGGCGACATCGGATGCCACACCATGGACGCCCCCTTCTTCGCCCTCGACCTCGGCGCGCCCGCCACCGTGCAGGCCGAGACCGCGCCGTTCAACGACGAGACCTTCCCCGACTGGTCGGTGATCACCTACGAGTTTCCGGCGCGCGGCGGCCAGCCGCCGGTGAAGGTGACCTGGTACGATGGCGGCAAGCTGCCCCCGCGGCCGAAGGAACTGGAGGCCGACCGCGCCTTCGAGGAGCGCTACGGCTATTACCTGGTCGGCGACCACGGCGTGATCTACGACCCGAGCGAAAAGTGCGCCAGCCCGCGGCTGCTCCCGGAGGCGCGGATGCGCGAGACCAAGTTCCCGCCCAAGTCGATCCCGCGCGTGCCCGGCGGGGATCCGTTCCAGGAGTGGATTGCCGCCTGCAAGGGCGGCCCGACGCCGGGCTCGAACTTCGAATACGCCGCGCCGCTCACCGAGATGGTGTTGCTCGGCAACGTGGCCCTCCGCGCCCGCGGCCGGAAGCTGCAGTGGGATTCGGCCAACCTGCGCCTCCCGAACGCCCCGGACCTCGAGCGCCATCTGCGCTTCGCGTACCGGGAATTTTGACCGACGACTCGCGCGGGGGAGAGAGCCGGAGCGATCGGTCGGTCCCGCGGTCCCGGAGAGGGCTTCCAAAAAGCACCTGCACCTCCTGCTTCGGAGGGCGCTGCTCCGTCGCGCCGCGTGCAGGACCACGGCGGGACGGAGCGCCGCCCTCCGAGGATCCGGATTATTGGACGTCCTCTTACCCGGTGGTCCAGTTGCAGCGGAAACGGCCGTCGTCAGTCGCGGCGGTTGGGGCAGCCTGCGTGGTGTTGCCGGTTGCGACTTGCCGCCCTTCCGAGGGCTTGGCTACCTGGTGCCGGGCCGCCGCGGCGCAGGCCGCAGCCATTTCCGAATGAATCGGGTGGCACTCCCTGCGTTTCGCTACGACGCCCGCTCACTCACGAGACACCGACCCAAGTCGGACGAAATCCATGAAAACCCCAACTACCACTACCGCCGGCCTCTCCCTCTGCATCGGGCTGGCATTGGCAAGCATCACACTCCGTGCCCCCGCCGCGGAGGACCCGGCAATTGTCTTAAATCCCTTCATCGTCAGCACCGAGGCCAACCAGGGCTATTATGCCTCCGAGACGCTGTCGGGGACGCAACTGAAGTCCCAGGTCCGTGATCTGGCTAACCCGATCACGATTCTCACCGAGGAGTTCCTGCGGGACATCGGCGCGGTGAACTACGAGGAAGCCCTGGAGTTTCTGCCCAGCACGCGGGAGTACAAGGGGGACTCCTCGGACCCCGAGGCGGTCACGTCGCGCACCGGCGCGCCCTATACTGTCCGCGGGTTTCGCTCCACCGCGCTGACCAACAATTTCTTCACCAGCCGGATCAAGGTGGACAACTTCAACACCGAGACCCTGACCCAGTCCCGGGGACCCAATTCCCTGCTCTTTGGTTTGGGTTCGGTCGGCGGTGCGCTCGACGCGACCAACAAGGTAGGGAGGTTCAATGCCAACAGCTATGGCCTGGAGATGCGTTTCGATTCGGAGGGCTCGCGGCGGGCCACGGTGGATCTCAACCAGATAGTCGTGCCCGACAAGGTGGCGCTGCGCTTCGCCGGCTTGTCCACCGACCAGCGCACGCCGCGCGACCTGCAGTATATGCGGCGCAACTCGGCCTACCTGAATCTGACGCTGCAGCCTTTCAAGGGTGCGTCGGTGAATTTCAGTGCGGAAACCGGGAGGATCGACGAGCTGACACCCCGGCCCTACCTGGCCTACGACAGCGTCTCCGCCTGGTTGAACGATCCCCGGACCCCGCTCCAGAAAGCGAATACGATCGACCGCGTCCTGGTCGCCTCCGGCACCACGGCCGCCCGCAATGCCGCCCGGAATCTCATCACCGGGGTTTCCCAAGGGTTCAACACCAACAATTATCTCGTGTACGTGCAGAATGCCCCGGAGCTGGGCGTGCTGAACTGGAACTGGAAGTCCAAGGGTTCGGAGACCTATGTCAACGGACTGACGCAGAATCAAACCAGCATCTCGAAGGCGACCGTCGTGCCGGGGGTGAATTTCCCGTTGGACACCATCGTCAGCGGTCCGTCCGACCACTATGACACCACTTACGACAAGTACTCGGCCTCGTGGCAGCAGCGGGTGTTGGAGAAGACCTACTTCGAACTGGCCGGGGCCTACGAGAAGTCGAAGAACGAGGATTGGCAGCCGGTGCAGCGGGGGGACTACGAGGTCTTCATCGACAACAATTATTACCTCCCCACCCAGTTGGCCGCGAGCAACCCGGATCCTACCAAGCCCCTCAATCCCTATTTCGGGGTTCCCTATCTCGAGGGGGTCGCCACGTTGCAGCACCGCGACTCGAAGACGAAGCAGTATCGGGCGACCCTGACCCACCAGTTCGATCTGCGGCGCCTCGAGCCGTTCAAGGGCTTCGACTTTGGCCGGCTGACGGCGGTCGGTTTTCATTACTACCGCAGCGAAGACAGCTTTTTCGAACAGCCGGAGGAGATGACCACGACCTCGGTGCTGCCCACCGGCGTCATCGGGGACACCCAGAATCAGGTGCACCGGCGCTATTACCTGCTGCCGGGCCAGCCAGTCCACTTTCCGGCCCTGGCTCCGAGCCAGGCCCGCGTGAACCAGGCGGCCAATCCCGCGATTCCCGGCACTAGCGTTCCCGCCGTCACCTCCGCGTTTGTGCGGCGCCTGGCCAACACCTATTCGCCCGAAACCACCAAGTCCTACGCCGCGATCGGCCAATGGGAGCTCTTCTCCCGCCGGTTGATCCTCACGGGCGGTATCCGTCAGGATGATATCAGTTCAAGGCGCTTCAACTTCGCGCAGGATCCGGTCACCCGGCTGTTCGGCGGGAGGGGAGAGGGGACGTTCAGCCCGGCGGTCAAGTCGTCGGTCACCAACACGAACTACGGCGCGGTGCTCCGGGTCACGAAGTGGCTTGATGTCTACGCCAACACTTCCACGAACACCGTCGCCGCTGGCGGCAGTAATTTTAACATCTTCGGACAGCCGGTGCCCAACCAGGAGGGGAAAGGCTACGACCTCGGACTGCGCGGCTTCTTCCTGGACGACCGCGTAATCCTGAAGGCCAACTATTTCAACAACGAGCTGGTGAACCGGGTTTCCAACCCGCTGCGCGATTCCGCGGTCGGCGTCGAACTGGCCCGGCAGAACGCCTACGTCGAACGGTACCTCGAAGGCATGGTTCTCAACGGATTTGGCGACCGGGTGGCGGGGGCCGTCCGGTTTGCCGACTACCCGGGCAACGGGCTCTGGACGGACGTGGAGTCGGACCTGACGGAGGGGTATGAACTGGAGGCCACCCTCAATCCCACCAAGCAACTGCGGCTCCTGTTCAATGTCTCTTTCAACGACTCGACGTTGAACAGCACCTACGCCTTCTTCCGGCCGTGGTATGAGAAATTCGCCAAGCCCGTCCGGGATAATCCCGCCATCACGTCGCTCATCGCCAACCCTGTGTTCAACGCCACGCGGACGATCGGCGATTACATCGCCGGCTTCGAGCGCCGCCTGAATTACCATGAGGCCCAGGTCGGCGGCGCCCGGATCCGTGGCAACAAGTGGCTGGTGAATCTGGTCGGGAGCTACGCGATCGACCAGGGCCCGTTGAAGGGCGTGCGCCTGGGCGGGAGTGCGCGCTGGCGCGAAGCGCCCACCATCGGCTACCCGGAAGTGGCCGGCACCTTTGATGTGAAGAATGCGTTCAAGGGCAAAGACTCCTTGGTGACCGATGCCTTCGTGAGTTATGCGTGGAGGCAGAAACTGCGGGAGCGGAACACGAATTGGACCGTATCGCTCCGGGTGCGCAACCTCCTCGACGACGCCGATCCATTCCCCAACAGTGCGGTCGACAACGGGCGCGGCCAGCCGCACATCCTGCAGCGCATCTACGTGGCCCCGCGGACGTATGAACTCACCGCCGGCCTGAAGTTCTAGCCGTGAAGGCGGGCCGTGCTGAGTAGTTGCCCGAGTTGGACGATCGGTCTGCGGCTCGCCGGGGCTGCCTGCCTCACCGCGCTCGGGGCGCTCGCCCAGTCGCCCAACGTCTCCAATCTCTCCACTCGCGCTCCGGTCGGCACCGGGCAGGACATTCTCGTCGTCGGTTTCAGCGTCGGCCCCGGTTCCGATCAGACGATGCTGATCCGGGCCGCCGGACCGGCGTTGGCCGCTTTCGGCGTCAACGGAGTCCTCGCCGACCCGAAGCTCGAGATCTTCTCGGGCGCCACCAGGATTGGGGAGAACGACAACTGGGGCACTCCCGTTGGCTCGACGACGACGGCCACCGCCGCGGATTTCGCCGCCGCGGGCGCTTTCGCTTTCCCGCCCGGCTCGCGCGATGCCGCGTTCCTCGGGCGGTTCGGCCCCGGTTCCTACTCCGCCCAGGTTTCCGGCGTTGCTGCCGCCACGGGCGTGGCCTTGGTGGAGGTTTACAAGATCGGCGCCGGCGGGCCCCGTCTGGTTAATCTCTCCACGCGCGCCCAGGTCGGCGTGGGCGGCGAGGTCCTGATTCCGGGCCTCGTGATCTCGCCCGGCTCCGGCACGCGCCGCCTGCTCGTCCGCGCCGCGGGCCCGGCCCTCGGCGCCCTCGGCGTCGTCGAGGCGCTGGCTGATCCGACGATGCGCGTGATCGGTGCGGCCGGTGCCGTCGTCGCGGCAAACGACAACTGGGGCACGCCGGTCGGCTCCCTGGCCTTTGCGGCGCCCGCCCTCAGCAGCGCCTTCGCCCAAAACGGTGCGTTTGCCTTCACCCCGGGCAGCCGCGACGCCGCGCTGATCGCGGAGTTCGCGCCTGGAAACTACACCGTCCAGGTGAGCGGCGTCGGCAACACCCGTGGCGTCGCCCTCGTCGAAATCTACGACCTCACTCCCGCCCCGCCCACGTCGACGGCCGTGGATCCGTCGACGCTGACCGGCAAGGTCATGTGCGGCTACCAGGGTTGGTTCAACGGCGAGGGCGACGGCGCGAATCGCGGTTACAATCACTGGGCCCCGGGTGGCCGGCGGCCGGGCCCGGGCCAGGTTACGGTGGATCTCTGGCCGGATCTCTCCGAGTACGGCGCAAACGAGCGATTCCCCACTGATTTCGTCCATGCCGACGGCCGGCCCGCCGAGGTCTTCAGCTCCTATCTCCGTCCCACCGTGCTGCGGCATTTCCAGTGGATGCGGGAACACGGCATCGACGGGGTCTTCGTGCAGCGCTTCATCAACTCGCTGCGCAACGCGAATTCGCTCCGGCACAATGACACCGTGCTCGGGCATTGCCGCGAAGGCGCGCGGGTGCATGGCCGGGCGTATGCACTGATGTACGACTTGAGCGGCCTCGCGCCCGGCCAGGCGGACGTCCTGATCGCGGATTGGCGGCGACTCTCGCGCGATACAACCCTCACCCGTGACGCCGCGTATCTCCATCATCGCGGCAAACCGCTGCTCGCCCTCTGGGGCTGCGGCTTCCAGGATGAAACCTCGCGTCCCACGCTCGATGACTGGCGGAAGATTCTCGCCTTCCTCAAGGACGACTCGGAGGTCGGCGGCCTGGCGGTCATGCTCGGCGTGCCGAGTTTCTGGCGCACGCTGAGTCGCGACGCGATCCCGGACCCCGCGCTGCTCGAGGTGCTGCAGCGCGCCGACGTGATCTCACCCTGGTCGGTCGGTCGCACCCGCACGCCGGCCGAAGCCGCGAGCCACGCCGCGAACGTCTGGCAGCCGGATCTGCTCTGGTGCCGGGAGCGCGGCATCGACTTCCTGCCTGTCGCGTTCCCGGGCTTCAGTTGGTCCAACCTCAAAGGAGCCGGCGCCCCGCTCGACCAAATCCCGCGCCTGCAGGGCCGGTTCCTCTGGTCGCAGGTCGCAGCGGCCCGACTCACCGGCGCCGAGATGCTCTACGTCGCGATGTTCGACGAGGTCGACGAAGCCACGGCGATCTTCAAGTGCACCAACCAGCCGCCGGTCGGCCCTGGGGTGAACTTCCTCACCTACGAGCAATTGCCGACCGACCACTACCTGCGCCTCACGGGTTTGGCCGCACAGGTGATCCGCGGCGATCTTGCCGTCACCGCCGAACCCCCGGAACGATGAAATGGATCGGCACTGCCTCAGGAGACCGTTTCTGCGCGGTGGTCGTCCCCGGCTTCCGTCGCTGACACGCAGCCCGGGCGGCAGAGGGCGTCCGATCAAGGCTGGCGCGTGCCGGCTGCTGCTGGGGATCTGCGACGGGTCGACCCTGGAAATTTCCCAACGCGGCAACCGCAACCGAAGGTCTTCAGAAATCGTGAAATCGGTCATCGGTCATTTTCAATCTGTCATCTGGAAGACCGGAACGAGTTTCCCAATTTCAAGATGCCCGATTCTCGATGCCCGATTTCAAGATTTCGGAAATCGTCGCGAGCGTGTCCGAAGTGGATCCACGATAGCACACCGGATCGCACAAATGGAGGAGCGGCTTCACGCCGCGAAGAACCGGGCCGGGGTCGGTTGCGTGATTTCGCGGGATTCCGCCGTCGCTCTTCGAGTTATGGCGGACAGAAAACCCGCTCTCCTACAGCGTGAAAGCAACTCTCCAGCAGGTATGCCAGCATTTCTCTGGATCGTGTTTTTTCTCGACGATTTCAGCCGGGAATCAGTCGTGGCGTCCGGAAAATTTGACCGCTTCTTTCGGTCTCCCTCTGGTGCGTTTTCACGCGGTCCTGCCGGGTGACACCGACTTCGTTTCGTCGCGGCGCAGCCGCATGGTCCCGCTGCCCCTGCCGCCCGGATTGCGTCGCCCGGGCCGGGTGCGCACGCTGGGCACATGAACCTGCGATTCCTGGGTGCGATGGTGTTGGCGTTTTCCCCGCTACCGGCGGCGGAGATCGATGTCGACTTTCCCGGCGGCAACCTGCGGGTGCTGCGGCGCGAGGGAAACACGTTCTTTGTCGCCCCCGACCTGCGCGACACCAGCGGCTGGTGGTTCCACACCCATTTCCGACTGCGGGCGGCGCCCGACGAGAGCGCGACCGTGGTGTTTGCGGGCAACAACCCGATCGGAGTGCGCGGGCCGGCGGTGAGCGCGGACGAGGGTCGCACCTGGCGCTGGCTCGGAGCGGAGTCGGTGCAGCGCACGACCGTTGAGGGCAAGCCGGCCTGGGGCTTCGCCGCCCGCGTGCCGGCCGGCGCGGCAGAGTCGCGTTATGCGTTTGCGCCCGTGTACCTCGAATCGCACTGGCGCGCCTGGCTCGCCGGGCGGGGCGCGCACCCGGCGCTGCAGGTGACCGAGCTCTGCCGCAGCCGGCAGGGCCGTCCGGTCGAGGTGGCGCGGATCGAGAGGACCGACGGCGCGCGGCCGCGCGGCGTGATCCTGCTCACCGCCCGCCACCACGCGTGCGAGTCGATGGCGTCGTACGCCCTGGAGGGACTGCTCGACGCCGTCCTGGCGGACGACGCGTTCGGCCGACGCTGGCGCGAACAGTGGCGCGTTGTGGCGCTGCCTTTTGCGGACAAGGACGGCGTCGAGAACGGCGACCAGGGCAAGAACCGCCGGCCGCACGACCACAACCGCGACTACAACGCGACGCCGCTCTACCCCGAGGTCGCCGCCTGGATGAGGCTTGGAGCGCAACTGCGGGACGAGGTCGTGCTCAGCCTCGACCTGCATTGTCCACATATCCGGGGGACGTGGAATGATCGCGTATACCTCGTGGGCTCCCCTGATCCGACCCGCGCCGCGCAGGAACGGGAATTTGTGCGGGTTCTCGAGCGGGTGCGCAGGGGGCCGATCCCGTTTCGCGCGGACGACTGCTATCTGGCTTCCGGCCAGGCGTGGAACAAGGCGTCGAACTATGCCGCCGGGCGGTCCAATGCGGCCTGGGCGCGGGAGACGTTTCCCCGGGCACGGCTCGCCGCGACCCTGGAGATCACCTACGCCGATGCCTTCGGGGTCGAAATGACCCCCGCAGCAGCGCGCGCCCTGGGGCGGGATCTCGCCGCGGCGATCGCCGCGCACCTGGAGGCGCGGTGAGGGGCCGGGCCGATCATAGGGCGTCTAATCGGCCGGGTTCTCGGAGGGCGGCGCTCCGTCGCCGCCGTGATCCTGCGAGCGGCGCTGACGGAGCCTGCACCTTATACGCATTTTTTCTTTCGGGA
>CAZDGC010000029.1:0-61807 GCA_964504885.1 uncultured Opitutus sp.
CGCCACCGTATCAGCCGCCGTCACAGACGTCACCACGTCCAAGTTGAACGCTTACGAATCACCAACTCCGACGTCTTCGCAACGATGGCCGCGAGGTTCGGTTGGTCGGACACGCCCTCCATCTCCATTTGTGATGGGCGATACTGCGCGGCCACTTCTTGCAACACGAACTCCTGCACGTCGGCATTCGTCAGGTAGGAAACGCTGGGCAACAACTGGGGCTGGTTTTCCATCCTGCGGATCACCTGGTACGCGATCTGAGCGACTCTCTGATCCTCCGGCCTGGCGAACACGGGCGGTTCGGCGGCTGGCGGAACGAGGGTGCTCGTGGTCGGCTGCCCGGGCTGGATTCCCAGCTTGCTCGCCAGTTGCGACTGCGAGACCACCGTCACGGTCTTCTCGCCCAATTCCGCCGGCTCCAGGATGACCTGCTGCAACCGGATCGCGGAGTCCGGCTTCTTCGCCTCATCCACGATCTCCTGAAACTTGTCGTGCGCGATGATGTTCAGTCGGTCCACGGAGTTCACCCCCGTGCGTTTGCCGTAGGGCAGCCGCAGGCCGCGCCCAATCGACTGCTCAATCAGGATGCGGGCATTGGCGGCGCGCAGCGGAACGATGGTGTAAAGGTTGGTCACGTCCCAGCCCTCCTTCAGCATGTTCACGTGGATGACGATTTCTGTCGGTTCCTCGGTATGCTCCACCTTGAGCAACCGCTCCACCATCTCGTCCTCCTCCGCCCCGGTCCGACTCGAATCCACCTGAATGACCTTGGCCTGGTAGCGACCCTCGAAAAACGCGTCCGATCGGATCAAATCCATCAACTGCTTCGCGTGCGTGATGTCGCGGGCGACGACCAGGACGAACGGCTTGACGATCGCGTGGCCGGTTTCGCGGGCGTAGGTCTCCAATTCGACCTTCACCTGTTCGTGCAACCGGACGCCGTCCTGCAGCTTCATCAACTCGATGGCCTCTGGGGTCATTCCGGCCGGGTTGAAGTTCTTGCGCGTGATGACGGCGGGTTCCTTGACGAAACCGTCCGCCATCGCCCGGCCGAGCGGATAGTCCAGGATGACGTTCTTGAACGGCACGGCTCCCTTCGCCGATTCCACGAAGGGCGTGGCCGTGAGCTCCAGGCCAATGACCGGCTTCAGTTCGTTGATCGCCCGCACGCCGGCACTGGCGCGGTAGCGGTGCGATTCGTCCATGAGGAGCACGAGGTCGGGCAGACCGGCCAGATACTCGAAGTAACTTTCGCCGATGTATTCCGAGAGGCGCTTGATGCGCGGTGACTTTCCGCCCCGGACCTCCGAGTTGATCTTTGAGATGTTGAAGATGTTCACCTTGCAGCGCAGCACCTCGTCGAACAGCGTGCCCGCCTTCGCCTCGTAGTTGTCGCCCGTGATGATCTCCGGCGCATCGGTCGCAAACTCCGCGATGCCCTTGAAGACGTACTTGGGCGTGTTCGGGGTGAAGTCTGCGATCAGCTTGTTGTAGATCGTCAGATTCGGGGCCAGGACGAAGAAGTTGTTGAGGCCGTGCGCCAGGTGCAGGTAGCTGATGAACGCGCCCATCAACCGCGTCTTGCCGACCCCGGTGGCCAGCGCGAAGCAGAGCGACGGAAACTCCCGCTCGAAATCGGTGACGGTCGGAAACTCGGCCCGAATCGTCTCCAGCGCCGCCGCAACGTCCGCACCCTTCCGGGGTGGGACGATCTCCGTGATGCGATCGAGGATTTCCAGCGAACGGCGCTGCGGCGGGCGCAGGCTCAGACGACCGGCGATGGCGGAGACGTGGCGGTTCATGCGATGGGCGTGCAAATCCGTGCGTATAGCGCGTTATCGCGGGAAATGGTTCGCGGCGGATCTGATTGATGTCCAAATGGAAATGCCGTGGCCGGCTCTGCCGGAGTGTGCGTTAGGTGTGCGTAAAGCGTGCATATCCTCGATGCTTTCAGGGTGCCGTCGCCGACGCATTTGGAGAGTACTTCCGCCCCTTGCCGATGCCTTCCGGTCGGAGTTTGCCACTGGCAACCAATCGCTTCAGCAGCCGATACGCCTGCCCCCGATCCAGTCCGTTGCAGAATAGCTTCATACCGCTTTGGCCACAATGGTACGCAAAGAACACGTGACCGGATGGCTTTGTCCGCTCATGAGCGCCTTTCGTCTGGAATCCTCAGAATTGCTCCCGCGTAAATGAGCCCCTTCTGTGCCAGTGTCTTTACCTGGGCTGAACCTTTGGTGAAGAGTGTATGACCGCTCGATACCCAGATCATATCCCGGTCGAACTTCGCAAGGTGCAGCCCGTCCTCCCGAAGCCAGTTCTTGAGCCATTCCAACTTTTTGAGCACGACCTTGATCTGGTCATCGCTGCCGGTGTGGGTCTCAACCCAGTAGATGAACTCGTTGCTGCGTTTCCTGTGCTGGAAGCCGATGGCGAAATCCCAGCGGTTGGCTTGCGGCTCTCTTGACAACAGGGCCTTATCCACGTCAGCGCTGCCGCGCAGCCGCCGGGTGTCTTCGGCTTGAATATGCGGCTTGTCCTCGGCTCGGAGCGCCTGAAGACCCGGCTTCCAGGCTGTCTGCAAGTTTGCAGTCCGGGCGACCGCCTCTTTGAATGTCACGACTGAACCTCCTTGCCAGAATTGGCCACTGCACGGGCGACGGCTTCGTTGGCGCGGCCGCTGAACTCCGAAAGTCCACCCCATCCAGCCTCTGCTTCGCCTTCAGCCGAGGGATCCAACTCGGATATATCGGAAGTCGTACCGGTTTCTCGGTTGAAGTAGTGAACCTTGACGGTCTTTCCCATAATCGTGTTCGCCAGCTTTTGCATGGGGGGACTGTTGGAAGCTTCGAAGATATTTAGGAGGGCTTCAGCATCGGCATGATTTTCCCGCAAGTGCTTCAGTGCCCAGACTGCGTCAAGCACCTGCGGCGAATGGGTAGACAGGCAGACACGATAGCCACGAACCACCAGTTCAAAGACCAATAAAAGAACAACCGAGATGGCTCGCGGATGGAGACCCATTTCTAGTTCCTCCAACACGACCCATTTGATGTCTCCACGCATTGAAACCTTTGTTGAAGGCATTAACCAATAGAAGCCGAGCAGCAAAGGCACAAATTCCCTTTGGCCCGCGGACCAAACCATGTAGGGCAGGGACTCTGCGTCCGGTCCGATTCCGAGCACCAGCCGTTTTTGCGAACGAAACTTGTCCACCTTCAGATGGAAATTGGAAAACACATGCCTTTGGAGCAACTCCCGGAACTCCCTCTTCAACCGCCGTTCTTGCGGAAACAGGTCGCCGGACCCACCAAACTCCTGTTCAACCAAGATCCGGAGTTGCTCGCTGAATTCGCGCACGGCAAATGGGTCGCCAGGGGTGTAATCTGTAAACGGACGTGGCCACCCATCCCGCAACGCCAGGACTCGTTGGGCCGGAATGAAGAAGAGAGACTCCTCTTTGTTCTTCCGCTTTCGTGCGACTAGTTTGGGCAGATCCACTTTCCCCCCCTCCCATTCGACTGAACTTGCGCCTGGCCGCCAGATGGACCGCATCCCTTCGCCGAAATAGACATCCAAGAATTCCGGGAGGCTGCCCGACCAGTCCAAGCCGTAACGCCCCAGTTCCGCCTGCACCTGACCGGCATCCACCATCAGTTTCAAGAGTTGCAGAGCAATGCTCTTGCCGGTGGCCTGAGGGCCGACCAGCACGGTTAGATCACCGAAGGTCAGGCTGGCCTGCTTGATTTGGCCGAAATTCTGAATGTTGAGTGTCGTCATAACGTTTCGTCCCGTCGATTCACTTCGTTCCGCGTGGTTATAGCAGCTCCATCTGTCCCGGTCTAGGCGGCTTGCCCGCAGACGGCCCGGCGGAAGCGGGGGCCTTGGGCAGGTTTTCCACTTTGAGGCTGTAATCGTCGTGGCCCCACTCGCAGCGCGCCAGCACCTGCTTGGGGATCTTCTTCACGGTCAGGTTGGGACATTGCTCAGGGCCACCTGCCGCAGCGCGGAAGGCCGCGCAGAGCACCAGCAGCGTGCGCTCCGGCCCCACCTCGTCGCTCAACTGGGCGAGTTGGGCGGCGCTCAGGTGCTGGGTGGTGACGTAGATGAAGTCGCGCTCGGTGGAATGGCCGTGCTGCCAGTACACCGTGTCGCTGGGCGCGTAGGTGAAGCCCTCCAGCTTGCACACCGCCTCCGCCAGCATGGCGGCGTTGAGTTCCCGGCTGATGACCCACTGGCCCCACTTGTCCTTCTCCAGCAGCGACGGCGCGAGGCGGTAGTAACGGAAGCCGCCGCCGCCCTTCCAGCCCGTGGCCTCCGTGACCCCACCGGGATCCGCCCCATCGATCACCTTCCGGAGCCGGGGAATGATGTGGGTGTGACAATGCTCGCCCAGTTCGACCATGATCCACCGCCGGCCCATCTTGTGCGCCACCGCACCCGTCGTGCCGGAACCGCCGAAGGAGTCGAGGACAAGGTCATTTGGGTTGGTGGCAATCGTGAGTACGCGATGCATCAATCGCTCCGGCTTCGGTGTATCGAAAGCGTCAACCTTTCCGAAAAGTGCGTGGATCTCCTTTTTTGCTTCGTCGGTGTGTCCCACTTCTTCGCTTGGCCACCAGGTCCACGGCACCACGCCCTCAACCTCCGAAAGATAACGAATGACGTTTGGTTGCGAGTTACCATCTTTGCCGAACCAAATCCGCCCTTCAGTCCGCAGTCTTTCGAATGTCCTCCTAGAAAGCCCCCAGCAGCGTCCGTCGGGCGGTTTGTGAATTCTCCCACCCGGCGCAGTAATTTCATAGAACTGCTCTGGTGTGGCATGCCCTTCCTGGGCGGTCATTGGAATCGGACGCCAGCGGCCTCTTGGGTCGTTGTTCGGATTCTTGTAAACCTTCGCCTGCTCCTCGGTCAGCGGAACCTTGTTCCTGCGCTCTTTGAATCCCAGTGGGTCCTTCGCATAGACAATAACGTACTCGTGGACATCGCCGATCGCTTCCCGATTCTCTCGGGAATACCGCTTCTGCCAGACGTTTTGAGCTATGAACTTATCCCGCCCTGCTACTTGATCCATGAGCACTCGCAAGTAGGGCATTTCATCATCATCAATTGAAATCCACAAAGAGCCATCGACGCTCAACAGCGCCCATAGAATCTCAAGTCGCGCCTGCATCAACGTAAGCCACAAAGAGTGCTCTATACCATCGTCGTAGTACGTGAACGCGCTGCCCGTGTTGTACGGCGGGTCGATATAGATGCACTTGATCTTCCCGGCGAACTCCTGTTCGAGCGCCTTGAGGGCGAGGAGATTGTCGCCGAAGATGAGGCGGTTGTCGAAAAGGTCGTGGTCGGTGACGCGGTGCGGGGCGTGGTACGACTTCGCCGGGTCTTCGAGCAGAATGCGCGGCTCCAGCCGGGGCCGCACCTCCTTGCCGATCCACGTCAGCTCCAGTTTCTGCTTCTTCGTCATCGCAATAAGATCACTCGGCTTGCCACGAGGCTGGCGGCCAGACGGGCAGGGGTTGCTGCAGTCGCGTGAGCATCTCACCGACCACCTTGACCAGCTTGCGGAAGGAGCGGTTGCGCCGGTGGGCGAGGCCAAGGTCGAAGACCGCGCTCATCGCCGGTTGGTCACCGGTTTCCGAATAGGTGCGGTCCGTGGGCATGAAGGCTTCGAGCGCGCCCTTGGCGTCGCGTTTCGATTCGGGATTCGCGGGGGCGGCAGCGTCAGTCGAGATCCCGTTGCGGCCGCGCAGCGACTCAACCGCCGCGAGGAACCAGGTCTCGTATTCGCGATAGGCGACCACGACATCGCACGGCCTGCCGGCGGCGACTTCGCGCGCCCACCCGCGGATCTGTTCTCCCAGTTCCTTGGGGCAATCATCCTCGCCATCGAAAAGGATGACAACGGCCGCACAATCGGCGTTCAGGAGGGCCAGTCGGACTCCGGCCTGGATGCCCTCTTTGCTGCGAAGCTGGAACTGGGTGCGCCGGATCGGGCGGCCCACCCCGATGTGCTGGCACTGGGCCTCGTCGAACAGGCGACGCAGCAAAACGGGAGCGGCTGCGACTTCGCCGTGGCCTTCGACAATGGGGAAAACCTTCATGCCAGCGTTTCGAAGAGGTCGCCGTTGCGGAGGTCGTCCGGCGCCGAAAACAGCTCGTCGGCGTGAAGTGCGTTGGACCGGAGCAGCTCTCCCGCTCCCATGAGATGCTGGCGCATAGCCTGCCGGGTCGCTTCGGAAGGTGGCAGCAGGTGGGAGGCGCCTTCCTGCCAGGAGACGATGCGCAGGTTGGCATCCGTGATCCAGCGGGCGTCCAGCAGCTCCGGGCTGTGAGTGGTGATGACAACCTGCATGGATCTGGCCGCTTTCCGGAGGAGATCGAGAACAGCGCCCAGCGCACCGGGATGGATCGTGGCCTCCGGTTCCTCGATCACGAGGATGCTGGGGCTGGGTTTCTGAAACACGGCCATGATGAGACCCAACGACCGCAGGGTGCCGTCCGACATGTCGAAGGCATCAAACGTCAGTTTCTTCTTCTCGCCCCACTGTTGGGAGAAACTCATCGAGAGTTTGTTACCGTGCTTTCTGGGGGAGACGGACTTGGTCGCCGGGACGATCGACTCGAGGATGCGGTTTATTTCGGCTTTCGTCTCCGCGCCAATCCCTCCGCCGCGCAACAACTCCTGCAGGACGCTGGCCGCATTACTGCCGTCCGGCTTGAGAGACATGCCACTGTCGGGGTCCTGCATTTCGCGGAGTTTGGCGGGCTCGATGGAATAGACCCGCATCGCGCCCAGCACCTTGAAGATGGGAGCGAAGCGCTCATCACCGCCGACGAGCGGCAGGGCGAGAGCCGAGGGTTCGAGAGCGGGCGTCAGTCCCTCGACATTGCTTCTCCACCTGTCGGCGCGGTCAAACCACCAGCGACCGCCGTCCTTCTTTCGCACGAGACACTGTTCATGAACGATGCGAAAGCCGTAGTTGGGCAGCGCCTTGACTTCGAAGGCAAAGCGGCCGCCTTCGATCCCGTTCACAGGGCCGAACTCGAAGGCGAGACCGAGGTTCGGCGGCGCGCTCCGCACGGAACTGCGATTGCGAACCGACGCGATGCCACCGCGTCGATCGAACACGGCCTGCAGGGGAGAGGACATCGCCTCGGAGACGAAGCTGAACGCGTGGGCCAGGTTGCTCTTCCCGGAGCCATTGCGCCCGACCAGGAAGAGAGGGTTGTCGAAGAGGAGCGTGGCGGCGGGAAAACTGCGGAACCGCTTCAGAATCAGTTTTGTGATCGGCGGTGATTTCATGCTGGGGGTTGAAGATGGGTCGAGGATCCCGCTCAGGCGAGCGTCCAGCGGAGGGTGAAAAGCTGCACGACAGAACTTTTCTGAGCGAGCTTGCCCTCAATGCTTGCGATCAATTCCTCCCGCTGCTGGTCCACCTTGTCCTGCGCCTCGAAGAGAGAGCGGCGCTTGGCGTTGCGCTGCGCTTCGAGATCCCGGACCCGCTTTTGCACCGCCACCCAATCCTCCAGGGCGAGCGCCGACGTGGCGCCGCGCCGGACCTCCTTGATCTGGCGATCCAGCTCCTTGATTTCGCGTTCGAGGCTCAACTTGAAGTCGTCGGCCCACCCGTCGAGTTTCTCGGCCTCGGCGCGAAAGAAGCGGGCGTTGCGCTCGGAAATCGCGCGCTGGATCGCCGCCTGCCGTTGCTGGACGATGACCTCGACCGAGGGCGGTGCGACGGTGGGGCACGGGCCGGTGACCCTTCCCGGCAGGGTGAACAGCCGCGCGGCGCACTCGCCGTCGAGCGGGGTGCCGTCGTCGGTGAGCGCGCCGAAAATCAGATGGTCCTCCACCTGATCGAGCGATTCGACGGTGTAGCTGGCCAACGTGAGCCAGCCGGTCCGGCCCACCAGCGGTTCCAGAATACTGACGATGCCGTCGTGGTTGCCGTAGTCGAAACGGATCTGCTGAACGGGCAGGTCGCGCCCTTTGGCCCGGGCGACGATGGCCTCCGCGAGCGGATGGTGGAGACGGTAGAGATGCGCCTCCCCGGAACGACGAGGCAGTTCGTAGCGCCCGAGCGGGATGTCGCCGGGGAACGGCGACGCCACAAGGCGAAAGGCGGCGTCCCCGAGAAACTCGGCGCGGCCGCTCAGTTCGTGAGCGGTGAGCCGCATCAGCATGCGCTCGAGCCGATTCAGCGACGCGAGGGACGCGTCGGCGCGCATCCGCAGTTTCTCGCGCACCTCGTCGTCGAAGTTTTCCAGCAGCTTCCGGCGCGTCTGCGTCATGGATTCGTCAATCTCCAGGCTGAGCTCGAGCTGGAGCTGATCGAAGGCGACCTTGATTTCCTCATGCTTGCGACAGCGCTGGTAGATGCCGGCGATGCGTTTCTCAAAATCGACCCCGCTCTCGATCGCCCCGAGCACCTCGTCACTCGCGCCGAAAACCCCCTCGAAGAGCCGGAACTTCTCCGCGAGCAGGGCGTAGACCCGCTGATCGGCGGCATTCTGGCGGTTGAGGAAATTGACCACCACCACGTCGTGCTTCTGTCCGTAGCGGTGGCAGCGTCCGATCCGCTGCTCGATGCGCTGGGGATTCCACGGCAGGTCGTAGTTCACCACCAGGGAGCAGAACTGGAGGTTGATGCCCTCGGCACCCGCCTCCGTGGCGATCATGAGGCGTCCGTCCTCCCGGAAGTAGTCCACCAGCGCCGAACGCATGTCGGCGGACCTGGAGCCGGTGACGCGGTCGGTGCCGGCGTGCCTTTCCAGCCAGGCGGCGTAGATCGCCTTGGAGCGGTCGTCGGTGTTCGAACCGTTGAACAGGACGATGCCGTCCCTGAATTGGCTGTCGGCCAGCACGCGGAGCAGGTAGTCCTGTGTCTTGCGCGACTCGGTGAAGACGATCGCCTTTTCGGCTGCGCCCAGTTCGCGGGCCTTGGCGAAGGCGATGGCCAGCGCTTTGAGGAGAGCCTTGCCCTTCGCGTTGTGGGTGATGGAAACGGCGAGACGGGAAAAGGCGTCGAGGTCGGCGATTTCCGCCGCCAGGGCCGCGCGATCGGCATCGGACAGGGTTTCGACGGGACCGTCTTCACCCCATTCCTCGGCCGTTTCGTCGAGTGCCTCGTAATCCTGGTCGAGATCGTCTTCCAGCGATTCCGCGGGTTCGTTCTGCGCCAGCTTCGCCTTCAGGCGGCGGGAAATGGACTCGAGGGCGCCGGCGATGGCGAACGTGGACGAGGCGAGAAGTTTGCGCAGCACGAGCGTCATGAGCGAACGCTGGCTGGCGGGCAAAGCCCGGAGATTATCGCGGCGGAGATAATCGGAGACGAGGGCGTACAGCCGGTCCTCCGCCTCCTCCGGGGTGAACTCCTCCAAAATCGGATGCCGTTTCGTGAAAGGGATGTAGGCGGTCACCTGACGGCGCAGCGTACGATGGCAGATCGGCCGGAGCCGCTGCTTGAGCGTCTGGAAAACCTGTTCCTGGCTGAGGTTGGCGAACTGGTCGCGGAAACTCTTGAGATCGCCGAACGTGTATTCGTCGATGAAGCTGACGAGGCCGAAAAGCTCGAGCAGCGAGTTCTGCAGCGGGGTGGCGGTGAGCAGTAGCTTGGGTTTGCCGGCGAGCGCGAGCCTCAGGGTGTTGGCGATGACGTTGGACGGCTTGTAGACATTCCGCAGTCGATGCGCCTCGTCCATCACCACGAGATCCCATGACGTGTTGGCGACCTCGGCGGCTTTGATCCGGGCAAACTGGTAGGAGCAGATGACGAGGGCGTCCTTGGTCTCGAAGGGGCGGAAGTTCCCGACCTTTACCGCTGCGTTGTAAGACTTGGTTTCGAGAATCTGGCAGGGCAGGAAGAACTTCTCGTTGAGTTCCTGATACCACTGCTTGCGCAGATTCGACGGCACGATGACGAGGATGCGTCGCTTCCGCTCCGCCCAGCGCTGGGACAGAACCAGGCCGGCTTCGATGGTCTTTCCAAGGCCGACTTCATCCGCCAGCAACGCACCCTTGGCGAGCGGCGAGTTGAAGGCGAACAGGGCGGCGTCCACCTGGTGCGGATTCAAGTCGACCTGAGCACCGGCGACCGCACCGGCGAGCTTGTCGATGCTGTCGGAAGAACAGCGCCGGGTCAGCTCGTAGGCGAAGTACTTGGCGTGGTAGTCGGTGGTGTTCACGCGGCGAGGAGCCTGGTCGGCCGACTCATCCAGCCTGTATCGGACGCGTCTTCACCACTGCAGGCGATCGGCGGGCCAGCGGAGTTGTTGGGCGGCGCGGGCGGGCCAGGACCAGTCGTCGGGGTTGGCGCCGCGCAGCGAGACGGGCTGGCGTTCGGCGGCCATCGCCACCGCCTGCGGGATGTCGAGGAAGCGCAGCACGTTCAGGTAGTCGGGCCCGCGCATGTGCGAGGCGGGCGGCGCATGCAGCTCCAGGCCCGCGAGGCCGTCGACGAAGAGCGACGCGTAAAGGGCGTTCACCGCCTGATCGCGCACGCCGGAAAGCACGAGGGGCTGGCCGGTGAACTGCTTCGCGGCGCGGATGGCCTCGAGCGCGCGGCAGACGTCCCAGACGCGCATGCCGTCGACGGTCTGGCCGAGCAGCAGGTAACGCCGGCGCTGATGATTCTGGTCCACCGCGCTGGCCGTGGAGGCGGTCGGACCGATGCCGCGCGGTGCCAGCATCAGGACGGCGAGTTCGCCGCGATTGACCGCATCGGCGTAGGCCGCGGGCGGGCGGGCCGCCGCCCAGTCGGTTTCGTCGGCGACGTGCAGGACGATTTTCCGGACCGCCTTCTCGTCGCCGGTGTAGAAGACGCGCAGCGGCAGCCGCACCGGGTGCTGGCTGGTGAATTCCCAATTCGCCACGCGCAGTTCGCCGACCGTCGTCCCGTCGACGGGGGCGAGATGCACGGGCTCCCCACGGGCCGGCCAGCCGGCGAAGGACTTTTCCCGCAAGGCCTGCCTCCAGCCGTCGCGCTGCTGCGCCCAGGCCGTCGCGTTGGCGGGCAGGGCGGGCGCCGCCATGGGCACGAAGGTCTCGTGGATCTTCGTGGTGCGCTGGTCGGCGGGGTGGCCGCCGATCGGGAAGACCCGGAGATCCTTCGGGGCGAAAAGTTTCTCGGCGGCGACGCGGATGAGCGGGTCCTCGCCCTTGAGGAAGCGGTTGAACCAGCGGAAGGCCGGCACCTGGAGATCCTGCGTGTCCTTGTGCGGCCCCTCGGTGATGAGCAGGCCGAGCTTGTCGGCGGCGCCGTGCAATCGATAGATGCGCGCGACCTCGCGGTGGACGCGCTGCACTCCGTCGAGCGGGAAAATGGCGTCCTTGTCGCTGTTGGCGATCAGCAGCGGGCGCGGGGCGATCAGGGCGGCGATCTTGGCGTGGTCCCAGCGATAAGTGTTGAGCAGGAACATGCAGTCGCAGTGGCCCTTCACGGTGCCGTCGACGACGTGGTTGTGGAGGTCGGTGAGCCCGGCGACCGGCACGGCGGCCTTGATGCGGTCATCGATCGCCGTGGTGTACCAGGTGTAGCCGCCGCCGCCGGAGCGCCCGGTCATGCCGATCTTCGCGCCGTCGACCTCGGGGCGCGACTGCAGGTAGTCGAGGGCGCGCACACCATTCCAGGCTTCGACGCCGGCGGGGGTGTAACCGCGGGAGTTCCACCAGTACATGCCCAGGCGGTGGGTGCCATGGTGGACGCCTTCGAGTTCGCCGAGCTGGATCGTATCCAGAATCAGACAGACATAGCCGTGGCGCGCGAACCAGGCTCCGTGGTGCTGATAACCGGCCTTGTTGCCCATGCTCACGCCGCCCTCCTTCACATTGGCATGGCCGGAGCCGTAGAGGATCGCAGGCACCTTCCTCCCGCCGAGCCCTTTCGGCACGTAGAGGTTGGCCGTGACGTAGAGTCCGGGCAGCGACTGGAAGTGGAGCTTTTCGACGGTGAATTCGGGATGGTCGAGCTTCCCGGTGACGGTGGCCTGGAGATCCGTGCGTTCCGGCAGCGGCGACAGGCCGAGCATTTCGAGCAACTGCTCGCGAAACGCGGCGCGCTGGCGCGTCCAGTCGTCGAGGGTGTGGATGCCGGCGAAGGTCTGCGCGTTCACGCGGGCGGTCTCGGCTTCGAAATACGCAGCGAGCATGTGGTCGCCGGGACCGGGCGGGGTGGGAGCGGCGGCGGGCCGGCTGGCGGCGACGGCCACCGCAGCGGCGGCAAACAGGGCCGGGAGGAGCACGAAGGGTTTCATGGGGAGGTGCGGCAGGAAGCGGCGGCGGGAAGGACGCCGACCGCCGCCGGATTCTTGGCGGGGCGCGCGAAGGTCGTAAAGTCGCAGGTTCAGGGCACAGCCGGATGCACTCTTTCGACCGGCGAATCGGTTTCGCGACTCGCCGGGCTGGGGATCCGGGCTACGGTGGGGGCCGCTCCCCCCCACCCATGAAATCCCGCCTCCTCTGGGCTGCCGTGCTGGTCGCCGCCATCGCCGCCTTCTACTGGGTCACGATCCGGCCGGCGCTGCGCGAAGCGCCGCCGAAGATCAATCGCCACAAGCTCAACCGCGATTTCCAGGAGTTCAAGCCGCCGCCGATTCCTCCGCCACCGCTGCCGGAGGTGGTCATCCACACGCCGACGCTGCCCCCGCCCCCGACCCCACGTCCGATTGTTGCACCGCGCAACGATCCGATCCCCGGCCCGTTGCAGGTGCCGATTCAGGATGGAGCCACGATCGACTTCTCCACCGGGGCCGCGCTGGTCCGCAAAGGCGGCAAGGACGACGAAGCGATCGATCGCGCGCTCAAGGAGATGGCCGAGGCGACGAAAGACATCACCTTTCCGCCGCCAAAGAAGTGAGCCGGTCGCGCCAGCTCAGCGTTTGCCGGTCAGCATATCCTCCATCAGCGCAAGCGCCGTCGCCTCGGTGATGTCCTGCACGGAGAAGTCACGCACGATGCGGCCCGCCTGCACCCCGCGTCCCAGGAGGTCGCTCGCCGCCGCCTGACCGACGATGGCGGCGTCCTTCAGGCGGATAGCCGTGGCCTGGATGTCAGGCACCGGGTAGGTGACATCCCCGGTTACTTCCGGGACGGTGAGGCTGCGGCTGGAAATGAGAACCTCGATGGCGAGGTCGGCGATGTTGGCGAGGGCCTGGCGGTCCTTCTCCGCCTGGGCACCCACGAGGTGGGCTCCGGGTTTGCCCGGCAGCAGTGCGGCCGCCACCGTCTGGTCGGCGAGCTGCGCGCCACCGTGGCGGAAGGCGCGGCCGAAGAGGCGCTCCACCTCGCGCACGGTCTGCTGGTCGGCGAGAGTGGGCGCGGGGGCGTCCTTGACGCGGTAGGAGTTCGTGCCGGTCGTCTTCCGGCCGGAGTCGCTGGTCTCGAAATTCTCGAGCCGGGAGGCGAGTTTGAGGCCCGACGCGGTGTCGACGAGCGCACGGTTGACGTAGATGACCACCCTGGGAGCGCCGTCGGTTCGGTAGGATTTGCGGAAGCCCTCGATGATGCCCTCCGCGGTCGGGCGGGCGATCAGGGTGTCTCCGGACGGGCCATACACCCGCTGCGCCGGCTGAGTGCCCGGCAGGCCGGGGGAGGCGGGGCGCGGGAGAGCCTGGGCGACCGGGGGCGGAGGGGGCGGGGGTGAATCGGACTGCGCCGACCCGAGCGAAGCAGAGGCCAGGGCAACCGAGGCGAACAGCGTAACAGATTTCATGGGGTGGCGGTGGTGCGTGGTGGCATCAACGGGCCTGCCGCACGCGCACGGTGTACCTCTTGGCCTGCGGATTCATGGCGGTGAAACGCACCGCCTCGGTGGCGTATTCGGAGAGAATCAACGTCTGCCACGGCGTCTCGTCGCCAGTGGAGTAGCCCTGCGCGTCCTTGAACACACAGTTGACCTGCACCTCGAGGCGGCGGTTTTCGCGGTTCTTGACGTTGGCGACGACCTCGAGGCGGCCGTCGGTGAGCGGGATTTCCTGCAGGCCGGTGCAGGTGACTGATTTCTGGGTGGGCTCGTCGAGCAGCACAAAGCGCTCGGTGTTTTCCAGCGTGAACTTGGTCGTGTCCAGTGGCGGGAAGGGA
Organism: uncultured Opitutus sp.; assembly: GCA_964504885.1. Classification (GTDB taxonomy): domain Bacteria; phylum Verrucomicrobiota; class Verrucomicrobiia; order Opitutales; family Opitutaceae; genus ER46. Next base: position 14,084 of record CAZDGC010000029.1, read on the forward strand.
CCGGTCCGGGTGGCGCAGCCTGCGCAGGCGGCAAGGGCGAGGACCGAAAGCAGCAGGGGGACGGACGGTGAGTTCATGGACGGTGCGCGGTGAGAAGGGATGAGACTTCGGATCAGCGGGTAAGTTCGCTCAAAAACACGACCGTGTCGCGGTCGTCGGCGCCGACGGTGATTGTCACCGCCTGGGTGCGCGCGGCCAGCACGTGGCCGTCGCGGTCAAGGAACTCGAGCCGGCCGCGATGTTCGCCCGGGGGCAGCTTGAGGGCGGCGAAACTCAGCCGCTGCGGGAGGTTGTTCCACTGGCGGACATCCGCCTCGGGCCGGGTGGCGGCGGAGGCGATCTTGCCAAGCACACCGAGAATTCCCAGACCGACGGCGGCGGCGCTGGCGTCGTCGCCGTCCTTGCCCTGGCGTTCGCGGCGCCGCGCCTGATCGCTGGCGATGACGGCGCCGGTCAGGGCGACATCGCCGGCGACCTCGGCGCCCGCCTTGAAGATGGCCTTGTTGCCGAGGATGTAGTCCATCACGCGTCCGCCGCGGGTGGTGGCTTGGTAGCCAAGATCATCATACGCAGGCAGGGGGACGATCATGCGGCCCTGCTGGAGGACGAGCCGGGCGGAGCGCGACGGGGAATCCTCCACGTGGAAGCGCAATTGTTCGCCGTAGGGGCCGGCCGCGTACTTGCGGGGACCGTAGCCGTACTCCGCGAACACGAGGACGTTGGCGGCGGGCTGGTAGGGGGGAAGGTTGAAGCGGTTGCCGGCCAGCGCCCGCGCCCGCGCGAGGGCCTCGCTGCCGTCCGCCTGGAGCTTCACGGAAGCCAGTCCTTCGAGGTAGTCGAGGAGCACCCAATCGGAGAGGAACTTCTCCTGCTCGGGCCCGCTGTCGATGACCTGTCCCGTGCGGAAGCAGGCGCGGGCATTGTCGGGTTCGCCGTCGCGCCAGTAAAGGATGCCGCGGTAGTAATACGCCATCACCCGCTCGTACGGCTCGCCGATGAAGATCTTGGCGCTCTCCGGCGCAAAGAGGCCGCGCGCGCGGGCCGCGTCGGCATCGTGGGCGATGATGCCGCCGATGCGCGCGAGGGCGTCGTCGAGCCGAGCCTTCGTCTCGTCGTAACGTCCCAGACGCAGGGCGGTGGCGGCAGCGCGGTAGGCGTGCAGGACGCGGTCGCGCTCGGCTCCGGCCGCGGGCTGCCGGTCGGCGTCGGTCCGTTCCGCGGCAGCGCCGGCGCGGGCGGAACGCGGCTCGCGCTCCCCGCTCGCGCAACCAACGAGGAGCGCGCCGGCCGCCAGGGCGAGCGCGGTGCGTCGGACGCGCGGCCGGCGGATCGGGTCGGGAGGGCGGGGGGCCGGATTCATCACCCCTGGGTCCGCCCCGGGGCACATCGCAGGTGACGTCAAGGGCGCACGGTGGCTCAACGGTAGGCGGCGTCCTCGAGGCCCTGTTTCTTCACCTCGGCGGAGTCCTCCCAGACGATGCGGCTGGTGCGGGCGTCGGTGAGGCGGAAGCTGTACAGCACGTAGTCGCTCGTGCCCGCGGAGGTGCGCGTGGTCATGCCCTCGAGCTTGCCGGTGAGGAAGTAATCGGCGCCGCCGAACTCGACCACGTTGGGGTCGGAGCTGGCGGTGACCTGACCGGTGCGCTTGAGCTCCCGCTCGCGCTGCAGGGTCTTCATCATCTCGCGGTCGAGGAAGCTCACCTGACCGGCGGCCTTCGAATTCAACTGGGTACGGAGCCGGGTCAGGAAGATGTCCTTGTTGATGGGAAAGCGGGTGTTGTTGACCACCGGTTCGAGGACGACGCTCGGCGGAGTCTGGGCGCGGGCGATCTGCGGGATGCCGAGGATGCTGCGCGCCATCCGGTCGGTGACCGTCACGAGGTCCTGGGCCTCGATGCCGGTGCCGGCGACGAAGCCGCGTTCATCGGGGCGCATTTCGGTGACGGGCACACCGGAGGGATTCCTGACGCCCTCGGTGGTGGCGCAGCCGCCGAGCAGGAGGGAGCCGGCGGCGAATCCCGTGAGGAGAAGTCGGAACTGGGAGGTCATGGTGTCGGGCAAAATAGAGAGGCGGACCGCCAAGCGGCCGCAATGGGCGGACACGCGCCGGGGCGGAGAGTCACCGCGGCGCGGTCCGGCGGAGGTCAGCGGCCGAAGAGGCGGTTGGCGCCGCTCATCGGCGAGGTGCCTTGATAGTAGTTGTTGATGATCGTGACCGACTGCGGAGCCGCAGCCGGCGCAGGCGCAGCGGCAGGAGCCGCCGGTGCGACCGACGCCGGGGTCGCGACGGCCGGCGCGGACGGATACGAGACGGCCCGACGGTTGGCGTCGACGACCGAGCCGAGCAGCCAGCCGACTCCGGCGCCCCACGCGGCGCCCCGCCAGCCATCGTGGCGAAAGTTGCCGCTGTTGTGGCCGATGATTCCGCCGGCGAGGGCACCGAGCCAAAACCCGGAGGAAGCGGCACTGGAGGCGCCGTAATAGCCGACGCTCCCGTAGTATGGATAATCCACTCCGTAGCCGGGGTAATAGGAGTAAACCGGATAGTAGACGGGGCGGTAATCGTACCGGACTCGCGGAGCGTGGCGGACCACGTAAGCGCCCGGGGGGGAGTGATGAAAGTGCCCGGAGTGCACCACGCGGGCAGACCCGTGATCGTGAAGGCCACCGCGGGGGGCGCCCCGGCCGGCGGCGGGGCGGAAGATTTGCCCGGCCGCGGAGGCGGCCAGAGCCATCGCAAGGGAGGCGGCGAGCAGGGTCTTCATCGGCGGAGGGAGTAGTGTGCTCCGACACCGAACCCCGCGCAAGGTTTCACCCGTCACCTGGCCGGGCCCGTTGCGACTGCTTCGCCGGCCAGCTCCGCCTGCGGCGCGAAGTAGGGTGAGCGGGTGGATGAAGTCCTCGTAGCGGATGCCGAGCACGCCGGAGACGGGCGCCTCCCGCGGCGAAAGGCGCCGCAAGGAACGGCGCCCGGGGGGCAGCGCAAGGCCGGCGGGGTCGTTTCCGCCGGGGCCCGCCGGCCGGAGTCCACCCCGGGACGGGGCTCAGAGCTCCAGACAGACGCCCTTGGTCGTGCTCCGCAGCAAGACCTGGCCGTCGCTCACCGCCGGGCTGGCCCAGACCTTCCCGTCGATGACCTTGGCCGCAACGACCTCCTGGTAGGCGGTCGGCACCGGGTTGATGATGACGAGCCGACCGCCATCGGTTGTGGCGATCAGTTTTCCGCCGGCCATGATCACCTGTCCGTGCCCGAAGCCGCGCTGCGCCCACTGCACCTTGCCGGTGCGGATGTCGATGCACTTGAAGGCGCCCGTGCCGTACTCGCCGTGTCCGTAACAGCCGTACAAATACCCGTCGTGCACGACCGCGGTGCTCCAATGCGCGGCGGTGTCGCGGTTGCCCGGATTGCGCCACAGCTCGGCCGCCTCCCACTTGTCGCCCTGGCGCGTGATCTTCGCCACCGCGCCGCCCACGCCGTAGCCGGCCGTGCAGTGCACGAGGTCGTTCCAGACCACCGGTGAGGCCGCGGTGGAGGTTCGGTGCGGGAAAGGATAATGCCAGAGCTCGCGGCCGGTGGCGGGGTCGAGGGACACGAGGCCGCGTTTGACGAGGAAGATGGCCTGGAGCTGGCCATGGATGGTCGCGAGGGTCGGCGTCGCGTGGGTCGGGGCGTCGGTCCCGCTCTTCCAAATCAGCTCCCCGGTGGCGGGTTTGAACGCGAGATAGGTTTGGCCGTCGCCGCCGCCGGCGACCAGCAGCTTGTCGCCCACCAGGAGCGGCGTGATGGCGTTGGACCACTGGATGGCCTTTCCGCCGTGTTCCTTGATGAGATCCTTCTTCCAGATGACCCTCCCGCTGTCCGCCTGCAGCGCGTAGAGATCGAACCGCGCCCCGAAAACAAACACCCGGCCGTCGGCGAATACCGGCGTGCTGCGCGGGCCGTCGCCCCCGTCGTTGCCCTTGGCGCCCTTGTCGCCCCCGCGGTCATAGCGCGTCGTGCCGAGCGGCGTGCGCCACACTTCGCGGCCGGTCCTGCGGTCCACCGCGACGGCGGTCTCGCGTTCGCCCCCGTCCGCCTTGGTCAGAATCACCGTGTAGGCGCGGCCGGCGCCGGTGACAAAGGAGCTGAAGCCGCCGGGGGCCGCGATTTCCCACACCGTGCGCGGGGAACCCGACGTCCACTTGACCGGGGCCGATTCGGCTGATTTGCGGTCCAGCTTGGGACCCATGAGATGCGACCAGTCCGCCGCGGGCAGCGCGGCGACACCGGCCAGAACAAAGACGGAGACAAGGGTGGCAGGCGAGCGAAGGATCATCGGGAAAGGATAACTGAATCTGAGTTGGGAGGGTGCGGACCCGGGCAAAACGCCGGCAAGGAGGTCGCAAATCGAGGAGGCCACGCAAGCGAAACCGGCTGCGCGCCGGCACCACCTGCCCTCGGCTACCGTCCGTCCGCGGCGAGTGAAATGCAGACGAGCTCGGTGTCGTTGCGGGCAAACAGGCTGCGGTGGGCGTAGCCGGGATGCGACCAGGCGATGGGGTACTCGCGCCCCCGGAGGCGGGTCGTCGGCGTGAGGAACCGCGCGCTGCTCAGCCGCGTCAAGCCCTGCGGCGTGAGCCGGGCGATGACAACTTCGCCGCGCTCCGTGGTGATCCAGGTGCGGTCGCCCTGCTGCACGAAATGGGCGGTCGCCCACCGCCCGTGAGGCAGCAGCGAGGTGTCCTCCCACACGCGATCCCCGGCGCCGAGATCGAGGCAGCGCATCTCACCGTAGCTATCGATGCCATACACGTGGTCGCCGCGCAGGAGCGGGGTCATGATGATGCTGTGCAAGGCGTCGGTCTTGCGCTCGCTGACCCCGGCCCGCCGCCAGCGCAGCTCGGGCGCGGCGGAACCCGGGCCCAGGCCGAAGAGGTACGAGCCATCATAGAAGGAGCTCAGGAGGATCCTCGCCCCCGCTTCGTCCACCACCGGATCGGCGACGTTGATGATCATCCGGGTGTGGCGATACGGGATCTGCCAGATCGCCACGCCCGCCACCGGGTCGAGCGCGGCCAGCCAGCTCGCCGTCCAGACCAGCACGACTTCGCGGCCGCCCAGGGACACGAGGCGCGGCGACGAGTACGAGGCCTTGCCGTCGAGGGCCCGCCACTGCTCCCGGCCGGTGCGCACGTCGAGCGCCACCACCGCCGCGCCCGCTTCCCCGCCCACCTGGAAGATCACCCGGTCGCCAACGACCAGCGGAGCCGAAGACACGCCCCAGACGTTGATCGTGGCACCGTATTCAGTCGCCAGATCGCGCGCCCACAACACCCGCCCGGTGGCGGCCTCCAGGGCGTGCGCGTGCCCCATCGCGCCATACGCGAAGGCGCGGCCGCCGGCGATCGTCACGGCCGCCCGCGGCCCCAGGGCGTAGTCAATATCGCGATACACGCACGGGTAGGCATGCGCCCAAAGCGGCCGCCCGGTCCGGCGATCAAAACACAGCACCCGCTCCTGGGGTTCGGGGGCGGCGACGCGATCGGTCAGGTAGACGCGATCGCCGGCGACCGTGGGTCCGCTGTAACCCGCCCCGACCGGCGCCGACCACACCGGCCGCAACTCGGGTCCGGGAAACGCCTCGATGATGCCGGTCTCGCTCCAGACGCCATCGCGCCCGGGGCCGCGCCATTGGGGCCAGTCGGCCGCCGGCAGCGCCGGAGCCAGCACAGCCATCGGCATGACGACACGAAACAGGAAAGCGCAACGGGGAGGAAACATCGGGGATTAAACCAGGAAGGAGCTGATCCCCGCCCAAAATTCCAGTCTGGAAACGCCTCGGGCCGCCCCGGCGAACCGCTTCCGGCGCCCGCCAACCGGGCTGCCGCCCGGACGCAAGCCCCGCATCCCCCTAATTTCAGGGTATTACCGGTGGCGACAACCGGCCGGATTCGATTCCATTCGACCGGAGTCATGCCTTCCTCCGACTCGTTCCAAACGGTGGAGTGCAGCGCCCGCCCGTTTCCGCAGTGGCGCCAGGAGCTGGCCCGCTCCCGGCTCCCGCGCCCCCTGCGCGGGCGATTCGCCGTCGAGGTCGGCCGCTTCCTCCGTTACTGTGAAGTCCTGTCGGTGCCGGCCTCGCCCGCAACCGCCCGCACCTACCTCGCCACCGTGCCCCTGCGCATCCACCGGTCCCTCGCGTCCCAGGCACTGCGCTGGTTTTTCCGCGCCGCCCGGGCTCCCCGTCGTCCACTTCCGCCACCGCCTTCTGGATTCGAAACCTGGTGGATGGCCTCCCCGGCTGGGGAGGAGGCGGAAGCGGAGAGAAGCACGGAGGCGTGGGGCGACGACGATCCGGATGCAACCGGGCGGGGGCCACCGCCGTCCCAGCACTGACCCGCACGCGTGAGTCGGCGTTCGCTTGCGTCGAGCACCAGGCCGGATTGCGCTGCGTCCATGGTGCCCCCCACCCGCCTTTCCTTCCCCGGTGCCGCCCTTTTTCTGGCGCCCGCCGCCCTCTTCGCCCTCCACTGGCCGCAGTATCGCGGACCCGACGCCAGCGGCCTCAATTCCTCGCACGCCCTGCCGACCACCTGGAACATCTCCACCGACGAAAACGTGCGCTGGAAGACCCCGGTGCCCGGCCTCGCCCACTCTTCGCCCGTCGTCTGGGGCGATCGCGTTTACCTGACCACCGCCGTGCAGGCGTCGGCCGCGCCGCTCAAGGTTGGCCTCTACGGCAACATCGATCCGGTGAAGGAGAACGAACCCGTGCAATGGCGCCTGCTCGCGCTCGACGCCCGTACCGGCCGCGTGATGTGGAACGTCGCCGCCCACGAAGCCGTGCCGCGCGTGAGTCGCCACCCCAAGGGCACGCACTGCAACTCCACCCCTGCCACCGACGGCCGCCGCCTCGTCGCGATCTTCGGCTCCGAAGGGCTCTTCTGCTTCGACACCGACGGGCGCCTGCTCTGGAAAAAGGATCTCGGTCCGATGGACTCGGGCTACTTCCAAGTGCCGACCGCCCAGTGGGGGTTCGCCAGCTCACCGGTGATCCACGACGGCAAGGTCATCGTGCAATGCGACGTGCAGAAGGATTCGTTCCTCGCCGTCTTCGACCTCGCCGACGGCCGAGAACTCTGGCGCACCGCCCGCTCCGACGTGCCAACCTGGAGCACGCCCACCGTCGTGATCGCCGCCGGGCGCACCCAGATCGCCGTCAACGGCTGGCGCCACACCGGCGGCTACGACTTCGCCACCGGTCGCGAGCTCTGGAAACTCGACGGCGGCGGCGACATTCCCGTGCCCACGCCCGTCGCCGCTCATGGCTTGATCTATTTCACCAGCGCGCACGGCCGCCTGCGCCCGATGCGCGCCATTCGCGCCGACGCCACCGGCGACCTCACGCCAGCCGACTCCGGTCCGCCCAACCCCGTCAGCACCGCGATCGCCTGGAACCACGATCGCAAGGGCAACTACATGCAGACCCCCATCGTCGTCGGCGACCTGCTCTTCGGCTGCGCCGACATCGGGCTGCTGACCTGCTTCGACGCGAAGACCGGCGAAATCCGCTACAGCGAACGCCTCAGCAAGAGCAGCGAGGGTTACACTTCCTCACCGGTCTCCGACGGCCGCCACCTGTTCCTCGCCAGCGAACTGGGCAACGTGCACGTCATCCCCGCCACCGCCACGTTTTCGGTCGCCGCCACGAACGCGCTCGGCGAAACGGTCCTCGCGACGCCCGCGATCGCCGCCGGCACCCTGTTCATCCGGACGCGCGAGCATCTCGTCGCGATCGGGGGACGTTGACGCACAAATTCCGCCGCTTCGCGCCGTCGTCGAAAATACTCCGCACCAGGCTCGCCGCACCGGCTTGCCGCCGCGCGTTGCGAAACCGCAACCTCCCGTCCCACACCCATGCCTCCCACCATCTCCAAGGCCCGCTACCTCATGATCGGCGGCTTCCTCGGCGCCGGCAAAACGACCGCGGTCGGCCGGCTCGCCCGCCACCTGAGCGCGCAGGGTCGCCGCGTCGGGCTGATCACCAACGACCAGGGCCGCAACCTCGTCGACACCGCGATGCTGCGTTCGCAGGGCTTCGCCACCGAGGAGATCCCCGGCGGCTGCTTCTGCTGCCGCTTCAACTCGCTCGTCGAGGCGGCGCAGAAGCTGACCCACGAGACGCGGCCCGAGGTGTTCATCGCGGAACCGGTCGGGAGCTGCACCGACCTCGCCGCCACCGTCACCTACCCGCTGCGCCGGATGTACGGCGACCAGTTCCTCGTCGCACCCGTCAGCGTATTGGTGGATCCGATTCGCGCCCTGCGCGTCTTTGGCGTCGAGGGCGGCGGGAGTTTCTCGCCCAAGGTCCTCTACATCTATCGCAAGCAGATCGAGGAGGCGGATCTCGTGGTCATCAGCAAATGCGACCTCGTCGACGCCGCCCGGATGGCGGCCCTGCGCGAGGCGATCCACGCGGCGTACCCGGGCAAGGAGATCCTCGCGGTGTCGGCGCGGGACGGCACCGGCCTCGAGCCGTGGTTCGCCCGCCTCACGAGTGGCGAACAGTCGGCGCGGATCGCGATGGACGTCGACTACCAGACCTACGCCGACGGCGAGGCGCTGCTCGGCTGGCTCAACTGCACCGTGCAGCTCGCGGCGGCGCAGCCATTCTCCGCGGACGATTTTCTGCCGCGCCTCGCCGGCGAGATTCAACGGCGCCTGGGCGAGGCCGACGCCGAGGTTGCGCATCTCAAGATGACCCTGAGCCCCGACGGCAGCCTCGCCGGCGAAATCGCCGCCGTGAACCTCGTGCGCAACGACTTCGTGCCCGAGCTCTCGTACCGGCTGGAGCAGCCCATCGCCTCCGGCCAGCTCATCCTGAACCTGCGGGCCGAGGCCGCGCCGGATGTGCTCGGCGAGGCCGTGCGCGCCGGTCTCGCCGCCGCGGCGGCCGGATTCCCCACGCTGCGCGCCACCCTCGATCACCTGGAACACTTCCGCCCGGGCAAGCCGACGCCGACACACCGGCTGACCACCCTCGACCGCTGACGCCCGCCCCATGAAGCGGCTGCCCGGCTGGGGAAGCGTGCCGTTCACCGCCAACGGCTGGGGTTGGCTCACCGTCTATGTCGCGGCCCCGTTGCTCGGCGGCCTGCTCGGCGGCGGACTCCACCGGCTCTGGCTGCACCGGGCCTACCGGGCGGCGGGCGATCCCACGGCTTCCTGACCCGCGAGGCGCACCAGCGCTCCTGTGACGAAGATCATCGGGTAGAGCCGCTCGAAGTACCACAGCTTCGCAAAGTAGAAGCCGATCGGCGACGGCTCCCGCCAGCGCCCGCGCTCGACCGCGTCGCACAACCATCCCGCCCCGCGGACGAGCGCCTGCCGGGTGACGTCGCGATGGTCTGCCGCCACCAGCCCGCCCGCCCACGCCGCGGCCAGCGCCTCCACCGCCACGCCCGTTTCCTCCGCTGAGGATTCCGCCCCCGCCGCCGCACTCCAGCCGCCGTCGGCCTGCTGCTGCGCCAACAACCAGGCCACCGCGCGGTCGAGCATCGCGCGGGCCTCGGTCCCCAGCGCCGGCGCCCCGACGGCATCCGCCAGGGCCAGATCGCACAGCGCCGGCACCACCCGCGCCGTGCCGTAGAGGGGATTCTCGTCATCCAGCGCGTCCTGATGCCCGAACCAAAGCGGCACCCAGGCGCCATCGGCCCGCTGGGCGGCGCGCAGGAAACGCAGCGCACAAACCCTTGCCCGATCCACCCGCGCCTGCAGCGGCGGCGGCAGGTCGCCGCGCCACGCCGTCCAGGCCCGCAACGCGTGCGCCGTGAGGTCGGGGCTGCTCCGGTCAAACGGCAGCCGACCCCAGCCACGGCAAAAGGTCGGGATCCCGCCGTCGCGGTTCTGCAAGTCGAGCAGCCAGACGACCCCAGCCACCGCCGCGTCCCGCACGGCTGGGACGGCAGCGCCCAGTTCCCGCAGAGCCAGCAACGCCCCGGGTGTGTCGTCCGCGTCGGGCACGCCGCCGGGCAGGTCGGTCCACGCCCAGCCGCCCGGTGCCGCCAGCGTGAACGGATGGACGGTGCGATGCTGCTGGGTGAGCAACCAGGGCAGCAAGGTTTTTCTTGTCGGCGACGAATCCTCCTTGCGCCCCATAGCCGACCAGCGCGGCCCAAGCGCCTGCACTGCGAGCGTGGTCACCCAGGTCGCGAGGTTGGTATCGATCGGCCAGCTTCCGTCCCGACGGGCCGAGGCTTCGATAAACGCCACGCCCTTCTTCACCACCGGATGCTCAACCCGCCCCAATCCGGCCAGACTCATCGTCACAAAACTCGTCAAGGGAGTCGCTTCCAGGAAACCTCCGTTTGGCGGCTGGAGCGTGCGCAGCTTTTCCAGCGTCGGCGCCCGGCAGCGATTCCGGAGCGCCCGCCAGACTGGATTGCGCGTCGGCCGCAGTCCGTGACGCACCTGTCCGATCGCAATCAACGCCGGCAAGGCATAGCTTACCACCGGCAATTGCAGGGCTCCAAACCAGCGCTGCGGCAGCACGGCGATTTCAAACGGGAGTTGGCGCACCCAGCGCCAAGCCTCGGCGCCCTCACCCAGCCGGCCGCAGAGCGCACACAGCGTGAGAATCGGAATCGAAAACGTCCGATCGCGCCCGTAACGCGCCTCGATCGCCCGAACCAGCGCGGCTGGCTCCAGCGAGCCCGCAGCCCGGCGAATCCACTGCCCGGCCAGTTCGGCCGCCGGCGCCGCACCCACCGCCCCCGCCGGTGCCAGCGCCAGCGCCGCCCATACCAGCGTGGTGGTGCTGAGGTTGCTCTTGCTGCGCACAGTGTCGCCCCAGCCGCCGTCGGAGTTTTGGCGTTCCACCAGCCAGCGAAACCCGCCTGCCACCAGGCTGGCGGTGCGCCGCGCCACAACTGGATCGTGCCGCCCCACCAGGGTCAACGCCACGACCGCCGTCGCCGTCGACAACGCGCTGGCCGACAACTCCCCGGCCCAGTGCCCGCCCGGTCCGCGCTCCGCCTCCAGTTCCTCCACGGCTGCAGCGCACGCCCGCGCGACGCGCGACCGGAGGTTGGGTGGCAGCAGCGGCCCCGGTCCCGCGCCACGGTCGGAGCTGACGGTATCACCGCTCATGTGCCCGAAGCATGAAGTGAACCGGAGAGAAACCAAGCAATCGCGCGGTGATCCGCGCCGGCCTCCCGGGCTCCTCGCGCGAGAACCGGTACCCTCGGTTGCTCAGTTGCTCCGTGGTGAACACCGAACTACGGAGTTGAGGATGGGCCGCCATCCGGGGCAGCGCATTACGCCCACGCGGCGTGAATTCGCTCCAGCGCCGCCCGCAGCGCCGTCCACTCCTCCGCCTCCGTGGTCCAGCCGGCGCTGACCCGGATCGCCCGGCCCGCCTCGGCCGGCGACCGGCCCAGCGCGAGCAGGACCGGCGAGGGTTTTTCCGCACCGCTCGCGCAAGCCGAGCCCGTCGACACCGCGAAACCCGCCTTGTCGAGCTTCACCACCCACCGCTGGCGGCAATCGGCCGTCGGCAGCACGAGGCTGGACGTGTTCCAAAGCCGCTCCGCGCCCTGGCCATTGACCGCCGCGCCCGGCAGCAACTGCTGCACCTCCGCCTCGAAGCGATCGCGCCAGACCGCCCGCGCGCCACCCTCGCCGGCCGCGATCCGCTCCTCGCACCAAGCCAGCGCCGCCACCATCGCACGCACGCCGGCGAGGTTTTCGGTGCCCGCCCGGCGGCCTTCGAGTTGCGGGCCGCCGCGCAGCAGCGGTCGAAACGACTGCCCGCGTGGCACCTTGAGAAAACCTACGCCGCGGGGCCCGCCGAACTTGTGTGCGCTGCCCGCCACGAAGTCACAGTCCCCCAGCCCGCGCGCCGGGCGCCGCCCGAACCACTGCGTCGCGTCGCAAAAAAAGGGCACGCCCTCGCCGGCGCACCACGCGGCCACTTCGCGCCAGGGTTGCAGCACGCCCGTCTCGTTGTTGGCCGCCATGACCGCGACCACGGCGGGACGCTCCCCGTGCCGTCGGCGCTCCGCCAGCCAGTCGATGCCCACCACACCGCGCGCATCGACCGGAATCTCCTCCACCCGGCGGCCGAAAAAATGCCGCGCGTTTTCGCGCACCGCGGGATGCTCCACTGCACTCAGCCAGGCCACCGCCCCCGGCGGCGCCGCTGCGGCCGCGTGGTGCAGCGCCGCTGCGCACGCCTCCGTGGCGCCGCTCATCCAGATGAGATCCGCCGGCGCGCATCCGAGTGCAGCCGCCAGTTGCTGCCGCGCCTCGTCGAGCGCCCGCTCCGCGCGCGCGCCCGGCCGGTGCAGGCTCGAGGGATTGGCCGGAAACCGTGCCGCCGCGTCGAGCCACGCCTCGCGCGCCACCGGCAGGAGGGGCGAACTGGCGTTGTGATCGAGGTAGGTCATGGCGGGGTGCGCGCGGCCGGAACCGCACAGAGCAACATCCCCCCGCCGGCTGCAAGGCCGCAGGGAAAGATCGCTCACGGCCGGAAGACCGGCCGCCCCGGGGGCGAACACGACCCGCCCTCGGTGGCGCTCACGGCGAAGCTAAAAAGTCCCCTTCACGCCCGCGGCGATCGTCGTACCGTAGTCGGAGCGCTGGTAGGTGCGCGCATAACCCGGTGTGCTGGGGCCGTAGCGTTGCACGATTTCCGGTTCGCGGGTGACATTCCGCGCGCCGACGAAGAGACCCAGGTGCCTCATGATCCGATACTCCGCCTCCACATCCAGCGAAAGGCGGGCCCGGACGTATTCGCGCGTACCCGGTTCGGCCACACCGCCGATGAGGGCACGGTTCTGGCGTCCGCGGGAATTCCAGTTGAGCCGCACATTGAACTTCGGCCGGTCGAGACTGAGGCCCCAATTCTGACTGAGCGGAATGAAGCCGTTGAAGTCCGCCTGCGCGTCGCCGGACAGTCTCAGCTTGGTGATATTGTACCGCACATTCACGCCCCGCGCCCAGGCGGGCAGAAACTTCAGCGGTTGCCGGTAGCTGAACTCGATGCCGTCAATGCGGGTGGCGCCCGCCACATTCTGTTGTGAGCGGAGGATGTAGTTCCCGGTGGCGAACGTCGAATCGATGCCATACAGGTCCAGCAGCTCCGGCGTGACGTCGAAGTCCTGACTGCTGAAGAAGTCCTTGATGTCCTTCCGGAACACTCCGGCCGACAACTCTCCGCCGCCCTTCGGGTAATACGAGAGCGCGAGATCGTAGTTCCGGGCGGTCCACGGGCGCAGCTCGACATTGTTGATGGTGATGACGCGGGACGTGGTGTTGGGATCGGGCAGCGTCGTGCCGGGAATGATGAAGTTGAAGTTCGGCCGCGAGAGGGTCTCGGCGTAGCTGGCGCGCGCCACCAGATCCGGGGTGACGTTGTAGGTCAGGTTCACGCTGGGATAAAAATCACCGTAGTCCTTTTCGACGACCGCGCCGCGTTCCACATACTGCAGCCGGGCGAGCGTCACGGCATCCCCCACGACCTTGATCGGGCGGCCGCCGCTGAGGATGAGATTGCCGGCGGCATCGCGTTGATAGGTGCGCCCGAGATCGTTGATCGGGCCGGAGCCTTCGTCGCGGGTGTGTTCGTATCGCACCCCGGCGACGATCCAGAGGCGGTTCTCCAGCAGCCGCAGGTCCAACCGGAGGTACTGGGAGGCGATCTCCTCGGTGATGACCCTCGAGTTCAGCGCCTTTTGTTGCACCTGATAGACATCATCGTGCCGGAAGTATCCCGGCTGGGAGACGAAGAGATCGTAGGCCTTGAGCGGACTCACATACTGATAGCTACCCAGGTGGTACGGCGCGCTGATCTTGGAGGTATGTGGGTCGACCAAATCGTAGTTCGCGGCGGTATTGTCCGCGTTATTGGCGACGCCATCCGGCCCGAGGAACGTCCATTGCCGGAATGGCCGGTCCGCAAAGGACGTGACGCTGCGGTAGTCGATCCCGGCTTTGACCCGCACCCGCGCGCCGACATCGACATAGCGGCTGACGCTGGCGTTGGCGTTCTTGTTCTTATTGATCGAATCGACCGGGTTCGTGTTCACCAGTGTCAGGTTGTAGCTGCCCAGCGCCCGGATATCGACCGGCGCGCCCGCCGGCGTCGTGGCGGAAATCGCCCCGGGAATCGAGTCGCCGATTCCGTCGTAACGCACCCGGAGGCCGGGGCGGCTGAGCTGCGTGCTGTTGAACCAGCCGTGCTCCATGTCGCGAAAATAGGCGCGGGAATTCGAGTAGGACGCGGAGGCATCGATCTTCCAGATGGGACCGTTGTGTCGGTGCTGGGCGCTGATCACGTAGGTGCGGCGCAGAGCCCGGCGCATGCTCACCGAATGCGCGTTCGAGGCGAACGTCGCGCTGCTGTTGCCACTTTGGGTGAAGTCGGGGCCGAACGTCGCGGGGACCCCGGTCGCGGCATCAAAGATCTGGTTGCGAAAGACCGCATCAAATTCGTTCCACGAGCCGCGCAGGCTGAAGACGTCCCGCGGGGTCATGCGCCAGTCGAGCGTCGCGCCGAAGGAGTGGCGGGCGGTGACTTTCGGGCCGTCGATGAAGCGATAGCTCGTCAGCGCGGGATTGGCGATCGTCGCGACGGTGCCGGGCGTGCCGACATTGCTCGTGGGGCTCCACCGCGGGACGGAGACGTATTGGCGATTGAAGATGTTCGTCTCCATCCCGGTGAGCGTGAAGCCGAAATTTTTGGTGACGGGTCGGATGTAGGTGAACTCAAAGTTGGGTTTCAGCTTGAGGGTGGGATCGCGCTCGGGACCGGGTGTCTTGCGGAACGAGAGGTAATCCACGTCCTGAATGGTCTGGTGGAGCATGTTCACATAGGCCCGGTAGCTGAACTGCGGTCGCGAACGTTCGAACGCGCTCTTGCTCACGAGATTGATCGTGCCGCCGATGGCGTCGGCGCGGCTTTCGGGCGTCGGTCCCTTGGTCACCTCGATGCGGGAGACATTGTTGATCGAGAGCTGGTCGAATTCGACCTGGCGGTTGGCCACTCCGGCACCGGTGCTCGCGACCGGGTTGCCGTCGATATTCACCCCGGTGTTGCCCGGCGGCAGGCCGCGGACCGACGCCGTGCGCGCCTCGGCGCCCACGTAATCGAGCGTCACGCCGGGCAGGAACTTCAGGAACTCACCGATATTCCCTTCCGTGACACCGCCAAATTCGTCCGCGGACACGACGTTCTTGATGTTCTCCGCGAAACGCTGCTCGTTGACCGCGATGGCGCTGGCGTTCGTCTCTTTCACGGCGGCGACGATAAAGGCGTCGAGCTGCACTGTGGGGTCCTTGGCCGCCACCCCCGGATCGGCGTGACTGAGATTGAAGTCCTGCGTCGCGGTCTGCCCCGCCCCGACGGTGAGCTGGGCTGTTTGGGGCGGGAGGCCCGTATAGAATGCGCGCAAGGTGACAGTGCCAGCCGGCACTCCGGACAGACGAAACTCGCCGAACTCATTGGTGAAAGCCTGCAGCGCCGTGCCCTCGACGGATACGCGGGCGTTGTTGAGATAGTCGCCGCTCGTGACGTTGAGCACCCGCCCCTGAATTATCGCCGTGCCGGTGGGTTGGGACGTTTGCGCGCGGCCGGTGAGACAGGCACCCACCGTGAGAAAGAGGAACGCGAGGATCGTCCGCCCGGGGTGGCAGCGTTGGCGGGTGAAAGCGAATCGGACTTGTGGAGGTCCTGGGCGACTCTCGGTTCTTGGGGGCATTTGGGTTGTCTGAGAGGAGTTCGGGTTTCGCTCTCCCGCGGGGAAAGCCGCCCAAAGGGTCTTGAGAATAGTCGACTCCGATCGGAAGGACCCGTCGGGTCGGGCGTGGGGGGAGGAGCGAGTCGGAGTGTTCATCAGCGGACGCAGAGGAGGGGGTGGACTGCCCGGGGTGGGCGAGGTTTGCGCCCCCTCTTGTAGAGGGAATTCGGCACACGCCAACCGGTGCCTTGCTTCACCGTTGACTAGCCCACCCGGGGCGCCGCTGCCCGTCACCCCGTCGCGAGGCCGGCGCCGCTCACCGCCCCACTCCGACCCGGGTGGGGTCGGAAATGGTCAGGTTTCGGAAAGTGATTTCAGCCCCAACCATGTCCAATACGCTCCCAACCCGGAAATTTCACACCGAATCGCAGAAATGTAGGACGGCTTTACGCCGCGAAGAGTCGGGACGAGTCCGCAAACGTGTTTTCGCTCCTACAGCGCGAAAGCAATTCTCCAGCAGGCATGAATTACCCCGGCTAACCGTTTTGATCCCGCTCGACTGGTTTTGTCCGACGTTGTGACTGATGAGTCGCGCGCCGAGGTTGTGACCGCCGAGGCGCACCAGCACCCGGGACTTTGTCACGTGTTACGTGACGTGCGGGTTGGGCGACGGGGCACCGCGGGGGGCGTCTTCCGCCACGTGCCCCGAGAAGAGGACATGAGGACGCCCGCGCAGTTGCTTGAATGCATCGCAGCGAAAGGTCGGGATCGGTGCCGGCCCGGCCAGCTTAGTCCGGTCGACTGGGCGCGAAGGCGGGACATGGCACGTTCGGTTTGCCATCGCCCGCCGATGCCGAACAGTCCCCGGCCGGCATGGAATCCGCGTCACCCCAGACTCTCTTTTTCAAGCGGTCGCACTTTGTCACCCATCTGCCCGCCCACGCCTGGTATTCGCCCTCGCATTGCTGGCTCGTGCCCGAGGGCGACGGGGTCTGGCGCGTGGGCTTCACCCAGTTTGCCGTGCGCATGCTGGGCGAGCTGGTCGATCACGGGTTCGAGGCCCAGCCGGGCGACGCCGTGCAGCCCGGGAAGATCCTGGGCTGGATCGAGGGCTTCAAGGCCATCAGCGATCTCTACTGCGTGATCGACGGCACCTTCGAGGGCCCGAACCCCGACCTGCCGGGAAACCTCGCCGCGATCCATGACGACCCCTACGGCACGGGCTGGCTCTACCGCGCCCGTGGCACACCCGACCGCAACTGCCGGCCCGCCCTCGAGTACATCGACCTGCTCAACGCCACCATTGACCGCATGCTCGAACAGCAAAAGGGTCCGTAACCCACCCACCCGCCATGTCCGCCCCGGCCGATTCCGACTCCCCCGGTCTCCTTTATTGCCACTGCGCCTACGCGCAGATCATCGATCCGGCGGTGAAGGCCGGGGTGCTGCGGCGCCTCTGCGACTCCGGGCGCTCGTTCGAGGCCGTGGCGGACCTGTGTGAGATGTCCGCGCGCCGCGACCCCGCCCTCGCCCGCCTCACCCGCGCCCCCGGCGTGAAGATCGCCGCCTGCTACCCGCGGGCGGTCAAATGGCTGTTCGCCTCCGCCGGCGCGCCCCTGGATCCGGCCGCCACCGAGGTCGTCAACCTGCGCGACCTCGCCGAAGCCGCCGCCGCGGAACGCCTGTTCAGCGCCGATCTCCAGCCCAACCTTCCACCCGACAAGGTCACGGCCGCCGCAACCTCCGCCGGCCCCCGTTCGTCCTAACCCGTTCCCACCCGCATGCCCCTGCGCGACCAGTCCATTCTGCGCGTCATCCTCTACGAGGGCGGCGACGCCACGCCCCTCGACGCCGAGCGCCGCTTCGCCGCCGTGTCGGGTCTGCTGCAACAGGGTTTCGCGCTCACGCGCGTGGGCGATTCCGGCCGCACCGCGCCGGCCGACGACGGACCAGCGCTGGTCCTCGGCCAGTTCGGCGCGGGCGCGACGGCGATCGCGGCGCAGACGCCGTCGGCCCAGATCCGCTTCCAGGAAGTCTCATCCCTCGATGCCGGACAGATCGCAGCGGTCGTGGAAACGGCGCGCGCGGAGCGGGCGACGGCCGTGCCCGGCGCCTGGAAGCCCTGGTTTCCCGTCATCGATTTCGATCGCTGCACCAACTGCATGCAGTGCCTGAGTTTCTGCCTCTTCGGCGTCTACGGCGCCAGCACCGAAGGCGGCATCCAGGTGCAGCAGCCCGACAACTGCAAAACCAACTGCCCCGCCTGTTCGCGCGTCTGCCCCGAGGCGGCGATCATGTTCCCCAAGTACAAGTCCGGCCCGATCAACGGCGACCTGGTCAAGGACGAGGATCTGCAGCGCGAGAAGATGAAGGTGGACATCTCGGCGCTGCTCGGCGGCGACATCTACTCGATGCTGCGGGTGCGCAGCGAGCGCGCCCAATCGCGGTTCTCAAAGGAGCGCGACTCCGACAAGGCGCTGAGCGAGCGCCAGAAATGCCTCACCAAGCTCGCCCAGGCCGGAGACATCCCCGCCGAGGTGCTGATGAGCCTGCCGAGCCCGGAGGAAATCCTGCGCCGCGCCGGCGAGGCCCGCGCCAAGGCCCAGGCCGCGCTCGCCGCACAGAACAAATAGCCCGCCATGCTGCCCGCCCTCGTCTACCGCACGCTCCGCGGCGCGGACCCGAAGTGCCTTTGGAAGTTCGCCTGGAACTTCGGCTTCAAGGGCATGCTCTCGGTCGAGAAATTCAAACGCCGCCTGAAGCGCGGCGAGTATTTCCCGGCCTTCCTGCACCTCTCGATTATCAACACCTGCAACCTGCGCTGTCAGGGCTGCTGGGTGGACGTGGAGGCGAAGGACGCCATCGATCTTGCCGCCCTCAACCGCACGATCGCCGAGGCCAGACGCCACGGGAATGTCTTCTTCGGCATCCTCGGCGGCGAGCCGTTCCTCCACCCGCAGCTCTTCGACCTGCTCGAGGCGCACCCGGACTGCTACTTTCAGATCTTCACCAACGGGCAGCCGATCACGGAAAAGATCGCCGAGCGCCTGCGCCGGCTCGGCAACGCCACGCCGCTCATCTCGATCGAGGGCCGCGAAATTGTGAGCGACGAGCGCCGCGGCAAGAAGGACGTCTACGCCCGCACCCTGCGCGGCCTGGAGCACTGTGTGCAGGCCGGCCTGCTCACCGGCGTGGCCACCAGTCTCTGCCGCACCAACATCGACGAACTGCTGACCGAGGACTGGCTGCGCGAACTCATCCGCCGCGGCGTCCACTACGCCTGGTACCACGGCTACCGCCCCGTCGGGCCGAAGCCCAACTTCGACCTCGCCCTCACGCCGGAGCAGCTCGTGCGTATCCGGCGTTTCGTGACCGACGCCCGCGCCCGCCTGCCGATCGCGATCGTCGACGCCTACTACGATCACGCCGGCCAGGCGCTCTGCCCGATGTCGACCGGCATCAGCCACCACATCGGCCCGCGCGGCGACATCGAACCGTGCCCGATCCTGCAATTTGCGGTCGAGGACATCCACGACCCGCGGGGAATTTTCGAGACGATGCGGCAGAGCGCCTTCCTGAAGGATTTCCGCGAGCTCAGCGCCCGCCACACCCGCGGGTGCGTGGTGCTCGAGCGGCCGGATCTGGTGAAAGACATCGTGCGCCAGCACGGCGCGCGCGACACCACCGTGCGCGGCACGGCGCTGGCGGAGCTCGACGCCATCACGCCGCGTTTCTCGCAGTGGCTGCCGGGCGAGGAGGTGCCCGAGAAACACTGGATGTACCGCCTCGCGAAGAAATACTGGTTCTCCGACTTCGGCGCCTACCGCGACGTCGCGCACGACGCCGAAAGCAAGGTCCGCCAGTTGCGCGACTCGCTCGAGCGCGCGCCGGTCGCCGGCGCGAACGGCGCGAACGGTGCCGCCAAGGAGGGTCTGGCCCGCTGCCACTGACCCACCCGCCTCCCTTTCCCACCATGAACGCCGCCCCCCCCGCGCTGCCGCCCGCCGACACCCCCAGCACGCTGGCCGTCCCCCGCCACGCGGTGCAGCAACGTTTCCGCGCCCCGAAGGCCAACATCCCGCCGACGCCCTTCGAGCGCACCCGCATCCTGCACGCGGTGCGGAACTATGTCGCCGAGTTCAACCCCGTGCCCCCGATGCCGTTGCCCGAGTTGAAGGTGCACGCCGACCGCCTGCTCGAGCAACTCGGCCTCGATCCGATCTTCCGCGACTACCTAGGCGTCCTGTTGAACAACGAAATGTGGCGCGAGTCGCTCGCCGCCGTGCCCTACGAGCGCCGCCTGCTGCTGCTGCCGAAGTGCATGCGCGTCGAGAGCAAGTGCCCGGCGCCGTTCGACGAGTTCGGCCTGCTCTGCAAACAGTGCGGGCTCTGCACCATCCAGGACCTCACCGCCGAGGCCGAGAAACTCGGCTACGCCGTGCTCGTCGCCGAGGGCAGTGCCGTGGTGATGTCGATCATCCAGACCGGCAAGATCGACGCCATCGTCGGCGTGAGCTGCCTCAGCGTGCTCGAGCAGGCCTTCCCCTACATGGAGGCGGCGGCCATCCCCGGCGTGGCGATCCCGCTGCTCCAGGACGACTGCATCGACACCACCGTCGACCTCGACTGGGTCTGGGAATACATCCACCTCTCGAGCCAGGATCGCACCCGCCGCCTCGACCTCGGCGCGCTGCACGAGGAGGTCGACCTCTGGTTCACGCCGCCCTCGCTCGAACTGCTGCTCGGCACGGCCGAGGGCGCGACCGAGCGCCTCGCCCGCGAATGGCTGGCCCGCGCCGGCAAACGCTGGCGGCCGTTCCTTGTCGCCGCCGCCTATCAGGCGCTGCGCGGCGGCGACAACGGCGCTCCGCTGCCCGAAGACCTGCGCAAGGCCGCCGTCGCGGTGGAGTGTTTCCACAAGGCCTCGCTGATCCACGATGACATCGAGGACGGCGACGCCCTGCGCTATGGCGAAAAGACCCTGCACGAATCCCACGGCGTGCCCGTCGCCCTCAACGTCGGCGATCTGCTGATCGGCGAAGGCTACCGCCTGCTCGCCTCGTGCCGTCTCTCCGCCGAGCAGCGCGTGCGCATGCTCCAGGTCGCCGCCGACGGCCAGCGCCAGCTCTGCCGCGGGCAGGGCGCGGAGCTGGGCTGGGCCCGCCACCCCGAACCGCTGCGCGCCAACGCCGTGCTCGACATCTTCCGGCGCAAGACCGCGCCGGCCTTCGAGGTCGCGCTGCGGGTCGGGGCGCTCTACGCCGGCCTCGAGGCCCACGACGAAGTGTCGGACGTCCTCGGCCGCTACAGCGAGGCGCTGGGCGTGGCGTATCAGATTCGTGATGACCTGAGCGATCTCGGGGCCGGGGGCGAGACCGACGACATCGCCGGCCTGCGCCCGAGCCTGCTGCTCGCCGTGGCGCACGAGAAGGCGAAGGGTCCGGCGAGGGAGCAGCTCGGCGCGCTCTGGCGGCGCACCTGGCCCGAGGGCCTCACGCCGGCCGGCGTCGAGGCGCTGTACCGCGAACTGGGCGCCGTCGATCGCGCGGAGGTGCTGCTCGGGACCTTCAAGGAGGAGGCGATCCGATCGCTCCACGACCTCGAGAACCACAACCTCAAGGGCCTCCTGCGCCGCGTGCTCGGGAAGATCTTCAACGACGTCGAGATCAAGGGCTGGTGCAAGGAGCAGGAGGCGATCAACCGCGCCCGGCCGCCGGTCGTCCCCGCACTCGCGGACGCGGCCGCCGCCCCGGCGTGAGCCTGCGCCTGCAACTGCTCCAGGTCGCGCGCCTCGCACCGCGACTGCTGGGCGACTCGACCGACCTGGTGCGGGCGTTTTTCCGGCGGCAGTTCACCGCCGACGGCGCCGGCTGCGATCGCGACGGCCGGCCGGATCTCTATTACACGATCTTCGCCCTCGCCGGCCTGCAGGCCCTCGACGAACCGGTGCCGGTCGAGCGCGTCGAGTCCTACCTGCGCTCCCACGGCGACGGCGGCCAGCTCGATTTCGTCCACCTCTCCGCCCTCGCCCGCTGCTGGGGCTCGATCGGGCGCGACCGGATGCCGCGCGATCTCGCCGGCGCCCTGCTCGCGCGCCTGGAGGTTTACCGCCAGCCCGACGGCGGCTACGACGGCGACCGCCGGCTCGGCCACGGCACGGCCTACGGCGCGTTCGTCGCACTCGGAGCGTACGAGGACCTCGGGCGCACCCCGCCGCGGCCGCTGGAACTTGTGCGGGCGTTGAGCCGCCTGCAGTCGGCCGACGGCGCCTGGAGCAACGTCGCGGGCGCGAAGACCGGCGCCCTCAACGCCACCGCCGGGGCCGCCACGCTCCTCACGCACCTGGGTTTCCCGGTGCGATCCGAGGTCGGCGACTGGGTGCTGGCCCAGGAGCACCCGCAGGGCGGTTTTCGCGCCGTGCCCGGCGCGCCGCTGCCCGACCTGCTTTCCACCGCGACCGCGCTGCACGCGCTCGCGGCGCTCGACCGCCGGATCGACAGCGCCCGGCACGAACGCTGTCTCGACTTCATCGATACGCTCTGGAACGCCGCGGGCGGCTTCCACGGCCACTGGGCCGACGACCACCTCGACGCCGAATACACCTACTACGGCCTGCTCGCCCTCGGCCACCTGGCGGTGTGAGGCGGGGCGCCGATCCGGAGCGGCCGCCGCACCTGCGGAGGACGCTTTTCCTTAATCCGATCCGGGGCGGACTCCGTGCGGGAGGAGCGATAAAAAACCCGGCCCGCGAAGCAGGCCGGGTTCGAAAAAAGCCGGGGAGCGAAGCGACCGGTCCCGGAGGACCGGGTTACCACTTGAAAGTACTGCTGAGCTTGGCTCCGCCTTTCACGCCCTTCTTCGGTTTCAAATCCCGGGCCTTGGGCGCGGCTTTGCTGGCCGTGGACGTGGATTTTTTGGAATTCATGGAGAGAGGCGCTCCGGTTTGAGTGGGGCGAGGGGACGTGGCCCCGCGCTCACTTGTAGGTCTTCAGCAGCTTCGCGCCGCCCTTGGCATCCTTCTTCGGCTTCAGATCCTTGGCTTTCGGGGCGGGTTTGGTCGCAGTCTTTTTCATGGGCTTTCCTTGTGTATTTTGTTTTTGGTTACGCGTCGGCGCTGGTTTGCCGCCACCGGCGACAGGGCGAAACGCGAGTGGGTGATGCAACACAACTGCATTTCCCCGGTGCCGCAAGTTGAAAGCCGTTTGCCTGTCGTGATTTCGCGATTTCGTGCCCCGACGAACCGGAGTCGACACCCGCGCCGCCATGCCCAGTCTGCCGCGATGGCCATCAACGAGCTCCTGCGCCGCACCTACGAGCGCCGGCCTTACCCGGCGTTGTCACGGGAGGTGACTTCGATGCGGTTCGCGCACCTGCCTCCGCTGGCGTGGATGCAGAGCCTGGGACGGCCGGGTGCCCCCGCCCCGCGCCGGGTGCTGGTGGCCGGTTGCGGCACCGGAGCAGAGGCCTTCGAACTCCGCCGGGCGCTGCCTGACGCGGACATTGTGGCGGTCGACTTCAGCCCGCGATCGATCGCCGTCGCCCGCCGGCTGCAGCGCGCCGCGCCGCGCCGCCGGCCGATCCGGTTTGCGGTCGCTGATCTCAACGACCCCCGGCTGGTCGCCGAAACCGGTGGCCATTTCGACCTCGTCACCTGCCACGGCGTGCTGACCTACCTACCCGGGCCGCAGCGGGCACTGCGAAATCTCGCGGCCTGCACGCATCCCGACGGATTGTTGTACCTCGGGGTCAACGGCGAGGCCCATCCGGGCGATCGCGTCCGCCGCTGGCTGGGCGGACTGGGCGTGGATACGCTCGAACTGCGAGACGAACGCCGGCTGCGCGCCGGTCTGCGGTTGTGGGATCGACTCCACCCGGAGGCGGAGATCGCGCTGGCGGACAGGCCGGCCACGTTTCTTGCCGGGGACATCTGCGGCCCGCAGTTCAACAACTGGAGCCTGGCCCGCTGGCGCCACGTCGCCGCCCGGGCCGGCTGGAGCCTCGCCGCCACCGGAGCCACGTCGACCCTGCTGCGGCGGACGCTCGCGGACGCCGGGCACCGCCTGCTCTATCCATCCACCTTGGACGAGCTCGCCGTCCGCCTCGATCTGGCGAGACCGGTCAGTTTTCACCGCCTGCTGCTGCGGCGCGCGGACGCGGCCGCCTGGGACTGGGACGGCACGATCCCGCCCGGCCCCTGCGAAGTGCGCTGGACGGGGCTCTACGCGCTGCGGGTTCGACCGGCATCGGCCGGCGCGCCGGCTTGGGCGGTCCTGACGAGTATCACGACTGAACTTCGGCTCGACTGGCCGCTGACGCTCCGGGAGGCGGCAGCCGCCCGGGAGCTCGCGCGGGCCGCGACTGGCGCGCTCGCTTGGCCAGCCGGGTGGCCCCGCACCGAGGAGGCGCGCCGGACCCTGTGGTTGTGGGCGGCGTTCGGTGTGATCACCGTGCGCCCCACCGCGTACGAGGGTGGCGAAAGAGCGCGTTAGTCGCCTGAATCGGAAGGTGCGGTTCTGTCGGCGCCGCTCCTACGAAGGCGGCGGCGGAGCCTGCCCTTCGGAAACCCGACTTGCTCACCACCCTCTTTGTCGGCTGGCGTCTTGCGCAGAGACGACTTCCTACACACTACTGCGACCTTTTCCATGCTAGCCAACTCACGTCTGCGCCCCTCCACTCTTGTCCCGCTCGCTGCCCTTGTGGCCGGCGGCATTTCCAACGCCCTCGCGGCGGCCGATGCCAAGACCACGGTGATGGCACCCTTTCGGGTCGAGGCGGAGTTTGGCGTCGACGGACTTCGGATCCAGAATTCGACCGCAGTGCTCAATCCCTACCTGCTGGCCCAGCACGGCATCGCGCAGCTTCAGGACATTTCCGGAGCCGCGCCCAACCTCTTCCTGAGCCACAGTGACACCCGCGGTTTCGGCGACGTGATCGCCCTGCGCGGAGTCACGAATTCGATCTTCTTCAGCGCCCCCGCGGTGGGACTGTATGTCGATGGGGTTTCCAGTGGTTCTGTCTCCTCCTACCCGAGTTCGCTGCTCAACGTGGAGAACTTTGTCGTCAAAGCCGGTCCCCAGGGCACGGAGTACGGCCGCAACGCAGCCGGCGGGGTGGTCGACCTGCAGACGCGTGCTCCTGGCGGAAAACATCAGGGAAAGTTAAATATTGCCTACGGCTCTTACAACTACTCAGCCGCTGAGGCCGCGTTCGACGGTCCGCTGGGGAAGCAGTTCGGCTACAGTCTCGCCGTCGGGCTTTCCGACCACGAGGGGTTCATCGAAAACACGTTGCAGAAGCGGGCGGCCGATGATCGCCGGAGCGTGGCTGGCCGGGGCGCGCTCTTCTGGCGTCCCAATGACCGCACCCAAGTGAGGGTGGGGTTGAGGTACGAAAAGGCAGGAGACGATGCCACCCGGCTCAGCTCACTGCTCAGTCCCGATCCGTTCACCGTCGCGTCCAACATCAACGGCGAGACCTCCGTCGAACGGTATCAGTATTCGGCCCAGTATCGGCGACGGTTCGACTGGGGGTCGCTGACGGCGACCTCTGCCTTCCAAACCTGGCAGCTCGACCCGTCGCTCACTGATCTCGACCTTTCGCCGCTGTCACTGGGCCTCTCGCAGGTGGTGCAGGAAGAGGAGCTCTGGACCCATGAGGTGCGCCTCGAGTCGCGTCCCGTAGCGGGGGCGCGGCAGTGGCGGGCGGGCCTGTTTTACTCGGACTCCGACAACGACGGCAACGCGCGCCGCGAATTCGTGGTGCCGCCGAGCGCCTTCGTACCTCCGGGCTTCATCCAAAACGAGCGCACCACCTTCCTCATTGGTCAGCGGAGCCTCGCCGTCTACGGCAGCGTCGATCAACCCCTCGCCGCAAAAACCACGCTACGCCTCGGACTGCGTTTCGAAAACGCCCGCTCGGAGATCGACCGGAGCAAGGTGGCGTCGAACAATTTCCAGTTCCCGATGCCCCCGGAGCCCCGTCTGCGCCGCTCCCAGGATGACGACCTGGTCTCCGCAAGTGCAGGAGTTCAGCACGCGATTTCGCCGGCGCTCAACGTGGTGGCGCGATCCTCAATCGCCCACAAACCGGCGGGCTTCAGCGGTTTCACTGGCAATCCCGCGCTGGCCCGCTTTGACGACGAACGGCAGTGGGCCAACGAGATCGGCCTGACCTTCGGAACGACCCAAAGCCGTTTCGGCGGCTCGCTGCTCGGGTTCTGGACCGTCATCGATGACTATCAGTTCGAGCGCACCGTGCCCAACTCCACCGACTACGTGGTGGTCAACGCCGAGGAGGTCGTCGCTCGTGGAATCGAGGCGAAGTTCATGTGGAGTCCGGTCGAGCGCCTCTGGTGGGATTTCCAGATCGGCTGCACGGAAGCGACCTTCGAGTCGCACCGCGACGCCACAGGCGCACCGCTTGACGGCCAGCAGGTGCCGTTCGTGCCCAAGCTGACGCTGCGGACGGGCGTGACGTACGACCTGGGCCGCGGCTGGGCCGTCAATGCGAGCTACGCTGCGACCGGGCGCACGTCGTACGACGAACGCAATACCGGCCGGTTTACCCAGCCGAGCCACGGCTTGGTAAACGCCCAGCTCCGCTACCGCGTCGAGCAGTGGACCGTCGCCATCTACGGGCAGAATCTGTTCGACCGGCACTACTGGCAGTTCATCAACCCCGAGATCTTTGCCGGCAGCCCGGGCGCCCCGCGGCGGCTCGGCGTGCAGTTGTCGTTCGAATACTAACGAGGCGCAGCCTGATACCGTTTGATGGTAGGGAGCAAACGGGAATCCGGGATTGAAGAGCAGGGTGGCGGCGGGCGCCTCGTTAGTATGGTCCGCTGCGCGGACCGCCGGAACGGAGGTGAGTCCCGGTTGGGCAAGCGAGCACCTTACGGTGCTGGTATGGTCTAATAACCGTCTAACAACATCGCCCGCCGCAGGAAAAGGGACACTTCGCCGGTCGGCCTGCGCCCCGTCGTCGCAGGAATCGCAAAAGCGCCTTGCGGTTTTGAACCTCCCGGCCTGTTTAACACGGGTTTTCCCGCAACCGATCGGCGATCCCGCTCGTCGGACTGGCACCCGCGCTCCGGTCGCGCGGGGCTGGCTTGCACCCCGCCTCTTTCCCACCTGCCTCCATGAGATTCGTTAATCGTTTCATTTCGCTCCTCGCCGTGCTGGCCACCGTCAGTACGGGCGAACTGCGCTCCGCCTCCGGTTGGTTGAATTGGCGCGGCCCCGACCAGAATGGCGTCTCCCAGTCGACCGTGAAACTGCCCGACAAGCTCGAGATCGGCGGCCCGAATCACCGCTGGTCCTACAAGGTGCGCGGCGCCGGCACCCCCGTGATCGCCGACGGCCGGGTGTACGCGTTCGGATTCTACGGCGAGACGACCGATGTCGAGGAAACCCTGCTCTGCCTCGACGTGAAGACCGGCCAGAAGATCTGGGAATACCGCTTCCGCGACTACCTCAGCGACACGACCTACAATCGCTACGCCATCGGCGCGCCCCTGGTCGACGCCGAGACCGGCAACATCTATCTCGAATCGACCTGGGGTCTGCTCATGGCCTTCAGCCGCGATGGCAAGCTGCTCTGGCAGCACTCCATGATGGAGGAGTATGGTCGCCTCACCTTTCCCAACGGCCGCACCGGCTCCCTCGCCATCGACGGCCCCCTCGTCATCACCGACGGCATCACGGCCAACTGGGGCGCCGACGGCCCGGCCCGCAATCGCTTCTACGCCTTCGACAAACGCACCGGCGAACTCGTGTGGTTCTCCACGCCCGGCATCGCCCCGCTCGACAGCACGTTTGCGACGCCCGTCTTCGCCAACCTCGGCGACCAGCGCGTGATGTACGCCGGCACCGGCTGCGGCAACATCGTCTGCGTCAACGTCCGCACCGGCGAACCGGTGTGGCGTTTCCGGCTGTCGCAGTCCGGGGTCAACGCCGACATCCTCCTCGACGGCCCTGGCAAGCTGATTGGCATTCACGGCAAGGAGAATGTCGACGCCACCCACCACGGACGCCTCGTCGCCCTGAAGATTCCCACCGCCTATCCGACGGGGAAAGAGCCACTCGTCCTCGACAAGCAGGCGGAAATTTGGCGCAACGACGAGTTCATGGCCTTCAGCAGCTCGCCGCTGCTCGTCAACGGCCGCGTTTACTCCACCATCGCCACCGGCAGCCTGCTTTGCGCCGATGCCGCCACCGGCAAGTTGATTTGGAGCGAAAAACTCGCGCCCGACCAGCTCCACGCCTCCCCCGGCTACGCCGATGGCAAGTTCTACGTGCCGATGCACAATGGATCCGTGCACGTGTTGAAGGACGCCGGAGACAAGGCCCAGATTCTCTCGGTCAATCAGATGGACTCCCTCTGCCTCGGGGCGCCGGCCTTCTATGGCGACGCGGTGTTCATCTTCACCAAGGAATCCCTGCACTGCTTCGGACCCAAGGCCGGTCCCGCCAGCGCGCCGCCCTCGACTCCGTTCACCGCGGAGCGCCCCTCCACGGCGCCCATCGCCCGCCTTCAGGTCGTGCCCGCCGAATTCGCCCTCAGTCCCGGGCAATCGCAGAAGTTCACCGTGTGGGGCCTCGACGCCACCGGCCGCCGCGTCCGCCCCGTCACCAACGAAGTCACCTGGTCCAAGTTCATCCCGCCCACCGCCCTCGTAAAGTCCGAGGTCGACGGCGAGTTGAAGGGCGACACCCTCACCACCGCACCGACCGCGAAGATTTCCGCCGGCCAGTTCATGGCCAAATGGAACAACCTTAGCGCCACCACCCGCGGCCGCATCGTCGCCGGCTATGGCTACAAGGAAACCTTCGACTCGATCGCACTGACGCAGAAGAACAAGGAGGGCGAGGCGGTCGAATTCCCCCCGCTGCCCTGGCTGGGCGCGCGCGTCAAGTGGCACGTGATCGACCAGGGCGGCAGTCGGGTCGTCACCAACCGGCTCGACAACATCCTGTTTCAACGGACCATGAACTTCATCGGCCGCTCGGACATGCGGAATTACACGCTGGAGGCCGATGTGATGACCGACGGCACCCGGCGCGTGATGTCCTCCGTCGGCCTGGTCAACCAGCGTTACTTGATCACCCTCGTCGCCAACAGCCGCATCCTCGAAGTTTCGAGCAATCACGAACGGGTGAAGGAATCCGTGCCCTTCAACGCCCAGCCCAACGTCTGGTACCGGCTCAAGACCCGCGTTGACAGCGACGGCAAGGGCGGAGGCTGGGTGCGAGCCAAACTCTGGGAGCGCGGCCAGCCCGAACCCGCGGCCTGGACCATCGAAGTGCGCCAGGAAAAGCTGCACGACCGCGGCTCGCCCGGCGTCTTCGCCTTTTCCCCGCAGGCCCTCAAGCGCGTGTACATCGACAACCTCTCCCTCGTCTCCAATGAATAACCGTCGCCTTTCCTCGTTCGCCCTCGCCGCGGCCCTGGCCGCCCCCGCGCTTCCGGCCGCCGACTGGCCGATGTGGGGCGGCACACCCTCGCGCAACATGGTGCAGAAGGCCCAGGGCATCCCCGACGACATCGTCAGCGGCAAGTTCCTGCCCAAGACCGAGACCATCGATCCGAAGTCGACGAAGAACATCCGCTGGGTCGCAAAGCTCGGCTCGCAATCCTACGGCACCCCGGTCGTCGCCGGCGGCCGCGTCTACGTCGGCACCAACAACGAATCGCCCCGCGATCCGGCCCAGACCGGCGACCGCGGCATCCTGATGTGCTTCGACGAAAAGACCGGCGACTTCCTCTGGCAGCTCATCATCCCCAAAGTCGGCGCCGGCAAGGTGAGCGATTGGGAATTCGTCGGCCTCTGCTCCTCTGTCGCCATCGACGGCGACCTCGGCTATGTCGTCTCCAACCGCGGCGAACTGATTTGCTTCGACGTCAAGGGACTGGCCGACGGCAATCAAGGACCGTTCACCGACGAGGCGAAGTTCTCTTCGGTCGACGGCAAACCGGTCGCGGTCGGGCCCAAACACGCCGACATCATCTGGGTGTCCGACATCCGCAACGAGCTCGGTATCTTTCCGCACAACGTCTCCAGTTGCTCGCCCCTCGTAATCGGCGACCGGGTCGTCATCGCCACCTCCAACGGCGTGGACTGGTCGCACCTGAACATCCCGGCCCCGATGGCCCCGGCCCTGGTCGTGGTCGACAAAAAGACGGGCAAGGTAATCGCGGAGGAGGCTTCCGGTGTATCCACCCGCGCCTTGCACGCGAGCTGGAGCTCGGCCTCGTACGCCGTGGTCCAGGGCAAGCCGATGCTCGTCTGGGGCGGCGGCGATGGCTGGTGCTACGGCTTCGACCTCGAGCCGTACCAGCACCCCGAAGGTTTCCCCGCCCTGAAGGAGCTCTTCCGCTACGACGCCAACCCGCCCGAGTACCGCACGAAAGACGGCCAGCCGATCAAGTACGCCACCCACGACGGACCGAGCGAGATCATCGCCACCGTGGTGGTCGACGGCGACCGCGCCTACATGTCGATCGGCCAGGATCCCGAGCACGGCGATGGCGTCGGCATGGTCACCTGCCTCGACCTCAAGGGCCGCGGCGACGTCAGCGGCAAAGCCATCTGGGTGAACAAAAACATCGGCCGCTCCATCTCCACGCCCAGCCTCGTCGACGGTCTCCTTTTCCAGGCGGAATACGATGGCGACATCCACTGCCTCGACGCCAGGACCGGCCAGATCCTGTGGACCTACCAGACCAACAGCCGCATCTGGTCGTCGACCCTCGTCGCCGACGGCAAGCTCTACTGCGGCAACGAGGACGGCGAACTCGTCATCCTCAAGGCGAGCCGCGAGAAGCAGCTCATCGGCAAGGTGGAGTTCTACACGCCGATCTATGCCAGCCCCGTCGTGGCCAACAACACCCTCTACGTCGCCACGATGACCCACGTCTTCGCCGTGGGGAAGTGAATCGGAGCCCCCGCGCAGGATTGGGTCCGCCAACACGCCTCCTCAGCCCACCAGGCGGAGGCAAAATCCTGCGCCCGAATTCTCCCCCTCACTCCCCTACTCCCTTACTCCCTTCTCCCTTCCTTCATGAGCAGCACCCTCACGATTCCCCAAGCCCAGGCCGCTCTCGACGCCTGGACCCGCGAAATGGTCGCGTGGCATTTCTCGCCGGCCACCGGCTGCGACTACTGGCTCAAATGGGCGGAGACCGCCGGCTGGAATCCGCTCCAGGAGATCACCTGCTTCGCCGATCTGGCCCGCTTCGATCACTTCGACGATGAGGTGCTGCGCAAGGAGCAGCCCGAGCGCTTTGTACCCAAAGCGTATGCCGGCCGGCCCTATAACATTTTCGAGACCGGCGGCACCACCGGCATGCCCAAACAGCGCATCGGCTGGGACGACTACAAGGTCGACTACGAGGAATACAGCGACCACTACGGCCCCGACTTCTTTCCCCGCGGCGCCAACTGGCTCATGGTCGGACCCACCGGCCCCCGCCGCCTGCGCCTCGCCATCGAGCACCTCGCCAATTACCGCGGTGGCTCCTGCTACTTCGTGGATCTCGACCCGCGTTGGGTGAAGCGCCTGATCGCGATGGGCGAAGGCGCCATGGCCCGCAAGTACCAGGAGCACGTCATCGACCAGGCCGCCACCATCATCCGGCACCGCAACATCCAGTGCCTGTTCACGACGCCGCGTTTGCTCGAAAGCCTCGCCGAGCGCATGTCGCTCGTAAAGGCCGGCATCAAAGCGGTGTTCGCCGGCGGCACCACCATGACGCCCCAGTACGTGCGCTTCGTGGTCGAGGAAGTCCTCGAAGGACAAATCGGCTTCGCCCCCACCTACGGCAACACCCTCATGGGCCTCGCCATCAGCCGGAAACTCAAGCCCGAGGACAACTACAGCCTCACCTACTACGCCCCGCAGCCGCGCGCCGTCCTCCGGGTCGTCAATCCCGATCGTCCCACCGAGCTCGTACCCTACGGCGACTACGGCCGCGTCGAGCTCACCACGATGACGCGCGAATTCTTCATGCCGCGCTTCCTCGAACGCGACGAAGCCATCCGCCGCCCCGCCTGCGACGAGTTCCCCTGGGACGGCGTCGGCGACGTCCGCCCGTTCCAATCCCTGACCAAGACCATCATCGAAGGCGTGTACTGAGGCCTGCAAAACAGGAGGTGCCCACGGAACACACGGAAGACACGGAAAAGGCCCCCGACTTCCGCTCCTTCACTTCCGTGTTTTCCGTGTATTCCGTGGGCCCAATCCGCGTATGAATTCTCCGATTCACATTCCCATCCTCCGCTTCGGCCGCGCCTACGAGAGCCTCGATCGCATCAAGTTGGATCTTGGTGGTCAGATCCTCGAGGTGAGCTTGGCCAACTCCGGACTCATCCGCCGCGATCTGCCGCTCATCCCTCGCGCCGTTGAAAGCCTGCAAGGAATACCTTGCTCCACGCTGGCCGATCGCTGCGAAAAGGCCGCCGACTTCTTCCTCCACGGCCACCTTCCCTGGGGCACTGGCGACCGCCTGCAAAGTCCGGACGACTACGTGGCCGCGCTTTCCCAGCTCACCGGCCTGCCGCACAGCCTCGGTCGTCTCAATATGGGCAAGGTCCACGCTGCCATGGCCAACATCCGCGCCGTCCTCTCGGGGCTCACGCGCGGCCTGCCACTGGAATTGTTCGACCACGGCTTCATTCGCCAGGGCGGTCTGGACGTGAATTTCTTCCCGCAGACCGAAAGCCTCGGCGTCCTGCTCCCGAGCAATTCCCCCGGCGTCAACTCCCTCTGGCTCCCGGCTCCGGTGATGAAAATCCCCGTCGTCCTCAAGCCCGGCCGCGAGGATCCCCTCACCCCCTTCCGCCTCCTGCAAGCGCTGATCGCCGCCGGCTTCCCCCGCGAAGCCTTCGGCTTCTACCCCACTTCCCACGACGGCGGCGACGCCCTCCTCTTCGGCACCGGCCGCGCCATCGCCTTCGGCAGCGACGCCACGGTGAAGAAGTACTCGCCCTATCGGCACATCCAGGTGCACGGTTCCGGCCGCAGCAAGGTGCTCATCGGAGACGACTACGCCGACCAGTGGGACAAGCACCTCGACGTCGTCGCCCAGTCGATCGCCTCCAACGGCGGCCGCAGTTGCATCAACGCCTCCTCCGTCCTCATCAGTCGCCACGCCGCCGACCTGGCCGACGCCCTCGCGCGCCAACTCGCCGCGATCGTGCCGCTCCCGCGCGACCACCCGCAGGCTCTGTTGTGCGGCTTCGCCAACCCGTCCATGGCCAGGGGCATCAACGAGCGCATCGATGAACTGCTCGCGACGCCCGGCGCCGAGGATGTCACCGCCCGCTACCGCCAGGGTCCGCGGTTGATCGAGACCCACGGGCAGACCTACCTGCAGCCCACGCTCGTTTACTGCACCGACCCGCAGCACCCGCTGGCCAACACCGAGTTCATGTTCCCGTTCGCCAGCGTGCTTGAGATCCCCCAGGCGCGCATGATCGACACCATCGGCGAGTCGCTCGTCGTGTCGGCCTTCACCGGGAACCGCGACTGGACGTTCGAACTGATGGCGAGCACCAACATCGAGCGTCTCAACATCGGCCCCTACCCGACCAACCGGGTTCAGTGGGAACAGCCCCACGAGGGCAACCTCTTCGAATTCCTCTACCGCCGCCGCGCCCTCCAGGGCGACCTCGTGGCGGTTTGATCGGCCCGCGCCCCCGGCGCGCGTGGCGCGGCGAACCATGACTCGACGCAACTCACACCGCTCGCCCGCGGCGGCCCGGGCGACCCCCCACGGCACCCACGCCAGTCTGCCCGCCAGCGTGGCCGCGGCATCCTGCCGCTGCGAACCGCGGGACCGCAGAGCCGGGACGGCTCTGCCACCTCGGCGGCAGTTGCCCGCAGCCGCTGCCACCCGGCTCCAACTTGCCGCCCTCGCCCTCGGCGCCGCCCTCGCCCTCACCGCCTGCGGCGACCGCTCCGGCAGCCCCACGGCGAAAAAGGGGACGCCCCCGCCGCCCGCCACCGCCTGGCCCATGACCCGTGGCGGCCCCGCCCTCACCGGTAGTGTCGCCCAGCCCGCTCCCCGCGCCCCCACCATCGCCTGGACGTTCACCAGCAACGGCCCCATCACCGCCGAACCCGCCATCGCCGGCGGCCGCGTCTACCTCGGCAGCGACAAGGGCCGCCTCCACGCCCTCGCCGCCGACTCCGGCAAGGAGCTCTGGCACTTCGACACCAAGGACGCCCTCGCCGCCGCCCCCGCCGTCAGCGACCACCGCGTCTTCCTCTCCGCCAACGACGGCAAACTCTACGCCCTCCACGCCGACACCGGCGCCGAGGCCTGGCAGTTCACCACCGACGAAAAGATCAGCGCCGGCGCCACCGTCGTAAAGAACCCCGCTGGCCCCGGCGAATGGGTTCTGATCAACGGTTACGACGGCACCACCCGCGTCCTCCGCGCCGAAGACGGCCAGGTGGTCTGGACCTATAGGACCGACGACCACGTCAACGGCGCCCCTGCCGTCGTCGACGGTCGTTACCTCGTTTTCGGCGGCTGCGACGCCAAGCTCCACGTTGTCAACCTGGCCGACGGCAAGCCGCTCCACACCATCGATGCCGGGGCCTACATTCCCGCCTCCATCGGCACCTTCGGCACGATGGCGTTCTGCGGCAACCACGCCAACCAGACGGTGGCATTCGATGTCCCCGCCGGCAAAGTGGCCTGGACCTACAAGGACCGGGCGATGCCGTTCTTCAGCTCGCCTGCCATCACCGACCGCCTCGTGCTCATCGGCTCGCGCGACAAACACCTGCACGCCATCTTCCGCGCCACCGGCGAAGCGGCCTGGAAGTTCCCAACCGGAGGCCGCGTCGAAGGCGCGCCCATCGCCTTCACCGACGCCGTGGTCTTCGGCTCGACCGACGGTCGCCTCTACGCCGCCAGCCTGGCCGACGGCGCCGAACTCTGGCGCCTCGAACTCGGCGAACCGCTCGTGGCCTCACCCGCTTTTGGCGAACGCTTGATTGTGATCGGCGGCGAAAAGGGCACGGTGTTTGCCATTCGCGGCCAGCCGGCCAATTAAACCGGGGGGGCGCCGCGCTCCCTGAACCCGTCATGTCCACCGACTCTCGTTCCGCTCCCTCCTCCCCGACAACAGCCGCCACCACGGCGGGAAACTACTTCATCTCCAATTACCCGCCCTTCTCGTTCTGGACTTCCGATCAGCAGCGGGAAGTGGAGCGCGCGCTCAACTCGTCGCCGACCGACGGCGCCAGCCTCGGCCTCTACCACCACATTCCCTTCTGTCGGAAGCGCTGCCACTTTTGCTACTTCCGCGTCTACACCGACAAGAACGCCCGCGAGATCCAGGATTACCTCGACGCCACTGTCGCGGAACTGAAGGCCCTGGCACGCCGGCCTCTCTTGCAGGGTCGGCGCCCGCGCTTCGTCTATTTTGGCGGCGGCACGCCGTCCTACCTCTCCGCCCGCCAACTCTTCGAGCTGACGCAGCAGCTCAAGGCCATCCTGCCGTGGGACGCCGCGGAGGAAGTCGCCTTCGAGTGCGAGCCCGGCACCCTCAATCCGGGCAAACTGACCGCCATCCGCGAAATCGGCGTCACCCGCCTGAGCCTCGGCATCGAGAACTTTGACGACCACATCCTCGAGATCAACGGCCGCGCCCACCGCAGCGGCGAGATCTACGGCGCCTTCGAGCGCGCCCGCGCGGAGGGGTTTCCCCAGATCAACATCGACCTCATCGCCGGCATGGTCGAGGAGACCGAGGCCAACTGGCAGCGCAACATCGAGCGCACCCTCGCGCTCCAGCCCGACAGCGTGACCATCTACCAGATGGAGGTGCCGTACAACACCACCATCTACCGGGAGATGAAGGCCGAGGGCCGGCTCGTCGCTCCGGTCGCCGACTGGCAGACCAAACGTCGCTGGGTCAAAGAGGCCTTCGCCGCGCTCGAAAGCGCGGGCTACACCGTGGCCAGCGGCTACACCGCAGTGCGCGATCCCGCGCGCACCAAGTTCATCTATCGCGACGCCCTCTGGAGTGGCGCCGACCTGATCGGGCTCGGCGTGGCCTCGTTCTCCCACGCCGCCGGCGTGCATTTCCAGAACCTCACGGAAATGGAGCCGTACCTCGCCGCCATCAAAGCCGGCCAACTGCCGCTCAAGCGCGCCTTCCGCACCTCGCCCGAGGAGCGGATGATCCGCGAATTCATCCTCCAGATGAAGCTCGGCTGCGTCCGCCTGCCCTACTTTGAGGAAAAGTTCGGCGTTAACCTCCGCGAGCGTTTCGCCGCGCAACTCGCCCACCTCGCCACCGCCGGCCTGCTCTCTTCGTCCGCCACCGAATTCCGGCTCTCGCGCGACGGCCTCCTCTGCGTCGACACGCTCCTCCACGAATTCTTCCTGCCCCAGCACCAGACGTCGAAGATCGTCTGATCCTCCCTCTCCTCTCTGGCGGTATGCGCCCGGCTCGCACCAATCAGCCCCCCAGCCTGCCCGGCGATTTCTGGGATTTTCTGCAGCGCTGCTGTCGCCTGCCCACCCAGGCCCTCGAATTGCTCCCGGCCGCGCATCTGCCCCCGCCCGTCCGTCGCCTGCTCGACCACCGCCGCGACATGACGTCGACCCTGGCCGCGCTCCATGGCAGTGCGCTCCGCATCGAGATCCTCCAGCAGGTAAGCCGCCCCGAGCGGTATTACCGCGAGGTCTTCCTGCGGACGGAAACCAGCGACAACATCGCCGCCTACGGGGTCACCGCGGTCAACCTGGCCCGCTTCTCCCCGGCGGAACGCACCGCCATCGAGGGCGGCCACGGCCCGCTCGGCGGCCTGCTCCATACGTTTCAAATTCCCTTCACCAGCGCCCCCTTCGCCTTTTTCGCCCTCCCCGCCGGCCAATTCGCCGAACCCCCGTTCCTCCACCCCACCGCCGCCTGCTACGGTCGCTTCAACCGCCTCTCGCGCTCGACCGGCGAAATCCTCGCCTGGATCGCCGAGGTTCTGCCTCCCAACCCGCTCTAACCGCCACCTCCCACCTCCGCACTCCCATGTCCCGCCTCTCCTCCCACCACGATGCCATCGTCATCGGCGGCGGCCCCGCCGGCGCCACCACCGGCGCCCTGCTGGCGCAACACGGCCGCGATGTGCTCATCCTCGAAAAGGAAAAATTCCCGCGCTACCACATCGGCGAGTCGCTCATGCCCTTCTGCTACTTCGTCTTCGAACGCCTCGGCGTCCTCGACGAACTCCGCCGCCGCGCCTTCGTCCAGAAACACAGCGTCCAGTTCGTCGGCCGCGATGGCAAGGTCTCCACGCCGTTCTACTTTTTCCAGCACTTCGATCACCCGTCCTCCACCACCTGGCAGGTGTCGCGCGACGAGTTCGACCAGATGCTGCTCGACCACGCCCGCGGCCAGGGCGCCGCCGTCCGCGAGCAAACCGAGGTGCAGGATCTGCTCGTTGACACCTCCGGCGCCGTCACCGGCGTGCGGGCCCGGGCCGCTGACGGCTCCACCCAGGAGCTCACCGCCCGCGTCGTCGTCGACGCCACCGGTCGCGACGCGCTCTTCCTCCGCAAGCGCGGCCTCCGCCGCCGCGATCCGGGCCTTAACAAGGTCGCCCTCTGGACCTATTACCGCGGCGCCAAACGCGATCCCGGACTCGACGCCGGCGCCACCACCGTCGCCTACCTCGAGGGCAAGGGCTGGTTCTGGTACATCCCGCTGCGCGACGACCTCGTCAGCGTCGGCATCGTGGCCGAGCGCGACTACCTTTTCCACGACACGCAGGACCGCCGCGCCATCTTCGAGCGCGAAATCCGCCAGAACCCCTGGATCGAGGACCACCTCGCCGGTGCCCAGCCCCAGGGCGAATATTGGGTGACCGGCGAGTACTCGTATCGCGGCGAACAGTGCGCCGCCGACGGACTCGTGCTGGTCGGCGACGCCTTTGCGTTCCTCGATCCGGTGTTTTCCTCCGGTGTCTTCCTCGCCCTCAAGAGCGGCGAACTCGCCGCGGACGCCATCCACGAGGCCCTCGATCGCCCCGGACCGGTGACCGCCGATGCCTTCGCCGACTACGGCGAGCGGATCTGCGTCGGCATCGAGATCATGCGCAAGATCGTGTACGCATTCTACGATCCGAAGTTCAGCTTCGCCAGTCTCATCCGCGCCCACCGCGACCAACACGGCCCGCTCACCGACTGCCTGATCGGCAACTTCCTCGATCGCGACTACACGCCGCTGTTTACGGCGATGAAGGACTTCGCCGCGCTGCCCCCGCCGCTCGCCCACGGTCGCGTGCCCGCCGCTGCGCCGCGTTAGCCGCTCCTCCCCGCCACCCGCGAACCGCCCCCGAGTGAAGATCGTCTTCCTCACGCCCGGCACCGGCTCCTACTACTGCGGAGCCTGCATGCGCGACAACGCCCTCGCTCGCGAGCTCCATCGCGCCGGCGACGACGTCACCATGGCGCCGATGTACCTGCCCCATATCCTCGACGAGGAATCGGTCGAGGGGGCGGACAAGGTCCCGGTGTTCTTCGGCGGCATCAACGTCTTCCTGCAGCAGAAGATCCCGCTCTTCCGGAAAACCCCCGCGTTTCTCGACCGGCTCTTCAACTCGGCCCCCCTGCTCCGCTGGGCCGCACGCCACAGTCACATGACCTCCGCGCGCACCCACGGCGAGATGACGCTCGAGATGCTGCACGTCGATTCGAGCCGCCTCGGCAAGGAGCTTGAAAAGCTGCTGAGCTGGCTGGAGCTCATCGAAAAACCCGACGTGGTCTGCCTCTCCACCGCCCTGCTCGCGGGCTTCGCGGAACAACTCAAACGCCGCCTCGGCGCGCCGGTCGTCACCTTCTTCCAGGGCGAGGACGAATTCCTCGACGGCCTCCCCGAGCCCTTCCGCTCCCAATGCTGGGAGGCCCTCGCCGCCCGCCTGCCGGCCTCCGACCTGCTGATCGCCCCAAGCCGCTATTACGCGGACCTGATGAGCCAGCGCCTCCGCCTTGCACCGGGCGTGGTCCAGGTCATTCACAACGGCATCCAGCTCGACGGCTACGCGCCCGCTGCCGAGCCTCCGCGCCCGCCCGCCATCGGTTACCTCGCCCGCCTGCGCCGCGAAAAAGGCCTGGAGCTGCTGGTCAACGCCTTCCTCGTCCTCGCCGGCGATCTGGGCGACGCCAGCACCCGCCTGCGGATCGCCGGCGCCGCCACGGCCGGCGACGAGCCATTGATTGCGCAACTGAAGGAGCGACTGGCCGCCGCGGGGTTGGCCAACCGCGTCGACTGGCTGCCCAACATCTCCCGGGAGGAGAAGATCGCGTTTCTGCGCGGCCTCTCCCTGTTCTCGGTCCCCGCGACCTACGCGGAGGCCTTCGGGCTGTACGTCGTCGAGGCGATGGCCTGCGGCGTGCCGCTCGTACAGCCCGCTTCGGCCGCCTTCCCGGAGCTCGTCGCCGCAACCGGCGCCGGCCTCTGCGTGCCCCCCGGCGACCCGGTCGCGCTGGCGCGCGCCTGGCGCGACCTGCTCGGCGATCAGGTCCGCCGCCGTGCCCTGGGCGCGGCCGGCCGCGCCGCCGTCGAACGCCAGTTCACCGCCCGCGCCATGAGCGACCACTTCCGCCGCGCCGTCGCCGGCCTGACGCCGCCGGCCCGCAGCTAGTTCCCGCTTCCTTCCCCCATGGACGTCCCCGCGCATTTCCATTTCTGCCACCGACGGCTGGTGGAGTTTCACGAGACCGACCTCGCTGGCATCGTGCATTTCGCGAACTTCCTCCGCTACGTGGAAAGCGCAGAACACGCCTTCTTCCGCTCCCTCGGCTTCTCCATCCACACCAGCGCCGGCACCGAGCAGCAGGGCTGGCCACGCCTCGAGGTTTCCTGCCGTTACCTGAAGCCCGCCCGCTTCGAGCAGACGCTCCGCATCTGCCTCCGGATCGAAAAACTCGGCACCACCAGCCTCACCTACGGTTTTTGGATCTTCGGCCCCGACCCGGCGCCGCAGTCCCTGCTCGCCACCGGCCGGTGCTCGATCATCCACGTGGCGCTCGACACCCACACCCACCGCCTGCACAAGGCGCCCATCCCGGCCGCCGTCCGGCACGCCCTCGAAAACGCCGCCGCCGCCCCTGTTTCCCCCACCTGACAAACCAACCCGTTCCCACACCATGCAGTGGTTATTCTACGTCGTTCTGACCGTCGCCTCCTGGGGCCTGTACGGCATCTTCCTCCACAGCGGCCAGATCGCGATGAAGGACCCCGTCCTCGGTCGCTACAAGGCGTTCCTCTTCGTCGGTATCGCCTACTTCATCTTCGCCGTCCTCGCCCCGCTCGTGCTCCTCAAGGTGCAGGGCTCCGACTTCAGTTTCCCGGGCAAGGGCATCTGGCTTTCGCTTGTCGCCGGCGTGCTTGGCGCCGTCGGCGCCTTCGGCATCCTGCTCGCCTTCGGCGCCAAGGGCACGCCGCAGGTCGTCATGTCGATCGTGTTCGCCGGCGCTCCCGTGGTAAACGCCATCGTCGCCACCTGGATGCATCCGCCGAAAGACGGCTGGGGCGGCGTGCCGTGGCAGTTTTATCTCGGCATCGTGATGGCTGCCACCGGCGGCTGCATCGTCAGCCTCTACCGCCCCGCCCCGGCCCCGAAGCCGACCGCCAAAGTAATCGCACCCGCGGTGGCGCCCGCCGCCCCGCGCCAGCCCTGACCCCATGGCGGAGCTCGCGTCTCAACAACTGGCGGCGCTCAACCGCCTCGTCACCGAGATCGCGCCCCTCAACCGCTTCTACCGTCCCAAGCTCGCCGCCGCCGGCGGGCTGGAGGGCTTTGCTTCGCTGGCGGAATTCTCCGCGCGGATGCCGTTCACCACCAAGGACGAACTCGCCCGCGACCAGGCGCTCCACCCGCCGTTCGGCTCGACCCTCACGTATCCCCGGGCCACCTACACGCGTTTTCACCAGACCAGCGGCACGGGCGGGCGCCCGCTCCTCTGGCTCGACGACCCCGCGAGCTGGCAGTGGGTGCTCGACAACTGGAAACGGGTCTGGCGCGAGGCCGACGCCCTCCCGGGCGACACCGCCCTCTTCGCCTTCTCCTTCGGCCCCTTCCTCGGCTTCTGGGCCGCCTTCGATTCCGCCGCGCAACTCGGACTCCGCTCCATCGCCGCCGGCGGCATGAGCAGCGCCGAACGCCTGCGGCTGATCCTTGCCCAGCGCCCGCGCTTCCTGTGCTGCACGCCGACCTATGCCCTGCGGCTCGCCGAGGTCGCCCGCCAGGAAGCGATCCCGCTCGAAGCGGCGGGCGTGCAGCGTATCCTGGTGGCTGGCGAGCCCGGCGGCAGCGTGCCGTCCATCCGCGCCCGCATCGAGGAGGGCTGGCCCGGCGCCCAGGTCATCGATCACCACGGGATGACCGAGGTCGGCCCCGTTTCCTGCGGCTCACTCGCCCACCCCAATCATCTGCTCCTCTTCCACCACGCCTATTTCTGCGAAGTGCTCCGCCCCGGGACCAACGAAGCCGTTCCCCCGGGCGAACAAGGCGAACTCGTCCTCACCACCCTCGGCCGCGCCGCCTGCCCGCTTCTGCGCTACCGCACCGGCGATCTCGTCCAGCCCGTCGCCCTCCCCGGCGAGGATCCCGCCGCCTTCGCCCTCGCCGGGGGCGTCCTCGGCCGGGTCGACGACATGGTCGTGATCCGCGGCGTCAACCTCTACCCGAGCGCGGTCGACGCCGTCGTGCGCACCGTGCCGGGCGTCCGCGAATACCGCGTCGAAATCGACCGGCGCGGCACCCTCGCCCAGGCCACCCTCCTCTTCGAACCGACGGAGGGGGGCTCCGATCTCGCGCCGCGCCTGGCCAAGGAACTGCACGCCACGTTCCAGTTGCGCTTCACCGTGCAGGCGGTCGCCCCCGGCACCCTGCCCGCCTTCGAGATGAAGGCGCGCCGCTGGACCCTTCTAGCCTGATCGAGTCCGTACCTTCCATGCCGGTGCCAATCCGTATTGGCGATTGCATCAAGCTGCGTTGATGATGCAGGGTCGGTGACGGCATGAATGTGCTTCTCTCATTCACCGGCTCGCACGATCCGTTCGTAGCTTCGGCTCTCTCCGGAGAAATGAATGTGGGGCCTGTGTTAACGATAGCCGGGTACTGTCAGTTCACCGACATCTATCTGTTTTCGACGCCACGCATGGCGGCCCAGACCACAGCCACCGTCGCGGAGCTGAACAAGCGTCTCCCGGAGGCGCGCACGCACGTGTGCGATGCTCCATTGAAGGATCCAACGAATTACGTGGGAATCC
This sequence comes from uncultured Opitutus sp., assembly GCA_964504885.1. Taxonomy (GTDB): domain Bacteria; phylum Verrucomicrobiota; class Verrucomicrobiia; order Opitutales; family Opitutaceae; genus ER46. The sequence goes on from CAZDGC010000029.1 coordinate 56,091, forward strand.
TCCGGCAGATTCGAAGCCATTTCAGGAGGATTCACTCCGCGCATCCGGAAGCATCGTTCTTCATCGCTGTATCGTCGGGAACGCCACACATGCATGCGTGTTGGTTGATGCTGGCCGCGAGCGGTGAGATCCCGGCCACCATCCTTCAATCCACCCCACCCGAATTTGTTCCGGCCGGGCATTCTCCCGTGAAGGAACTCGACCTTAGCCCCGACGATTTCCCGCAGATCACGCTTCGCGAACGCAACGCGCCCAACGATGACCCCGTGTCAGACTTGGCCGAAGCGCGCCGGATACTCGGAATCGTCGGCGACGACGACACCTTCCTAAGGTCGCTCAACGAAGCCGCGGCCTACGCACCCTACGACGATACTCATGTGCTCCTGCTGGGTGAAACCGGCACCGGAAAAGAGCGGTTTGCCGAACTGCTGCATTATCTCAGCCCAAGGGCAAATCGTCCCATTGTGACGGTCAACTGTAGCAGCCTGCCGACTGAACTCGTCGAAAGCCAACTCTTCGGCCACAAGAAGGGATCGTTCACCGGAGCGACTTCGGACAATCCCGGGAAATTCAAGACCGCGGATGGCGGGGTGCTATTTCTCGACGAACTCGGTGAGCTCCCACTGGCCGCGCAAGCCAAGCTGCTTCGTGCGCTTGATCAGGGAGAAGTTGAGCCGGTTGGGGCAAATCGCCCCCTCAAAGTTAACGTGCGGGTCGTGGCCGCCACCAATCGTGACATTCGCATCATGATTTCCAGCGGTCGATTTCGTGAGGATCTCTATCAACGATTCGGAGCGACCGTCACCCTCCCCCCGCTCCGTCACCGGAAATCGGATATTCCTCTGCTTGCACTGCACCTCCTTGAAGAGTGGAACCGGAGGCATCAGAAACAACGGCGTCTGTCCGCCAAGGCGCTTACCGCTCTCACGAGTCACGCGTGGCCGGGAAACGTCCGTGAGCTACGAAGGGTAGTCACCCAAACCACCATGCTCACCGAGAAATCGGTCATCGGTCCTGACGATCTTCGCTTCGAACTTCCGCTTACGCAAACGGACCTGGTCGCCATCCCGGAGCCTGGGCCCGGCTTTTCACTTCACACGTACCTCGACCGCCAGCGTACCGAGCTCATTGAGCGCGCCCTTGAGAAGGCCGATCACATACAAGCCAAAGCTGCCCGCTTCCTCGGTCTAACTCCCCAAGCCCTGCACCAGTTCCTGAAACTCAAGAAGGGTCAATGATGCCTTACAAATCATCAACGACACTTGTTTTTCTTCCGCGCAGCGAAGGTCCGCCTGAGACACTTAACCTCTTGAGCACAGTTGGTTACGTGGAACAGCAGCTCATGGCACGATGCGTGATATGGAGGGAGGCCTTATGCCAAACTTCACTGTCACTGAAATCATCGACGGCGACACGTTCGTCGTTTCACCCACCTGGACTTGGAACAACCAATCCGGCGACCGCGTACGCCCCGCCGGCTACGATGCACCCGAAGTCGGCGCTCCCGGTGCCGCGGCCGCCACCGCCCGCCTCAGCCAGCTCATCCTCAATCGACAGGTTGAACTGCGCGAAGCCCACCGCATCGATCGCGGCCGCCTCGTCTGCGAGGTTTTCTACAACGGGAGAAACCTCAAGGACTACTTCCCTGCGTATTGACGATCCCCGGGCGAACCGTCGACGCCCAGTGCGGCGGTTCGGCCCAACCGGCGTCCATGTTCACGCTTTCCCCAGCATCGCTCTCGTCACGGTCCCGGATTCCCTATGCCGGGCCTCTGGACGACTCGCCGATCCCCGATTGCGTCATGGAGTCGCTTAATTTCGAGTTTGTCCGGCCGCACTTCCGGGAGCTCGCCGATCTCGGTGGGTTTGCCGAATCCTACGCATACTCCGATCCGGTCAGCGCGTTGGTCAAACTCCGCACCTTCGCCGAGTGTTTGGTCAAAGCGGTCTTCGCCCACCATCGGCTGGAACTTGCGTACCAAAGCTCGCTGAACGATCTGCTCCACGATCCCTCCTTCAAGGCGATCACCCCGGCCGTCATCCAAGAAAAGCTCCACCTCCTGCGCATCAAGGGTAACCACGCCGCCCACGGCACCCTCTTTAAGGAGGCCGAGGCTCGCGTTCCAGAGTTCATCCGCGAGGCCCACGATCTAGCCCGATGGCTCGTTCTCTCGCTCAAGGGAGTTCCCGCTGCCAAGCTGGCCCCATGGCAACCGCTCCCCGCCATTCCGACCGACGCCGCTGACTCACTGCAGCGTCGCACCAAAGCCGCGTTGGCGAAACTTGCCGAGCAGGAAGCGCTGATGGCGAAACTGCTCGCCGACCTCGAGCAGGCCCGCGCCCAAGCTGACGCCGCGAAGAAATCCGAGAGCGAGCTCCACCTCGCCCTCAAGCAAGCCCAGCAGGCCGCCAATGCCCTCGACTTCAGCGAAGAGGAAACCCGCCTCAAACTGATCGACGAGCAGCTCCTCGCCGCCGGATGGCAGGTCGGCCCTCGCGGCAAGAGCACGCCCGAAGTCGGCCAAGAGGTCGAAATCGGCCACCAGCCCACCTCCTCCGGCACCGGCTACATCGATTACGTCCTCTACGACCCGACAAGAGGCCGCCCCCTGGCCGTAATCGAAGCGAAAAAGTCCGCCGAGGATGCGGAGCGAGGGAAGATGCAGGCCCGGTACTACGCCGATGGTGTGGAAAAGACTTTCGGTGTCCGGCCTCTCATCTTCTACACCAACGGCTACGAGATTTTCCTTTGGGACGACGCCAAGGGCGAGCCGCCCCGCCCGCTGTTTGGTTTCTATTCCCGGGATAGCCTCGCCTACCTCCATTTCCAAACGACGGAACGTCACCCCAAGCTCGGCGCCCTGCATCCGCGCGAGCAGATCGTAGACCGCCTTTACCAGTTCGAGGCGATCAAACGTGTCGCGGAACGATTCGATCGCCGCCGCCGCAAAGCCCTGGTCATTCAGGCCACCGGCACTGGCAAGACACGCGTAGCCGTCGCCCTTGCCGAGCTCATGATCCGGGCCAAGTGGGCCAAACGCATTCTCTTCCTTTGCGACCGCCGCGAACTCCGCAAACAGGCCCGCGATGTCTTCGAGGAGTACCTTCCGTCCGAGCCTCGCATCTACGTCAGCGCACGCACTTCCGCCGATCGGAATCAGCGCATCTATCTCGCCACCTATCCGGCGATGATGAAGTGCTTCCAAAATTTCGATGTCGGTTTCTTCGACCTCATCATCGCCGACGAATCCCACCGCAGCATCTACAACCGCTACCGCGATCTCTTCCGCTGGTTCGACGCCTGCCAGGTTGGCCTCACCGCCACGCCAGTGAAGTTCGTCTTCCGCAACACCTACCGGCTGTTCGAGTGCGAGAATGAAGATCCCACGTTCAACTATCCCTACGAAGAGGCCATCTCCCACGAGCCGCCCTACCTTTGTCCCTTCAGGGCCATCAAGCACACCACCAAGTTTCTCCGCGAGGGCATCAAGTACAAGAACCTCACCCCGGAACAGCGCGAGCAACTCGAGGACCAGGTCGATGACTCTGAAGCCGTCGACTACGATCGCGAAAAGGTCAGCCGCCGGGTGTTCAACGATGACACGGACCGTGCCATCCTGCGCAACCTCATGGAAAATGGCCTGCGTAATGCCGATGGCACCCGCCTCGGCAAGACCATCATCTTCGCCCGCAATCACACCCACGCCCAACAACTGGTGCGGCTCTTCAATGAGCTGTATCCCCAATTCGGCGGCGACACCTGCCTGCTGATCGACAATTACGAGCCCCGGGCCGAACAACTGATCGACGACTTCAAGTCAACTGACGGCTCCAAGAACCTCACCATCGCCGTTTCGGTGGATATGCTCGATACCGGCATCGACGTCCCGGAAATCGTCAACCTCGTCTTCGCCAAGCCTGTCAAATCCTACACCAAGTTTTGGCAGATGATCGGTCGCGGTACCCGCCTATGCCGCGATCTGTTCGGTCCCGGCAAAGACAAGTCGGAGTTCTACATCTTCGATCATTGGGGCAATTTCGAGTATTTCGACGAACTGCCGCAGGAGGCCGAACCCCACCAGACCAAGAGCCTCACCCAACTCCTCTTTGAGGCTCGGATCGCCCTCGGCGAGGTCGCCATCAAGCAGCAGGATCTCGACGCCCTGCGACTCGCCACGAAGCTGGTTACCGCCGACCTCGAAGATCTTCCGCCGGCCTGCCTTTCCGTGAAAGACAAGTGGCGCGACATCCAGGGTCTCCGCAAGACTGGCGTCGTCGATCGATTTGATCCCGCCACCGTGGCCGTGCTGCGCCGTGAGATCGCCCCGCTCATGCAGTGGCGCAACGTGCGCGGTCGTGAGGCCGCTCTCGAGTTCGATCATCTCGTCGTCCGCCTGCAGGCGGCTAGACTCACGAAGTCATCCGCGGCGGCGGACCTGCTCGACACCCTCGTCACCCAAGTCTCCCAACTCCCGATCAACCTGAAGCAGGTCGCCGAAAAACTCCCCGTCATCCAACGGGCGAAGAGTAGCGAGTTTCACCAGCACGCCGCCGTTGCCGATTTCGAGGATGTCCGCATCTCCCTCCGCGGCATCATGCACTTCCGCCAGCGCGACAAGGTCGCGCGCGTCGATCCACTCTTCCTCAATGTCGCCGAGGACCAGTCCGAGTACCACACCGCCGTCCACACGCCGAAATTGGAGGGCCTCAAACTCGCCGCCTACCGCAACCGCGTGGAGTCAGTCCTCCGAGGTTTAATCGAGAAGAGCGATGCCCTCAAAAAAATCCGCGCGGGAGAGCCGGTCGATTCGGCCGCTTTGGACTCCCTTGTCTCCGAAGTACTCGTGATGGATCCGGACCTCGACCTCGACGAGTTGCTGATCCACTTCCCCAACAAGTCCCAAAGCCTCGCGCTCGCCATTCGCCAGGTCATCGGCCTCGACGCCGCCCGCGTCGACCAACATTTCCGCGAGTTCGTGCAAAAATACCCGGCGCTCAACGCCAACCAGATCCGCTTCCTTGAACTCCTCAAGGGCTACATCGCCCGCTATGGAGTGATCGAACCGGAGAAGCTCTGGGATTCCCCGTTCACCACCCTCCATGCCGAGGGTGTCGACGGAGTGTTCACCGACTCGAGCCAGATCGACGACCTGCTCGTACTCCTGACCGAGATCAATCAGCCGGCCGCCTGAAACACCTCTTTCCGTGACCAACACCCTTTCTCTCAAATCGAAGATCGACGCCCTCTGGCTCGATTTTCACACCGGCGGCATCACCAATCCGATCACCGTCATCGAACAGATCTCCTACCTGATGTTTATCCGGCTGTTGGATCTCACCGAGTCGCGCCAGGAAAAGCGCGCCGGCCGTCTCCAGCAGGACTACACCCGCATCTTTCCCAAGGATCGTCCCCAGCTCCGGTGGTCGCACTTCTGCCACCTCGGCGGCGAAGCCATGCTGCCGATCGTCCGCGACGAGGTCTTTCCTTTCCTCCGCACCGGGCTGGCCAAGAAGTCGAACCTGGGGCGCTTCCTGAGCGACGCCAACTGCCTCATTCCCACGGCCAATCTGCTCAACAAGGCCGTCAGCGCCATCGGCGAACTTCCCCTCGAACAGGGCGACACCAAGGGCGATATCTACTAGTACCATCTCTCCAAACTCTCGACCGCGGGCATAGCCGGCCAATTCCGCACCCCGCGCCACATCATCCGCGCGAT
>CAZDGC010000030.1:0-61585 GCA_964504885.1 uncultured Opitutus sp.
CCCGCCCGCCGGGATCCGGCCGCCGCGCCGGCGCCCGCGCTGGTGGAAATCGAGCAGCTCGACTTCGCCTATGGCGCCGTGCCTGCGCTCCGCGACGTCACCCTGCGCCTCGAGGCCAACTGCGTCACCGCCCTGATCGGCCCCTCGGGTTGCGGCAAGACCACGCTGCTGCGCTGCCTCAACCGCCTCAACGATCTGATCGATGGCGCGCGCGTCACCGGCGGCACCGTGCGTATCCGTGGAATCGATATCTACCGGCCCGACGTCGACGTGGTCGCGCTGCGCCAGCGGGTGGGCATGGTCTTCCAGAAGTCGAATCCGTTTCCGAAGTCGATCTATGAGAACATCGCCTACGGCCTGCGCCTGCAGGGGGTGCGCGAGCGGGCGCGCCTCGACGAGGCGGTGGAGAACTCCCTCCGGGGTGCGGCGCTCTGGGACGAGGTGAAGGACCATCTCAAGGCCAGCGCGCTCGGGTTGTCCGGCGGTCAGCAGCAGCGCCTCTGCCTGGCCCGGGCGCTGGCGGTCGAACCGGAGATCCTGCTGATGGACGAGCCGTGCTCGGCCCTCGATCCGGTGGCGACGGCGCGAATTGAGGAGCTGATTCAGGAGCTGCGCGCGCGCTACTGCATCGTGCTGGTGACCCACAACATGCAGCAGGCGGCGCGCTGCTCGGACCGCACGGCGTTTTTCTACCTCGGCCGCCTCGTCGAGTACGGCGACACGCGCGACCTGTTCACCCATCCCGCCAATCCACAGACCGAAGCCTACGTGTCGGGCCGGTTCGGCTGAGGCGACACTCATGACGCACTTTCACGAGGAACTGGCACAGTTGAAGGAGAGCCTGCTGGCGATGGCCAGCCACGCGGAATCGGCGGTCACGCGGGCGGTGCGCGCGTTGGTCGAGCGGGACGATGCGCTGGCGCAGCAGGTGCAGGAGGATGACCGGGTGCTCGATCACTTCGAGGTGCAGATCGACGATCTTGCCATCCACCTGCTGGCCAAGGCCCCCCTGGCCACGGAGCTGCGGCTGATCACGGTCGCGATGAAGATCTCGCAGAACCTGGAGCGGGTGGGGGACGAGGCGGTGACGATCGCGCGGCGCGCGCGGGAGCTCGGCGCGGAGCCGCCCTTCAAACCCGGCGTCGATCTTCCGCGGATGGCCGCGCTGTCGGTGGAGATGCTGCGCGAGGCGCTGACGGCCTTTGTCGAGCGGCAGCCGGAGGTGGCGCGCCGGATCATCCCGCGCGACCGCGAGGTGGACGCGCTCAACCGCGAGCTCCACCGCGAGCTTTCCGCCGGGATGGTCGGCCAGCCCGCGATCATCACCCGCTGCCTCCACCTGATGGTGGTTTCCAAGGCCATCGAGCGAATTGCCGATCACGCCACCAACATCGCCGAGGAGGTCGTGTTCCTGTACGAGGCCCGCGACATCCGGCACACCGAGCTGAAACATCATGAAACCGAAGATCCTGGTCGTTGACGACGAACCCGACGCGCTGGAGGTGCTCGGATTCAAGCTGCGGGAGGCCGGGTACGCGCCGCTGTTTGCCAAGGACGGGGCGCGCGCCGTGGCGATGGCGCGCGAGGAGCGGCCCGCGCTGATCGTGCTCGATCTAATGCTGCCCGAGGTGGACGGTTTCGAGGTCTGCAAGATCCTCCGGCGCGATCCTGGCACGGCGGCCATTCCGATCCTGATGCTGACGGCGCGCGCGGCCGAGATGGACCGCGTGCTGGGCCTCGAGCTGGGGGCGGACGACTACGTGACCAAGCCGTTCAGCCCGCGCGAACTGGTGCTGCGGATTCGAAAGCTGCTGGCGCGGGTGAAGGCGGCGGAGGCCCCCCTGGAGACGCTGGAGTTCGGGGTGCTGGCGATCGATGTGCCGCGGCACCGCGTGCAGATCGCGGGGGAACCGGTGGATTTGACGGCGACCGAATTCCGGTTGCTGGAGGTGCTGGCGCAGCGGCGCGGCCGGGTGCAGACCCGCGAACGCCTGCTGCAGGATGTGTGGGGCTATGAGAATCCGATCGACAGCCGGACGGTGGACACGCACATGCGTCGCCTGCGCGAGAAGATCGGGCCGGCGGCGGAGTACCTGGAGACCATTCGCGGCGTCGGCTACCGGTTCCGATCCGAGGAATGACGCCGCTCGAACTTGTGCTGCTGACGGCGCTGGCGGCGACCGCGGGCCTGGCCTGGTGGTGGCGGGGGCGGTTCGCCGCCGCGCGGGCGGCGGGCGAGCGGGAACGGACGGAGCAGCAGTTGCATCGGGCGGCGGAGCTGCAGGCGCAGGCGGAGCGCACCGCGGCGCTGTTCGATCGGATGGTGGAGGGGATTCTCGTGTTGGGCGCGGATGGCCGCATCCGGCTGGCCAACCGGGCGGCGGGCGAGCTGTTCCGGTTCGAGCTGCCGGCGGCGGGCCGCACCGTGCTGGAGGCCACCCGGCATCACGAAGTGGCCGCGGTGGTGGCGCGGCTGGAGCAGGCGCCGGAGGTGCTGAACCACGAGGTGCGGATCGATGAGCTGGCGGAAGCGCGGTTCCTGCAGGTCAACGCCCTGGCGTTGCGGGGGGTGGACGGCGCGCGCGATGGCGCGATCCTCGTGTTTCACGACCTCACGCGCCAGCGGCAGCTCGAGGTGGCGCGGCAGGAGTTTGTGGCCAACGTGAGCCACGAATTGCGCACGCCACTCTCGCTCATCCGCAGTGCGGCGGAAATTCTGATCGACGGCGGGCGGCACGACCCCGCCGTCGCGGCGCGTTTTCTGGAGATCATCGACAAGCATGCGACGCGGCTGACGCTGCTGCTCGACGATCTGCTGCTGCTCGCCCGGCTCGACTCCGGGCGGCTGGAGATGCACCTGCAGCCGGTGGATCTGGCCACGGCGGCGCAGGAGACACTGGACGACGCGGCGTTGATCGCGCGGGCACGCGAGGTGACGTTGCGAAATGAGGTGCCGGCGGGCCTGATGGCGCGGGCGGATCCGGATCGCCTGCGCCAGGTGTTCGGCAACCTGATCGACAACGCGATCAAGTACGGGCGGCCGGGGGGCGCGGTGGTGGTGCGCGGGCGGGCGCAGGAAGGCGGGCGGGTGGAATTTTCGGTGCGCGACGATGGGCCGGGCATCCCGGAGGAGGCGGTGGCCCGGGTCTTCGAGCGGTTCTACCGGGTCGACAAGGCCCGCTCGCGGGAGCAGGGCGGCACCGGGCTCGGGCTGGCGATCGTGAAGAACGTCGTCCAGGCGCATGGCGGAGAGGTGCGGGTGGAAAGCGCGTCCGGGCAGGGCGCGGAGTTTTTTGTGCAACTGCCGGCGGCCGAGACGGGGAGCGCTTCTTCCGGTTGACGATCCTGCCCCGGGCCAGCCGGCGTCGGCCCGTGGTTCCAAAACAAGACCGGCGGCCGCGGATTTCGTTTGCCGGGCGCGTCACCCACGATCGCGATCGCCTCCCACCCCCTCCTTTTCCCCATGCACCTCCTCCGACACCTTGCGCTCGTTCTCTGCTGCCTGGCGGTGGCCGGCCCGGGCACCGCGGCCAACGCCGACCGCCCGAACATCCTGCTCATCGTCTCGGAGGACAACGGCCCCGAGCTCGGCTGCTACGGGGACCCCCACGCCCGCACGCCGGTGCTCGACCGGCTCGCCGCCGACGGCGTGCGCTTCGAGCGCGCGTATGTCGCGCAGGCCGGCTGCAGCCAGTCGCGGGCCAGCTTCATGACCGGGCTGTACCCGCACCAGCACGGCCAGATCGGCCTCGCCACCTGGGGTTTCCGAATGTACCGGCCGGATACGCCCAACCTCCCGCACAGCCTGAAAGCCGCCGGCTACCGCACCGGCATCGTCGGCAAGCTGCACATCAATCCGGAGTCGGCCTTCCCGTTCGACTTTGCGGAGATGAACTCGGGCAACTTCGCGCGCCGCGGCCTGGCGGACTACGCGAAACACGCGGAGGCGTTCTTCCGCGCCGGCGACCGGCCCTTCTTTCTCAGCGTGAACTACCCGGAGGCCCACCGGCCCTGGGTCCGCCAGGTCGACGGCCTGCCGGCCCGGCCGCTCACCGGCGCGGACGTCAAGCCGCTGGCCCACATGGGGGTCGACGATCCCAAGCTGCGCGAGTTCATGGCCGATCATTACAACTGCATGAGCCGGCTCGATTCGCTGGTGGGCGATTTGCTCGCGGCCCTGGAGCGCAACGGCCAGGCGGAGAACACGCTCGTGGTCTATTTTGGCGACCACGGGGCCGACCTGCTGCGCGGCAAACGCACCTCGTACGAGGGGGGCGTGCGCGTGCCGCTCCTGATGCGCTGGCCCCGCGGGGCGCGGGCCGGCCAGGTGCGCGCGGAGCTGGTGTCGCTGGTCGACCTCTACCCAACGGTGCTTGAACTGGCCGGCGCGCCGCCGCCCCCGAACCTGCCCGGGCGTTCACTGGCGCCGTTGTTGCGCGGCGAACGGCCGGCCTGGCGGCAGTACCTGTTCACCGAGTTTCACACCCACGCGGCGAAGACCAACTTCTGGCCGCAACGCACCGTGCGCGACGACCGCCACAAGCTGATCGAGAACCTCCTCCCCGGCGAGGTGAACCCGGGGTACGAGTTCACCCTCGGCCACCACGAGGCCGACCTGCGCGCCGCCATCGCCCGCGCCCCCGCCGCCGTGCGCACCGCCTACGCGCGCATGGAGCGACCGCCGCGCTGGGAACTCTACGATCTGCAGGCCGATCCCTACGAGTATCGCGACCTGACGAACGAGCCCGCGCACGCCGCCGCCCTGGCCCGGCTGCAACGCGAGCTCGCCCAGTGGCGGCAGCAGACGGCCGACCCGCTGCTGCAGCCCGGCAACCTCGCCCGTCTCAAGGCCGAGATCGACCGCTCCTCCAAGCAGCAGGCACGCGAGCTGTCGTGGGATTATCCCTACTATTTCTTCGGGCAGGAACCGCCGGCGAAACCGGACACCGCCGCGGCCGCCGCAGCCGAGAAGACCGGCAAGAAGAAGCGCAAGAAACAATAGCCATGCCCGCAGCGACCTCCGGAACTTTCGCGATTCTGGCAGCCACGAGCGTGAGCGGGTGGACCCGTGACTCCGTCGACTCGCTTACGCTCGTCGCCACGCCGGCTGGACCGAAGCCAGCCTCGAGGCCTCGTGCCCAACGCCCATGAAGCAGACCTTTCTCCGCCTCGGGTTGATCGCCGCCACGGCCGGCGCCGCCTTCGCCGCCACGACCGCGGCTCCTGCGGCGCGCCCCAACGTGCTCATGATCGTCCTCGACGATCTCAACGACTGGGTCGGCCACCTCGGCGGGCACCCGGACGTGAAGACCCCGCACCTCGACGCCCTGGCGCAGCGCGGCCTCGCCTTCACCAACGCCCATGTCGCCGCGCCGGTCTGCAACCCTTCCCGCGCCGCGTTCATGACCGGCCGCGCTCCGGCCAGCACCGGCATCTACGCCAACGACGTGCGCTGGCACGAGGCGCTGCCCGGCATCGTGTCGCTGCCGTCGCACTTCAAGGCGCACGGCTACCACGTCGCCGGCGGCGGCAAGGTGAACCACCACACGCCCGGCAACAACCGCCGCAGCGACTGGCATGTCTATTTCGACCAGGTCTTCGACAGCCATTACCAGGCGCAGCTCGCCGCGGGCCGGGACGTCAGCAAGTTTTCCTGGCCGGCGGGCTTTCCGCTCAACGGCCTGCCGGAGGTGAAGGCCTTCTCCCGCCCCCCGCAGAATGCCAACGAGTTCGACTGGGGGCCGTGGGACGCGCGCGACGAGGAGATGGGCGATGGCCGGCTGGCGACCTGGGTGGCCGAGTTTCTCGCCCGGCCGCCGGCGCAGCCGTTCTTCCTTGCCGCCGGGATCTACCGGCCGCACCTGCCGTGGTACGCGCCGCGGAAATACTTCGAGCTGTATCCGCTGGAAAAGATCACACCGCCGCCGATCAAGGACGACGACCTCGACGACCTTCCGGCCGGCGGCCAGCGCATGGCGGCCGACCGGCGCGGTGATCTCGAACTCGTGCGCAAGGCCGGCAAGTACCGCGAGGTGCTCCAGGCCTACCTCGCCAACATCTCCTACGGCGACGCCCTCGTGGGGAAGTTGATCGCAGCCCTCGACGCCAGCCCGGCCGCGAAGAACACCGTCATCGTCCTTTGGTCGGACCACGGCTGGCACCTCGGCGAAAAGCACCACCTGCACAAGTTCACGCTCTGGGAGCGCAGCACGCGCATCCCGTTTCTGGTGATCGCGCCCGGCGTGACCCGCCCCGGCACCCGCACCGCCCGCCCGGCCGGCGTGGTCGATCTGTTCCCCACGCTCAACGAACTCTGCGGCCTGCCGCCCGTCGCGGGCCTCGATGGCCAGAGCCTGGTGCCGCTGCTGCGCGATCCGCAGCGGACCTGGGAGCGGCCGGCGCTGACCACCCATGGTCTGGGCAACCACACCGTGCGCAGCGAACGCTGGCGCTACATCCGCTACGCCGACGGCGGCGAGGAGCTCTACGATCACGCCAACGATCCCCACGAGTGGACCAACCTCGCGACTCGGCCCGAGTTTGCCGCGGTGAAGGCCGAGCACGCGCGGTGGCTGCCGAAAACCGACGCGCCGTCGCGGTCCAAGAAGACCAAGAAGAAGGCCAATTGAGATGCACCGTTTTCCCCGGTGGCTCGCCTGCGATGACGACTGCTTCGACCTGGTCGAGGTAGCGACGAGCGTGAGCGAGCCGATGGCCGCGTCACTCCACTCGCTCCCGCTCGTGGCCGCCAGCATCGCGGCAGCCCGGGCGGGCATGATCGGCCGGCGGCATCGGGGCGCCGCAGCCGGCTCGGGGGGCTTTTTTCGCGGCGCCCTGTTTGCCGGCCTGCTCACCGGCGCGGCCCTCGCCCAGACCGCCGGGCCGCTGCGCGTACATCCGGAAAACCCGCGTTACTTCGCCGACGCGAGCGGCGGGGCGGTGCTGCTGGCCGGTTCGCACACCTGGCCCAACCTGATCGACATGGGGCCGTCGGATCCGCCGCCCGCCTTCGACTTTGCCGCCTATCTGCGGTGGCTGACCGGATACGGTCACAATTTCACCCGTGGGTGGACCTGGGAACCCACCAAGTGGGACAACACGCAGATGAAGAACCGGGAGTGGCGCAACGGGGCCCACACGGTCGCGCCCCACCCGTGGCGGCGCACCGGGCCCGGCTTGGCCCTCGACGGGCGCCCGAAGTTCGACCTCGCGCAACTCAACCCCGACTACCTCCAGCGCCTCCGCACCCGCCTGGCGCAGGCCCGGGCGGCCGGCGTGTATGTTTCGGTGATGCTCTTCGAGGGCTACGGCGTGCAGTTCCAGGCCGATGCGTGGCCCAACCACCCCTTCAATCCCGCGAACAATATCAACGGCGTCGACGGCGACCCGAACGGCGACGGCAAGGGCATCGAAGTCCACCAACTCGCCGTGCCGCGCGTGACGGCCCTGCAGGAGACCTACCTGCGCTGGCTGGTCACCGGCTTGAACGACTTCGACAACGTGCTCTACGAGGTGTCGAACGAGACGCACCCGGGCTCGACCGAGTTCCAGTACCACGTCATCCGTTTCGTGAAGCAGATCGAGGCCGGGCTGCCGCAGCAGCATCCGGTCGGCATGACCTACCAGAACCGCCGCGGCCGCAACGAGACCCTCTTCGCCGGTCCGGCCGACTGGGTTTCGCCCAACTCCGAAGGCGGCTGGCGCGACGACCCGCCGGACCTGCAGGGCCGCAAGGTCGTGATCAGCGACACCGATCACCTCTGGGGCGTGGGCGGCGATGCGATCTGGGTGTGGAAAACCGTCGCGCGCGGCGCGAATCCAATTTTCATGGACACCTACGACGGCCGGGTGCTCGGCAAGGTGCGGCCGCAGGATGAGGGGCCGCGTCGCGCGCTGGGCGCCGCGATTGCCCTCACCCGTCGGATGACGCTCGCGCGGGCCACGCCGCAGAATGCGCTGGCGTCGACCGGCTGCTGCCTTGCCGAGCCCGGCCGCGCCTACCTCATTTTCCTGCCCTCAGGCGGGGAAGGCGAGGTCGACCTGACGGCGGAGCGGGGGAAGTTTGCCGTCGAATGGCACGCGGTGGAGGGCGGCGCGCCCACGCCCGGTGCGACGATTGCGGGTGGCGGGCGGCGCACGTTGCGTTCTCCGTTGGCCGGCCCGGCCGTGCTCTTCCTCTTCGCACTGCCTCACTGAATGCACTTCTCGGCTCCATCCTCCTTTGCTAATCCCATGAGCCTCCTCCGCATCCTGACCCTCCTCGCCGGCGCCGCTGCCGTCGCCGCCCCGGCGTTTGGCGCCAAGGCCAAGAAGGCCGCGGCGTTCTCTCCCGCCACCGCCGGCGCCGCCCTGCAGCACCAGGGCGATGTCACCGACCTCCGCATCGTCCGGCGCATCGAGCAGCATCCCGACGCCTGGCGCGTCTGGCAGCCGTTCATCATCCCGGGGGAGCGCCCCCGCCACCTGATCGTGGCTTTCGGCGCGATGGCGAACGGCAAGAAGGACATGGGCCACATCCTCGCCAGCCTCTCGACCAACGACGGCGACACCTGGGGCGAGCCGGTGAAGGTGTTCGATTACCACCAGCGGCAGGGCGCGATCCAGTTCGCCTACGCCAATCCGGTGCTGTTCCGCGTGCCGGGGCAGGACGTGATCTGGTGTTTCGCGATGCGCTGCCCGATCGCGTACGAGAACAGCGAGGAGTCGCAACTCGTCGCCGCCTTCACCGCCGACGGCGGGCGCTCCTGGACGCCGGTCGAGCTGGCGATGCATTACACCGGGCCGCTGATCACCAACGCGGGGATCGTCGTCGCCGAGCACGAAGGCCGGAAACGCTTCCTCCTGCCGGCCCACCGCAACACCCTCGCCGCGGACCCGCGGGGCTCGCGCGACCACTTCCTCCTCAGCAGCACCAGCCTGCTCGAGTGGAAACTGGAGGCCTTCATCCCGCAGCCGGCGAGCCCGCGGGTGTTCCTGCACGAGGGTAATGTCGCGAACGGCGACGCGCCGGGCGAGTTGAAGATCGTCATGCGCACCGCGGACTACGACGAAACCGACAAGACGACGAACCCGCCGCGCGCCTATTCGAGCGTGAGCCGCGATGGCGGCCGCACCTGGAGCACGGCCGCCGCCGAGCCCGATCTGCACAACTCCAAGTCGAAGGGCTTTTTCGACCGCGCCGCCAACGGCACCCACCTCTACGTTTACAACGACGGCCCGGCCCAGCGCGACCGCACCTGGCCCGGCTTCCCCAACGGCGGCCGCACCTCGCTGCGTTACAAGACCAAGGCCCCCGGCGGCGCCTGGAGCGCGGAGAAGACCTTCTTCGACGCCGGCATCAAGAACTCGTATCCGACGCTCGTTGAGGTCGCGCCGGGCGACTTCCGCGCTGTCTGGGACAGCGGCACGGCCACCACGCCCCGGACCCATATCCACTTCGGGAAATTCAAGCTGAAGCCATGAACTCCACTGACCTTCGCCTGCGGTTGCGAGCCGGCGAACGACTCTTCGGCACGCTGATCGTGTCGCCGTCTCCACGCTGGCCCGACGTCGTGCGCGGCTGCGGGCTCGATTTCGTGTTCATCGACACCGAGCACATCGCGCTCGATCGCGCGGAGCTGAGCTGGATGTGCCAGACCTACGCCGCGCTCGGCCTGCCGCCGCTGGTGCGCATTCCGTCGCCCGATCCCTACGCGGCGACGATGGCGCTCGACGGCGGCGCGGCGGGCGTGATCGCTCCCTACGTGGAGTCGGCCGAGCAGGTGCACGCGCTGCGCGGGGCGGTGAAGTGCCGGCCGCTGAAAGGGGAGAAACTCCGGCACGTGCTCGCGGGGGGCCGCGTCGAGCCGGCGCTCGAGCAGTACCTCGCCGACGGTGCGGCCTCGCGCTCGTTGCTGATCAACGTCGAGAGCGCGCCCGCCCTTGCGGCGCTCGACTCGCTGCTCGCGGTGCCCGGCCTCGACGGCGTGCTCATCGGCCCGCACGATCTTTCCTGCAGCCTCGGGGTGCCGGAGCAGTACGACCACCCGGACTTCCTCGCGGCCTGCGGCGAAATCTTCCGCCGGGCGCGGGCGGCCGGGGTGGGGGCCGGCATTCATTTCTGGGGCGATGTCGCGCAGCAGTGCCGCTTCTTCGAACTCGGCGCCAGCTTCCTGATCCACAGCGCCGATATCTCACTCTTTCAAAAACACCTGCGCGCCGACCTCGCCGCGCTCCGCCAGGCCGCCCGCGCACCCGGCGCCGTCCCGACGCTCCGAGGCGAAGTCGCCATCTGACCCGAATGGCGCTGAGATAAGGCCAAAGTGGCAGCGCCGTCTCGGCTCGGTTCACTCTGCCAGACCCAGCAGCGAAACGCCGCTGCTGCCATGAAAACCGCCTTATCCTGGCGTCATTCCCATCCGACCCATCCACTCCCGATTCCCGCCTGCTCCCCCTCCCCCCATGCGAATTGTCGTTCTCGATGGACACACCCTCAATCCCGGCGACCTCTCCTGGGCCGCGCTGAGCGCCTTGGGCGACTGCACGGTCTACGACCGCACTCCGCCGGGCGACATCCTCGCCCGCGCGCGCGGGGCGGAGATCCTCCTCACCAACAAGACGCCGCTCGACGCCGGCACCTTGGGGGCGCTGCCGGGGCTGCGTTACGTGGGCGTGCTCGCCACGGGATTCAACGTTGTCGACGTGCAATCGGCGCGGGCCCGCGGGATCGTCGTCGCGAACATTCCCACCTACGGCACCCGCTCCGTCGCCCAGCACGTCTTCGCGCTGCTCCTCGAACTCACCCAGCGGGTCGGCTATCACGCCGCCACCGTGCGCGAGGGCCGCTGGTCGGCTTCGCCGGACTGGTGCTACTGGGACTACCCGCTCGTCGAACTCGCCGGCCTGACGATGGGCCTCGTCGGCTACGGCCGCATCGGCCAGGCCACCGCGCGGGTGGCGGAAGCCTTCGGCATGCACGTGATCGCGCACGATGTGAGCGCCCCACCGCCCGGGGCGCCGGCCGCCCGGATGGTCGACCTCGACACCCTGTTCGCCGAGTCCGACGTCGTCAGCCTGCATTGCCCGCTGACGGCGGAGAACAAACACCTGGTGGATGCGCGCCGCCTCGGCCTGATGAAGAAGTCGGCGTTGCTCATCAACACCAGCCGCGGCCCGCTGGTGCACGAGGCCGACCTCGCCGCCGCCCTCAACGCCGGCCGCATTGCCGGCGCCGGGCTCGACGTGCTTGCGGCGGAGCCCCCGCGGCCCGACAACCCGCTGCTTGGAGCGCGAAACTGCCTGATCACGCCGCACATCGCCTGGGCCACGCACTCGGCCCGTTCGCGCCTGATGGGCATCGCGGTCGACAACCTCCGCGCCTTCCTCGCCGGCCAGCCGGTCAACGTGGTCAACTGACGCAGGATCGCTGAGCTCTTCCGCGCCCGCCGAACGTCCTCGAATTATGAAACTAATCCCAAGCTTGCTCGCCTTCCTGTCGCTTTCGCCCCTGGCCGTGTTGCACGCGGCCGCTCCGCCCGCCCCGGCGGGCAAGCCCAACATCGTCCTCTTCCTGATCGACGACCTCGGCTGGCGCGACATCGGCGCCAACGGCAGCACGTATTACCAGACGCCGCACATCGATCGCCTCGCGCGCGAAGGCGTGCGCTTCACCGACGCCTACGCGGCCTGTGCCGTCTGTTCGCCGACGCGCGCAGCCATCCTCACCGGCAAGTATCCGGCGCGCCTGCTCCTCACCGACTGGCTGCCGAGCGGCCGCTGGCATCCCAAGGCGAAGCTCCGGAGCGCGCGTTTCGTGCGCAGCCTGCCGCTGGAGGAGTTCACGCTGGCTGAGGCGCTGCGCGAGGCCGGCTACCGCACGGCCAACATCGGCAAGTGGCATCTGGGGGGCGAGCCGTTCTCGTTGCCCCAGCACCACGGTTTCGACGTCAACATCGGCGGCAATGCCCACGGTGCGCCGGGTGACTTCTTCTTCCCCTACCAGGGCAACTGGTCGATCCCGACCACCGAGCACCGCGCCCGCTGGAATGTCTTTCCCGACGGCAAACCGGGCGAGTATCTCACCGACCGCCTGACCGACGAGGCCGTGAAGTTCATCCGCGAACACCGCGCCCAGCCGTTCTTCCTCTATTTCCCGCACTACGCCGTCCACACCCCGCTGCAGGCCAAGCCGGAGCTGGTGGCGAAGTACGAGAAGATCCCCGAAGCGCAGCAGCAGGGCAAACCGGTGTACGCGGCGATGGTGGAGAGCATGGACGAGAGCGTCGGCCGGGTGATGGCCACCCTGCGTGAACTCGGGTTGGAACAGAACACGGTGGTGATCTTTACGTCCGACAACGGCGGCTTCTACAACGCCACCAGCAACGCGCCGCTGCGCGCCAACAAGGGCGCGTATTACGAGGGCGGCATCCGCGTGCCGCTGATCGTGAAGTGGCCCGGCGTGGCGCGGGCCGGCCACGTCAGCGCCGAGCCGGTCACCAGCACCGACCTTTATCCCACCTGCCTCGCGGCCGCGGGTCTGCCGCTGCGGCCGCACCAGCATGTCGACGGCCTTAACCTGCAGCCCCTGCTCGCGGGTGGAGCGTCGTTGCACCGCCCCGCGATTTTCTGGCACTTCCCGCATTACAACGAGCATCCGTCGAGCGTGCCCTCGAGCGTGATCCGCCACGGGCCGTGGAAGCTGATCGAGACCTTCGATCCCGAGGGCGTGGAACTGTACAATCTGGCGGACGACCTGGGTGAGACGCGCAATCTCGCCGCCGCGAATGCGGCGAAGACCGCCGAGCTCCGCCGGGAACTCGAGGCCTGGCGACGGGAGGTCGGCGCCGAGATGATGAAACCCAACCCGGACTACGACCCGAGCGTGCAGCTCCCGCAGAAGGGAAAGAAGAAGAGGGCCGCGAAATGAATGCCGATAGCCTTTATCGCGGGGTAAACCCGCTCCTACAGAGCGTGGTGGCACTGTTCCTCGGCGGAATGCTGTTTGCCGCCGAACCCGCCGATCCCCTCCGCTGGTCCCCGCTCGCCCCGCTGCCCGATCGCGAGGGTTTCGCCTACCCTTACGCCGGCGTGCACAACGGCGCGCTCCTCGTCGCCGGCGGCGCCAACTTCCCGGAGAAAAAGCCCTGGGAGGGCGGCGCCAAGGTCTGGTACGACACCGTCTTCGTCCTGGAAAGACCCGACGGCGCCTGGAAAACCGCCGGCCGCCTGTCGCGCCCGCTCGGATACGGCGTGTCGCTGACGACCCCCGACGGCGTGGTGTGCCTGGGCGGCAGCGACGCGCAGCGCCATTACGCCGATGCCTTTCTGCTTCGCTGGGTCGGCGGGCGGCTGGAAACGAGGCCGCTGCCCCCGCTGCCGCAGCCGGTCGCCAACTTCTGCGGCGCGCAGCTCGGCAGCACGATCTACGTCGCCGGCGGCCTCGCGACACCCGACGCCACCACCGCCCTGCACACCTTCTGGGCGCTCGACCTCGCCGCCGCGTCACCGCAGTGGCGCGAACTGGAGCCCTGGCCCGGACCGGCCCGCATGCTCGCGACCGCCGCCGTGCAGGACAAGGGATTCTACCTCGTCGGCGGCACCTCGCTCGCCCCGGATGCCCAGGGCAAGCCCGTCCGCACGTATCTGAAGGACGCATACCGCTACCAGCCCGGCCGCGGCTGGAGCCGCGTGGCGGATCCGCCGCACCCGGTTGTCGCCCCGCCGACGCCGGCCCCGGCGATCGGGCAGTCGAGTTTCCTGATCCTCGGCGGCGACGACGGCTCGCTCGTGAGCTTCACGCCGCTGTCGCAGCACCCCGGATTCCCCGGGCGGGTCCTCACCTACCACACCATCACCGACACCTGGCGCGACTCCGGAAAGATGCCGCGGGCCCACGTGACGACGCCGCTGGTGCGCTGGGGCGATGCGTTCATCATGCCGACCGGCGAAGTGCGGCCGGGAGTGCGCTCGCCCGACGTGTGGGCGTTGCGTGTGGCGCCGCGCCAGACGCACTTCGGCTGGATCAACTACAGCATGGTCGGCCTGTACCTCGCGGGCATGCTCTGGATCGGCTACAACTGCTCCAAGCGCAACAAGACCACCAACGACTTCTTCCGCGGCGGGCAGCGCATCCCGTGGTGGGCGGCGGGGCTCAGCATCTTCGCGACCATGCTGAGTTCGATCACCTTCATGGCGATCCCGGCCAATGGCTACACCGACGGCTGGAACTTCTTCCTCGCGAATTCCTACATCCTGATCACGCCGATCGTGATCTTCGTCTACCTGCCGTTCTACCGGCAGCTCAACGTCACCTCGGCCTACGAGTACCTGGAGCGGCGCTTCAACTCGGCCACCCGACTCGCGGGGAGCACGCTCTTCATGATCTACCAGTGCGGGCGAATCGCGGTCGTGCTCTACCTGCCGGCGCTGGCGCTCGCCACCGTGAGCGACTTCAACCTCCAGACCTGCATCCTCGTCATGGGTGTGCTCTGCATCATCTACACGATGGAAGGCGGCATCGAGGCGGTGGTGTGGACGGATGTCGTGCAGGCGGTTTTGCTCATGGGCGGAGCGCTCTTCAGCGTCGCGTATCTGGTTTTCCACATCGACGGCGGCCTCGCGGCGACCGTGCGCACGGCGGCGGAGGGGCGGCACTTTTTCGAGACCGTGAACTGGAGCTGGGATCTCACGGTGGCCTCCGGCTGGGTGATCATGATCGGCAGCCTGTTCCACAACCTCTTCCCGTACACGGCGAGCCAGGACGTGGTGCAGCGCTACGTGACCACGCCCAGCGAGCAGGCGGCGGCGCGCGGCATCTGGCTGAACGCGCTCATCTCGGTGCCGGCGCAGGGCGTCTTTTTCGCCATCGGCACCGCCCTCTACGTCTTCTACCGCCAGCAGCCCGCGCGGCTCGACCCCACCCTGCAGAACGACGCCATTTTCCCGTTCTTCATCATGTCGGAACTGCCCGTGGGCGTCGCGGGCCTCATGGTCGCGGCGATCTTTGCGGCCGCCCAGTCGACCCTGGCCAGCAGCATGAACTCGGTGGCGACCGCCTATGTGACCGACTTCCACCGGCGCTTCCGTCCGGGGCGCGACGAGGCCTACTACCTGCGCCTGGCCCGCGGGGTGACGCTGATCGTCGGCGTCCTGGGCACCGGCAGCGCGCTGGTGATGGCGGGCACCGACATCCGCTCGCTCTACACGATGTTCCTCGAAGTAATCGGTCTGCTCGGCGGTACGCTGTCGGGGCTGTTCGTGCTCGGCATCTTCAGCCGGCGCGGCAATGGCCGGGGCGCGGTCGTCGGCGCGGTGCTCAGCGCCGCCCTGGTCTTCACGGTGCGCGCCGTCCAGCCGCTCAACGTCTTCGCCTACGCGCCCATCGGGCTGCTGAGCTGCTTCACCTTCGGCTGGATCGCGAGCCTCCTGCTGCCCGTCCCCGCCCGCTCCCTCGAAGGGCTCACCCTGCACACCCTGAAACGATCGTCATGAAGTCACGCCTCCTTGCCCTGACCGTCCTGGTTGCCGGCCTCCCGGCCGGTGCCGCTTCCGCCGCAGTGGCCGCCGCGAATGAGTCCAAACCCAACGTCCTGTTCATCGCCGTCGACGACCTGCGGGTGTCGCTCGGCTGCTACGGGGATCCGCTCGCCAAGTCGCCGAACATCGACCGGCTCGCCCGCGAGTCGCGCGTCTTCACCCGGGCCTACACCATGCAGGCGGTCTGCGGGCCGGCGCGCACCGCGATCATGACCGGCCGCCTGCCCGACCAGACCCGCGTCTGGCACAACCGTAACCTGTTCCGTGATACGCACCCCGACACCGTCACGCTGCCGCAGCTCTTCAAGCAGCACGGCTACCACGCCCAGGGCCTGGGCAAGACCTTCAGCGGCGACGAACGCGAGGAGGATCCGGCCTCGTGGTCCGTGCCGGCCACCTTGCGGGCGGATGGCTGGCGGAACTACGTGCTGGCGCGGGGCGAGGGCGGCGGCAAGCAGGCTCCCTACGAAGCGGCCGACGTGCCGGACGACGGCTACCCGGACGGCAAGCTGGCCAACCTGGCGGTCGAGACGCTCGGCCGGCTCAGGCAGCAGGGAAAACCATTCTTCCTCGCGGTCGGCTTCTTCAAACCGCATCTGCCCTTCAACGCGCCGAAGAAGTACTGGGATCTCCATGACCCGGCGAAATTCGAGCTGCCGGGCGAGCCGGAGCGCGTGCTGGGTGCACCGGAGATCGCGTATCATTCCCATCGCGAGCTCGGCGGCTACACCGGCATGCCCAAGGACGAGCGCCTCGACGCGGCGCAGACCCGCACGCTGCGGCACGGCTACTACGCGTGCGTGAGCTATACCGATGCCCAGGTCGGCAAGCTGCTGGCCGCGCTCCAGCGCCATGGGCTCGATCGGAACACGATCGTCGTGCTCTGGGGCGATCATGGCTACGCGCTCGGTGACGCCGGCCGCTGGTGCAAAGGCACCAATTTCGAACTCGATGCCCGCGTGCCGTTCCTGGTCCGGCTGCCCGGGATGGCGCAGCCGGGCCGCGCCACGTCGTCACTGATCGAATACGTCGACCTCTACCCCACGCTGGCGGAGCTGGCGGGCCTGCCGGCGCCGCCGTACCTCGCGGGCCGCAGCTTCGTGCCGATCCTGCGCGATCCGGAGCAGCCGGGGCGCGAGTTCGCGCTCTCGCAGTTTTCGCGCCCGTTCAATGCCGGCCCGCCCCAGGCCATGGGCTACACCATTCGCACCGCCACGCACCGCTACACCCGCTGGGTCGACTGGCCCGCCCGCCAGACCACGGCCGAGGAACTCTACGACTACCGCGCCGCCGGGAGCGCGGAACCCCGCTGGAGCACCTTCGTCGAGCGCCGCAACGTCCTCGACGACCCCGCCTACGCCGCGGTGCGGGCCGCGCTCCGGGCGAAGATGGATCAGGTGCTGACGGAGCGTTCGATCGTGGCGCCAATCCGGGCCCCGGCCGACGGCCAAACGACGCCAGGGAAGAGGAAAAAGAAACAGGGCAGGTGATCCCGGAAGCGGGCGGGCGTATCTCCCGGTTGGCGGAGTCTTCCCGTCTGTCCCGCTTCTCCCGAATCGGGCCACGGTCATCACCCTTAAAGGGGATGGTACCGGTTTGGGTTTCGAGGGATACTGGGGCGATGACGTCCTGCTTCACCCGGCTCTTCGCTACTCGCGCCTGGCGTGGCCAGGCGGCTGATTGGCGGATGCTGGCTTGCCTGGTGGTGGTTGTTGGCCTCGGGGAGGCCAAAGCCGGGCCGACGGCGCCGAACATCGTTTTGGCCAAGGGGGGATTCAGCCTCGTGGTGTCCGCAGGAGAGGCACCGGCGGTGCGGCGGGCGGTCGGCGCGCTCCAGCGGGACTTCCTGGGTGTGCTGGGGTTTGAGCCGGTGGTGCATGCCACCGTGCCGTCGCCCTCATCCGGACCAGTGCTCGTGATTGTGAACCGGCGAACCGGGGCCGCGCCCGGCTTGCGGCTGAGGCCGCTCGATGGCTTCGAATCGCACCGGGTGTACGCCGATCCTGACGCTCAACGGGTGTATCTCGACGGCGCCGATGCCCGGGGCGCGATTTACGCCATCTACACCTTCAGCGAGCGCCTCCTCGGGGTGCCGCCGCTCCATTACTGGAGTTCATGGCGGCCGTCGCCCCGCGGGGCGATCGCGGTTCCGGGGGATTACGACTTGTTCTTCCGTTCCCCTCAGGTTCGTTTCCGCAGCATCCTGCCGGGCGACACAGACTTTTTTTCCCCGTGGCGGAAACGGGATCCGGGCAACGACAACATCTGGCTGGAGACGGTGCTGCGGTTGAAACTCAACACCGTCGAGGGTTATTCGACAATCGAGCCCGGATATCAGATGAGTGAATACGCACGCTTGATCGCCCGCTACGGCCTGGTGCTCACGTCGCATCACATCAGCGGTCTCAACACCTCGTTTGCCACCTGGGACTCCTATTGGAAGTCGGTCCGGAAGCTGGATCCACCGCGGCTGCTCCTGGCCAACGAGGCGGCGATCCGGGAGTTTTTCCGTTACAACGCGGAGACCGTCCACCGCAGCGGGATCGAGAACTTGTGGACGCTCGCGTTTCGCGGCGCCCGCGACCAGCCGTTCTGGAGCATTTTCGAGGATGCGCCCAAGGATGATCCGGCGCGCGCCGAAGTGATCAACCGGATGCTGCAGATCCAACTGGATACGATCAAGGCGGTGACAGGCAACGTGGCACCCCATGTGCGAATCACCTTGTACGATGAGATGGCGGACCTGATGGCCAGGGGTCTGCTCAAGCCACCGGCCACGCCCAACATGATCTGGACCTACGTGGCGGCGCGCCGGGATCCCTATCCCTACGACGACCTCGTGCGCTTCGACTCCGCCCAGGCGGTGAAACTTGGCTTCTACATGAATTTCGGCTTCGCCTCGACGGGCGCCCACCTCGCACCGGCCGAGGGCCCGTGGAAGATGGAATTCAACTATCGTTACGTGGCCGCGAAGGGTCCGCTCGAGTTCTCGGTCGTCAATGTCGGGTGCGTGCGCGAATTCCTCCTCGAACTCTCGGCCCACGCCCGGCTGCTCTGGGATTTCGCCAGCTACGACACGGATCGTTTCCTGCGTGACTACTGTGCGCAATATTTCGGCGCAACCCACGCCCCAGCCATCGCGCAGCTCTACCGCGACTACTACCAGGCGTTCTGGGAGCCGAAGAAACCCGAGTTTCCGGGGATGGAACGGCAGTTTGTTTTTCAGGATCTGCGCTACGCCCGGGCCTTTGATCATGTCTCCCGCGTTTTCTACGCCTCGCCAGGCGCCCCCAATCTCAATCCGCTCCGGGACATCGGCTACGAACGCTTACCCGGACGCACGTTTCGCATCGACCTCAAGGACCTCGGCGCGCCCAATCAGGTCGATGCGCTGATTGCGGGCATGCAGCAAACCGGCCCCCGCTTCCAGGCGGTGGCGGAGCGCTGCACCGAGTTAAGATCCCGGCTCGAACCGGACCGCCAGGTGTTCTTCAACGACAATCTGCGGGTCTTCAGCTACACGATGGCGTCGCTCAGCCGGGCGTTGCTCGAGTTCTTGAGAGCCTACCGGAATCAGGCGAATCCGGCCGCTTTGCTGCAGCATCTGGACCGGGCCGAGCAAGCGGTCGACGCGACCCAGCGCTACCTGCATGAAGCCGAGCACGGCGTGTTCGCCACCTGGTACCGCGACGCCGAACCGATGTCCCGGACCGTACAACTGGATTCGTGGAAAAGCACCTTGAGGGCGTTGCGCAAGACCGCCTTGGATGCCGGTAGTCCGCAGCGATAAAAAAGGGTGGCGACGAGGACGCTAGGCGGTCCATGTGCGGCGTTTTGACATCGGGCTGTCCGCCCAGACAGCCAATCCAGTCGTTGAGGTCGTCGATGGCGATGAAGACGAGGTTCGGGGGGGGCCGAAAATGCCGAAGGAGGAATGATGCATGAAGAAAAGAGGCAGAGGAGCGGGACAAAGGGCTTCCTGGCGGTCACGGTTTGCCGGGATCGAGGAGGTGGGCCGGGCCGGTCTTGCCGCGCAGTTCGAGGGATTGCAGCTCGAGGCCGCTGCCCTCGCGCGGGGGGGTGAGGCGGAGGTGGATGATGCGTCCGGACTCGGGCAGGGAGATTTTCACTTCCTGAAATTCCGCGCCGGCGGGCCAGTCGAAGGTGGCGGTCTGCACGGGGGTGAAGCTGTCGGTCTTCGTGCGCCAGGTGATGATGCCGGGGCCGCCGGTTTTGGCACGGAGACGCAGGGTGGCGGTGACGGGGCCTTGGAGATTCACCTGGGTGTTGGAGAGGAAAAGACGCGGGCCGCGCCGGGCTTCGGCCGCAGGGGCGAGGGCGAGGTGGTTGTCCTCTTTGGTCAAAGTGCCGTTGCGGGCGCTCCAGCCTTGGAAATCGGGCGTCGCAGGTGTCGCGGGTGTCGCGGCGGCGGCAGGTGCCGCGATGCCGGGGAGGATGCCGGCTTCGACGAAGTTCTCCGCGCGATGGGGGGCGAGCGGCGCGGGCGGACCGGGCGGTTTCAGGGTGGCGAGCCAGGTGTCGAGCCGGGTGCGGAGCCGGGCGACGATCTCGGGGTGTTTGGCGCTGAGGTCGCGGGTGTGGGTTTCGTTTTCGGGATCGGTGATATCGAAGAGCAGTGGCTTTGCATCGCCGCCGGGGAGGATGAGCTTGTGCGGGAACTCCTGGATGGCGGCCTGGTCCACCCAACGCCAGTAGAGCGCGTCGTGTGGCGCGGTGTTTTTTTTCCCGGTGAGATGGGGCAGGAGGTTTACGCCGTCGAATTCTGGTGGCTGGGCTTGTCCGGCCACTGCCACTGCGGTGGCGGCGATGTCGAGGCTGATCACGGGGTGCTCAAAGACCTGGCCGGCCGGGATTTTTCCGGGCCAGGCGGCGAGGAAGGGCACGCGGATGCCCCCCTCGCTGAGCATGCCTTTCTGCCCGCGCATGGGCAGGTTGAGCGAGCCGTCCCAGATTTTGCGTTTGCCGGGGGCGCTGGAGCCGATCGGCGCACCGTTGTCGGCGAGGAAGAAGATGAGCGTGTTCCCCTCCTGCCCCATCGCGCGGAGCTGCTGACGGATGCGACCGACGCCGTCGTCAATGGCGGCGATGAGGGCGAGGGCAGAGCGGCGCTCGCGCGGTAGGTCCTTGGGCACTTGGGAGATGAAAGGTTCGGGAAACTCCAGCGGCGTGTGCGGAGCCATGTAGGAGAGGTAGAGGAAGAAGGGCTTCGCCGTGTTCCTGGTTCCTGGTTCCTTGTTTCCCGGCTCCGCGGCGCGGCGCTTGAGGAACTGCAGCGCCCACTCGGTCTGGAGCACGACGCGGCAGCCGCGTTCGCGGATTTTTTTCGGTGCGTCGGGAAACGGAGTGCCGTCGAGCGCATGGGAGGCGTCGTAGTCCTGCATGAAGCCGGAGAAGTATTCCTCGAAGCCCTGCCCCCAGGGGCCGAGTGCCGGATGGACGACGTTTTTCCTCCCGCTGTCACCGCCCTGGTCTTCGACGTCGAGATGCCATTTGCCGCTGATGCCGGTGGTGTAGCCGGCCTGCTTCAAACGCTCCGGCAAAGTGACGATCTCGGAGCGCAGGGGCATGCCGTTCTGTTCGACGCCGATTTTTGCCTGGTATTGGCCGGAGATCAGCCCGGCTCGCGAAGGCGTGCATTGCGGCGCGGTGACGTAGCCGCGCGGGAAGCGCACGCCCTCACGGGCGAGCTGGTCCACATGCGGCGTGCGGATTTCCTGGTTCACGCCCTGGGCGCCGAGATCGGCCCAGCCGTGGTCGTCGGTGAAGATGACGAGGATGTTGGGCGGTTCGGCGGCGGCGAGAGCCATGGAACCGCAGAGGACGCAGAAGAGAGGGAGGATCTGTTTCATGAGGATGGGGGCGCTGGGGGAGTGATGGTGCGTCACGGCTGGGTGATGAACTCGTATCTGCCGGAGCCGATTTCATAGACCGCGCGACCTTCGGCGTGTCTGAGGAACCGGACACCTTCGGCCGACTCCGGCGGCAGCCCGTCGAGGGTGACGATTTCCCTGGATCTGGCTGGGACGTGGATGGTGGCGGTGGTGTTCGGCGGTGCGAAGACGGCAAGCGCGAGCCGCCCATCCCCCCGCTTGCGCCACGAGATCTCGATGCGGCCATGCACGGAGTCGTGCCGCGCGGTGACCCAGGTGAGGTCGCCGAGCAGGTGCGGCATGACATGGAAGTGCTTGAACCCGGGCCGCTCCGGGTCGGCCCGCAGTCCGGCCAGTTCCTGATAAAACCACGCCACGATGTCCGCCCAGCGGCCATGATTGAGCGAGGGCGAGTCATCCGTCCACCACTCCCAGAGCGTGGTGGCGCCTTGCTCCATCCAGTAACCGTAGCCGGGGCTGGTGCGCTGCATCGCGACCTGATAGGCGAGTTCGGGATGACCATTCCGCGAGAGGACGCGGAAGAGATATTTCGTGCCGAGATTGCCGGTGGCAAGGTGGTTGTCCCTTTCGCCGAGGTCGGCGATGAGATGCGAGAGCACGGCTTCCCGCTCCTCTTCGAGACACAAACCGAGTCCGAGGGTGCAGGCCTGCGCGGTCTGCGTGCCCTCGCCAAACCTTCCGCCGCCCTGATGAAAGCGCGCTCGATAGGCGCTCCTAATCTTTGCCGCGAGAGCTTCGTAGCGGCGTGCCTCCTCCTCCCTGCCCAACACTTTGGCGATGCGGGCGAGCAGATCCGCGCCCTGGAAATAAAACGCCGTGGACGTGAGAGCGACCTCCGTGGCCTGGCCCGCCGGTGAGTGGTCGCCGATGCCCTCGCTGACGATGTGATCGGTCGCGCGGGTGCCGCAGTAATCCACCCAGGCACGCATGGCGGTGAAGTTGTCCTCCAGCACGCGGCGGTCGCCGTGATAGACGTAGAGATACCAGGGAATGACGAGGATCGCGGCGTCACGCGGCGGCTGCACCTCGCCGCGATAGTCGTAGCCCCAGTCGCCGGTGGGGATGATGAGCGGGAGCTGGCCGTGAGTCCGCTGCACGTCGCGGAAACTGCGCATCCACTGCTCGTAGGCCGGGACATTGTGCCATTGAACCATGGCCTGCTCCGCCGCCATCACCGCATCGCCCGCCCAGCCGTTTTTCTCCCGGTGCGGGCAGTCGCTGGGACGGCCCTGGAAATTTCCGCGATACGACCACGACGCGCACGCCACGATGCGGTTCACCGTTTCATCCGAGCAGCGAAACTCGCCCGCCGGGGAAAAATCCGTGCGCACCACGCGGGCTTCGATGCCGCCGGATGCGTCCAGCCTTCCGGGAAATCCGCTGACTTCGACATAACGAAAACCATGGTAGGTGAAGCGCGGTTCCCAGGTCTCCACGCCGCGTCCGCTCAGGATGAAGCGATCGGTCTGGAATCCGCCGCTCTTGATGTGTTTGTCGAGGTATTGATGACTCACCCCGCCGTCATCCAGCAAACGTTCGCCATACTTCAGCCGGACCTCCGCTCCCGCCGGCCCGGTGACGCGCAGCCGCGCCCAACCGGCGATGTTCTGGCCGAAGTCCACCACCTGCCGACCATCCGCCAGCGGAGTCACCGCCACGGGCTTCAGCGTTTCGGTCACCCGCACCGGCGGCATGCCTTCCCACGTCAGCTCGCCCGCGGGAGGCTCCGCCGGCGCCGCGAGGTGCCAGTCCGCGTCATCGTAGTCCGCCGAGGTCCAGCCGGGCATTTCGTGGCGCGCATCGTAGGTCTCGCCATTGCGGATGCCATCGTAACGGACGGGGCCGTGCGCCACGCGCCACTCCGGCCCGGAGGCCACGATCTGCCGGGTGCCGTCGGCAAACTCGATCACCAGCAGGCAGAGCAGCTTCGGCCGGTCCCGCCACGCGGCGCGGTGGATCTGCCAGACTTCGCGGGCGTGCTGGTTATACCAGCCGTTGCCGAGCATGGCCCCGAGCGCGTTGCGCCCCTGCCGCAGCCGCATCGTGACATCGTGCACGAGATAACAGACCCGCTTCTCGTACTGGGTGAAAACCGGACTGAGCACCTGGTCGCCGACTTTTTCGCCATTGAGATAAAGCTCGTGAAAGCCAAGGCCGGTTCCGTAGATCCGCGCACGGGCCACCGGCTTGGCGACCTCAAAGGTGGTCCGGAAGAGCGGCGCGGGATCGGGCTCCACCGAAGGATCGAGCGCATCCGGCGCACGGATCCAGCGCGCCGGCCGCCAGTCAGCGGCCTTCAGCAGCCCCATTTCCCAGAAGGCAGGCTCGCTCCACTCACTCGCCGTGCCCGCCTCATCCCACACCCGCACCTGCCACCAGCAGCACCGCGCCGATGCCGGCTCGCGACCCGTGTAGGCGATGTTGAGCGATTGATCCGACTCCACCCGTCCGCTGTCCCACAGATCGCCCTCGCCCGTCCGCAAACGGTGTTCCGTGGAAGCCGCCACGATTTGATAAGCCGTCTGCCGCGCTCCCCGCGTCTCGGAGGCCAGCGTCCAGCTCAACCGCGGCCGAACCGAGTCCACCCCAAGGGGATTTTGCAGATACTCGCAGCGCGGCTGCTCCACGCGCAGAGCCGCGTGGATCGATGGCGGCACAAACACCGCCGCCATTGCGAGAGCGAGCAACAGATGTCGATGGGAGGGGCTGAACATGGAAGTCGATTGGTAGGAAACCGGATCTTCAGGGGGAGGGCCGGGACGGGTTGGAGGGAAGGGGCGGACGCAAGACCAAGGCAGCCCCTTTAGTACCCCAACACGAAAAGGCGGAAGAGAGAAAAGGAGTCAGGTTTCGGAGAGTGAGTTCAGCCTCCGCCACCATGGGTTTCGTTCCGGTGTCTGAAACAGGCACCCGGTGGGGACGCAAAAGCTGGTCGTGCCGGATTCCCGAGTTCGCGTCAAAGCGCTCGTTGACAGGTGTCAGAACTGACATACAAAAGAGATACTATGCCTGCCATCCTTACCGTTCGTCTAAGCAAAGAAGAGCAAGGCATCCTCGCCAAGCGGTCAAAGCGCGCAGGAATGAAGAAAGCCACTTTTGTGCGTAAGTTGATTCGCGAGGAAGAAATCGTCACCGGTGCGGATTTACTCGCGTGGGCGGATCGACAGGCGGGTGACGCGCGACTGCGGATCTCGCTGCGCAAATGAAGCGCTGCCTGCTCGACTCCTCTTTTGTCATCGACCTATTCAATGAGGTGGCAGCCAATCGGCGCGGCCCCGCTCACGCCTGGATTGCACGGAATGCCGGTGCCGACCTATGGGTGTCGCCTGTGACGTACGCGGAGGTCTTGGAGGGAGCAGAAGACGCGGTAGCCGTCCGGGAGGCATTTCGCGCATTTCGATGGCAGACGATTGGAAGGCAGCATGGCGATCGTGTCGCCTTGAACCAGCGCCGCTCTGACCAGCGAATGGGCGAGAACGATGCGTGGCAGGCCGCCATTGCCGATTGTATGGAGGCCGTGATTGTTGGGCATGATCCGAAGGCATTTGCTCGCCTTGGCCACAGATACGACGACCACCATCTCGGGTCCCCGTGACGGGCGCCGTGTTGTCGAATCGTTGGTTTTTGGAACAATACAATTTCGAGCGCGGCCGAGAATGTCGTAATTCGGAGCCATGAGCGCGGCGGCTCACATAAGATCGGATTCTCAGAAGGCGCGACGGTTTGGCTCACTCACACGAAGCGCCGCCGCATTCTTCCTGGCGAGAGTCCCAACGCGCCCCCGTCGAATCGCCCCGTCCGGCGGTAGCGCCGGGCAGCTCTCTCCGGCACCGGCACGCGGCGCGGCTGAATTCAACTCCTCCGGAGTTTCGCCCGGCCTGAGTTGCCATTGCCGTGGGCCTGCCAGCTGCGCGGCGACCGACCGAAGTGCCGCGCAAAGACCGTGGCAAAGTGCTGGCTCGTCTCGAATCCGCAGGCCAGGGCGATGTCGGTGACGCTGCGCGTCGGTTCATTCTGCAGCAGGGTGCAGGCATGCTCGAGGCGGCAGCGGGTGAGGTATCGTAATCACTACTACTCGGCCTTTGTGGAAAGTGTCCGCTCCCGCGGTCATCTCATCGCCCCGGTCACAGACGCCGTGCGCTCCGACACCCTCAGCCACGTCTCGCTGCTTGCCATCCAGAGCGGCCAGGAGGTCGTGTGGGATTCCGCCGCGTACCGCTTTGTCAGTCCGACGGCCCTGAATGCCCAGATCACCAAACCGGCCCGCGGCAACTGGCTGCGGGGCTAAACCTTTCCTCTCCGCAACTTCACTCCTCCCTCCATGAAAATCGGTTGTTTTGCCCTCGTTGAACCCTTCGCGCCCATGGGTCGCCAGTTCAAGGCGATCAAGGAAATGGGCATCGATTGCGCCGACCTCACCGACAACCACCAGGGCGGCATGCTTGGTGTCGAATACGGTTTCGCCGCTTCGGTAAGCCTCGACAGCCATCCCGCCAAGATCCGCCGGTGGGCCGCCGAGGCCGGCATTGAACTCACGGCATTTTGCGCCCACGCCAACCTCCTCGATCCCCCGGCGCCCGACCTTTACGGCACAAATGAGATCATCAAGGCGATCCGTCTCGCCGCCCAGCTCGGAATCCGCGACGTCATCACCACCGAGGGCGACCCCAAGACCGAGTTCGGCGAACACCTCACGCGCGCCGAGCAGATCTTTGCCATGGTCGAGAAGCTGCGCACGCCGGTACAGTGGGCGGCCGAACTCGGGGTGAAGCTCCTCCTCGAACCCCACGGACGCGTGACCGACACGATCGACGGCATGGCTGCGGTCCTCGAGCGACTTGGACACCCGGAGACGGTCGGCGTGTGTCTCGACACCGGCAACTCCTGGCTCGGTGGCGCCAACCCGATGAACTACATCACGACCTTCGGTTCGCGCATTGGCCACGTGCATTGGAAGGACATGCCGCGCGAGATGGAGGCGAAGCGCGGCACACTCTACGGCTGTGGCATGGGCGCGATCCCGCTCGGCGATGGCGTCGTAGGAATTCGGGAGCTCGTGCGAGCATTGAAGCAATCTGGCTTCGACGGGGCGACGACCTTGGAGATCTTCGGCGTGGATAACGTCAAGCTCTCGGCGGCGCGGCTGCGGCAGTGGTGGACACAGGAATAGACGGCAACTACAAGCTCGCACGCGACCGCCTATGCCGGCGCAACCCCTCGCAGGCCCACACCCCACATGATCTGCTCACCCTCGTAATTCGTTGATCAGATCTTCCGTGGGTGAGGCCGTGCCAGAAACGTGTGGGGACGGAAACGCACCCGTCGCGAACCAGATCATCCGGGTCCTGGATTCCGGTCCTGGCGTAGCTTGACAGTGTATCTTTTTTGAGGCACCCATGGGCGATGTCACTTCCGCGCCCGCTTCCGTGCGCCTTCTACCGCACCGCCGCAGGCAATGAGCCAGTGCGCGAATGGTTGAAGGAGCTGCCGGAGGGCGAACGCAAGCAGGTCGGCGGTGATATCAAAGCGGTGCAGTATGGCTGGCCCCTGGGTCTGCCGTTGGTGGATTCCCTCGGGAATGGTCTCTGGGAAGTCCGGTCGCGGCTACCCTCCCGAATCGCGTGAACGATCTTCTTCGTGCACGACGGGGTGATCGTCCTGCTGCATGGCTTTATCAAGAAGACCCGTACGACCCCTGCTCACGAACTCGATTCAGCCAAGAGGAGGAAACTTGAAGTCCAAAATCAACCAACGCATCGGAAGTAACTTCGACGATTTCCTTCGCGAGGAAGGCATCTACGAGGAGGTCGAGGCGGCGGCCCTGAAAAAGGTCATTGCTGCTGCCCTCACGCGCCAGATGAAGCGTCGCCGCGTCAGCGTGTCCAAGCTCGCTGGCGCACTGGGGACCAGCCGGGCCGCGATCAGCCGCATCCTTGATGAGGATAATACCTCGATCACCCTGACTACGCTCTCACGCACGGCTGCCGCCCTCGGCTGCAAGGTTAGGTTGGAAATTGTCGCAGCGTAAGACTTGGCGCTTCAAGTTCTGGGAAGGTCGGCTGGCTGCCGGAATCTCGCGAGCACTCGATAAACGGAACTGGGTGAGGCGTGAATTTCGCGCGCGATCGCACGAACATGGCGGCCAATGCGGCCTTCCGTTTCAAGGACGAGACCTACAACTTTCTGATCCAGCGGTGGCCGCCCGGGTCTCTTGCCGCGTTTTCGAGCGACTTCCAGGCCGGCCAGTGTCCTCTCCTTGATCAACGCGCACTCGAACTCAGCGACGGCCATGAGCACCCCGAGTTGTAGCTGGCCGACGGGATTCTGCTTGGAGGTATCGATCCCCTGGCTCGTGCAAATCAGGGCGACGTTCCGCATTTGCAGCTCACCGACGATGATGGCGAGGTGCATCAGGCTGCGGCCCAAGCGGTCGAGTTTATAGGTCACGACCTGATGAACACCGCCGGCCCTGACTTGCGCCAGCATTTGCTCAAGCCCTGGACGCGTTGAAGACGCGCCAGAGGCGGCGTCGCGAAATATCACTGGAGGCTGCCAGCCGCGAACACGGCAGTATTCCGGCACCTGGTGATCCTGCGAGTCGGTCTCTTGCTCAGCGGTCGATACCCTGAGGTAAACGAGGGTTGGATTTTTGGTGGCATTCATAGGGCGATGCGACGTGCATCGCCCTCACGCTACCCAGGTGATCCGTGACTGCGCTCGGGGCCATCATCCCAAAATGGTTCGTATTGGGAACGCCCTTTTTTGTCTGCAGCCGGATGCTGCAGGATCGCTGAAGGGGCACACACCAAGGCTATAGGTGTAGCGTCAGCCAATTTGGGCCGTGATTATGAACCGGGCAGAGAGGGGTTGCCGCCATCCGGCAAGCGGTGTCGAGAGTCGCGTCGTGACCCTGTTGAATTTCTCCCATCAGCCGATCCTGCCACCCCGACGCTGGGCGCGCCGGCGCAGGAACGCCACACCCAGGGTGGCTGCGCCCGCGATGGCGGCGTAGGTGGAGGGCTCCGGTATCGCGGTGAGCGCGGAGATTTGGCCCTGCGTGAGGGCAGCGTTGCTGATCCAGACGGCCGACACGGTCACAGGGAATTGCTCAGTGCCCCCTGTAGCCGAGTCGTCCCTGAAGAGCTGCACGGTATTCGCGATCTGGAAGTAGGAGTTGACCCCCTGAGTGGCAGCCTCCTGGAGGGATCCAGGGGTGCCCGAGTAGAGCCGGGCGGTGATGCCGTCATAGGTCAGAGCGACGCGGAACCACGTGTTGGCCGAAAGGGTTGCGCCTCCGGTCCCACCGGACGGAATGAGGACGGCGTTCAAGTTGTTCGCATAGACCCCGAAGTCAGAGAGGTTCCCGGCGTCGAGTGCCAGCAGCTTGTTGTAGAAGTTCACTTCGGGCGTCTTCACGTCCATCACCACCGTGTAGGTGGTGTTCGAGGTAAGGCCGCTGGTCGTGAGTCCGAGTCCCTGCCCGGCGGAGAGGCTCAACACCGACTTGGACTGCCCGAACACGGTCTCCGTGGAATAACTCGCGCTGCCGCTGAGGAGGCTCAGCGCGAACGTTCCACCGCCCGAATTGTTGAGATTGCCGTCAAAGAAGAAGGCGCCGGTCGTCTGGGCGATTCCGGGGAGTGCGGTCAGCACGAGCAGGGGCAGGAGTCGGAGATGCATAGGGGGATTCGAGAGGTTTGAAACGGCCCGCCTGACGGTTCCTCAAGGCCTTACATCACCACGCCTCCAAGTAGTAGAACGACCGGCCCGCAGTGTAGAATTCGTGATGTGCAGGGCGGCCAACGGGTCCGGTCCGGCAGCCGGACTCAACCGTCCGCCGGCCGACCGGACAGAGTGGACAGTGGTGGTCCATGTTCGGCGCCCTGGCTTCGTTCGGGGCTCCGACCGGATGCCCCGGCGCGACCGCTTCTGGAATGGCTACGGGGTACGTTTGAAGACCTCAGGCCTTACCGTTTGCCTCACTCAAGGTTTCGATGCGAAAAGAGCAATGGGTAAGACCTGAGGTCATCGAAAGCCTTCGAGGTTCAGGGCGTGAAAAGCGCAGGGAACTCCGGGCGTTCCCGGCCCGTTCGTCGTCCTACGCGACGACGCTCAGGCTCTGTCCGGCGGAGAGCACAAGGGGCGACGCCAGCACGAGGGCGAGGCGCCCCGCGCGGCTTTCCACGCGATGCGGCACCGGTTGCCCGGCCAGCAGGACCGAGGTCGGGGTCCCGTCGGCGCCGCGGGGCGTGAGTTCCAGTCGCGCGAGGCGCAGCGTGCCGAAGCGCACCTCGAGGGTGGCGGACAACCCGGTGGCGGAGGTTCTCTGCGCAAAGCGACCCCAGGCGCCGGCGCCGATGAAGGGACCCGCGAAATCCGCGGCGCCGAGTTTGGGCTCGAAGCGCAGGATGCCGGCCGGGGCGTCGACGTGGAAGCCGGTGGCCGCGATGAAGACCCCGTAGCTGGACATGGCGCGGGCGTAGTGATCCGAGCACTCGATCTCGTTGTACGGATTGCGGCGGGCGGCGTCGTAGCGATCGTGCACGGCGCGGCAGACGGCCAGCCCCTGGGTGAGCAGGGGGTCGCTGGCGTCCCGCGCCAGGGAGATCATGAGAGCGGCGGCGGCGTGCTCGAAGCCGCTCATGCATTCCTGGAAATATTTGAACTGCCACGCGCTCTTGCAGGCCTCCGGCAGGCCGCCATGCGGCCAGGTTGCCATCACGAGGCCGCCTTCCCCGGCCAGCGCGTAGTACCGCCCCGCGTGGGGCTTGGTGCGCTCGCGGAAGACACCCATGTCGGGGACGAAGTTGTACTTGAACAGGCTGTCCATCGCCCGGCGCAGGTGCGCCGGCTCGCCGATCGGCGGCAGGCCGACTTGCGCGAGCCAGAAGTCGCCCAGGCACATGTCGATGTGGCTGCCCGGTCCGACATGGACGGGGAGCAGGTCCTCGGGGGTGCACTTCGCCCGGTAGTAGCCGTGCTGCGCATCGAAATACCCGGCGTAGGCGGCCCGGCCCCGGGCGATGATGGCGCGCCAACGCGCGGCGGCGGGCGGGTCGCCGGCCTGATCGGCCAGGGCGGCGGCCGCCGCGAGTCCGGCGAGGTACAGGCCGACGATCCACGGGATCTCGCCGCCCCACTTCGCATCGAGCGTGTTTTCGAACCGGGCGGTGAAGATGCCGTCGTTGCCGGCGGGCTTGCCCCGGGCTTCGGCCTGCACGAGGAACTCGGTGGCCAGGCGGATGTGCGGCCAGTTGCGCCGGAGAAACTCCCCGCTGGGATCGGAGAGATGCTCGCGGTAGCAGCGCAGGAGAATTCCGGCCTGCCCGTCGATGCAGGCGTGATCGGCGGCGGAGTAGGAACCGCGAAAACGAATCAACCCCGCCGGGGTCATCGCCGCCGGCGTGAAGTCGGTGCGCTCCCGCAGGTCGATTTCCAGTTGCGGGAACAGCCGGCCCGCCGCCTGGCCGTAGTGCCACACATGCGTGCACGTGCCCGGACAACACCCGGTGCCCTCCCAACCCCAGACCCGGCCGCCGGTCAGGCGATAGGTGCCGTTGGTTGTGAGGGCGGAAACCGGCCACAGCGCGCGTTCGAGCAGCCAGTGGGGCAGGGTGCTGCGGTTGGGGCCCGTCTCGCTGCCATACCAGGTATCGCGAAACGTGCGGGTCAGGCCGGCGAGGCGCGGTAGCTCGCGGGCGACGTAGGTGACCACCGCCGCCGCGTCGGCGAACCGCCCGGCGATCCACCGGCGCGGATCGGGCAGTCTGCTCATGGCGGGGTGCACCTGGGGGAAATGCCACGCGATCAGCACGGTCGTCCTCGCCTCCCCGTGGGCGGGCACCACCAGCGGAGCGCGCACGGCCATTTCCTGGGCCTGGGTCAACGGGGCCGCGGCGGTTGCCGCCGCGCTCCCGCGGGCGGGCTGCGCGACCGCACCGGCCGCCAGCACGGCCACCGCCAGGGAACCGCGATCGCGCAGGGACTCGAGCGGCTGCGCGGGCTCGTCGCTGTCGGTCAGGACAACCCGGTCGATTCCGATGCTGCCCCACGCGCCGGTGGCGTGGTCCTTGAGCCGCAGGCGCAGCTCCTCCTCCTGCCACGGGGCGAGGTCGATCAGGCAACGCGTGAATTCGTTGGATTGAGTGCCCGTGACCGAGCGGAGGACCTGATCGCCCCGCAGCAGCTCGACGGCCAGCTCCGCCGGGCGCTTGCCTCCCACCACCAGGAAACTGAGGAATCGCCGTTCCGCCCGGAAAGGCGGGCTGGTGAGCGTACCGGTGAAGTTGTCGGGCGCGGTCGCTTTCGGGCCGCGGACATGGTGGGAGTGCGCGTACGCCTTGCCCTGGAAGCCTGTTACGCGGGGCAGCGTGCCCGGGAGCGGTCCGGCGCCGAACGCCTCGCCCGTGGTCAACCAGCCGGTTTTTTCCCAAGTATCGGTTTCGAAGTCCTGCAGCAGGATATCCGGGCGGAGGTTCGTGGCGGCGGCGGGCGCCGGCCGGATTTCGCCCATGACCATCGCACCGGCGGCGAGCGGCAGCGTGCGCGCCACGCGGTGCAGGCGGGCGGTGGTCGTGGAGGGGTCGTAGCGCATCGCGGCATTCTCCAGGAAGGCCTCCAATTCGACGCTCGCGGGGCGATCGGCGGCATTGCGCAGCGTGACCTCCATCACGGTCACGGGCAGGCTCGAGTTGTCGTAATCGAGGGGAATGAAGGGCGAGTAGGCTTCGATTTCCGCCGAGAGGGACGCGCGGGGATCGCTCAACTCGACCCGGCCGATCGGATACTGCCCGGTGAACTTCACCTGGGGAAAGCCGGTTTGATCGAGGCGCCTCGCCTCGCCGCCGACGTGCAGCACCAGCCCCTGGCTGATGTTCCAGGGCGAAGTCATCCGGGGGGGCTGGAGGTAGTTGGCCCCGTCGCGCTCCCGCACGCCCGCGACCGTGCCCGGCACCACCCCTTCATGCGGCACGTTGAAGACATCCCAACCCCACAGGCGTCCGTCGCCGCCCAGGTAAACCGTGCCGGTGCCGATGCCCGCCACCGGCATGCCGACATGCTCCAGCGCGGCCCGATCGGTCCACGCGGATGGCTGGCCGCGGGCCGTGAGCGAGGCGAGCCACGCCGCACGGAAGTTCTTTTCGAGCGGCACGGGATGCTGGGCGTCGAGCCCGCGGCCGGCGTTGGCCTCGGCCGAAAAGGGGCCGGCGAACACCCCCGGCGAAAGCAACGCGGTGAGGCCCACACCGCTGGTGCGTAGAAACTCGCGGCGGCTCGGACCGCAACCACAGGAGGAGGGCGAACCGCAGGACGTGTTCATGCCGGAGGGAATTCCCGCGCCCACCGGGGGGCAACCACGGAGTCAGGTCGCAAAACGCGACGGGCGCATTTCCGGGTCGGCGGTCTTCGTACGACTTGTAGCCGGGGGCGCCGACCCGGGCAGAGAAGGGAGATCGTTCGGCGTTCGCCCGGCCTCGACGACCCGGCCTGCGCCGCGGGGCGGGCCGACCTGCGCGGCAAGAGGAATCGAGTGCTGCAAGAGCGCTCGATCATGGCCCCGGCCCGCGCGAGCGCGGACAGCGGCGAGGCGGCGGCCCCGAAGAAAAAGCGGAAGCGCCAGGGTTGAGCGGAGGGTGCGACGCTTGGACGGACCGGAGGAGACGCTGCCGCTCATGCCCGACCTTGCGTGCGGGGGGAAGTCTCGCGCCTACACCCAAAACGCCAGGCTGGTGATTTTGTTTAGGCCGCACCAAGAAAATGTCCCGGAAGGCGATGCTCGCAGGAGATTCTCTCGACCAAAGCGGTGTGAACCGAGATGAACCGGGTCGTCAGATCCCTGAGAGCGATAGTCCTCATGCCCCTCTCTGAACAGGCGGTTTGGTTTGCCGAGAACGTGCGACGGTACGAGCCGGAACTCCGCGCCTTGCTGTCGCGGCGGTTTTCCAGCCTGCCCGACCACGACGACCTCGTGCAGGAGACCTATGTGCGCCTGTGGCGCCTAGCCGGCTCCCGACGGCTGGTGCACACGCGGGCCTTTCTCTTCACCATTGCGCGCAACGTGGCCATCGACCGCATCCGCCGGACGCGCCGCACGCCCGTCGAGCCCATGGACGATTCCGCCGAGCTTGCCCTGCTCGAGGCCGCGCCCGACGCGGCGGAGTTGCTCGATCGTGCGCAGCGCCACGAAGCGATGCTTGCCGCGCTCGAGACGCTCCCGGACCGGTGCCGCGAGGTGATGCTGCTGCGCTATGTGGATGGATTCACCGCTCAGGAAATCGCGGTGCACCTCGGCCTGGCGGCCGCTACCGTGCGCGTCCACCTGATGAAAGGGGTGCGTGACTGCGCACAGTTCTTCCGGGCCCGCGGCCTGCTTGAGGCCGCCGTCCCGGCGAAAGGTGACCGGTGACGCCACCCGAGGATACAGGAAATCGCGACGCGGCTGCGATCGAGGCGGAGGCCATGGCGTGGCTCGTCGAGCGCGACGAAGGATTCGGGCCGGGCCGCGCCGCCGCTTTCGAGGCGTGGCGTCATCGCCACGCCCGCCACGCGATGGTCGTGGCAGAACTGGAGGAGATGCTGGCGGAGCTTGATGGTCTGGCGGCGCGCCGCGCGGAGGTGAACGAGCGTTTCGGCCGGATTTCGCCACGGCTGCCTGAAGCGTCGCGCGCTCCGACCACGCCGGTGCGCTGGTGGCGACCGGTGGCGTGGGGCGGGGTGGCGGCGGCGTTGATCGTGAGCGCGTTCCTCGGACTCCACACCATCCGGTCGACGACGGCGCCGGAAAGGCTTTATGCGACCACCATCGCCAGCTACGAGCGCGCCCGTCTGGAAGACGGTTCGACCCTCGAGCTCAACACCGCGAGCGTCGCCCGCGTGCGCTTCACCCCGGCGGAGCGCCGCGTCGAGCTCGAGGCGGGCGAGGCCCATTTTGAAGTCGCGCACGATTCCGCGCGGCCCTTTGTCGTGCACGCGAGCGGCGTGGAGGTGCGCGCGGTGGGCACGGCCTTCAACGTCCGCTACGGCCCCGGCGCCGTCGAGATCACGGTGACGGAAGGCAAGGTCATCGTGGGGGCGGAGACCTCCGCCCGCGGCAGCGTGGTGCCGTCGGGCGCGTCCGGCGGCAGCCGCGAGGGGCAGGGCGGCCGCGGCGCCGCCCGGGCACTCCCCGGCCGCACGCTGCTCAACGCCCGGGAACGTCTGGCGGTTCCGCTGGCCGCGGCGACCGGCGACGTCGCCGTGCGGGCGCCCGCGGTCGAGCGCCTGGCCGCCACGGACGTGCGGGCGACGCTGGCGTGGCAGCGCCGTGTCACGGATTTTTCCGATACACCGCTCGCCGACGTCGCGGCGCGCTTCAACCGACACCATGCCCTCCAGCTTGTCATCACGGATCCGGTTCTGGGGGCGCGGCGCATCGGCGGAATGTTCGCGTTGGACGACGTGGAGGCCTTCGTGCGACTGCTGGAGCGCGACGGCATCGTCCGTGCGGAGCGGGAGGGCGAGACGGTGCTGCTGCGGGCGCCGTAGGCGGTGCGCAACGCGCGACGGTCGGGGCCATTCTCAAACCAAGCGCAGGATTCCTCCCGTGCGACTAAACGGAATTTGGTGTGCCGGCGTTACTGGGTTGATGGCCCTGGTGCGCCTCAGCTCGTCGTACTCCACCACCCCCGCTGTACTCGCCTCGTGCAGCGTGATGATGGCGGTGGCGCAAGTGGGTGCGGCGACCATCGAGGCGAAACGGAGCTACGATCTCCCGCGGGGCGACGCTGCCGCGACGCTGCGGCAGTTTGCCGCCGCCTCCGGCCGCTCGCTCGTCTATGTCACGGACAAGGTGCGCGGCGAGACGACGAACCCGGTGCGCGGTGAGTTCACCCCGCGCGAGGCGATTGAGCGGATGCTCGCCGGCACCGCGCTCGAAGCCGCGCAGGATGCCGCCACCGGCGCCCTCGTCGTCAGCCGCAAGCGCTCCGTCGAAGTCGCACCGCGATCCGGGGAGATCGGACCTGTTTCCGACTCACCACCGATGCCAAATCCCATGCCCTCCAAACCCCGTGCCCTCCTCGTCGCTCTCCTCAGCCTGATTATCGGGCCGAGTGCCGACACACTCGCCGCCGATGCGGCGCTTGGAACCATTGAAGGTCGCGTCTTCAACGCGGTCAACGGCAACTACCTGAACAATGCCCGGGCCAGGATTGAGGGCACCGGACTCGAAGCGCGCACCAACGAGGCTGGCGAGTTTCGACTTGATCGGGTTCCGCTCGGTCCCGCCACCGTCACCATCGAGGTCTCCGGTTTCCCGTCCCAATCGAGGAAGGTGACGGTGAGCGCGGGCACCCCGGCGGTGGTGACGGTTGGCCTGAGCCTGTCGCCAGGAGAAAAAGCGACGGACGACAGCGTAGTGGCGCTGGATCCGTTTGTCGTCGCCTCCCAGCGTGAGATGAGCGGCAGCGCCATCGCCATCAATGAGCGGCGAGCCGCCGCGAACCTGAAGAACGTCGTCGCGTCCGATGAGTTTGGCGACTCACCGGAGGGCAATGTGGCTGAATTCCTCAAGAATATGCCCGGAGTTGCCATCGACTACAATGCGGCCGATCCACGCTACGTCTCCGTCCGCGGTCTGCCGTCGTTCGGCACCGCTGTCGCCTTCGACGGTGCCCCCATCGCGAGTGGCACCACTTCCGCCGGCCGCGAAACCGAATTCAACCAGGCGTCGCTCAACAACACGGCGCGCATCGAGGTCATCAAGTCGCCCCTGCCCGACACGCGCGCCGACTCGATCGGCGGTTCGATCAACATCGTTTCCAAGAGTGCCTTTGACCAGACGCGCCCCACTTTCAACTATCGCACCAACCTCAGCGCGAATTTGAGCCGCTGGGAGGGCGGACGTTACTATTCGCTCGGACGCACGCCCTTCTCCCGTGGCGACAACCACAAGGTCCTTCCCGGATTCGACCTCAGCTACATCAAGCCTCTGAGCAGGAACCTCGGCTTCGCCGTCAGCGCGATGAGTTCGGCCCAGTTTTCGCCGGACAACACCGTGGCGTCCATCTGGCGGCCCACGCACAGCGGGACGGCCCTTGCGCCCTCCGATCGGCCGTTCCTGGGCACCGTCACGGTCAGGGATGCGCCGAAGTTGATCATCCGACGCTCCCTGGGCGGCACCCTGGACTGGCGCGCCTCCCCGCGCGACGTGCTGAGCGTCGGCCTGCAGCTCAACTGGCAGCGCGCGGCGGTGGATAACAATGTGCAGACGCTCAATGTCATCGGTACGCGCAACGCCGTCCCTTCCGCCCATGGCCCGACCGCGGTGCAGGGTGCGGCGGGGTCCGGCTCAATCACGCATGCGCTGACCACCAACGACAAGGTGGCCCCGAGCTACACGGTGCTGCTCAGGCATCGCCATACCGGTCCCGTGTGGACGCTCGAGAGCGGCGGATCGTTTTCCGAGAGCTGGTCGCGCAACGAGGCGGAAAAGGACGGCGTCGTCAAAAGCATCAATTTCTCGGCGACCAATGTGACACTCAGGTTCGATGATATCCAGGGCTCCATTCCGCGCGGTATTGCTGCGCAGACTGCCGCCGGCGGTCCGCTCGATTGGCGCAGTCTCGGCAACTATGGAATCACCACGGCTACGCTGGGCGCGCCACAGCAGAATCGCAACGGCACGGCGGCGGCGCGCGTGAGCGCGGCGCGCACGTTCGGCCACCGGGTACCCGTGCGCGTGAAGGTCGGCGCCGACTGGCGCCGGGAGGCGCGCGACGTCATCAACCCAACGGTGACCTACACGTTCGTCGGTCCGGACCGCGTCGCCAACACCGCCGACGACTCCGCGTCTCGCTACGACCTCGTTTCCGCGTCATGGTCGCAGATTAGCCTGCCGTTCGGTCTCGGCCGGCCCCAGCGCCCCGCGCCCGACCAGGCTTTCAAACTTCTCCGCTCCCAACCCGAGTTCTGGACGGTCAACGAAGTCGCCGCAATTTCCTCGCGCCGGACCAACTCCCAGAAAATCACGGAGCATGTTGTCGCCGGCTATCTGCGCGGCGACCTCTCGTTCCTGAAGAATCGCCTGAAGCTGGTGGGCGGCGTGCGCTACGAGGCGACCTACGACGAGGGCTGGGGCGTGCTCAACGACCTCTCCCGGACCTACCAGCGGGACGCCCGGGGCCAGATCGTGCGCGACGCCAGGGGCGCGCCGGTCCGCGTCTCGATCGATCCGGTCGTCCTCGCCCAACTGCAGTACACGGAGCGCGGTTCCCATGCGAAGACCGATTACGGTGATTTCTATCCCAGCGTGAACGCCAGTTATCTGATCACCGAAAAGCTCCTGGCGCGCGCCAGCTATGCCCGCACCATCACGCGCCCGGATTTATCCAACATCATCCCCTCGATTACCGCGACGGACCCCACGGTCACCACCAGCGTGCCCACCATCACCGTCACCAACACCGGCCTCCGCCCGTGGTATTCCGACAGCTTCGATATCGGCCTCGAATACTACTTCGACAAACCCGGCGTCATTTCGGTCGGCGCGTTCCGCAAGGACATCACGAACTTCTTCGGTTCCGTGCGCTCGCCGGTCACCCCGGCGCAGCTTGCGGAGTGGGGCTTCGATGAATCGTTCAGCAACTACGATGTCGTCACGACGCGGAACATCGTCTCCGCGCGGGTCAGCGGCCTCGAGTATGAATATCGGCAAATCCTCCCATGGCTCCCGGCGCGCTGGGGCAACCTCATGCTCAGTTTCAACAGCACCGCGCTCCACGTCGAGGGCGCGGCGGCCAACAGCATCTCGGGGTTCGTGCCGCTGAC
Source organism: uncultured Opitutus sp. (assembly GCA_964504885.1). Lineage (GTDB taxonomy): Bacteria > Verrucomicrobiota > Verrucomicrobiia > Opitutales > Opitutaceae > ER46. The sequence goes on from CAZDGC010000030.1 coordinate 38,232, forward strand.
GATGAACTACGGTGCCACCTACAGCAATCCGCGCCTCACGCTGCGCGCCAACTGGCATGTGCGCGGCCGCACGCGCGCCGGCCAGATCACCGGCGCCAACGTCGATCCCGGCACCTACACGTACGCCCACCCGCGGCGAAACCTCGACGTAAACGCCGAGTACCGGTTCACCCGCCGCGTGGCGCTATTCGTCAACCTCCGCAATGCCACCAGCATCGCCTGGCGTAACGAGGCCTATGGTCCGGCCACGCCGGCCTACGCCCGGGGCCGACAGTGGGTGGAATATGGCACGAATGCCCTGCTCGGGGTGAAGGGTTCGTTCTAGACGGCACCGCGTGCTTGCGAAAAACTCCTGCTACCCGCTCGATCATGCCACCGGACTTCCCCCAGCCGGCTCCCCCTGAACCTCCGTTCACCCGCCGGACGTTTCTCCAATCGGTCGGCGCGCTCGCCGCGCTGTCGGCGCTGCCGGCGCGTTCCCTCTATGGCGCGGCCGCGGACACCGCCCTGGTGCCGCGGGCGGACGGCACCGTGCCGATCACCTTCGGCGAACCGGCCGACGTGCTGATCTGCGGCAGCACGCTCTTCGCCTGTCAGTTGGCGGTCGATGCGGCCCGCGCCGGGCACCGCACGGCGTTGGTCATGGATCGGGTGAATCCGTTCCATGAAGGCATCGCCTGCCTGCGCTCGTGGATCGACGCCGCGGATGCCGGCCGCGTCCCCGAGGTGATCCGCGGAGTCGTGACGAATCCCGCGACTAGCGAGAACAAAGGCGGAAGAATCTACTTCAACCCCAGCAAGGCCGCCCTGGACATCGAGGATCGGCTGTGCGAGGCCGGGGTGAGATTCTACTACAACGCCGCCGTGGCAGGTGCCCTCGGCCATGAAGGCAGGCTGGCGGGCGTGGTCTTCGGCGGGAAGACCGGCTTGTTTGCGATCGAGGCGCAGGCGGTCGTCGACGCCACCGTGGAGGCCACCGTCGCGCGCGCGGCCGGCGCCGTGTTCAGGCCGGTGTCCGGGCCACGACGTTACCACTACGTGGCCGATCTGGCGAAGCCGGCGGCATCGCGCCAGCTAAGCTATGCCGCGTCCAACGGCGTTCGGGTGAAGGTGGACATCCACCACTACTACGCCTGCTTCGATCTCGTGCTGGACTCGCGCTCCAGCGGCCCATTCGCACTCGCCGACGACTACGACCGGATCTACGCCGCCTCGTTGGAGTGTCCCTGGGCCAGAGCGGAGGAGCGCTTCCGTGGTGCCGATGCCTACCTCGGAACTGGCATGGATAGACTGGAGACGACCGACGGAAAGGTCGCGGGCCTCGACAACCTGCTCGTCTTCGGCCCGCAGGGGATTGCCGGCAACACCGAGGGGTCGCTGTTGCTCAGGGACACGAAGGCCTTGTTCGCCGCCTTTCCCCACGCGCTCGAGCGGGTGAAGGCCGCCCTGGCTCCCGTGCCGGCACCGCGGCCCACCTACGTGTTCTGGAACCGGGGCATCCCGGATGATCCCGCGCCGCCCGCCGGTGTAGCGCACAGCTTTCGGGATCACGGCTTCGACGAGCCCGGGACGAGCGTGGCGGCGGTGCGATTCCAGCCGCCGGCGGTGACGGTGTCGGCCGACGTGCTGGTGGTTGGCGGCGGCACGAGCGGCAACGCCGCGACCTACGCCTCCGCCGCGCTGGGGCGGAAGACGGTTTGCCTCGAGCGGGGACTCGAACTCGGGGGGACCAACACGGTGGGGGGAGTCTGCAAACTCTGGTTTGGCAACAAAACCCGGGGCTTCGACGAGTACTACGCGGCGATGGACGCGAAGAACGAGGGCATCAACGCTCCGGGATTCTACCGCGGAGTGAAGAAGGCGGGCGCCCGCGTGCTGTATCAATCGGCGATCACCGGTGTCGCCTGCGCAGGCCGGAATGTCCACCGGGTCTACGTCATCACGCCCCTCGGGCTGACGGCGGCCGAGGGTATCCACGTCATCGATGCGACGGGCGACGGCGCCATCGCGGCCTGGGCGGGCTGCGGCTACACGTATGGCGGCGAGCACGATGAGGTGACCCTCTGGGCGTCCTATGCGGGCTACCGGCCGGGCAACCCGGAGGCGGCGCGCCCGTTCCTCTCCCCGCTGGATGAGCGCAGCGCACTGGACGCGACCCGCTTCATCCTGTCGATGCGGCGCAACAGCAAGATTCCCCTGGAATCGAAGCACGTGCCGCCGCCCTTCTTCATCGCGCCGCGCGAGTCGCGGCACATTCGCTGCGCCAAGACCGTGACGTTTCTGGATGTCCTCGCCGGCCGCCGCTTCAGGGACGGGGTCTTGCGCGCGGAATCCAATCCGGACATCAAGGGCATCGCCACCAGCGACGCGGCGAAGGCGGGTTTCATTCCCAAGAACTGGAAGCACCTCTTTCAGGTGACGGTCCCTTATGCGGCGATGATTCCGCCGGCGCTGGACAACCTGATCATCGCCGGCAAGGCGTACTCGGTTTCGCACGATGCGCTGTCGACGGCGCGGATGCAGCGGGATCTTTGCGTGATGGGCCTGGTGGCGGGCGAAGCGACGCGGCTGGCGTTCGACCGCAAGGTGCTGCTGCGCGACATTCCGATCCGCGAGTTGCAGGCCGCGCTGATCAGGAAGGGCATGCTGAAGTCCGAGGACATCGCGGATGACGACTTCGGGTTCGGGAGGTCAGCCGGCGAGATGGCGAAGCAAGTCGCCGGTACGTCGGACCTGGATGAAAGTCTGGCCCCTTCCGCGATGCTCTGCCTGCTGCCCAAGGCCGAGGCGCTGGCCGCGATGGAACCCTATGCCAACCGTGACCACGAGGGCACCAACCGGGTGTTGAGTTTTCTTCGCAGCCCGACGGGCCTGGAACGATACCTGGCCAAGGTGACGCAGGCTCTCAACGCTCCGGCCCTCAGCCTGGAACTGTATGGCGGCAGTGCCACGAAACACATGATGCCCGATCAGGGCTACGCGCCGGTCTCCGCCCTGATGCTCGGCAGTATGGCGCGGGCCGGCGAACGCCGCGCCGTGCCGTTGTTGGCGAGACTCGCCGAGCGGGTGCCCTGCGACCCGAAGCACCTGCGCTCGACCTGGGGCTACTTCTACAGCCTGGCCTGCGGCTTTGAACGTCTGGCGTCCCCGGAAGGTCGCGCCCCGCTCACGCGTGTCCTGGGGGAAGCCATGTTCGCAGACCGGACGGTGTCCCGCCACGGCGACATTCGCGCGTGCAAGGATATTCCGGCCGAACGTCTCACATATCTCCGGCTGGCGCTGGCGCGCGCCCTGACGCGCTGCGGCGATCCCGCCGGGGCGCTCGCGCTCTGCGGCTTCCTCGACGAGGCCCGGGTGTGCTACGCCCGCGCCGCCCGGGCCGAGTTGGCGGCCGCCTCGGGCCGGGATTTCGGCTTCCGGGCCGACGAATGGCGGAACTGGATCCGGCAACAGGGTGCAGCGCTGAGACCGAATCCGCTGACGGCACCGTTTGCATGAAGCTCGCGAAGGCGCGCGCCACCGTTCTCGCCTGGGATTGGCCGGCCCGCCTCTGCCACTGGGGCTTTGCCCTGAGCCTTTCGACCTCGCTGATCCTCGCGTTCCGTTTCCATCCGGAGAGCGACGTCTTCAAGTACCACATGGTGGTCGGGTTGCTTGCCGCGTGGTTCCTGGCGATTCGGATTGTGATTGGTTTTTGCGGTTCGCCGCAGTCGCGCTGGGCGGCATGCGTTCACCCGCCGCGGCGCATCGCCCGCTATTTTGCGAACGTGGTGCGGGGCCGGACGGACGAGTACAAGGGTTTGAACCCGGGCACGGCGCTGTTTGCGCTGGCGGTCTACCTGACCTCCGTCGCGCTCCTGGTCACGGGATTCGACGCCGACTGGGTGGAAACGTGGCACGGGTGGCTGGCGTGGGGAGCGGTCGGGTTGATCGGCGCCCATCTTCTTGGCCTGACCCTGCATGCCCTCCGGCACCGGGAGATGACCCCCCTCGCGATGATTCACGGGAAACAGGCGGCAAGCTCGGTGGTCGCACCCGCGCTAAGCAATCCTGCCTGGGGCGTCGCCATGCTCGCCCTGAGTTTACTGGTGGCGGGCCTGGCGATCGGAGGCTTCGACCCCAGCCTGTCCTTGTTGGGCCTGCCGTTTCTCCCGGAGATTGAACTTCCCATGATCCAGAAGGGATAGGAACTGGCCGCCCACCGTCGCCCACGGCCCACCGAACCGAAAGGAAACTGCCTCTCATGAGACCCAGCAACATGCTGATCGCGCGCCGGCGGTTGCGCGCGGCGCCGGCCGGCCGCCGGTTGCGCGCCAGGCCGTGCCCTGCCCGCCCCCTGCTGCCGGTGTGCGCCCTCGTTGCGGCGTTCTGCGGCGCGGCCTTGCCCGCCAGGGGAGCGGCGCCAGCCGAGCCGCCGTTCCACCCCAGCGTCGGGCAGAAGTTCGTTCCGCCAGACGTGGACTGGGAGCGTCCGGTGTATCGGACCGGCTTCGACGATGCCTCCGAGGTCGGCCACTGGCGGCTCGAGGGCGGAAAGCGCGTGAGCATCGCCAACGGAAGACTGGTGCTCGAAAGCGAAGCCGGGGCGCGGAACGCCAGTCTGGTCTGCTGGCTCACGACGGAGCTGCCGGCGGAGTTCCTGCTGGAGTTCTCCGTGCGCCCGCGGGACCGGAACAACGGTCTGAACATCGTGTTCTTCAGCACCCGCGGCGTGAGCGGCGAGAGCGTCTTCGATCCGGCCTTGAAGCCCCGGAACGGCGGTTTCAGCCAGTACCACAGCGGGGATCTCAAGGGCTACCACATCTCCTACTGGGCGGGCGGCCGTGGCACGGCAAATGTGCGCAAGAACCCCGGTTTCGCGCTGGTCGCAACCGGGCCCGACCGGATTCGCGAGGCCGCGGCGGAGGCGTTTCAGGTCGTGCGGCTCTACAAGAAGGGCGGCACGATCCGGCTGATGGTCGACGACGTGATCGCGGTGGCGTTCGACGACGACGGCCGCAGCCACGGCCCGGTGTGGAATCACCGCGGCTGGATTGGCCTGCGCCAGATGGGACACACCGTTCGTTGCGAATACGATCACCTGACGGTGTATCCGCTGAAACCATGAACTTCCGCCCACGCCTCTGTCCGCAGCCCGGCTCGGGCCTTCCTTTCGCGGTGCTCCGTCGCGTCGCCTGCGGTGCGGCGCTCGCGCTGTGCGCCCTGCCCGTGGCGGTCGCGACGCCGCCCAAGGTCGTCCGCTTCGAGACCAATCCCCTCATCCGCCCCGAGATGCTCCCGGGCACCGACGGGGTGAACATCGCCGGGCCGTCGCTGATTCGGGTGCCCGCCTGGCTCCCGAATCCGCTCGGCAAATACTACCTCTATTTCGCCGACCATCGGGGCGCCTACATCCGGCTCGCCTACGCGGATCGCCTGCAGGGGCCCTGGCAGATCCATGTCCCGGGCACGCTCCAACTCAGCCAGATGGTCGCCGTCGCCCGGGAGACCGCGGGGGCCGCCGCCGGACAGGTCCGGGGCCGGCACCTCGCGTCGCCGGACGTGCATGTCGACGACGAGAAACGCGAAATCCGGATGTACTTCCACTTCCAGATCGATCCCGCCGACACCTGGGGACATCGCTCCGGCGTCGCCCGGTCGAAGGACGGGCTGAACTTTCAACCCGTGAACCGCCGGCCGATCGGCGAACCGTACTTTCGCGTCGTCCGGTGGGACGGGCATTATTTTGCGATCAACCGCAGTGCGGCGCTCGCCCGGTCGAAGGACGGGCTGGATGGCTTCGAGGTGGGCAACCGCGACTTCGCCGCCGCCGTTGGCCACAAGTCGGTGTCGGTCCTGCCTCCGCCCGAGACCGCCGTCGGGCGGGCGCTGCGCGGCGGCGAGGAGGAGGGCGAAGGCGCCATCCGACACACCGCAATCAAGATCGATGATGACGTCTTGACGGTCTTCTACAGCCGCGCGCTCGACGTGCCGGAGGTCATCATGCGGTCGCAGGTGAGAATGACCGGTGACTGGAGAACCTGGCGCCTTTCGCCACCCGAGATCGTGCTCGAGCCGGAACGGGACTACGAAGGCGGGAATATGCCGCTGATCAAGGCGACGAGACTGCGGGTGATGCCCCGGCCGCTGTTCCGCGAACTGCGCGATCCCTGCATCTTCCGCGAGGACGGCCGGACGTACCTGTTTTACGTCGTGGCGGGTGAGCGCGGCATTGCGGGCGCGGAGTTGCTGGAGTAGCAACCTCCCCTTCCCCCATGCCCCTTTGCGCCGCCCTCCGCCACCCGGCCCGCGCCCTCGCCGCCGGCGTATTCATGAGCCTGTTACCCGCACTCCGGGCGGCGGCTCCATTGCCTCCGGCCGACGCCCGGCCGATGCTGACGACCGAGTGGGTCTTCCCGGTGCAGGCCCAGCATGCCCATGGCTCCACACTCGTGGAACTGCCGAACGGCGATTTGCTGGTCGGGTGGTTTCAAGGCAGCGGCGAGCGCTGGGCGGACGACGTGCGCATTCTGGGTGCACGGAAGAAGAAGGGCGCGGCGGCCTGGAGCGCGCCCTTTCTCCTCGCCGACGTGAAGGAATTTCCCGACTGCAACCCCGTCCTCTTTTTCGATCCCCGCGGCCGGCTCTGGCTGATGTGGATCGCGATCCTCGCCAACCAGTGGGAGACCTCGCTGATCAAGTACCGGATCAGCGACGACTTCCTCGACCAGCCCGGTGCGCCCGCGTGGCGCTGGCAGGACACGCTGCTGCTCAAACCGGGCGGCAAGACGGAGCGCGGCATCCAGCCCGGCGATCCATTCGTGGCGTCGGTGCGCGCGCAACTGACGCAGTACGGCGCCTACCTCGCCGCGGATCCGGTGCATCGCGCGGCCCTGGAGCGGTTCACCTCACAGTCCGAGCGCCTGCTCTCGCTCGCCCGGGGTGAGGACATGCTGCGCGCGGGCCGGGTCTACGCCGTCGATGGCCAGGCGGACGAGACGCGGCTCGGTTATCCGTATTTCCGCCGGATGGGCTGGCAGACGCGGAACAAGCCGTTCCTCACCCGCACCGGGCGGATGATCGTGCCGCTCTATTCCGACGGGTTCAGCTTCTCGCTCATGGCGTACACGGACGACGCCGGGGAGAACTGGCAGACCAGCACGCCGCTCGTGGGCGGCGGCAACATCCAGCCCGCGATCGCGACGACGGCCGGCGGCGAGTTGGTGGCGTTCATGCGCGACAACGGACCGCCGCCCAAGCGGCTGCACGTCTCCCGGTCGACCGACCAGGGCGCAACCTGGTCCGCGGTGCGCGACAGCGCCTTGCCCAATTCCGGCACGGCGTGCGACATCGTCACGCTGCCGAACGGCCACTGGGTGCTGGTAAACAACGACACCGAGACCGGTCGCCACCGGTTGACGGTCTCGCTTTCGGAGGATGAGGGGCAGACGTGGCGCTATCATCGCCGCCTGGCGGACGAGCCCGCCTCGCGCTCCCACTATCCCGCCATCATCGCCGGCGCCGACGGGCGGCTGCACGTGAGTTTCAGCTACTTCCAGGAGGACGGGCGGAAGGCGATCAAGCATGCGGTCTTCAACGAGGCCTGGATCCGGCAATGACGCCCGGAGCCGGCCCCGGAGCTTGCCCTCTCAACCCGCCCTCTTGACGATGTCCCGCGCTCCTACCGCGCCGCCCGCGACCGGCTGCCGCCTTGCCGGCGATGGGATCGCGGTTCCGCGTTCCGGCCCTCCTACCGAATGAGAAAGCCACCCCCTCCCCTGTTCCTGCGCTGCCTCCCGATCCTGCTGACGGTCCTTGCGCCCCTCCTGGCCAGTCTTCGCGGGTTCGCCGCGGCCCCGGCGGCGCGTCCGCCCAACATCCTCTTCATCTACGCCGACGACCATTCCAAGAAGGTCGTCAGCAGTTACGAAGGCGCCTACGCGCTGGCCCGCACCCCGAATATCGACCGGCTCGCGGCGTCGGGCATCCGCTTCCGCGCCGGCTACCTGGGGGCCTGGTGCATGCCGTCGCGCGCGACCCTGCTCACCGGGCTCCACCCGCATGCGATCGAAACGATGCGGATGACGGGCCCGAATCCGCAAAGCACCTACGACCCCGGGGTCTGTCGTTTCTGGCCGGCGGTCTTTCGCCGGCACGGCTACCAGACCGCCCAGATCGGCAAGTGGCACACGGGCACCGACGCCGGCTGGGGGCGCGACTGGGACTACCAGCGCGTCTGGAACCGCCCGGCCAACCCCGACAACGCCGGCAGCTACTACGGCCCCCAGATCATCGATTTCAACGGGCAGCGCCGCACGGTCGAGGGGTATGCAACGGACAACTACACGCGCTGGGCGGTCGACTACATCCGGGGCGAGGGCCGCGAGGGCGGCAAGCCGTGGTACCTCTGGCTCTGCTACGGGGCCATCCACGGCCCGACGATTCCCGCCGCCCGGCACCTCGGGTCGCTCAAGCGCGCGCCGGTGGCGACGCCGCGGGACATCTTTGGACCGCGGCCGGGCAAGCCGGCCTACCTCGCAGGCACGCAGGCGTGGAAGCGGGGACCCTCCGGGGAGGCCGTGGACCGGAACGGTCGCTCCACCCACGCCGACTGGGTTCGCCAGGCCAACGAATGCCTCCAGTCCGTCGACGAAGGCGTCGGCGAAGTGATCCAGGCTCTCCGCGAATCGGGTCAGCTCGAAAACACCCTCGTCATCTACACGTCGGACCAGGGCTACGCGAACGGCGAGCATGGCATGAAACAGAAGGTCGCGCCGTACGAGGCGACCTATGCCTCGCCTTTCATCGTCAGCCGGCCCGGTACGATTCCCGCCGGCAAGGTCTCCCGCCACGTGGTCAACGGAACCGATGTCATCGTGACATTCTTCGCCCAGGCCGGCATCGCCCTGCCGTGGAAGATGCATGGCCGCGACTTTTCGCCGCTCCTGCGCGACCCGGACCACGCCCGCTGGGACCATGCCACCCTCTATACGAACACGGGGCAGGACTACGGCTCCAGCGTCGTGGCAACCCTCAAGGGCGCGAAACCCGCCCGGCACGCCGGCGTGCCGTATTTTGCGGCCGTGCGGCACGGCGACCTGAAGTACATCCGCTATCTCGCGGGCGGCGAACCGGAGGAACTGTACGACCTGGGCGCCGACCCTGAGGAGCAGACGAATCTCGCCGGCGAAACCCGGCGCAAGGCGGACCTCGAACGCCTGCGCGCGCTCTGGCGGCAGGAGCTCCGTGCGACCGACGCCAACTTTCTCCCGTTGCTCCCGCCGGCGGGCCCTCCGTCCCCGTAGGGCGGGCCAACGAGGTCCGTGTCCGGTTTTCCGGATACCGGATGCGACCCCGGATCGACCTTCCGCCAACGCCGCCGAGTTCCCATGAAAACCGTTCCTGCCTTGTTCCTGTCGTGTGCCCTGGCCGCCCGTTTGGTCGCCGCATCGGAGTGGGCGGTGCGACCCCTGGCGGATGACTTTGTCGTGCTGGCCGAGTCGCCATCTCCCAAGGACGTCTACTCCCGGACGCCGGGCCTCGCGCGCCTGTCGAGCGGACGCCTGGTCGCCACCTTCCATTTCTCGGGAGGGGGGAAGCAGAGCGGCCGCGTGATGACCTCGGATGACCGGGGCAGGACCTGGGCGCAGCGGACCACCTTTGCGTTCGGGCAGGCGCGACCGTTTGTCGCGGGGCGTTCGCTTTATGTGATCGGAACCCGTGGGGACTTGAGGATCATGCGCTCCGATGACGGCGGCGAGACCTGGTCGGCGACGGCGCGGTTGACCGACGGGCTCGCCTGGCATCAGTCGGCGTGCAATGTCTGGTACGCGCGCGGCCAGATTTACCTGGTGATGGAGCGGAAGGTGGGCACGGAGAACAAGGCCTGGCCGGTGGGCGCGCTGGCGCCGGTGCTGATGCGGGCGCGGGTCGACGCGGATCTCACCCGGCGCGAGAGCTGGACCTTGGCCAGCGAACTCGTGTTTGCCGATCTCATCCGCGGTTATCGGCAGAACCAGCCGGAGCTGGACTTCTTCGGCGTGCCGTTCTTTCCGCAGGCCTATCCCGAGCGGCATCCGGTGGCGACCACGCCCAAGCGGCGCACGAACTCCCCGATGGGCTGGCTGGAGACCAATGTTGTCCAGATCACCGACCCCGACCACACGTGGTACGATCCAAGCGGTCGCACCTTTCATCTCTTCATGCGAGCGCACACCGGCGGCACCGGATACGCCGCGCTCGCCAAGGTGGTCGAGCAGCCCGATGGGTCGATGCAGACGATGCTCGAGACGGTTCCCTCCGGCAAGAAGGTGCTTTTCCTGCCGCTGCCGGGAGGCCAACTGCGATTCCACCTGTGCTACGACGAGGTGACGCGGCTCTACTGGCTGCTCAGCTCGCAGGCCACCGATTCGATGACGCGCGCCGACCGGCTGCCGGCGGACCGCTACGACCTGCCCAACAACGAGCGCCACCGCCTGCAACTGCATTTTTCGAAGAACATGGTCGATTGGTGCTTCGCGGGCCTGGTGGCCAAGGGGGCTTCGCCGCGCGAGAGCCGGCACTACGCCTCCATGGTGATCGACGGCGAGGATCTGCACATCCTCTCGCGCAGCGGTGACCACCGGGCGGCTTCGGCCCACGACGGCAACCTGATCACCTTTCACACGGTGAAGGCGTTCCGCCGCCTGGTGTATTGAACTTCCCTCGTGGATCGTTGCGGGCGAGAGTTGCGTGCTGTCTCGCATGCTGCTGCCGCGTTCACATCCGTATTAACTTAGCGCCATGCCGCTCTGACCCCCTGCCACCTCGCAATCCGGGGACGCGTGTGGAGCGGAAGCGCAAAGGTGGGAAGCGACGGTGGTCCGGGCTTCGGCCGCTCCCCGGGCGCAGTCCGGGGTGGACGGAGGTTACATTTCTCCCTCTCTTGTTACGTAATTAGGCTGCGGGCCGGCATCAGCTCGTCGACTTCTTGAGCGGAACTTCCCAGCCAGCAATGCCCACTTTACGCTTCATCCCGTTGAGTTGTTTCGCCTCCGGGCTGCCGCGGCTTGGTGATGGGGGCGCACCTTGGTTTGCCGTGAAGGACGAGCCGGGCGGGCGGTTCCTGCCCGGCGGGACTCGCGCAGGCTTCGAGCGGGCATGACTGCCGGCGACCCAACACCGCAGGGGCGGCGCAGCCGCTTTCGCTGGACGATCTGCGCGCTCGTTTTTCTGGCCGTCACGATCAACTACATCGATCGGCTCGTCTTCGGCATCCTCGCGCCGGAGCTGCAAAAGATCTTCCACTGGACAAACGCCGACTACACCCGAATCGCGTTCTGGTTTGAGGTGGCGTACGCGATCGGGCTGGCGACCTTCGGGCGCGTGCTCGACTGGATCGGCACGCGGCGCGGCTTCGCGCTTTCCCTGACCGGATGGAGCCTGGCGGCGGCGGCGCATGCGTTGATGAGCACGATCGGCGGTTTCAGTCTGGCGCGGTTTCTCCTGGGCCTGACGGAGGCGGGGGTGTTCCCGGCGGCGACGAAGACGGCCGCGGAGTGGTTCCCGCGCCGGGAGCGCGCGCTGGTGATGGGCATCTTCAACGCCGGCAGCAATGTCGGCGCGGTGATTGCGCCGCTGCTGGTGCCCTGGTTGTTTCTCACCTACGGCTGGCGGTGGGCTTTCATCGTGACCGGCGGGATCGGCCTGATTTGGCTCGTCTTCTGGCTCTGGCTGTACCGCGCCCCCGGCGTGCATCCGCGGGTTTCGGCCGAGGAACTCGCCTACATCCAGAGCGACCCGCCCGAGCCGGTCGCGGAACGCATCCCGTGGGTCACCCTGCTGCGGCTCCGGCAGACCTGGGCCTTCATCACGGCCAAGTTCTTCACCGACGCGGTGTGGCGCTGGTACCTCTACCTGCTCCCGCTCTTCTTCAACCAGAACTTCCAGCTCGATATCCGGAACTTCGGCCTGCCCTTCATCACCATCTACCTCATGGCGGATGTCGGCAGCGTCGGCGGCGGCTGGCTCTCCTCGTGGCTGCTGGGCCGGGGCTGGTCGGTCAATGCGGCGCGCAAGTTTGCCATGCTGGTCTGCGCACTGTGCGTGCTGCCGGTGATGTTCTCCGCGGTGGTGCCCAACATGTGGGTGGCGGTAGTGTTTGTCGGGCTGGCGGCCTCGGCGCACCAGGGATTCTCCTCCAATCTGTTCACGACCGTGTCGGACATGTTTCCGAAGAGCGCGGTCGGATCGGTCGTGGGCCTCGGCGGCACGGCCGGGGCGCTCGGCTCGATGCTGCTCCTGACGATCACCGCGCGGCTGTTCGCCCAGTCGTCGGCCGCCACCGCCAACACCTCCGTGTACACGACGCTGTTCGTGATCGCGGGCATCGCCTACCTGGTGTCGCTCGGCGCCATGCATGTCCTGTCCCCCCGGTTGCAGCCGGTCCGGCCGGAGGATCTGCAACGCCGCTGAGCCTCCGCCCGCCGCCGTGAAGCCCCCTTTCCAGGTCCTCTACAGTAATGACACGGTGAATACGGTGAGTTGCACGAGCCCGTACCACCGGAAGGGCGAGCCCTTTTCGCAGCGCCTGCTGGAGGCGTCGGTGGACGAGACCGCGGACCGGGGCATCGACGTGCACCTGTTGCAGCCCGGCCTGAGCATGGTGCCGTGGTGGAAGAGCCGGCAGTATCCGTACGAGGAGCACATCCGCTGGTACGAAACGACCTACGGGACCTCGGTGCGCGACAACCCGTACGCCCGCTACATGCTCGAGGGCGGCGACATGGTCGGGGCGTTTGTGGCGCGCTGCCGGCGGGCGGGGGTGGCGCCGTTTGTCTCGCTGCGGCTTAACGACAGCCACGGCAAGGAGTTCGTCGACACGCCGGGCGGCGGCAACATCCCGGAGATTCCGGGGTACTCGCTCCATTGTGTGAACCGGTTCTACAAGGATCACCCGCAATTCCGCATCGATCCGGACCCGGCCAAGGTGGGCAAGGAGCACTGGAACACCCGCGTGCTGAACTGGGCGCATCCCGAGGTGGTCGACTGGATGTTCGGCTTCATCGCGGAGATCTGCGAGACGTACGACATCGACGGCTTCGAGCTCGATTTCATGCGGCACTGCAATTTCTTCCGCGCGGCCGAGACGACCTCGGCGCAGCGGGCCGCGGTGATGACCGGCTTCGTCAGGCGGGTCCGGGCCCTGCTCGATCGCACCGCCCGGTCCGGCCGGCATCGCTGGCTGGGCGCGCGGATTCCCTGCTTCACCGCGGCGCTCGATCCCCTGGGCCTCGATCTCACGGCGATGACGGCGGCCGGGCTCGAAGTGCTGAACCTGTCGCCCTATTACCTGACGGCCCAGCAGGCGGATGTCGCGGCGATCCGGAAGCTCGCCCCCGATGCGTCCCTCCACCTCGAGCTGACCCACTCGGTTGCCGCGGTCGGCCGGGTGCCGGGTTCGTACGACAACACCCTCTTTCTGCGCACGACGGACGAGCAGTTCCAGACGGCGGCGCACCTGGCCTATGCGCGGGGCGCGGATGGCGTGTCGGCGTTCAACTTCGCCTACTTTCGCGAATTCGGCGCGCCGGGCCGGGGCCCGTTCAATGAGCCGCCGTTTCACGTTTTCCGCCGGTTGCGCGATCGCGAATGGCTGGCGCGCCAGCCGCAGCATTATTTTCTCTCGCCGCACGCCTCCTGGGCCGTGCCGCTCGGCCGGCCGGCGGTGCTGCCGGTGACGCTCAAGCCGGGTGGCGAGGCGCGGTTCACCCTCGATCTCGCGCCGCCCGCCGGCGGCTGGCAGCGCGGCGGCCGGCTCCGGTTGCGGGCCCGCGATGATCTCGGGGGCGGGGAGTGGACGGCGAAGCTCAATGGGCAGGCCCTGGTGGCGGCGGCCGAACGGGGCGCGCCCTACATGACGCCCTATGATGCGGCGCACCTGCCGGCGCCGGAGAAGATCCGCGCGTGGCTGGTGCCGGCGGACTTGCCGCGCGACGGCGACAATCGCCTCGAGTTTGCCTATCGGTCCGGGAATCGCAACGCGGTGCTGGAGTACCTCGACCTTGCCCTGCGTTGAGCGGGCCGGCGCTCCGGGCTTTCACTCATGAAGATGAACAAGACAGAGAATGCGGCGGACGCCATCGAGCGGGTGGGGGTGGTGTCGATCCTCCGGATGGACGACCTGCAGGCGGTGTTGGACATCGCGGCGGCGCTGTATCGCGGCGGCGTGCGGTGCTTCGAGATTCCCCTGACGGCGGCGAATGCCGCGGAGATCATCGTGGCGCTGCGCGAGCGGCTGCCGGAGGATGCCGTGATCGGAGCGGGCACGGTGCTGACCCGGGCGGACGCCGAGCGCATCATCGAAGCCGGAGCCTGTTTCGTGGTGAGCCCGCATTTCGAGCCGGACGTGGCGGCCGTCTGCAAGGAACGGGCCGTAGCGCTCATTCCCGGTGCGTTTTCGCCGCGGGAGATTTACCAAGCCTGGCAGGGGGGCGCGGACATCGTCAAAGTCTTCTCCATTCGTCCGCTCGGGCCGGACTACCTCAGCGATCTCGCCGGGCCGTATCCCGGTATCAGACTGATGCCCACGGGCGGCATCGACACCCAGAATGCCGCGAGCTTCATCGCGGCGGGGGCGTGTGCCGTCACCATTGGCCGCGACCTCATCGGCCACGGCCCGTGGGACGCGCCCGCCCTGACCCGGATCACGGAACGGTCCCGCGGGCTGGTGTCGCGGATCCAGGAAGTGAAAGCTGGCTGACCGAGCCGACCCGGATACCCTGCCGCCATGAGCAAACGCATCGTGTTGTTTGGCGAACTGCTGTTGCGGCTCAATCCGGAGGGTTTCGGCCGCCTGGTGCAGGCGGACCGCCTGCAGGTTTACTACACGGGTGGCGAGGCCAACGCGGGGGCCGCGCTGGTAAACTGGGGCCGGGAGGTGAGCCTGGTTTCGCGCGTGCCCGACCATGAAATCGGCCAGGCCTGCATCAATTACATGCGTCGCTACGGCCTGGATACGCGCTTCATCCAGCGCGGGGGCGACCGCCTCGGCTTGTTCTACCTCGAGACCGGGGCCAGCCAGCGGCAGTCGAAGATCATCTACGATCGCCGGGACTCGGCCTTCACGGGCTACAGCGACGAGGCCGTCGGCTGGGACGAGGTGCTCGCGGGTGCAGGCTGGTTTCACTTCGCGGGCACCGCGGTGGCGGTGGCCGGGCGCCTGGCGCCGGTGGTCGCGCGCGCCTGCCGGGCGGCGCGCGAGCGGGGCCTGGTGGTGAGCTGTGATCTCAACTACCGGCGCAAACTCTGGACGCCCGCGCAGGCGGGCGAGACGATGAGGGAACTGCTGCCGCTGACGGATGCCTTCGTCTGCGGCGTCGAGGACGCGGCGACGATTTTCGGCGCGACGATCGATCCCGGCCGCCCCGGGCCGGAACAGGCGGCCGACGTGGCGCGGCAACTGGCGGCGAAATTCGGGCTGAAACACGTGGTGGTCCCGTTGCGCGAGAGCCAATCAGCGACGGCGAATCGCTTCCGCGCCCTCCTGTTGTCCCAGGGGCAGGTGGCGGTCAGCCGGCCCTACGAGATTCCCTACATCGTGGATCGAGTGGGGGCGGGGGACGCGTTGACCGCGGGTGTGATCTTCGGGCTTTCGGAGGGATGGGAGCCGCAGCGTACGATCGAGTTTGGCGTGGCCGCCGCCTGCCTGAAGCACAGCGTGCCGGGCGACTTCAACCTCGTGAGCCGCGAAGAGGTCGAGGCCCTGGTGGCAGGAGACGACGCCGGGCGGATTCAGCGTTAGTTCCTCCCCATGGCGGCTCCTTCCAATCGGGAGAAAGTGCTCGCGGCGCTGCAGGCGTGGATCGCCGCGCCGTCCACCCGGCCGGTGGTGCGTATCCTCGAGGGGAAGCGTCCGACGAACGAACAGCGGTCGTACTTCAAGGAGGAGCCTCGTCTGGTGATCGCTCTGGAGGGCACCGGCCGCTACATCACGATCGAGCACGGACACGAGCTGATGTTCGACCTGGCTCCGGGGCAGGTGCTCTACCTGGCGCCCTGCACCTGGAGTTGTCCGCTGCCGCAGATGACCTACCGCTCGCTCGCCATCACCCTGCGGTCGGATTCCACGCGGGTGACGATCCACTCGCGGCAGGCCATGCGGAAGAACGGCATGATCCCCTGGCGTTACCTCGCGGAATGGCAGACCTCCACTTCGGTCGGCGCGCGGGGCGAGCACCTGTTGACGCTCCTGGCCGACTCCACGCCTCCGCGGCTCGGCGGGCGCATGTACAATGCGCTGACCGAGATTCTGATCGCGGAGGTGGCGGGGCTCGTCGAGGACGCCCCGGAACTGGTGCGCACGAACGACACGATCCTCTGGCACTCATTGTGCGACTACCTCTCGGCGCACTGGTCCGATCCCGCGCTCAGTCGCGAAAAGGTGGCGGCCTTCTTCAACCGGCATCCGAACCATATTTCGCGCTTCTTTCACCGGCACACCCGGCAGAACTTCCGCACGTACGTGAACGAAATCCGCCTGAAGCGCAGTCTCCGGTTCCTGGGCGACCTCCGCTACAATGTGACGGATGTGGCCAGCCTGTGCGGCTTCACCGACCTGCAGTACTTCATCCGCTGCTTCCGCCTGCGCTTTGGCCTTACGCCGGGCGAGTACCGCAACCGTCACTTTCAATGACCCCTGACTCCACCAGCAGCCCTGCGCCGTTACCTGCCCGGGACGGACGGAGGAAATTCCTGCAACACCTGAGCGGCTTCGTCCTGCTGGGCCTCGGCGGTACGAGAGCGGCAGCGACGCCGCTGACTGCGGCGGCGGTTTCCCCGGGGGCCGATTCGCCTGCGGCAGTTCCCCTGGACGCGACTGCAGCCGGAGAAACCGCCCCGTGGGAGGAGCTGTGCGATCCCGGGTGGTCCCGGTAAAATGCTGTCGGCGGTTGGCCGGCCCGCGGATCAGGTTACGTTTCTCCCTCTCTGGTTAGGTTATTCCCGTTCTAGTGATGGGGCCTCGTCGCTTGGTATCCTGCCCCATGAACCCCACCCCGCGTTTTCCGGCCGTGCCCGCTGCGTCCGCCTGGCGGCGCTGCCGACAGTTCACGATCAGCGTCCTGGCTTTCGTTCTCTGCACCCTGCTCCCGGCGCAGCCGGCGGCTACGACGACCGCGGTTGCCGCCGCGACCCCGGACGTGACGACCCTCAGCCCCTTCGTCGTCGTGACCGATCGCGACGTGGGTTTTGTCGCGGCGGGAGCGCTGGCGGGCGGGCGTCTCGGCGGGGAGTTGCGCGACACGCCCGTGGCCTACTCGGTGCTGACCCGCGATTTCATCGACGCCCTGGGGCTCACCGATCTGGCCGACATGGCGTCCTGGGCTCCCAACAACAGCGAACCTCGCAACATGGGGAACCTCGAGTGGTCAAACAACGACTACTACCAGGCCTCCCGCGGCGTCACCGCCAACCGGCCGCAGCGCGACTTCTTCCCCTACGGGTTCAACTTCGACGGCTACAACGTGGAGCGCCTTGATTTCGGCCGCGGGCCGAACTCGATTCTGTTCGGCAACAGCGGCTATGGCGGCACGCCCAACATCGTCTCCAAGCGGGCGCGGCCGGACCGGCGGTTCACCGAGCTCCGGGCCGCCTATGGTTCGTGGGAGAATTTCCGCTCCACCCTCGATCACAACCAGCCGGTCGGTCGGGCCTTCGCCCTGCGTTTCAATGCGCTCTACCTCGACCGCGATGGCTGGCAGGACCGCGATTTCGAACGGAAGAAGTCCGCCACCCTCGCCGGCACCTGGTGGCCCTTCCGCCACACGGAAGTGCGCTTCGAGGCGGAGCAGGGCCGGAAGGAAAAGGCCGCGGTCGCGAGCAACTTCGACGATTTCATCAGCGCGTGGGACGGGAGGACCACCTACAGCGCGCGCATCTCCGCCGCCGTGCCCGCCGCCGGCATCGGCCGGCAGGCGACGCGCACCCTCATTTTCACGCCGGGCAACGGCCTGGACACGCTGCTCAACTACGAGGGCTGGGCCCGCACCGAAGGCGGCAACCTGAACGCCAGCTATCCGGCCGGGGGCCGGATCGTCGCCGGGCCCGCCGCCAACATCCGCAACACGCCGATGCTCAACCGCCGCAACCTCCCGCCCGATCTTTTCGCCCTGGCGGAGGCCGGCTCCAACTTCCGCGTCCCATCGCGCGAGTTCACCACCACGGTCGACGCCCCGTTGTATCGGGAAAAGTACTTCAACTACACGCTCGGCGTCACCCAGCAGGTCGGGGAGCGTTTTTTCGCGGAGGCGGCCATCAATTTCGCCGGTCTCGACAAGTTCGGCGACGTCATCACCAGCCGCGGCCTCACGCAGGTGTTTATCGACGTGAACCGCGTGCTGCCCGACGGCCGGCCGAATCCCAATTTCCGCGAACCCTACAGCGAGAGCCGCTCCTATCCGCACAACCGGCTCGGGGAGTCCCGCAACGGCCGGCTGGCGCTGGCGTATGTCCTCGACAACACACGCCTCGGCAGCTTCCGCCTCAGCGCGCTCGCGGGAACGTCGCGCACCGACGACGATCAGGAAACCTGGATCTATGTCCTGAAGGACAACCCCGACCCGCGCCAGTGGCCGACGTTCAACCAGGTGCGGTTCCGCTACCACTTCAACACTGATGCGGCCCGGCCCTACGACACCTCCGACCGCACCTGGACCTACGTGAACCCGATCGCCGGCACCACGCGGACCGTCGCGGGCGGCCTGGTCCGCGAGTTCGGCAGCGCCACGAGCAACACCGCGGCGCGCACGGAATACGACTACTTGCAGGTGGCCGGCGACGCGAAGCTCTTCCAGAAGCGCCTCAACCTGCTCGGGGCCTTCCGCCGCGACTCTTATTTCACCTCCCAGCGGGTCGGCCTCGGTCAGTTTGATTATCCGGCGAACTGGAACGGTCGGGATCTTATCCTCAAGCCCGACGCGCCGGCCGATTGGTCCGCGCTGACCTACCGGCCGCGCTCCTCCACCGGTGCGCCGACCGGGCCCGTGCTGCGGGCCGACCTCCGGCCGCGGCTCAGCACCGGCTTCGCCGATCCTCGGTATGCGCAGGATCGCTTTCAGGACGATTACAATTCCCCGCAGATCAAGGGAGCGCTCGATACGATCAGTGCCGGCGGAGTCTTTCACGTCACCGACCAGATCAGCCTCCTGGCCAACTACGCCGAGTCGTTCGTCCCGCCCATTGCCCGTTACGACATCACGGGCAGTTTGATCGATGCGCGCTCAGCGGAGGGCTACGACTACGGTGTCCGCCTCCGCCTGCTCGGAGGCCGCCTGATGGCGAACCTCATCCGCTACGAAGGCGTTGATAAGAACAACATCATCTCGGCGGCCAGCTACCGCTCGGAGCTCGCGACCATCGCGCAGGCCAACCCGGTGGATGATTTCACGCCGGCCGGCCTCAACCAGCGCAACCTGCCGGTACCGCCCAATGGCATCCTCGATACGATCAAGAGCGAGATCTCCGGCTGGGAACTCGAGGTCACGGCCAACCTGACCCGCCAGTGGCGGCTGACGCTGAACGGCTCGCTCGCCCGCGGGTACCAGAGCGACACCTTCCCGAAGGTTCAGGCCTACCTGGCGGCCAACGATGCAGTTCTGCGGCAGGTCGTGCAGGACGCGGGCGGCGTGTTCGCGGGCGACGTGGCGAGGTACGACACGACGATCGACACCAGTCGTTCGCCGGAGGGGCCGGGCGCGGTGGATGCGTGGAACAGAATTCGCCAACAGCTCGCATCGATCACGCGCGAGAAACAGAAGCTCAACCGGCTGGTGGAATCGACGGGCAACCTCTTCACCGATTACACCCTGCGGACCGGCCGCCTGAAGGGGCTGCGCTTTGGCGGCGGCGCGAATTATCGCGGCCGGCAGGTGATCGGCTATCGGGGTGCCGACACCGTGCGCAACCCGGCCAACGCCGCGCAGGCGATCGATGATCCCAACGCCGGCCCGCTCGACGTGGTTTACCAGCCCGCCTATTGGGTGTTCACCGCCACGCTGAACTACCAGCTCCGCCTCGCGCGGAATCGCACGCTCGATTTCAGCCTGCGGTCGAGCAACCTCCTCGACTACGACCGTCCGATCTACTTCTCGACCACCCTGCGGCCGCCGGGTGGTGACCTCTCGAACCCGGCGCGCGTGGCCACTCCGGTGAACTACTTCTGGATCACGCCCCGCAGCTACACGTTCACCACCACGTTGAAGTTCTGAGCGCCCTCCGCCCTCCCGTCACCCCCGATGCACCCGAATCGTTTTTCGTTGTGGCTGGCCCTGGCCGGCTGCGCCGCGTGCCGTCTCGTCGCAGCAGTGCCGGACCCCTCCCGGGGTGACGAGCACCTGCGGCGCTGGCTGCTCCGGTTTCCGGAGGCGGATGCCGATCGCGATGGCCGCCTCACAGCGGCCGAGGCCTGGCAGTACCAGGGAGACCTCCCGCAACGCAGCCGCGATCAGCAGGCGCGGCGCGAACGGGCCATCGTCGAAGCGGCCACGGCCGGTCGGCCCGTTCCCGCCGAGCCGCGCCTCCTGCCGCATCTGTCCGACGTCCGCTACGGTCCGCATGATCGGAACTTCCTCGATCTTTGGATCGCGCGCTCGTCCGGGCCCGCTCCCTGGGTGGTGTTCTTTCACGGCGGCGCGTGGAAGATCGGGGACAAACGCGACATTCACGACGAGACCCTCCGGGCCTGCCTCGAGGCCGGGATTTCCGTGGCGGCCGCCAACTACCGGTTCACGGCGAGTGCGCCCCTGCCGGCGCAGTTCCTGGACGGGGCCAGGGCGGTGCAGTTCCTGCGCTCCCGGGCCGCCGCCTGGAACCTCGATCCGAAACGGGTGGCGGCCTACGGCGCATCCGCGGGAGCCATCATGTCCCTCTGGCTCGGCTTCCATCCCGACCTGGCCGACCCCAAGAGCCGCGATCCGGTTGCCCGCGAATCCACCCGGCTCACCTGCGTCGGTTCGGTCAACGGCCAGTGCACCATCAATCCGTTTGTGATCCGCGAGTGGATCGGCGAGGCGGCGTTTCAGCACGGCGTTTTCCCGGCGGCCTTTGGTGTGAAGTCGCACGCGGAACTCAGCGACCCTGCGCTGCGTCCGCAGTTCGAGCGGATGTCGCCCCTCTCGCACCTCACGCGCGACGATCCGCCGGTCTTTGCCAGCTATACGGAACCGGATGCGCCGCTGCCGGCGGCGGCCAAGCGCGGGCAGGGGATGCATCACCCGATCTTCGGGCACAAGCTCAAGGCCGCCATGGATGGCCTCGGCTTGGAATGCCACTACGTGCATGTCGCGGATCTCGCGGGGGACCCCGAACTGGCGATGGTGCAGTTCTTCCGGCGGAAGTTCGGCCGGCCATGAGGGGTCGTTGGCTCGCTGCGAGCTCGGTGATGCTGGTGCTTGGCGCCGGCGGGTGGGCGGCACCCCGCGTCCTTTTCAGCAACGATGCGGTCAACCTGATCAGTGCCCCGCCGGCCGGGGTGGAAGGCGGTTCGGTGCCCGCCCGGCTGCAGGCGGCGATTGCCGAGGCGGGCGGAGCCGACATCCATCTGTTGCAGCCCGGCAACGGTTGGGTGCCGTGGTGGCGGAGCCGGCAGTATCCGGCGAAGGAACACTACCGGTGGTTCCAGACTGTCGCCGCGCGTGAACCGGATCCAATCGGTCAATACATGCGGGACGGCGGCGATCTGGTTGCCGATTTTGTCGACGCGAGCCGCGCGGCGGGAGTGTCGCCGTACGTGTCGCTCCGGCTCAACGACTATCATGGCGCCGAGGCGTGGGATGTCCTGCGCGCGTTCGGGCGCGGCGAACTCCGGGGCGCGAACGTGCCGCTGGGATTGGGCGCGATGGCGTCCCAGAGTCGGGTGTTGCTCGAACGGCCGGAGTGGCAGCTCAAGCCGGACCCCCGCGACTATGCGGCCTTGTCCTCCTGGGCGGAGAAGCTGGCCTACGCCGCCCAGTCAGCGACCCGCTTCGCACTCCGCACGGCGCGCATCTGGGATTGGGCCCGCCCGGAAGTCCCGGCCTACAAGCTGGGTTTCATCCGGGAGCTTTGTGGCTACGACCTCGATGGCCTGGAGCTGGATTTCATGCGGTGGTCGGCGTACTTCCGACTGGAGGAGGTGACGGCGGAGGCGCGGCGCGCGATCATGCTGGCCTTCATCAAGGAGGTTCGGTCGGCGCTGGACCAGCGGACCCGGCGCGACGGGGGCCGTCGCTCCCTCGGTGTGCGCATCCCGTCGCGCCTGTCGGGCCATGCCCCGCTGGGCATCGACTTGCCGGCGTGGGCGGAGGCGGGCGTGGACTGGGCGAATCTGAGTTGCCACTACATCAGCGAACAGCAGACGGACCTGGCCGCGATGCACCGGCTGGTTCCCGCGCTGCCGCTCTATCTCGAACTCACGTTTGCGAGCGGCGGCCGCCGGACCGAGCGCAAAACCGTGCTCGACGGCACGGAGGAACAGGCGGGCTATCGGCTGATGACCACGGCGCAATTCACCACTGCGGCGCACCTCGCCTATCGACGGGGGGCGGCGGGCATCTCGCTCTTCAATTTCGCGTACTTCCGGAACCTCGGCCCGGTCCCGGCGGCGCCGCCCTTCGCACTGCTGTCGAAACTCAAGGACAGCGCGTGGGTGGCGCGCCAGCCGCAGCACTATTTTCTTTCGCTGTCGGGCAACCCGCCCAGCCAGCCTTCGGAGTTTGCGCGGCAGCGGCGATTGGCGGCCGGGAAGACCTCGACGTTTGCGTTGGACCTCGCGGCGCCGGAGGGGGGGTGGCGCGAGCCGGGGCGCCTGCGCCTGGAACTCTCCGACCCCTGGGGCGGACGCCGGGTGACCGTGCGGTTGAACGGGCGGGAGCTCGAAGCCGTGGATGACGTTTCCGAACCCTATGCCGACCCGCTCGCCACGCCGGCCAGCGAGGACCTCCTGCGATCGTGGCGCGTGCCGCGCGAGTCGCTGCGCGAAGCCGGCAACACGGTGGAAGTGGTGCTGCTGGCGGGCGCCGCCGCGGAGATTCGCTTTCTCGACCTCGCGGTGCGCTGACGCGGCCGGGCGGCGGCTCCGTGGAGCGGTTCGAACCACCGGCCGCGGTTCAACAATGGAACCGGCCGATTCGCGTTTCGGGGAGCGCGCACGGAGCTACGTTGGCGCAAGCATCGGGTGATGCCCCTCAACCTCCTCTGCCGGCATCCGCCACGCTTTCGCCCTGCCGCCATGGACGTGTGTTCCCTCTTTCGTTGCCCTTCGCTGCTCCTGCCCGTTCTGCTTACCGCCAGCGACCCCGAGCTGCCGGCGGCGGCATACGGTGAAGGCTTTCCGCCGGCTGGTGTACTGAACCTCCGATCCT
>CAZDGC010000031.1:0-60462 GCA_964504885.1 uncultured Opitutus sp.
GGCGCAGCCAGCGAGTCTCAAAGAATGCTGTGTTCCAAGTCCGACAGGCTGCTAGTCGAAACAGCGCCCGAAGCCCGGGCGATGGAGGGCTCCGGTCCCTCGGCGCCGCAGGTAAGGCTGCGGCGGCGACAGAGCGCCGTCCTCCGGGAAATCGATTGATGCGACGCCTGCTCAGCCCGATGGGGTCGATGACGCCTGGTTGCCTACAGGTCCTGGAGGGCGATGAAGGCGCCGCCGTGAAGGTAGGTGACGGTGCGCATCAGGTTGGCAAAGCGGAGGCCGGTGTTGCCCATCGAGAACTGGTAACGAATGGTGGTGGGAAAGCCCACGGCGTTGATGGTCACTTTGCGCACGCCATTGTCGTCGGCGGGATTCAACTCGTCGAGCCGGCGGATGACGGAGTCGGCGGATTCCGGGGCGTTGAATTCGTCGCCGAACACGAAGATGCCCATGCGCATGTTGGGATTTTCGCGGTCAAAGAGGAAGCGCATGGCGTTGTAGATGCCGGGCACGGGATTGGAGACTGTATCCTGATCGTAGCGACGTAAGGTGCGTTTGATGGAGTCGCGAACCTGGGGCGTGTCGGGCAACCAGGCGGCGGTGCCCTGGCCGCCGCGGCGGCCGAGGATGAAGCGCCCGTCGCCGTCGATGAGCTGGATGCCCTGCACGTTCGGGTAGACATCGAGCACGTTTTCGATGGTGCGGATGACGACCGGCCAGAGGCCGCCGTAGTTGGGGTCGCGCATCGAGCCCGAGGTGTCGACGACGAAGGCGAGGTAATTGTTGCCGATTGGGAGGCCGACGGGCGACGGCTTCACGTCGGGCAGCACGATTTCGTGTTCCGGCTTCTTCTGGCGGGCGGCGATCTCCTTCTTCAGCTCATCGATGTCCACGACCAGCGCCTGCTGACCCTTCTTTTCCTGTTGCAGGTTGCGCTCCATCTCGTCGATCAGCGCCTGGAGGGAGTCGTTGCGGAGCTTCGCCTCGGTCACGAGCTGGTTGATGCGGGTATTGTTGCGCTGCACGTCGACCTTGGCCTCCTGCAGCCGGGTAAGGGCGGCGGCCTTTTCCACCAGGGAGCGCTGCAGTTCGAGCAGCACCTCGAGCTTTTCCTTCTGCCGCGATCCGATGTTGAGCACGAACATCAGGATGATCGCCCCGAAGCCGCAGCAGATGCAGTCGAGGAAGGACAGGCTGAAGACTTGGGTCTGGCGGCGGCGGCGGATCATGTGTCGGGCCAGGATTTCGAAGGACTCACGAGGGCGCCGCGGGTGGCATTGGCGAGTTCCCAATACAGGCCGGGTGCGCCGGGATCGCCGGTGAGCATGGGGAAGAGAATCGTGCTCACCGGGATGCGGGGAGGCAGTTGCTTGGTGGCGATTTCGAAGAATCGGATGCGATGTCCTTCCTCCACATCACCCTCGATGGGCAAGGAATCGCTGCTGGTTGGCAGTCCGTCGGTCAGGAGGACGATGCTGTCCGGCAGGCGAGGCAGGAAGCGCACGGTCGTGAAGGCGCGTTCGAGATTGGCGGGGCCGCGGGGGACGACCTCGTTGAGGCGGTCGACCACCTCGCGCATGGTCTCGCGATCCTTGGTGCTGAACCACTCCTCCCCCCGGCCGGTCAGCAGCGGCCCGGTTTCCTCGTTAAACAACAGGATCTGAAACCGCGTCTCGGGATCCATCGACGCCAGCATCCAGATCAGGGATTGCACGACGCGGCGCCACTTGGGTGACTCGCGTTTCTTCTCGTCGGGATCGTCGAGTCGGGCGGCGGCGGCATCGATGGTGTCGTCGAGCATCGAACCGGAGGCGCGCACGAGAAACACCACGAATTCACCGTGGAGCTTGACGCCGGTGAGGTACTGGCGGCGGTCGACGTTGGGGATGGGGATGGGCGGGGGAGTCTCCTCGGTGGGGAGGGTGTTCTTCTCGCCGAGCAGCGCGTGCAGCGCATCGCGCAGGGCGGCGGTTTGCTGCAGCATGAGCAGAAGCTCGCGGCGCCGGTCCGTGAGCTTCGTCTGGTCCTCCAGGTTTCGTTGGTCGAGGGACTGGAGTTCGAGCTGGGCGGCGGCGAGGATGGCGGCGAGGCGGTCGAGCTCCTGCTGGTTGAGGGTGATTTGCGACTCCACCTTGCGCAGTCGATCGCGGGCCAGGTCGACGTCGGCTTTGTCCACCTCCGATTTCTTGGAAATGGTGAGGATGAAGATCAGCAGCACCGCGCCGAATCCGCAGCAGATACAGTCGAGGAACGAGAGGCTGAAGACCTCCATTTCACGGCGTTTCTTGGCGAGGGAAGACATCGGCGGCAGCGGCGCGGACTGGGCAGTCGTTCCTAACGCAGGGGGGACTCGGGTGGGCAGTGCGCGAACAGTATCTCGGCAGTGTACGCGCCGGCGCGAACTTCGATCCGATCGCCGGAGCCGATCGGGGTGCGGGCCGCCGGGGCGGATGCACCGTCGGGGATTGGGACCGGATCGGAGAACCACAGTTGCCCGTGTTCGTGCACCAGCGTGAGGACCAGATCTCCGGCGATGCCGAATTCCGGGGGCAACTCAAGGTCCGCTCGGTGGTCGGCGAGTCCGATGGTGAAGTTGGCGCCACGGGCGAGCGGGCGGCCGACGCCGCCGAGGATGGCGTGGGTGGGCGGCGGAAGCGGACCGGGTCCGCGAAGGACTTGCAGCCGGGCCTCCCACGGGGCGGCGGCGAGGGAGCGGGTGTCCCCCGGGGGCACCGAAGTCTCGAGGGGCACGTCGGCGAGTTCCGCCGGCACGTGGAGGCGGCGGGCTCCCAGGCGGGCGGCGCCAGCGGCGGCGGCGCCCGGGGGCAGGCGCAGCAGGCGCACCAGGCCGGCGGCGCGCAGCCGCGCTTCCAGCCCGGGAAGCCGGGCGGCCCGATCCGTGAGGGCGATGGTGCAGGGTTCCGAGGCGTGGGGCGAAGTGCGCAGAAACGACTGCAGGCCCTGCACGATGGGGGCGACGTATGACTGGGAGTCGGCTACGAGCTGGTCGCGCTTCGCGATCATCTCGTAGGTGCGGGCCGCGGTGTTGATCAGAAAACGGCATTCCGACGCCTCGCTGAAAAGGAAGTCCTTCGTCTGCCGGAAGAAGGTCTGCTCGATGCGGCCGTCCTCGAGGATGTCGAAGGCGGTGTGGCGCAGGAAGCGGTTGCCGAGGGTGGCAGTGAGCTGTTTGAGCAGGTGGGCGATGCCGCACTGGGGCACGTGCATGAAATCGCGTCGCACGATCCGATCGTCGCGGACCAGGAGCGTGAGGTCCGCGCCGTCGAGGCTGAGATCGAGCACGATCACGGGCAGGGCATGGTTGAAGCCCGGGCTGCGGGGATCGCAGAGGGCGGCGCAGGCGAGGTCGACGAGTCCGGCGAGTGGCAGTTTGAGTTCGCCGGCCATGCCGAGCAGCAGCCCGACCTTCTCCTCCTCGGTCTCCGGGTCCTTGAGAAAGGCGCCGGGCAGTGCGAGCACCACCTGTTCGGGAGGTCGGGCGGCAGTGCCGAGGCGCGCCGTGAACTCGCGGAGGAAAAAGTAGGCGATTTCCGAATACGAGAGCACCCGGCCCTCGTGGGTGAGCGCCGAAGGTTCATGGGCGAGCCGGGCCCAGAAATTATGCACCACCCGCCGCGGGTGCACGAACCACAGATCCTCGGCGGCGCGGCCGAAATTGAGCGCCGAACTCTCGGCGTGACAGAACCCCGGCCACTCCGCGCTGCCGCCACGATCGGGCACTTCCAGCGGAGTGGGATCCCCTTCGTCACAGCGGGCGCAACGAAAACCGACGTCCGAAAGCTCAATTCCAATGGTGTCCATGCTTGCGCGGCTGGTTCAGACGAGCGGGCCGACGTTCTCCTCGCGGAGCGGCACCTTCATGACGTCGATCAGTTTCGCCCGGCAGAAGCTCTGCGTGTCGATGACGAACGACTCCTGACGGGACTGCACCAGGTGCATCAGATACATCAATCCCATGGAGATGATGAGGGCCACGAGCGTCGAATTGAAGGCCAGGCCGAGGGCATCGATGACGGGCGTGATGTCGCCTTTGATGGCCTCGTCGGCGTAGGCGAGCGCCAGTCCGATGCCGCGGACGGTGCCGATAAAGCCGATGGCAGGAATGGCCCAGGCGATGTACCGCACGAGGGAGAGGGAGGAATCGAGTTCGTCGGCGGCCAGTTCGGCGCGTTCCCGGACGGCGTTGGCAGCGTCCTGAATGGAGTTGGTGGCGTGAAAGCGATGCAGGGCCGCGAGCATGCACTCGGGGAGGAGCCGTTCGCGCCAGCGCGGCTCCCGGTCGACTGCGGCGCGCATCTCCTTGTACCGGTCGAGGGCGTCCTCCGGGATGATGCGTTCGCCCGGCTGGATCCGGACAAAGTCGTGGCGGAAGAGGGCCCGTTCCCGGCGGATCAGGATCACCTTGTGGGTGAGGATGATCACCCCCCAGATCGCAAAGATGATCTCGAGCTGTTGCTCGAGATCCTTGATGATGATGTAAATCGACCGCTGCTCCGAACTCTTGGCGGCGGCCGTACCCTGGGCCGCCATGACGCGCTGCTTCAGCTCGATTTCCTCAGTCCGCGGCCGCACCACGAAACGATAAAACGGCTCGACGATCAGGATGGCGACCAGAAGTCCGAGGGCGGGCACCAGAAACTGGGAGGAGAAAATCCCCTTGTTTCGCGAAGTCATGGGAATATGGGTGGGGGGAAAACAGCGGACCGAGGCGGTTCTTTATGCCGCAACTTTTCTGGAATTTCAAATGACGGATCGGCGCGCCGCCGCCGGTGGGGAAATTTGCTTACTCGCGGTTGAATTAAAAACGATCACAAATTTAATTGGTTCGTGTAGGAACCATTTTGAGTCGCCTTCGTCCGTTCATGGACTCCCACCCACCCAACCACCGTTTTGCCATGCCCCGTCAACTTGTCGGACTCGGTTCTGCGTTTGCCTTGGTGTTGATGTCGGGCTGTTCGTCGGGCGTGGCTCCATCCAAGACTGCGACCGGAGCTGGGACCGGGGCGATGATCGGTGGCGCTGGTGGCGCCATTGTCGGCAGCAATAGCAGCATGGGAACGGGCACCGGCTTGGTTGGGGGTGCGGCGGCGGGCGCCTTAATCGGCGGCATCGTTGGCATGGTGCAGGATGCCAAGGACCGGCGGGAGCAGGATCGTTTGGCGCAGGAGCGGGCTTATCAGCAGGAACTGGCGAAGAAGCGGGCGGAGGAGGCCAAGTTGAAGGCGGCCTTGGAGGAAGAACTGGCGATTGCCGAAGGTTTCAGGATTTCCGACATCGAACTGGCAGAGGCCAAGAAGAAGCTGGATTCGGCCTCCGAACGCCTGAAGAAGCTAAGGGATGAGCGGGCGGCGGCGCTCGCCAAGAAGAAGGAACTGGACGAGGCGCACCAGAAGACGCTTTCGACCGAGGCGGAGATAGCGAAACTCGAGGAGGAGCTTGCGCGGCTGAAGGGGGAGGACACTCCCGGTGCGGGCACGCGTAAGCCGGCGGAAAGCGCTCCTGGCGGTGGCGGCAAGCCGGGTATCTGAGTGGCTGCCGCGATGGCTGGGGTGTCTCCATGAACCCGTTGATGGAACGAAGGCGTGGGCCGAGAGCCATTCCTTTGGCTGGCTTGGTGATGGGTCTGGCGGCTGGCTGCGCCGGTCCTGCGCACCAGGTTAAAGTGGATGCCATTTCCAAGCCGGTTCGAACCGACGCGCAGTCTTATGTGCTCAAGAGCAAGGATCCGCGTCTGGGGGAGGAGAACCTCCGGCATCGGGAAGCGGCCGACTTCGTGCGTACGGCGCTCTCCGGCAAGGGACTTTACGAGGCGCCGGCGCCGGAGAAGGCCGATATGGTCATCGAACTCGATTACGGAATGGAGGCACCGCGTTCCAAGATCGAGCGGGTGAGCGTGCCGGTGTATGCCCAGGTTGGCGGGGGAGTGCGTTACGATTCCGTGCCGGTCACGGATTCACGGGGCAACACCAGCTACCGGACGGTGGCGGTGTACAGCCCGCCGCGCACGGAAGTGGTCGGCTACGACGAAGTGCCGCGGATGGTCACGGTTTACGAGAAGTACCTCAAAATCACCGCGCGCGAAAACCGGCCGGCCAGCGAAGGGCGGCCACCCGCCGAGTTGTGGAGCATCCATGCCAGCACGGAGGACGAAAGTAAGGACCTTAGAAAATACCTGCCGATCATCGCGTCGGCCACGGTGGATTTCATCGGTCAGGACACCTCGAATCAGAAGACCGTGAAGGTGAAGGCGGACGGAGCCGACGTTCAGTTCATCCGCCGCCGGATGGCGGAGCCGACTGGGACTCCGGCGGCACCAGTTGGGGGGACGCCGGAAACCTGAAGGTGGGGCGGTCCGGCCCGACGGAGCAACGCGGAGCGCTCGGCTCTATTTGCGCCGGATGGGGAACGGCGCGGCGGTTCGGCCGGTGTGGTGGCGCCAGAGCCAGCGGGCCATCGCGGGCATCAGGAAAATCGCGCCGGCCATGTTTACGAGAAACATAAAGGTGAGAAGCAGGCCCATGTCGGCCTGGAATTTCAGTTCGGAAAAGAACCAGGTGCTCACGCCGATTGCGAGGGTGAGCCCGGTGAAGACCACGGCCGCGCCGGCATCCTTGAGGGCGGCGAACATGGCGTCCTCGAAGTATTCGCCGGCTTTCAGATCCGCATGCAGGCGGGCGAAAATGTAGATTCCGTAATCGACGCCAATACCCACGCCGAGCGCGACCACCGGCAGGGTGGAGGTCTTCAGTCCGATATCGAGGGCGATCATCACGACATAGGCGAGGTAGCTGACAATGGCGAGGGGCGTGACGATGCAGATCGCTGCGCGCAGGGACCGAAACGCGATCAGGCAGAGCGAGATGACGGCTCCGAAGACCCACAGCAGGATCGGCCTTTCGGCGGCGGCCACGACCTCGTTGGTGGCGGCCATCACGCCTGCGTTGCCGCTGGCGAGCAGGAACTTCGCCTTGGGACTGGGGTTGGCGGCGGCGAATTCTTTCACGGCTGCGGTCACACGGGCCAGGGTTTCCGCCTTGTGGTCGGCGAGGAAGAGGATGACGGGCATCACGGAGGAGTTGGAGTTGAGCAGGCCCGTCGAGGTCTCGATCGGTGAAACCGCCTGCGCGAGGGTTTCCCGGTTGCGGGGCAGCACGCGCCACTTCAGTGATCCCTCGACATAGCCGGAGTTCACGATCTTCGCCACCGACGCGAGCGAGAGCACGGACTGAACCCCGGGCACTTCCAGCAGATGACCCTCGAAGCGGTCCATCAGGGATACGACGTCGTAATCGACGCCGCCGTCCGGTGCCGTTTCCACGATGACGGAGAGGAGGTCGACCCCGATACTGAACTTCGAAGTGATCACCCGGGTGTCGAGGTTGTAGCGCGAGTCCGGGCGCAGCTCGGGCACGCCGGCCTGGGTGTCGCCAATCCGCACTTCCGACGATCGGTAGACAGCCCACGCTCCGACGCCAAAACATACGAGGATGATGGCCATCGACGGCCGGGGTTTCATGCCCCGGGCGAGCTTTTCCCAGAGACGGTCACCGCGGGCGCGGCGCCGGGCGACCCACTCGGCGTAGCTGGGGGGGAGGCGGAGGTAGGAGAGCAGGAGTGGTAGGAGGAAGAAGTTGGTGATCGCGATTACGCTCACGCCGAGCGAGGCGGTGAAGGCGAGTTCCTGGATGGTCGGGATGTCGATCACGAGCATCGTGAGGAAGCCAATCGTGTCCGTCAGGAGCGCGACGATGCCGGGGGCGATCAATTGCATGAAGGCGGCACGCGCCGCGCTCGGGCCGTCCTGCCCCTTGAACATTTCCAGGCGGAAGGTGCAGATCTTCTGAACGCCGTGGCTCACTCCGATCGCGAAGACGAGGAACGGCACCAGAATCGAGAATAGGTCGACCCCGTAGCCCAGCAGCGTAAGCAGCCCGAGCTGCCAGACCACGGCGACAAGCGAACAGAGGATGGGCGCGGCGGCCAGCTTCCATCGCCCCGCATAATCCCAGACCAGCAGGGTGGTGACAAAGATCGCGGCCGCGAAGAGCAGGTGCACGCTGTGGGCGGCGTCACTGACGTCGCCGATGATCTTCGCAAAGCCGATAATATGGACCGAGATGGCGCCACCGGTCGCGGTTTCCACGCGCTTCCGGATCCGTTCGAGACCGCCGGCGACAATCCGGTAATCCACCTTCGCACCCGTGCGCGGGTCGTACTCAAGGATGTGGGCGCTGACAATCGCCCCAGTGAAGTCGTTGGCGACCAGTTGGCCGAGCTTGCCGGACTTGATGATGTTTTCGCGGACGCGGGCGAAGGACTCGGGCGAGGGCTGGAAGTCGGCCGGGATGACGTTGCCCCCGGAGAAGCCGTCCTCGACTACCTCGATGAAGCGGACATTCGGGGTGAACAACGACTGCACCTGCGGCCGGTCGATCGAAGGCAGGAACGTGACCTCATCCGTCACCCGCTTCAGTTCCTGGAAAAATTGCGGCGTGAAGATGTCGCCGTCGCGGGCGACCAAGGCCACGAGGATGCGGTTGGCGCCGCCGAACTCGTGTTGGTGCTTGAGGAAGGTGCGGATGTATTCGTGGCTCCGGGGCAGCGACTTCTCGAAGCTCGCGTCGACATGCAAGTGCGCGGCAAACCAAAGCATCACGCCGGTGAGCGCCGCGAATCCCGCGACCAGCGGAGTGCGATAGCGGAACATCCAGACGGTGAAGCGCTCGAGTCTCGTCATGGAAGGGGGAGGGTCGATCCGAGGAACGCGGGCGACGGTTACGGGACGGCGAAAACTGTGGCGCCATTCTCCCCGAGGGCGAGCAGTCGTCCGTTTGCGAGCTCCAGCATTTCAGCGAGGGCGGTGGGGAGGGCGGGCGCCACGGCGGTGAACGTGAGGCCCTGATCGCGGCTGAGCAACAGAGCCCGGGCCTGACCCGCGAGGAGCAGGTCCCCGCGGCGGAGTTGTACGGCGGCGGCGAGCAGCACCGGGGCCGGCGCAGCAATCTCCTGCCAGGACGCGCCGTCGTCGGTCGAGCGAAAGATCCTGCCACGCAGGCCATGCGCGAGGAGCGTGAGTCGATCCAGCGGCAGGATGCCATAAAAGGAACCTTGGTACGGAGTGCGCAGGGGAATCCACGTCGAGCCCCGGTCGGAGGAACGCAGCAGGGTGCCGGCCTCGCCCGCGAGATAGAGCGTCCCGGTCGGTCCCCGGGAGAGGCGATTGAGGTGGTAATCCTCGGGGCCGAGTCGGCGACGCTCCCACGACTTTCCGCCGTCAGCGGTGAAATAATAGAGGCCGTAGGCGCCCACGGCGATGACGGAGTCCTCGTCGAGGGCCAGCACATCGAGAAACGAATCCTGGAGTTCCTCCCCCTGAAACTGCCGCCTCCAGGATTGGCCGGCATCCTCGGTCACCAGGATGATGGCGTCGTGGCCCACTGCCCAACCGCGTCGCGCCGGCCGGGGTGACGGCAGGTGGGCGAAACTTATCCCCGTCAGGGTGGCGACGGTGGGCGAAGGGAGGCGTTGCCAGGACCCGGCTTCATCAACGGTGCGCAAGATGGTGCCGCGTTCGCCCACGGCGATGATTTCGCTCCCGATTCTGGCGCCGTCGAGCAGGAGCATCCGAGGCCGGACCGCACTTGGCGGGTTGGTGGCCGGGGCGTCCGCGAGGGCCGCCCGAACATCCGGGTTTCCGCCGATCGAGGCGAGTGCGAGCACCAAGGGCAGTCCCACTGCCGGCGGAAGCAGCCGGGCAGGGGCAGGGAGCGGAGGCCGCATGGCGCGGGCGAGAGTGCGGCGGGCTGGGGGCGAAACCCGGCCGTGGTGGTTACCGCACTCCCTCCCGACGCAGGGAATCGGGGGTGAAGTCGGCCGGAGTCCGCTTGATCTTGAAATCGTACATCCGGTTTTGGTTGTCGAGGCCGATGGCGAGGTAGCGTCCGTTCTGGAGATCGATGTGGACTTCGAGGGTGCTCCAGAAGGTTTGGGCGTCGTAGTAGTTGATGCAATGGGCTTCGGACACGCGCCACATCTGCCCGCGGCCATCGTAGTGGTCGGCGGCGAGCAGTTGCCAGGAGTCCTCGTCGATGTAGAACGTGCGGCGGGCGTACAGGTGTGAGGTGCCCGGCTTCAGCTTGGCGTCGACGACCCAGACTCGGTGGAGTTCGTAGCGAGCGAGTTCGGGGTTGGGGTGGAGGGGACGCAGGATGTCACTGTTCTTCACCTTGTCGCTGTGGAGGCGGTAGGAGTTGTACGGCACGATCATCTCCTTCCGGCCGACGAGCGTCCATTCGTAGCGGTCCGGCGCACCGTTAAACATGTCGAATTGATCGCTGGTTCGCTGACCGTCGGCGGCGGTACCGGGGTTGTCGTAGGCGACGTTCGGGGCGCGGGTGACGCGACGACGTCCGGCGTTGTAGACCCAAGCCCGACGGGGTTCCTTGACTTGATCCAGGGTCTCGTGCGCGAGGAGAATCGTACCGGCGAGGCGAGCCGGGGCGGTGACCGCCTGTTTGAAGTACACGATCGTATTGCTGTCTTCGAGTTCCTTGGCGGTGAGGTCGGGTCGCGCGTAGTTGAAAAGGAACTCGTCCTCGAACTTTACCAGTTGATAGCCTCCACCGCGTTCGACGGCCGCCTGGTCGATGTAGCGGACGGCGGCGACGCCCCGGTATCGCGTGAGGAAGTTCCAGAGCACCTCGAGGCCGTTCTGGGGAATGGGAAAGGGGACACCGACGAGGGCGCCGGTGATACCGTTGCCGCCGGAGATGAGCTTGGCCGTGGTAGCGTTGCGCCGAGTGGCCTCGTAAATGGCGGTCGGGTTGGAGGCGCTGCGCCGGGTGGGGTAGACCATCAGTTTATAGGTGGGGTAGGCCTTCATCACGGCGAGCTGGCCGGCGGTGAGTTTGCCTTCGTATTGGGGGGCGTTGGCGGCGGAAACGGTATAGAGCGGCTGGTCCGATCCGAAGGGATCGGGATGATGGCCGCCGGGCCGGTAACCGGCGGGCGGCGTGGTGATGCCGCCGGTCCAGTCCGGGATTGTGCCGTCGGCGTTGCCTTTCATTTCGCCGCCGAGCGGTGTGAGATCCTTGCCGAGACGGGAGGCGTCGGCCTCGGAGATGGCGGCGATCGTGCTGCCGGCGACGGCGGACAGCAGGAGGGCGAAAAGGGAGGGTTTCATGACGGAGGAGGAGCCGGGTTTAGAAGGAGTATTTGACCGTGGTCGCGAAGTAGTCGCGGTCGGCGAGGAGGTTGTAGCGACCGGCGCCGGAGAAGTTGACGTATCGCAGTTCGATTGACCAAGCGTTCCGGTAGGTAAATTCGACGGCGAGATTAAGGGAGCGGCGGCCGTCGATGAAGTTGCCAAGGGGCAAGGGGGTGTTGCCTTGGACATCCTGGGTATAGGCCACCGTGGGCTGCATATTCACGTTGGGGAGGATGTTGTTGTAGTCGAGACGTCCGAGAATCTGGAACCCCCAGGAGAACTTGTCGGCAAAGGCTCCGTCGGGCGTGGCGGCGAACTGTGGGAAGCCGGCGCCGTTCATGAATGCCTGTGACCCGGCAGTGAAAGTGCCGGGACCGTCGTAGCGGAGACTGCTGCGCGCCGGAAGGTTTGCCCAGACTCCGCCTACCTCGCCCAGCAGGGTGAACTGCTGCGAGCCGAGCGTAGGACCGAACACCTTGGTGAGCGTGGATTGCGCGGTCCAGACGCGGTGCTGGCGGTAACCGGATACCTCGCGGCCATACTGCCCGAGGAAGTTGCCGATCTGGTTGTTGGCACCGAATTGGGGAGCGAGGGTGGAGAGCGCGGCAAAGAGCAGCTCAACATCGTCGAGTTGGAGCGGTACGTCGTCCTTGAAGGAAACCTCACCCTGCCAGGAAATGCCGGTGCTGCCGAGCGAGGTATTGAAACTGACCCCGTACAGGTTGAGGCCTTCGACATACTCAGTGAAATAACGACCGGTGGCGGCGGCGGTCAGGAGTGCGATCTGGCGTGCACCGGCGATCGCCGCCTGCACGGGCGCGCTTTGGAGAGTGGCGAGTTCAACGGGAGTCAGGGTCGCCGGTGCGGTCTGGGAGCGCACGATGAGCTGGAAGATGGCGGCGGCCTGAGCGGGAGCCTGGGCGGCGGGCACGCCGCCCCGGATGAACGCGGCGGTCAGCGGTCCGGTGAGGTTGGTGTCGACCGCAATCGTGGGCGTGCGGGCGCTGATGACCGGCGAGCGATTGTTGTAGCGCGCGTAATAGAAGCCGAATTCCGTGTTGTTCAGACCGGGGGCCATGAGACGGGTTGCAAGGCCGTACTGATTGAAGTTGCCCGCATCGCGGTCCTTTTCCCGCGAGATGCCGCCGATGGTGCTGCCGAGATCAGCGATGCTGCCGAAGCCGAGCCACACCGTGCTGCCGCCTCGCGTGGCAAAGTCGTTGGTCGAGAAAAAGGTGCCGGCGGGTTCGAGTTCGTTGCGGCGGAATTCGAGCAGCCAGAAGGGCTCGACTGTAATCTCCGGTGTTAGGCCGATGGACGCCTTCACCATGTTGACCGGAAGCAGAGCCTCCTTCAGCTCCGAGCCGGGAACACGCAGCTTGGATAAATCCGCCGAGTTGATCACGTTGATGCCGTTCGGGATGAAGGTGCTTTCGCCGAGGCTCAAGACCTGCCGGCCGAACCGCAGGTCGAACGGCATACCGCCGGCGACGTCGAGCTTCACACGTCCGTAGAGATCGAGCAGTTGCGCACCGCTGACGACCCGGTCCTCCGCTTGTTCAGACAAGGGGGTGCGTTGGGTTTCGTCGGCCTTCAGGTCGTGAAACCAGTAGCCGCGGGCCAGAGCGCCGAAGTTGCGGTACCTGACTTCGAGGTCATGATTGCCCTTGAGCAACTGTGAAGCCCAGCCTTTGCCATAGTTGAGATTGCCGTCGTCAGCGTTGGCGGAATTCTGCCGTCCGGGCACCCCTTGGAATGAGTTCGAGGTCCCATAAAATTCGGGGCTTGGGTTCTTCAACCGGTAGAGGCCGCCGAAAGAAAGCGTGGAGTCGAAGCTGCCTTTCAACTCGCCGTTCTCGAATTGAATGGCGAGCGCGGAGGGGACCAGACTGGCGATACCCATAAGGGTGGCCAAGGTGCGAGCCGCGCGGAAGCCAGCGCGGGTGGAGGAGGGGGCTTTCATGATAAGAGTTGGCCTGGTGCAGGGTACGCGGCTCCGGATGCGGATCGCTTGTTCATTGCAGGAAGCCGGACTGATGGACCAGTGCGGTTAGGAGAAGCGGGGCCAATACCTTGGGGCAAGAGTGAATGCAAAGACCGGTGGCTGCACCGCTTCAGGTTGTCCTCGTAGAGTATGCGCCTCCCGGAGAGCGAGACTGGCAGGCGCGCCCGATGCGGGTCGACCGCGGCGAATTCCGCTCGCCGGCGGCACCGCGTGGGTGGGCGCAATGTGGCTGCAGCAGAGCAGTGCGACAATTTACCCCGACCCGAGAGGGGATTTTGTGTTCAACGCCGCCACGAGAGGATGGTCCCGACAACTCGCGAGCCCGTCTCGCCTCGTCCTGCCGTGGTCTCATTGGGGCTGGCCACGCCACCCAGGCGAAGGGGGAGCAGAAGATCAACAACGCCCTCCGCCTCGCTCCAGGAGGCGGTTGAACCCGGAGAGTTCTGTGTCGCCGCAGCGCGACACAGAACTCTTGAACCCGGCGGCTGGAGCCTGCCAGAGAGGGTTTAGACAATTCGTCGTCGGAGCAGGAGTGCGGCCAAGCCGGAGGCCAGCAGAAGGCTGATGGTGCGACCGCCATCAGGCACACCTATAACAAATCCTGCACTCCGATCCGTCGTCCTGAACTCCTGATACTCGTTCCAGGATCCAGTTTCGTTGCCGAGCGTCGACGAGGGAGGATCCCCTGACGTTGAGGAAAAGAGAATCACCGAATGCGGCGAGAACCCGGCAAAGGCAGCCGGGGAGGCCAAGCCGTTCACGTACCAGACCGACCAGACGTCGAAGAGATCGTTATCCGCGCTGTCCGTGGCGAGGAGGTAACCGACGTTGTCGATCGAAAGCCCGCCGGCATAGGATTCCATCGGAAGTTGGGAACCAGGAGCCGGCAGGCTGCCGCCGAGGCTCGATGAGCGCACGTAATGCCCGGAAAACGGAAAACCCTCTGAATGGCCCGGTGCCAGCCCGATGAGCGCGTTAAGATGAGACGCCTCGTTTCCCGCCGTCGAAAAGGCCGAGAAGGTTCCCACAAAGTAGGAATCCCACTGCGCCAAGCTCGTCGCCCGAACACCGGGCGCGACCGCCAAGGCACCAATCAAGGATAATAAGGACAAGATACGCTGCGTCATGATTTCAGGAGTGAAAGCAGGTCGCAGGCCAAAGTTAGTTGCAGTGTCGCAAATGCTTAAGGATATGAATGCAGGATTTTTTAATTAACGCTTCAGAGACAATTGCCCTCCGCAATGAAGGCGCGATTTGTAAGTAAATCCGACAAGCCGCGCAAGGAGGTCGCGGCGGTTCAGGCTCGTCTCGCCGCCTCTCCCTTTGGAGTCGGTGGCTTCCCGTCCGGCCTCATTCCGAAAGGCGGTCCGACCCCGCTCCGGCGACCAGCGTGATGGGGAAAGCAATCGAGCGATTTCAGTGCTGCCCTCTTGCCGGCATGATTAAGTGCTGATATGCGCTTACGACGAAGCAAGTTTGCCTTATGAATTTTCGACACTTTTGGCACCTAACGAAAGCAGGGTCGGTCATGGCGCTGGTTCCCGGATCGTTGCAGGGTGCGACCACCCTCTTTTACGCTGGCGATGGTTCCAACTACTGGGTGGACGGGGCGGGACAGGTGGCTTGGTCGACCACTGAAGGGGGCAGCAAGGACAGTGTGTGGAGCAATGGGACAACGGCCAACGCGGTTTTTGCGCAGGCATCCGGCCGGACCGTCTATCTCAGCGGAGCGGTGGTGGCAGGCAACGTGGCCTTTGAAACCACGGGTTACTCCCTTGGACCGATCGATGGAACTGCCAGCCTTGAAGCGACCACCTTAACCTCCACGGTCGCCGCAGCCTCGCTCAGCGTGCCCCTCCAGTTGTCGGGTGGAAGCATCACCTTGGGTGGAGCCGGAAATCTCACGGTCAGCGGCAGCATCTCCGGGACCGGCGTGATTACGAAGTCCGGCACGGGCACCGTGGCTCTCACCGGCAACAGCACCTCGGTCTTCTCCGGGGAGGTTCCAGTGCTGGCCGGCACGCTGCGCGTGGGGGCAAACGGCGCCCTCGGGGCGACCTCCAACACCGTTTTCCTCGGCGACACGACCGGCTCCGCCGATGCGTCGCTGTTGGTTTCCGGGGGCAGTTATACCATCGGCCAGAACGTCGTCGCGCGCTCGGGCAGCAGTGGCATCCTCACCTTTGGCAGCCTGCTGGCAAGTGGCACCGCCCTGTACACCGGCGCGATTACGCTCCAACAGAACGCCGTGCTCTTCCAGAGCACCGGGGGCGCCGCCAATCTGTCGGGGGCCATCACCGGAAGCGGTGCGACCTTGGCCAAGTGGGGCGGAGGGGCGGCGACGCTGAGCGGTGGCAGCGCCGTGTCGCTCGGTGCGGTCAATGTGGTCGAGGGCACGCTGACCTTCAGCCGCACGGCTGCGGCCGAACTCGGCGCGGTTCAGGCCGGGAGCGGTGCAATCGTGCGCGTGGCGCAGACCACCCCGTTCAGCGGCACCGCCACGCAGTTGGTGCTGAGCGGAGGTAGTTTAGTTCTAGATACGGACGTTACGCAGACCTTCGGGGCCCTCAGCACCGCGGGCACCAGCACGATCGATTTCAACACCAGCGCCACCTCCTCCCTCGAGTTCGCAGGCACCACTTCGATTTCCGGAACGCTCCGGATTGAAAACTACAACTACAACACCAGCAGTCCGGCCGCCGGCGCCCGCCTCATCATCCCGGGACTCGACGAAGTTGCGCTGGCCAGATTCACCATCAACGGGGTGAGCGGCGCGTCCTACCTGCCGTCCACCGACATCCTGGTCGCGGTGCCGGAACCGTCGACTTACGCGATCGCCGCCGGGGCGCTCGCGTACGGGGTCGCGCTGCTGCGCCGTCGCGCTCGCTCCCGCGGCGACGGCGGCTGAGAGCGGTGCCCGGAACAGCGCCCGGGCCATGACAATTTCCTGACATCGCGCTGACGTCTCCCTGACAACCCGGGGCGCGGTTCGTGGTTCAATGCGGAGTCAACCCAATCAAGGACTCATCATGAATCACTCGTACCTCCTCCGCCTGCCGCCGGTCTGGCTCGGCGTCTTGTTTTTCATCGCGACCGTTGGCGCGCGAATCTCGCGGCGACGCGGACTCCCTCGTCCGACTGCAGCTCGACTTGGATCGCGCGGTCGTGGCGGCGGATGCGCCGGAGCGCGTCATTCTCAAGATCGGCGTCGACTGCCTGCCGTTGCCCCGCCACGGTCTGCGTCCACCGGTCAACTTGGCGCTCGTGATTGATCGCTCGGGCTCGATGGCAGGCGAAAAGCTGCTGCGGGTCCGGGAAGCGGCCCTCATCGCCGTCCGTTGCCTCGCGCCAGACGATATCGTCGCGCTGGTGGCGTATGATTCGCGGGTTGAGGTCTTGGTGCCGGCGCAACCCGTCGGCACAGGCCGTCAGCTCGAGGCGGCCATCCGCCGGCTGGAAGCCGGGGGCAACACGGCCCTCCATGGCGGAGTGGTGCGCGGGGCCGTCGAGGTGCGCCGGCACCTCGGCGAACGCGGGTTGGTCAACCGCGTGATTCTGCTTTCGGACGGTCTGGCCAACGTCGGCCCGAATTCACCGAGTGAGCTCGGCCGCCTGGGGGAAGCGTTGGGCCGCGAAGGGATGGCTGTGACCACGATCGGCCTCGGACTTGGTTTCAACGAGGATCTGATGACACAGCTCGCCCGGCGCAGCGAGGGCAACACGTACTTCGTCGAACACAGCGCGGACCTGCCGCGGATCTTTGCGGCCGAATTGGGCGACGTGCTCAACGTGGTCGCCCGGCGCGCGACGATCACGATCGAGTTTGCGGAGGGCGTGACGCCGTTGCGTTTTGTCGGTCGCGAGGGGCGGATCAGCGGGGCCGGAGCGACCTTCTCGCTGCCGGAATTGTATGGCGGCCAACAGAAGTTCGCGTTGATCGAGGTCGAACTCGCGCCGGCGGCGGATCGGGTGGAACGGTGGGTGGCGCGGGCGCGGGTCGACTACGAAGAGGCCCTGACGTCGCGACGAGCGAGCCGGAGCGCCGAGTGCCGGGTGGCCTTCAGCGCCCGCCGCGAGGATGTCGTGCGGTCGGCGAATGACCGTGTACAGGCGGATTACGCGGCGAATCTCCTGGCGCTGACGAAGGACGAGGCGGTGACCCTGGTCGACCAGGATCGCCGGGCGGACGCGGCGGCGGTCCTGCGGCAGCGGGCGCGGGATTTGCAGCGGATGGCCGACACCTACGGTAACGCTGCAGTCGCGGAAGTGGCGGCGGCGCTGGCGCCGGCGGCGGCGAAGGTTGAGCAGGAGGGGCTGGGCAATGCGGAGCGGAAGGCGTTTCGCGCCGAGGCGGCCCAGACGATCAACCAGCAGTCCGCGGGGGTGGGTCTGCGCGGTGGCGGACGCTGAGGTCGCTCGTTTCCGGTGGTTTCCCGGGCCGGAATGTTACAGCGTGCCGTCGTGACTCCCGCCTCGCGTCGCATCTTCCGCTACTGGATCCTGCTGTTGGTTCCGGCGGTGATCCTGGGGGTGGCGGCAATTCTCCTCCTGCGGCGGGAGGAGGCCCGGCTGCGGCAGCAGGGAATCGAGATCGAGGAGGCGCGGCAGGTGGCGCTCGGAGCCCAGGTCCGGCTGATTGCCGAAAACCTCGATCTCTTCAGTGACGATGTGCAGGTGGCGCTGCTCGACTCCCTCGCCGGCGTTCCGAGCAGGGAACTGGACGGTTTTCTGGCGGCGTGGGAGCGAACCAATCCGCTGGTGCGAATCGGCTTTCGGTGCGGGGGGGACGGCCGGGTGGTTCGGCCCTCGCCAGCGGCGGAGAGCGAAGAAGCGCGGGGATTCCTGCGGCGCTTCGCACGCGAACTGCAAGAGCGGCCTCCCTGGGGGGAGGGCGGCGCGCAGTCCGCACCGGAGTGGGCGGCGCCCTCCGTGTCGGAAGAAAAGCGGTCGCTCCGCGAGTCCGAGGCGAGTCGCGTGGCGGCCCAGAATGTCCAGCAGACCCAATCGGCGCGGCGGGACTTGCGGCAACTGGCGCTGGTCCGGGAGGAGGCACTGGCCGCCACCGGGAGCAGGTCCGCGGGCCCGGTGGCGTCTTATGTGGACGCGGCCCGAGAGGAGAGGGTGAAGGCCACGGCCGACGCGACGGAGGTCGCCGGCGCCCGGCCCGCACCAAGCGCGACGCCAGCCCTGGCACCGGACAATCGAGGCTGGTGGGCGCAGGAACGGGACGGTCGCTGGCACGTGCTCGGCTGGGTGCGGACCGCGGAGGGCGACGTGCGCGGATTCGAACTGGCCCTGGCGGTTTTTCTGGCCCGGGTCGAGGGCGCCCTGCCGGCGGAACTGGCGGCAGGGCAGGGGATCGCGCTGCGCGATCGGCAGGGGAAGATCGTGCACCAACGGGGCGAGGTCCGCCCCGGGCAGGCTCCGCAACTGCGACTGCCACTCGGTGGCGGGATACTGCCGGGCTGGGAAGTGGCGGGTTACCTGGCCCCGCTTCCGGCGAGGCGAATGGTGGGGGGATACTTCTGGGTGGGGTCGCTGTTGGTGGGGATCTTTGTTGCGGCGACCGTTGCCGGAGGGGCGATGTTGTGGCGGGAGGCGCGTCGCAGTGAGTGGGAGGCGGCGCAGAAGACCTCGTTTGTTTCCAGCGTGTCCCATGAATTCAAGACCCCGCTCACCACGATCCGGCTCTATGCCGAGCTCCTCGCGCAGGGGCGGGTGAGGGATCCGGCGCAAAGTGGGGACTACCTGCTGACCATCGGACGCGAAACCCAGCGGCTGTCCCGGCTGGTGAATCAGGTGCTCGATTACAGCCGGCTGGAGCAGGGGCGGCGAACCTTCCGGCGCGAACCGGTCGACGTCGCGGCGGAATTGCGGCGCATGCTCGCAACCCACCGGCCGCGCCTGGACGAAGTCGGGCTGAAGCTGCACCTGGGCCTGCCGGCGGGCGCCCTGCCGGTCACGACGGAACGCGATGCGCTCGAGCAGATCGTCCTGAACCTGCTCGACAACGCGTGCAAGTATGCGGCCGCAGGAGGCGAGGTCACGGTGACGGCGCGGGCGCTTGCCGGCGGCGGGTGTGAAATTCGCGTGGCGGACCGGGGGCCGGGCGTTCCGGCCGGGCAGCGTGAACGCATCTTCGAGCAGTTCCACCGGGTCGACGACGCACTCACCGCGGAAAAATCGGGCGCCGGGCTGGGGCTGAGCATCGCCCGCGAGCTGGCGCGCGGGTTGGGTGGCGGTCTGCGCTGTGCCGACCGCGACGGCGGGGGCGCCGAGTTCATCCTCCAGTTGCCATGAAAGCGCGCATCCTGGTTGCCGAGGACGAATCCGCCAT
Organism: uncultured Opitutus sp.; assembly: GCA_964504885.1. GTDB lineage: Bacteria > Verrucomicrobiota > Verrucomicrobiia > Opitutales > Opitutaceae > ER46. The sequence continues at coordinate 19,570 of CAZDGC010000031.1, forward strand.
CCGGCTCGGGCTGGTGGCGACCTTGGAGAGCGAAGGATACGCGGTGACGCCCGCGGCGGACGGCGCGCAGGCGCTGCGCCTGTATCCACAGGAGAAGTTCGATCTCGTGATGCTCGACATCATGATGCCGAAGGCGAGCGGCTATGACGTCTGCCGCGAACTCCGGGCTCGCGGGACGCGGGTGCCAATCCTCTTCCTGACCGCGAAGGGCGAGGAAATCGACAAGGTCGTCGGGCTGAAGCTGGGCGGGGACGATTACGTGACCAAGCCATTCGGCGTCCATGAGCTCCTCGCGCGGGTGGAGGCGCTGCTGCGGCGCGCGCGCGCGGTCCCGGAATCCGGGGGCGGCGAACTGCCGCCGGTGTTTCGGCTGGGAGCGGCGCGGATCGACCGCCGGCGCTACACCGCGACGGTGGCGGGACGCACGGTGGCATTGACGGTGCGGGAGCTGAAGCTGGCCGAAGTCTTTGCAGTGCATCCCGGCGAAGTGCTGTCGCGGGATCATTTGTTGAATGCGGTCTGGGGGGTGGATTACCTGGGCACGACCCGCACGCTCGACCAGCATGTCGCGCAGTTGCGGAAAAAGACCGCGCCCGACGCCGAGTCTGCGCCGGCGATCGCGACGGCGCACGGGGTCGGTTATCGCTACGAGCCGTGAGGGGCCGTCCGCTCAGACGGCGCAGAGGCGCACGGCGGCGCGGAGCGAGGTGAGGGGATCGCGTTTCGGCTGAAATTCCTGGCCGACAAAGCCCTTGAATCCGGTCGCCTTGATCGCGCGCATGATCGCCGGGTAGTTGAGTTCCTGCGGATCCTGCGGTTCGAATTCGTTGCGGCCCGGATTGCCCGCGGTGTGGTAGTGTCCGATGTAGGCGGCGTTGTCCCGTAGCGTGCGGATGACATCACCCTCCATGATTTGCATGTGATAGATGTCGTAGAGCAGCTTGAAGCGCTCCGACCCCAGCCGCTTGCAGAGCTCCGCACCCCAGGCGGTGCGATCGCACATGTAGTCCTTGTGGTTAACCTTGGAGTTGAGGAGCTCCATCACGAGGGTGACCCGGCGCTTTTCGGCTACTCCGAGGAGGCGCTTCAGACCGCGGGCGCAATGCTCGAGACCCTGCTGGTCGTCCATGCCCTCCCGGTTGCCAGAGAAACAGATCACATTCTCGAATCCGGCGTCCGCGACTTCGGCGATGCGTTTTTCGTAGAGTGCGACCAGCGTGTCGTGGTGTTCCGGACGGTTCCAGGACTTGGCGATGCCGCCGACCATGGTGCCCTGGGAGGTCTTGCCGGTGGGATTGCTGACCATGGCGCAGTGCAGCCCGTGCTGCTTCAGAATGGGGAAGTCCGCCGGGCCAAGCAGTTCGACGGACTCGAGGCCCATCTCACGAGCGGCGACACAGAAAGGTTCGAGCGGAATGTCCTTGAAGCACCACTTGCAGACCGACTGGCGAATGATGCCGCCGGGCACGTCTGTCGGGGCGGATTTGGGGGCGCGGGCCTTTTTCTCGGCAGCGCGGGCGGCGGGCAGGGCGGCGAGGGTGGCGGTGCCGGCAGCAAGGCGGCGAAGGGCGGAGCGGCGGGAAATGGCGGATGACATGGCGAGAGTGAGTAGGCGAACGGCCGGGTCGTTTGGCAAGGGCGCTCGCGAAGAGCGTTGCTTTTGTGGGCGGCGGCCGTTTGTTCGCCGGCCGTTGAGCGTGACGGGGCACAGACGGTGGCTGCAGGTGGCGGCGGCGCTGGTAGCGGCGGCGGCGGGTTTTGCGGGGCTGCTGGGCGGGTTTGCGTGGCTCCTGCGTCCCGACGTCCGCACCCCGCCGCCCCCGCCCGAGCCCGCGGCGCTCGCGGCGGTGGAGACCGCGCGTGCTGCCGCCCAGCGGCTGGACCTGGCGAACCCGCCGGTGGTGACCCGGCGGGTCGACTATGCGGCGCCCGGGCCGCAGCCCTGGCATCCGCGCGGCGAGTCGCCGATTCTGGCCGGGCTCGTGCAGGAAAGGCGGCTGCCCCCGGTGGCGGAACGCACGGGTCTGGAACCGGTGGTGATGGAGGGTCCCGACGGGATTGGGCGTTACGGCGGCACCTGGCATCGACTCGTCAATTCCTTTGCGGACCTCACGACGATTTACTGGCGGCTCTCGTCCGCGAATCTGGTGCGCTGGTCACCACAGGGGTACCCGCTGGTTCCGCATGTGGCGAAGTCCTGGGAGGTCTCTCCTGACCACCGGACATTCACCTTTGAGTTGCGCCGCGGCATGCGTTGGTCGGACGGCTATCCAGTGACGGCTGGCGACATCCGGTACTGGTACGAGCACGAGGTGCTCTACTTCAAGGTGGTGCCGAAGTTTCTCCGCGCCGGGGCGCGACTGGGCCGGGTGACGCAGGTGGACGAGTGGCGGGTGCGGTTCGAGTTCGACCAGCCCAATCCGCTCTTCCTCGAGCGCCTGGCTTCGACGGGGATGAACTTCGATGATCACACCGAGCACATCCTGCCGGCCCACTACCTGCGCCGTTTTCATCCCGAGCTCGGCGACCCCGAGTTGATTCAGCGGGCGCGGGAGGTGTTCCAACTCGCCAGCGCGGTGGCGGTATACAAGCGGATGAAACACTTTCTGAACCCCGAGCACCCGCGGCTGTGGCCCTGGGTGATGCGGACCTACAAGGCGACCAGTCCGCAAACCTTTGTGCGCAACCCGTACTACTGGGCGGTGGACACCCGGGGCAACCAGCTTCCGTACCTCGATCGCATTGTGATGAACATTCGCAGCAACGCCCTGATCGCCGCGGCGGCGGCCCACGGGGAGGTTTCGATGCAGGACCGGCACATCCGGTACGACGACCACACGCTGCTGCTCGGCGGCGCGGAGGCGCACGGTTACGAGGTGTACCACTGGAAGCCGAGCACGCAGTCGCTGTTCACGCTCTTCCCCAACCTCAACCGCCGGATCGATCCTGATCGGCCGGAGACCCGCTCGAAGCACCTCCTGCTCAACGAAGTCCGCTTCCGGCAGGCGCTCTCGCTCGCGATCAACCGCCGCGACATCATCGCGGCCGAGTTCAACGGGCAGGCGGAGCCGGCGCAGATCGCGCCGCCGCCGGACTCGCCCTACCACCATGCGGGGCTCATGCATTCGTTTACTGAATACGATCCCGGCCGGGCCGGCCGCCTGCTTGACGGGCTCGGTCTCACGCGGCGCGACGCCGAAGGCTACCGGACCTTTCCGGACGGCACCCGCATGACCTTTCTGCTCAACCTGACCGATTACACCACCGACGGTCCGGCGCAGTTTGTGATCTCGGACTGGGCGCGGGTGGGCGTGCGGGCGCTGCAGCGCTCAAGAGCCCGGCGGCTCTTCGAGCAGGAAAAGCTGACCTTCGAGCACGATTTCACCGTCTGGACCGGCGAAAGCGAGTACTACCCGCTGATCGAGCCGCGCAACTTCGTGCCGACCTATTTCGAATCGTTCTACGCTCCGGCCTTCGGCGGCTGGTTCCAATATGGCGGGTTGCACGGTGACCCCGCGGCCAGCCGTCCGAACGTCCTCGCGCCGCCGCCCGGGCATCCCCTGCGGCGGGCGATGGAGGTGCTTGATGAAGCCAGCCGGCTTCTCCGGGAAGAGGATCGCATCGCCCGCTTCCGGGAGGTGCTGGACCTCGCCGCCGCCAATGTGTGGACCATCAGCCTCGCCACCCCTCCCCCGCAACTGGTGGTGGTGAAGAAGGGATTTCGCAACGTGCCGCGCCTGGCTGCGTTCGGGGCCAACTTCCAGACGCCGGGCAACACCGGAATCGAGACCTATTTCTGGGAGAATCCGCCGGAGGACCCGGCCGTGCGGGATCAGGTCAAGGCTGCGGTCGCCGCCGTGACCCCCTGGCCCCGCGCGCCGGCCGGGGCGGACAGGGGTGGCGCGGGCGGGCTGGGCCGGCTGTTGCGCGGGCTGTTGATTGTCACCGCGGGCGCTGGGCTCGCGCTGGTGGCACTGCGGCACCCGTTCGTCCGGCGCCGGCTGCTGCTGATGGCGCCGACCATGCTGGTGGTGTCGCTGCTGGTGTTCGTGCTGGTGCAACTTCCGCCGGGCGACTTCGCCCAGATGCGGGCGTTGCGACTGGAGATGGAGGGTACCCCGGCCAGCGAGGAACTCGCGGCCGAATTGCGGCGCAACTTCCGCCTCGATGAGCCGATGTGGCAGCGCTACCTGCGGTGGACCGGCCTGGCGTGGTTCGGAACCTTCGCAGCGGAGGATGCGGGGCTCCTGCAGGGAAACCTGGGCCTCTCGATGGAGCACGAAAAGCCGGCGCAGGAAGTGGTCGGGGATCGGGTGCTGCTCACAGTCTTCATCTCGGTTTCGACGGTGCTGTTCGCCTGGGCGCTGGCCCTGCCCACCGGCATCTATGCGGCGGTGCGGCAGTATTCGGCCGGCGATTACCTGCTCACGACCCTCGGGTTCATCGGCATGTCGGTGCCCTCGTTCCTGCTGGCGCTGGTGGTGATGTATGTCGCCCGGCGCTGGCTCGGTGTGAACACGATCGGGCTCCTTTCCCCGGAGTTCGCCACGCTGCCCGGATGGACCTGGGCGAAGTTCGTCGATTTGTTGCGGCATGTCTGGCTGCCCGTCGTCGTGCTCGGCGTGGGTTCCACCGCGGGCCTGATTCGCGTCATGCGCGCGAACCTCCTCGACGAGCTGCGCAAACCGTATGTCACGACCGCGCGGGCGAAGGGCGTGCGGCCCCTGCGCCTGTTGCTCAAGTATCCGGTCCGACTGGCGCTGAATCCGTTCATCTCCGGCATCGGCAGCCTGTTTCCCCACCTCGTTTCCGGCGGGGCAGTCGTGGCGATGGTGCTCAGCCTGCCGATGGTCGGGCCGACACTGTTTGATGCCCTGATCGCGGAGGACGTCTACCTTGCCGGTTCGATGCTGATGGTGCTGAGCCTGCTGGGTGTGGCTGGCACGCTGGTCAGCGACCTTCTCCTCCTCTGGCTCGACCCCCGCATCCGCCTCGGCGCGGAGCCAAATTGAGCGTCCGCTTGCGCCCGCAGACGAGGCTGCTACTCTCCCCGCCATGTTTTCCTCTTCCCCGATCAGTCGACGTGCCGTGTTGAAATCGATGGGTGCCGGTGCGGCGGTCCTTTCTCTGGGCGGGCCACTGACCGGCGCCGGTCGGGTGGCCGCGACGCCGCAGCCGTTCGTGCTCCCCAAGCTTGGCTACGCCTACGATGCGCTGGAGCCGCATTTTGACGCGCGGACGATGGAGATCCACCACACCAAGCACCATCAGGCTTACATCACCAATGCGAACCAGGCACTCGCCTCCCACCCGGCGCTGCGTGGCCGCTCCGCGGAGGATTTGGTGCAGGATCTGTCGGCGGTGCCGGAGTCGATTCGGACCACCGTGCGCAACAACGTCGGCGGTCACCTGAACCACGCGCTCTTCTGGGAAGTGATCGGCCCGCGCTCCGGGGGCACCCCGACGGGCGAGCTGGCGGCGGCGATCAACCGGAGCTTCGGTTCTTTCGAGACTTTCAAGACGCAGTTTGCCGACGCCGCGATGAAACGCTTCGGCAGCGGCTGGGCCTGGCTCAATGTCCGGTCCGGGCGCCTCGAGATTTCTTCCACGGCCAATCAGGACAGTCCGCTGATGGAAGGCGCGAGGCCACTCCTGGGCCTCGATGTCTGGGAGCATGCGTATTATCTGAAGTACCAGAACCGCCGGGCCGATTATGTGGCGGCATTCTGGAATGTCGTGCGCTGGGACCGCGTCGCGGACCGCTACGCAGGCGGGCGCTGAGTCGGCTTGAACCCAGGTCTGCGGCGTCAGGCGCGGAAGGGGGTCATTCGGGAACCGCCGGAGAAATCGCCGCTCCCCGGGCTTCGGTCGGGGAAATTGCGGTGACCACGGGCGGGACGGCACCTGCGGGCGGCAGCGCGAAAAATTCCACGAGGTGGGTGACGTCGGTGTAGCCCCGGGCCAGCAGCCGCTCGCGCACCATCTCCAAGGATCGCTGCAGGGCGGCGGATGACTCGTCGTCGAGTTCCGCGACGACGTTGGTCCCCTTGCATACCACGTGAAACCGCTCCGCGCGGCCGAGCGCGAGGCGATAAAGCGCGGTGCCGTTGTGAAAGAATGCGCGCGCCACCAATCCAATCCGCTCGAAGGCCGCCATGCAGCGGTAAACGGTCACCAAGTCACAGGTCTGCGAGCCGATCTCGGCATGCACCTGCTCAATGGTCACCGGCTGGTTCTGCCGGCAAAGGGCGGCCAGGATGGCCAGCCGGGGTTGAGTCACGCGCAGACCGCCCGACTTGAGGCGGGCCGTGGCGAGGTCGAGCAGCGTGCCCTCGCGGTCGCGGTGGGGGGAGTGACCGGCGAGCGGCGAGTTCGTCTGGGTGGAGGCTATCATTTGGGGGTGACGACCGTGGGATTCCCGGCGTCATTTTCGAGCCAATAGTGGCCGGGGAGAGGACCGGACTTTATCCGCAGACGGAGGATTGCACCGCGGCGGTCGCTTTGCATAGGTGTGAGCGAGCTCATGGAAAACCCGGATTTCAGCGAAGTAGTGGCGTTGATCTGCAAGGAAGACGCACGATTCGACCGGAAGGCGTATGATTTTGTGCGCCTCGGGCTGGATCACACTGTCAAGGAGATGCGCAAGCGAGACGCCGCCCGCGCGGAGCGCTCGCGGCATGTTTCGGGTCCGGAGTTGCTCGCGGGGCTTCGGGCTTACGCGCTCGAGCAGTATGGCCCTCTCGCCAAGACCGTGCTGAACGCGTGGGGTGTCACGCGGTGTCAGGATTTTGGCGACATCGTCTTCAATCTTATCGAATACAACGTCTTCTCCAAAACGGAAAACGACCGTCGGGAGGACTTCGCCGACCTGTACGAATTTGACGAGGCCTTCGTGCAGCCGTTTCAACCTGCCAACCGCTCCCGACGCTCAGCGACGCCGGAGGCTGTCGACCCGGCCTGAGACTCCCCGTCGCGATCGACCGTCCGTCCCCCGCGCGGGATCTACGGCGTCCGAGTGGCGCCGGGGTGGATTTCGCCTTTCGTCTCTCCTGCATGCCCAAGTCCCTCTCCAACCGCCACGACCTTGCCCTGCTCAACGCCTTCTGGAACGAGCCGGTGACCCGCACGGTGCTGCCCAACGGGGCGGTGCTGATTCAGAAGCGCGATACTTCCGCCGCGCTCGCCTCGGTGCAGGTGTGGGTGAAGACGGGCAGTGTGCACGAAGGCGCGCAGCTCGGCGCGGGCCTGTCTCACTACCTGGAGCACCTGTTGTTCAAGGGAACTGAACGCCGGGCGGGCCGGGAGATCAGCGGCCTCGTGCAGGCGCATGGGGGCTACATCAACGCCTACACCACCTACGACCGCACGGTCTATTACGTCGACCTGCCCAGCGAGCATGTGGGCGTGGCGATCGATCTCCTCGCGGATGTCGTGCTTCATTCGACGCTGCCCGCCGACGAGGTGACCCGCGAAAAGGACGTCATCCTGCGCGAAATTGCGATGACGCGCGACGATCCGGAGAACCGGCTCTGGGATGCGCTGTTTGCGACCGCCTTCCGGGTGCACCCGTGCCGGCATCCGGTCATCGGTCATCGGGAGGTCTTCGCGGCCGTCTCCCGGGAGGAACTGCTGGCGTATTATCGGGAACGATACGTCCCCAACAACCTGGTGGTGGTTGCGGTGGGCGACATCGATCCGGCCGCGGTGCAGGCCTCAGTCGAGGAGCATTTCGGGCGCGTACCGCGGGCGCGGCTGGCCTCGGAGGTGCTGCCCTCCGAGCCGGCGCAGCTTGCGCCGCGCCTCGAGCACCGGACCGAGGACGTCGAACTCACGCGGGGCGTGATGGCCTGGCCCATCCCGGGAATGAGCGACGATGACGCTCCGGCCCTGGACCTGCTCGCCACCGTCCTGGGGCACGGGGACAGTTCGGTGCTCTGGCGCGAGGTGCGGGAGCGGCTCGGGCTGGTGCATCAGATCGATTCCGCCGCCTGGAATCCGGGGGCGACGGGTCTCTTCTGCGTCTCCTTCACCTGCGAACCGGCGAAGCGTTCCGCCGCGGAGCGCGGCATCGCCCGTGTCCTGGCCCGTTGGATGCGGCGTCCGCCGCCTGCGTCCGATTTGCGCAAGGCGCTGCGTCAGCTTGTCGTGGGGGAAATCAACACCCGCAAGACCATGAGCGGCCAGGCTTCGCGCCTCGGGGTGGCGGAAGTGGTGGTGGGTGATCTGGGGCACAGCCGCACCTATTTCGAACAATTGGGCCGGTTGACGCCGCGGGAGCTGCAGCGGGTCGCGCGACGATATCTCGTCGACTCCCGTCTCACCCTGGTGACGAGCAGTCCCCCGGCGCCGACGGGAACCGCCGTCCTCCCGGCGGTTCAGGCGGAGGTGCGGCCGGAGTTCTCCGAAGTTCGCCTCGCGAACGGCGCCCGGCTCCTGCTGCAGCCGGATCCACGATTGCCCAATCTGCACTTGCGCCTGCTCATGCAGGGGGGGCCGCTCTTCGAAGCTCCCGAGCGCCGCGGTACCACGGCCCTGCTGGCCACGATGCTGACCAAGGACACCCGCCGTCGGTCCGCAGGCGAAGTGGCCCGGTATATCGAGTCGGTGGGCGGCGCCTTCTTCCCGTTTTCCGGCAATAACAGCGTGGGACTGGGAATCGAGGTGTTGCCGACCGACGCCTTCCGGGCGGTCGAAGTGCTGGCCGATGCGATGCTGCGTCCGGCGTTTCTCCCGGCTACCCTGGCGGTGGAGCGCGACGCCCAGCTTGCCGCGCTCCAGCAGGACGAAGACGACGTCGTGACCTGGGCTCGCAAACGGCTGCGGGAGCGCTTCTTTGGCTCGTATCCCCTCGCGTTTGACGCGGTGGGGTCGGCGGCCGGCGTGCGCGCGCTTACGCCCGCGGATCTGATGGCGTTGCATGCCCGGCTGGGAGTGGCCGCCAACGTCGTTCTGGCGGTGGCCGGGGATTTCGATCCGGACCGCCTCGCCCCGCGTCTCGAAGCCCTGCTCGCGCCGTTGCCGTCCGGTCCGGCCCCGGTCTGGTCGGCCACGGTGCCGGTTAATGAACTGCCGGTCGACCGGGGAAATTTTGTGGAGCACCGGCCCCGCGAGCAGGCAGTGGTTCTGCGGGCGTATCCGGGACCGGCGGTGAACGACGAGGATTTCTACGTGGGGGAGGTGATGGACGAGTTGTTCAGCGGGATGGCATCACGGTTGTTCGAACGGGTGCGTGAGGAGAAAGGACTGGCGTACTTTGTCCGTTCCAGTCGCGTGACGGGGATCGAAACCGGGATGTTCAGCTTCCTGGCGGGCACTCAACCCGGGCGCGAGGAGGAGGTGCTGGCGGAAATCGACGCCGAGATTGCACGGGTGCAACAAGGTGAAGTCGCGGCCGCCGAACTGGCGCGCTGCCAGGCGCGGCTCAAGGCGGCCCGCCGGCAGGGCATGCAGACCAACTCCGCCCGTGCGCTCCAGGCGGGACTCAACGCCCTGCAAGGCCAGCCCATCAACGACTGGCAGAATTACGATGTACGAATCGAGGGAGTTGCGATTGGGCACTTGGCGGAATTCGCCCGCCGTCGTTTCGTGTGCGACCGCTGCACCCAGTTGGTGGTGCGGCCGTGAGGCCCGCATGAATCCCGCCGGGCTTTTTCCTCCGGGACCGCATCGCTTCCGCCTGATCGACGGGCGGCGCGACGCCGCCGACTTTTTCCTCGGGCGTGAGTCGTCTGGCAGCCTGCTGGCCGAGCGCCGTCGCTGGCTGGCGGAGGCGCCCGCACGTTACGCCGTCCTGCGCGATGAGGGTGGCGAGGCCTGGTGTGAATTCCTCTCCCTGGCCGCCGCCTGGACCGGAAGTTCCGCAGTGGGCATCCGCCCGGAGTGGAAGATTTCCGAGGCGGGGAGGGAACTGGAGCCGGATCTACTGATCCTGGCGCGGGAAACGGTCGAGGCGGCTTTTCGTTTGCAGGGTGGCGCGCTGTGTTTTCCCACGGGGTGGTCCTTGGAAGAAAATCTCGGTGCCACGCTGGATGAAATTCACGCCATCGTGCCTGGGCTTAATGCGACACTCGGACCGGCGATCGCGCGCTTTCTCGCCGGACTCCGGCCGGGTGTTGCCTATGGCCGCGAGAACTGGGGCATCGCCGCTACCCGCGAGCTGAACCTTCATCCAATTCGGAGGATTCCGCCACCGCAGCCTCCCGTCGATCTGGCGAACCTCTGGCTCCGGGTGGAACATCAGACGCTCCTGGCCTTGCCCCGGAGTGGGGCAGTGGCGTTTGGGATTCGCCTCTCCCTGCATCCGCTGGACAAAGTTGCGGGCACACCGACCGGTGTCGGCCTTCGCCGGGCGCTGCAGGCGCTGCCCGAGGATCTCGCCGCTTACAAGAGGCTGGACGGCATTAGGGAAAGGCTCATTGCGGAATTGGGCTGAGCCGCGCTGCCTGCCTTGCCCACAAAAAGAAAGGCGACCCGGGAAGGGTCGCCTCGCAAAGTGGGAGTCGAAGAGAGCCTCAGTTCTTCTTCTTCTTGGAACCGGCGGCCATTTCCTTCTGGGTCAGGTAGCCGTCCTTGTCGGTGTCGAGCTGCGCGAAGCGACTTTCGGCTTTGGAGGGATCCTTCTGGGCCGCGACGAACTCTTTCTTGGAGACCTTGCCGTCGCCGTCCTTATCCATGGCGGCGAAGCCACCCTTCTTCTTGTCGTCCGCGGCGTTGACCACCAGCGGGAGGCTAATGAGAGCGGCGAAGACCGCAGTGAGAATGCTCTTTTTCATATTTTTTGGAGTAGTTCCAAGGCTGAGCACCAGATGACGCAGGAGCGAAGTCAAGGTTACACTGGCGTCATGAACCCCGTCGGGCGGCACCGTCCGATGGCTCCAACCGTCGCGCCGCCCGGAGCAGTCCGCACGAACCTGTATCGTGCCTTCTGGAGTGTCTACCACGGCTTAAGCTTCAGCCAGAAAGGTGCTTGTGTCAGGACTTCTCAGCGCTTGCCCGAGAAGCCGCCACTCCATTGGAGCTTCTGGCGCACGATGGCAAAGTGGGAGTAGTCCGGGCGCTGGGCCAGCGGCAAGCGAAGCTGGGAGACGGAAATTTCAACGGGCGACTGCGCGGTGACGCGCAGGCTGCGCTGCCCATCCATGGCCACGAGCAGCCGCGAACGGGCGGAGCGGTTGAAGACGCGCAGCCGTACTGAATCGCGGAAGATAATCGCGCGGTTGCTCAGAGTGTGCGGACAGATGGGAGTCATCGCGATGACTCCGGCCTTCGGATGCAGGATGGGGCCGCCGGCCGAAAGATTGTAGGCGGTGGAGCCCGTCGGCGTGGAAAAAATCAGACCGTCGCACAGGTAATCCGTGACCAGTTCACCATCGGCAAATACCTCGAGTCGGACCAAGCGGGAGTTGATCTCGTCTTTGAGCAGCACGTCGTTGAGCGCGAGGTCGCTCACGCCGGGGCCAGTGGCGCAGTCGAGCATGGAGCGGTGGTCGACAGTCAGGCCGCCCGCGAGCAGTTCGGCGAAGTGGGCGCGCGCTTCTTCGGCCGAGAAGGTGGTGAGGAACCCGAGGCTGCCGCGATTGACGCCGATAATCGGGACTTGGGCGCGGGCGGATTCGCGCGCGACTCCGAGCAGCGTGCCATCGCCGCCGATGACGCAGCAGGCGTCGAACCCGTCCAGAAATCCGCGTGGCAGGGGAAAGCGGGTCGTCTGCCGGAAGCGCACGCCGGCGCGGCGGGCGATGGCGGCAAGCTCGCGTGCGAGGTCGGGGGCGCCGTCTTTGTGCCGATTCACGACGAACGCGAGGTGGCGGATAGGTTGCATCGATGGCGGGGGGATTAGACTGCCTTGCGGAGGTACAGCAAGAACTCGTGGTTGCCGTCGGCGCCGGTGATCGGCGAGTCCATCTCACCGGCGAGCGTTATTCCCGGCAGTGCCTGGCGGGCGAACTCGCGCACCCGGGCCAGGGTTGCCTGCCGCACGCCCGGATCGCGAATGACGCCACGGCCGCGGTCGACTTCGGCCTTGCCCGCCTCGAACTGCGGCTTCACGAGTGCGATCAGGTGACCGCCGCCGCGAAGCAGGGGCCACACGGCCGGAAGCACTGCAGTGAGGGAGATGAACGACAGATCCATGACGATCGCGTCGAATTCCGCCCGCGGGAGGTCGGCGGCGCGCAGGTGGCGGGCGTTGAGTTGTTCGAGATTCGTCACCCTCGGATCTCCGCGCAGTCGGGCGTGCAATTGCGCCCTTCCCACATCGACGCAGACCACGTCCGCCGCCCCGGCCTGCAGGGCGCAATCCGAAAACCCGCCCGTGGACGCGCCGACGTCGAGCACATGGGCGCCGCGGAGATCGAGCGCAAAGTGGTCCAGCGCTGCGGCCAGCTTCTCCCCGCCGCGGCTGACATACCGGGGTGGCTGTTCCACCGTCAGCTTCAGATCGGAAGGCAACTCCTTGCCCGGCTTGTCGAGGCGGGAGGTCCCGTGCCGTACCCGCCCGCTCATGATCAGCGCCTTGGCCTGGGCGCGGGTGGCCGCCAGTCCGCGCAGCACCAGCAGTTCGTCCAGCCGCATGCGGTTCATTGCTCTTGCTGGCGGGCCGGGGACCAGCAGGTGGTGCGTCCGCCGAGGGTGGCGCGCTGCAGGGCGCAGCCGGTGCGCGGGCAGCGCCCGCCGCCCTTCCACCGATGATGGAAGAGCCAGGTGTGCGGGATGCCGACGTTCAGGTCGGTGGGGAGGAAGTCGCCGCGGCCGGCGATTGCGGCGAGCGCGAGCCGGCACACCTGGCGGCATTCGCGCCAGAGTCGCCCCACTTCGGCCGGGTGCAAGCCGCCCGCTGGTCGCGCCGGGTGAATGGCGGCCCGCCAGAGAATTTCGTCGGCCATCCAGTTTCCGATGCCGGGAAAACGCTCCTGCAAGAGGAGCACGGCCTTGATCGGGGCGCGCTGCCGGCGGCGCAGAAACGAGGCGACGGCGTCGACCGTGAACGCGTGCGAGAGGATGGGCGGGGCGAGACGCGACCACCAGGCGGGCACGCCGGGGCCGGCGTGAAACTCGATCCGCCCGAACATGCGCGGGTCGCGGTAAACGAGCGCCCGGTCGCCTGCCAGCAGCACGAGATGGTCGTGCCGGCCGGGCGCGAAGTCGCGGGGCGCGGTGAGCAGTTCGCCGCTCATGCCGAGGTGCACGCCGAGCCAGGCGCCGCTGCTAAAGCGGAAGTGCATCTGCTTGGCCGCAGCGGCGGAGGACTCCAGCTTGGCGCCGGTGAGGGCGCGCCGCAGCGCGTTGATCTTGAGGCCGCGCAGCGGGCGTTTGGCGGGGTTGACTCTGACGGCGTCGAGGGTCCGGCCCGTAGCGGCGAGCGCCCACCGTTTGCGGTAGAATTCGACCTCGGCGAGTTCAGGCATGGCGCAGCGCCGCCCGGACCTCGAGGCTGGCCACGAATTCGAGCAGGTTGGGGTAAACTGCGACGCCGGCCGGGGCCGCGGCGCGCCAGCCGGCATCGTCGTATTTTCCGGTGCAGACGGCGATGGCTCCGATGCCGGCGTTGAGGCCGGTGAGCACATCGCTCTCGCGATCGCCGACCATCCAGCACCGCCCGGGGTCGAGTTGGTGGCGGGCGATCCTCTCCTGCACGAAGCGCGGGACCGGTTTGCGGTAGATCGCCGGATCGTCGGGCCCTTCGGGCGCGATGCAGACGGCGTCGAAAACCGGGCGCGGCAGCCCGAGCAACTCTTCCATGCGGGCGTTGCAGCGCTGGGCGTCGTCCAGGGTGAAATAGCCGCGGCCGATTCCGGACTGGTTGGTGTGCAGGAAGAGGCGCAGGCCGAGGGCGCGGGCGCGCGCCAGGCTGGCCGCGGTCCCGGCGATCAACTCGACGCCGGCAGGATCGGCGAGGTAGTTCTTGTCGACGATGAGCGTGCCATCGCGGTCGAGGAAAAGCGCGCCGCCGGCGAGCGGTCCGGTCGGGGCCGGCAGGGCGTGGTCCACGATCATTGGCGGCGGACGTAGGCGGTGAGTTCCTCGGGGGTGACGGTCGCGGTGCCGAGTTTGCCGACCACGACGCCGGCGGCGGCGTTGGCGAAGTGGGCGGCGGTTTCGAGCGGGGCACCCGCGCTGAGCGCAAGCACCAGGGCGGCCAGGGCGGTGTCGCCGGCGCCGGAGACGTCGTACACCTCGCGCGCGGCGGTCGGAATGATCTTCTGCACCTTTCCCTCCGAGCTGAGCAGCATGCCGTCTTCGCCGAGGGTGACGACAAGGTGGCGGGTGGCGTACAACTCGTGAATCCGGGCGCAGACTTCCGCGGCGGGAAAGGGCGCGTGCGGCGGCGGTTCAAGGCCGGCGAGCTGGAGCGATTCCTTCTTGTTGGGCGTGATCAGGTCGAGGCCGTGGAACTCCAGTTTCCGTTTCGGCTTGGGATCGAGGGCGACAAACTTCCCCGCGGTGCGGGCGAGCCTGGTCACCCGGGAGACCACGCTGCCGGTCAGGATTCCCTTGGCGTAGTCCGAGAGGATGACGGCGTCGCACTTCTCGATCTCGGGGCCGACGATCGCGTCGAGGCGCGAGGCGGGGATTTCGTAGGCGGTCGGCGGGGCCTCGCGGTCGAGGCGGCAGAGTTGCTGGTGCTGCACGACGACGCGGGTCTTGAGGATGGTGGGCGCCGTGCCCGGTGTGCTGACGGTGGCGATACGCTTGCCGTGGAGGATGGTTTCGAGGCGGGCGCCACTCTCATCGCTGCCGAAGTACCCGACGACGGTGCAGCGGGCACCGAGCGAGGCGAGGTTGAGGGCGACGTTGGCGGCGCCGCCGGCGGTCCATGAGTCGCGGGCGATGTCAATCACCGGCACGGGAGCCTCCGGGGAGATGCGCGTGGCATCGCCCCAGATGTAGTGATCGAGCATCACGTCGCCGACCACGAGGATGCGCAGTTTCGAAATCTTGCGGAGGAGTGGGAGAAGGCCTTTCATCGGTCAGAATTGCCAGCGGTACGGATAGCGGGAGAGGAGGCGCGGACGGGTGGCGGTCACCTGCACCACATCCTCGATCCGGCAGGCCCCGACCCCGGGATAATAGAGTCCCGGTTCGACGGTGACGACCGCGCCGGCCGGCAGCGGGCAGTCCACTGTGCCGCTGAGCCGGGGCGGCTCGTGCACCGCCAGGCCGAGCCCGTGGCCCGTGCCGTGGAAGAACCCCACCGCGCCGCGGCGCAGGTGCTTGGTCTGGAAACCGCGGGCAGAGAAAACCTCGACGCAGCGGGCATGGACCTCGCGGCCGTTGACCCCGGCGCGGATCGCGGCCAGTGCGGCGAGCTGGGCGGTGCGGACGGCGTCGACGATGGCGTGCTGGGCCTCGGTGGCGCGGCCGCGCAGGAAGGTGCGCGTCATGTCGCCGTGGTAGCCGGTGCGGGAGACGCGGGGAAAGATGTCGATGATGATCAGTTCGTGCGGTCGCAGCGGCCCGGAGCCGCGTTCATGCGGATCGCAGGCCTGGTCGCCGCCGGCGACGATGGTGTCGGCCGAAACCGCGCCGGCCTCCAGGCAGGCGACCTCGATGGCGAACTTGAGCATCTCGCTGGTGACGGTGCGGCCGCGGTGGACGAGGCGCCGGCCGGAGATGCGGCTGGTCTGCAGGATGCGCTCGGCCGCGGCGAACCCCCGCGCGCTGCAGCGGTTGCCCTCGCGAATGGCAGCCGCTTCCCCGGCGGTCTTGATTTCACGCTCGGGAAAAAGGGGGCCGTTGGCGATAGTGAGTGCGATGCCGAGAGTATGGAGCCGGGCGTACAGTCCGGCCGGAAAATCTTCGGGCACGGTGAACTGGCGCAGGCGGTGATCACGCGCCAGCAGGACGATTGTCTCGGCCGGACCGGGGCGACGGTCCGGCCAGAGCTGGCGGGCGCGTTCATGGTAGCGCTCCAACGGCAGCACCTGGTCGAAGCGGGAGGTTCGGCGCACGCGGCCAAACTCCAGGGCGCCGACGACGGCGATTCGGCGGCCGCGGCAGCCAAACGCGATGAACGGATCGGGCACGTCGACGCCGCCGAAGTAAAGGGCGTCGGGGCTGCGGTGGGTGTCGGCGAAAAGAAGGGGAGGGGGCGGAAGTTTGCCGGGCACGGGCGAGACGGAGGTTGAGTTGAAGCGGGGCGGCGATTAGCCACCGGCCCCGTGAAAAATGCAAATCCGGTTTCGCGTTGGGGTACGGTCGCGCTGCTCGCGATCGGCCTGGCGGCGTGCGGGCGCGATCCGGCGCGCTCGGCGGGTGGAAATGCGACCGCGGCTGCGCTGCCGAAATCGGTGCTCGATTTTTTTCCGATCAAGGTCGGCGAACGCACGGTGCGCATGCAACTGGCCATCCGCCCCGCGGAAATGCAACGCGGGTTGATGGAGCGACGCGACCTCGGGCGCGACGACGGGATGATCTTTCTCTACGATCGGCCGCAGCGCATGAGCTTCTGGATGCGCAACACCCCCACGCCGCTCGACATCGGCTTCTTCCGCACGGACGGCACGCTGGCGGAGGTGTATGCGTTGCACCCGTTCGATGAGACCTCCGTGAGCTCGCGGGGCGACGACCTTCGCTTCGCGTTGGAGGTCAACCAGGGCTGGTATCGGGCCAACGGGGTCAAGCCGGGGGCGAGCATTGATCTCGCTGCCTTGGCGGAGGCGGTGCGTGCCCGCGGCTTTGATCCGGCGCGATTTGGCCTGTAGCCGCCCAACCGGGCCATCTTGACCGTCAGCCGCGGACGAGGGCACCGGCCGAAGCCCGCTCGTTCATTCCTTCGGGATTTCGTTGTCGGTCCGCAGCATCAGCACCGGGGTCTTGGTCTTCACCCAGACGTCGGCTTCCTTGAGGAACTTGGCCGGGATAGTCTCGATGGCCTCGCCCACGGTCTTGACCGGCAGGAGGCGGCCTTTCTTGGTGGTGTTGTAATCGTAGGCGCTGCGGAAGACCCGCTCCTGGGTCGTGGCCACGCTCTCACTTTCGGGAATCTGCAGCACCCAGCCGACGAAGTCGTGTTTGGGCAGCCGCTCCTCCGGATCGCTGATCAGGATGACGAACTGCTTCTTCAGCGGGGGCGGCTTCTCCTCCTCACCCGGGTCGGGCTGCACTGCGAGGTTCATCTCCTCAATGATCCGTCGCAGGATGGCCGGCGAGATTTCGTTCTTTTTCAGGATTTCGGCGACCTTGTTGACCTCAATTTTCGGCATGGCGGGGAAAAGCGGTCACCAAACACCCGAAACCACCACTGGACCAAGCCAAATCCTCCACTGCGACCGCCGGGGGGGGCTGCGGGGGAGGCGCAGGCTTTACACCGGTCGCCCTCCGCGCCTTCGTCGAAATGTGGACGAGCGGATAAACGAAGAGTGTTTCGATGTCGTGAACGAGCGCGACGAGGTAATCCGGCAGGCGACACGCCGCGAAGTGCACGCCACCGGGCTTTGGCATCGGGCCGTGCACGTGATGGTCTTTGACGCCGCCGGGCAGGTCTTCTTGCAGAAGCGCTCGCGACACAAGGACCTTTCGCCGGGTCTCTGGGACTCCTCATGCTCCGGTCATCTCGATGCCGGCGAAGACTACGATGCCGCGGCTCGACGGGAACTGGGGGAGGAGATTGGGATCGAACTGCCGCCCGGCCAGGAGCCGGTGCGGTGGTTCCGCGTGCAGGCCTGCGAGGAGACAGGGTGGGAGTTCGTCTGGGTCTATCGACTCAGGTATGACGGGCCGCTCCGCCTCGACCCGGTGGAAATTCAGTACGGCGAGTGGCTCGCACCGGCAGAGATCTCGGATCGGTTGGTGCGGCGGCCGGAGGACTACTGTCCGTCTTTCCGGCTCCTCTGGCCGCAGGTCGCCGTTCGTCTACAGGTCGGGTGAGGGCCGGTGGCGCCGGCCGGAGAGGGCGCCGGGGCCGGTGCGCTCGCTTAGTCGCTTGATCTCATCGAACTGTCGTTGCGAGAGCAGCCTCCGGGGCAGTCGGCGGGACGCCTCTTCGACCAGCCGGCTTCGGTCCTCCGCGGTGGGTTCGTAGGGCTCCCACGAGGTGTGATGGCCCTGGTGGCGTTGCCATTCGATGTTGCCGCCGTGGATCGCCACATGCACCTGGAATTTGCCCTTTTCAGGGTCGCGGTTCCACCAGCCGAACTCGATGCTCATGCCGCTGTTTCGGCGATTCATCAGCCGTCGGCGAGCGGAAACTCGGCGACCCGCGCGGCGGGGTGGAAGTCACCGCCCCGGCGTTCGATCCGTCGCACCTGCAACCGCCCGGGCAGGAGATCGACCGCCAGGGCGCCCAGCGGCAGGGTGAACGAGCCGGTGTTGAGCACGGTCAGTCCGCTGGGACAAGCCCACACTCCAGGGCGGTGCGAGTGTCCGGTGACGACGAATTTGGCCGCGGGTCGGTAACGCGCAGCGAGGGCCGCAGCCCGCTGCGGCATCACCCGCCAGGCGTGCAGCACGGACCACGCGCGGTGCGGCGGCCAAACGGTGTCGGCAAGGTAACGCAGCCGGTACCGGAGCGCCTTGGGTTCCGATTGATGGCGCTGCGGAATTGTCATCGCGACCCGGCGGAACACGGACAGTTGTTGATCCAGTTCGTCCCGCCTGGCGGGTGCGAGCGCCGCCAGGCCCTCGCGAATGCGCTGGCGGACCACCGGGGCATCGCGACTCCACGGAACGATGTCTTCAAAGACAACGTCTCCGTGGATGACAAACACAGCGCGGGCGGCGAGATCCAGGTGGTGCGTGGGCGAGAAGTCACCATCGTGATTTCCCGTCAGGAAGGTAACCCGGCCGACCGCGTGCGGAAAGAAGCGGGAGACTTCGGCCCGGCAGCGCGCCGTGTGCTGGGGGAACTCGGACGGACGGGTGTCGAGCGTATCGCCGTTGAGCACGAGGTGGTCCACGCCCGCCAGCAGCGGCGTCAGTTGTTCCAGCCGTCGGACGCGGCTCGCTCGATCCCCGAAGTGGAGGTCGGAAATGATACGGGTGAGTTCTCCGGGCACGCGGTGAATGACGCCCAGCGGTCGTAGGACGGGAAGCGACGTAGAACAACCGAAAATCCATCGGTGGCGCGGGCGCGGCACTCAGGCTTGTCGACGGCGGTATCGCCCGCCAGCGTGCCGCGATGCGTCGGTTCTTGATGGCGGCAGTCTGTGCTGGGGTGGCGGCGGCGGGGGAGTTGCGGGCGGATCTCGCCGCCGAGTTGGCGCGCATTCACGTCGAGGCGATGGGTGGAGCGCGCCGACTCGAAGCGCTCCAGTCGTTGCGGGCCACCGGCCACGTGATGACGGCGGGCGCCCAATTGAGATTTTCGTTCGTGGCAGCGCGGCCCGCCAGGGTCCGCGTGGAAACAGAGCGGGGTGGGCGCACTCTGGTACAGGGCAGCGACGGGGAGAACCCGCCCTGGGAATTCGACACGGGAACCTGGCCTCCAAAGTACCGTGAGATGAGTCCCGGATCCGCGCGTACCTTCGTGGCGGATGCGGAATTCGACGACCCCCTGGTCGCCGGTTCGTCCCGCGGCTACACCTTGGAGTATGCCGGCGAACTGACGGTCGACGGACGCAAGCTCCACCGAATACTTGTGACGCGCAGGCTCGCCGACACCTTTTCGGTGCTGCTCGACGACGAAACCTTTTTGATCGTGATGCGGGTCGAGTTTCGCGAAAGCGCCGGGGGGCGCCGACTGCAGTTGGTGACCCACTATGAGGATTTTCGCCCGGTGGAGGGCGTGCTCCTGCCGCACACGATTACGGTGTCAGTGGACGGCAAGGCGACCCAGCAGACTCGCATCGCCAGGATCGAAGCCAACCCCGCGCTGGAGGAATCGGTGTTCTCCCGGCCCAAGGTGGCGGTGCCGGCGACGACTGTGCCGTGAGCCGTGGTTGCAGGTGCAGAATGTGATTGCACCGGATGGGGGCCGGCCTTTGCTCTCGCCGCTTCAACCCATTTAAGACCATGCAAGAACAAGTCACTCTGGAATGCACCGAGGCCAGGAAAGAAGGCAAACCCGTCTCCCGCTATCTCACGTTTCGCAACAAGAAGACCGTGACCGAGCGCATCGAAAAGAAGAAATACAACCCCTTCCTCAAGCGCCATACGGTGCACAAGGAGATTAAGTAAGTTGTCGGCTGGCCGCCGGTGGCGGCACCCGCTACGAAACGAAAGCCGGGTTCTTACCCGGCTTTTCATTTGGGCGGGCCGCGCAGTCGGCGCGGCCTGACTATCCCCTCCCTCCTATTCGGTGCGCCGCTCCGGCGCCGGGGAGGCAAACGGCGAAGCGGAATGGCCTGAAGCCGAGGAATGTTGCTGCGCCTGTTGGCGGCGGGCCGCCCGCCAGCCCTCCCGGTGTTTACGAATCCAGTCGAGCAGGGCGCGCTCAAATCCGATATCGTAACCCAATCGCTCGGATTCGATCCACTTGTGCTTCAGAATCTCCTCCCGCTCAGCAAGAAACTCTTGGTAGAGGCTGGACTGCTTCACGAACTCGCGGGACGTCGGAGACTCTAGAGAGCGTTGGGACATGTAGCGGGTAGGGAAATGAGAGCAGCGCCGGGGGGGCTGTCAATTCCCACGGTCTGTGGGATTCTACCCAGGTGCCGTCCAAGCCAGGAGGGTCGGCACGGTCGGCATCGCCCCATGCCGGCGGCGGCGAGGGACCGCCGCCTGTCAGTCGTGAGAACTTTCCTTCTTTGGAGCCGCTCTCCTTTGCGCCTGCCTTCAGCCCTCGCCACCCGAACTGTTAATCGGCTGACTTGGCGGCGCGGGCCACCTTGCGGCGCTCGACCTCCTTGAGGATGCGCTTGCGCAGGCGAAGAAAGTGCGGAGTCACCTCCACAAATTCATCGGCGGCGATGTATTCAATGGAACGTTCGAGGGACAGTTTGGTGGCCGGGGTGAGACCGGCGGCGACACCCTCGCCTTGGGAGCGAAAGTTGGTGAGCTTCTTCTCGCGGACGGCGTTGACCGCGATGTCTTCGTTGCGCGGATTCTCGCCCACGATCATGCCCTCATACACCTGCTCGCCGGGACCGACGAACAGTTTGCCGCGCTCCTGGCACATCACGAGTGCGTAGGTGGTGGTTTCCCCCGCTTCGGTCGCGATCAAGGTGCCGGTGAGGCGGGTAAGCACCTCGCCGGCGTGGGCACCGTACTCCTTGAAAAGGTGGCTCATCACGCCGCGGCCGCTCGTGATATTGACGATGTCGATCTCCATGCCGATCAGGCCACGCGTCGTGATCGTGGCTTCGATCATCGTGGAGTGCGGGTGTTTCTCCATGTTGGTGAGCTGGCCCTTGCGGTTGGCCAGGTTCTGCATCACCGCGCCCACACATTCGTCGGGCACCTCAATCCAGACCGTCTCGAACGGTTCGTGCCGCTTTCCGTCAACCACCTTTTCGATCACCGTCGGACGCGAAACGAGAAACTCGTAGCCCTCGCGTCGCATCGTCTCGGCGAGCACCGCGACCTGCATCGCCCCGCGGGCCTTGACGGTGAAGACGCCGGCTTTGTCGCCATCCTCGACGCTGATGGAGACGTTGGTCTTCAACTCGCGGAAGAGGCGCTCGCGAAGCTGGCGCGACGTGACCAGCCGGCCGTCTTGTCCGACGAGGGGGCCGTCGTTGACGCAGAACTGCATCTCGAGGGTCGGCGGATCGATCTGCGTGAACGGCAGCGCATGTCCGTTTTCATCCGCAGAAAGGGTGTCGCCGATATCGATGTCCTCGAAACCGGAGAGCCCGACGATGTTGCCGGCAACGCCGGCGGTGGACTCCTGGGTATTCAGCCCGGTGTATTCGAAAACTTTCGTCACCTTGGATCGGATCCTTTTGCCGTCGGCGTGGCGGATGGTGAAGACGGTGTCGCCGACGTTGACGCTGCCGCCGAGGATCTTGCCGATGGCGATGCGGCCGACGTAGTCGCTCCAGTCGATGTTGGACACGAGCATGTGGAACGGCTCGTTGGGCTTGGCGAACGGCGGCGGGACGTGGTCGAGGATGGTCTCGAACAGGGGCGTCATGTCCTTCTTCTCGTCGCCGAGGCGATACATCATGTAGCCGTCGCGGCCTGCGCCGTACACGACGGGGGCGTCGAACTGCTCCTCAGTGGCGTTGAGCTCCATGAGAAGCTCGAGCACCTTGTCGTACATCTTGGCGGGCTCGGCGTTGTCGCGATCGATCTTGTTGATCACGATGACGACCTTGAGTCCATGATGGAGGGCCTTGCGGAGCACGAAGCGCGTCTGCGCCTGGGGGCCGTCGTAGGCGTCGACGACGAGCAGCACCCCGTCGACCATGCGGAGCGCGCGCTCCACTTCGCCGCCGAAGTCCGCGTGGCCGGGGGTGTCCACGATATTGATGATCTTATCCTTCCAGTGGACGGACGTGTTCTTGGCCTTGATCGTAATGCCCTTTTCGCGCTCGAGGTCCATCGAGTCCATGGCGCGCTCCTCCACCTGTTGGTTGGCGCGGAACACGCCGCCTTCCTTGAGGAGCTTGTCGACGAGGGTGGTCTTCCCGTGGTCGACATGGGCGATGATGGCGATGTTGCGGATGCTCTGGTTCATGGTCGGGCGCGGTCTCGAATTGGCAAAAGTTCCAACGTGCGGACCGCGCCAAGCGATAGCAAGGCAAGGTTTCGGCCGTGCCCAAACCCAAAAATTCGGTGGCGGGACCGACGCTTTACGGCGTGAAGCCGCGCTCCTTGAACCAATGCAGCAACTGGTCGGCCCACGGGGGGGCGGGCTGGTTGTTCCGGCCGAAGAGGCCTAGACCGTGGGCGCCCTTCTCGTAGATGTGCAGGGAGAACGGCACCCCGGCGCGCCGCAGGGCGGACGCAAAGAGGAGCGAGTTTTCCACCGGCACGGACTTGTCCTCGATGGTGTGCCAGAGGAAGCACGGCGGGGTGTCTTTGGTCACCTGCAGTTCGCTCGACAGGAGGCGGACCAGTTCCGGGGGCGGCGCGTCGCCCAACAGGTTGCGCCGCGAACCAGCGTGGGCGAACTCGAGCAGGGAGATGACCGGGTAGCAGAGGATGCCAAGATCGGGCCGCGAACTCTCGCGTTCGACGGGATCGGTGGCGTCGGGCCGGCCGGCATCGAAGTGCGTGACAAGAGTCGAGGCGAGGT
Organism: uncultured Opitutus sp.; assembly: GCA_964504885.1. Classification (GTDB taxonomy): domain Bacteria; phylum Verrucomicrobiota; class Verrucomicrobiia; order Opitutales; family Opitutaceae; genus ER46. The sequence goes on from CAZDGC010000031.1 coordinate 42,689, forward strand.
GGCCGCCGGCGGAGGAGCCGATTACTCCGATGCGGGCGGGGTCGAGGCCGTCGCGGCGGGCGAACGAGCGCACCAGTCGGAGGGCGCGTTTCGCGTCGTTGAGCATGACGGGGTGTCGGTAGCCGTTGGAGCCGAGGCGGTATTTCAACACATAGGCGGTGACGCCGTGCTTGGCGAACCACTCCGCATAGCCGGTGCCCTCGTGTTCGGCGAGGTTGCCGTAGCCGCCGCCGGGAAAGATGAGCATCGTGGCGCCGTTGCGCCTTGCCGGGTCGGCGGGAAAGGGAGTGAGGGTGGGAATGTCCTGCGGACGCTGACCCAACGCGCCGGGCACGTCGCCCTCGTAAATCCGGATCGGACCCGGAATCTGGGCGTAAGGGATGGCCTTGTCGGCAGCCTCCAGTGACGGGTAAAGGGCAAGCGCCAGCAGCGCGATCCAAGTGCGGCTCATGAGGAGTGGGATTCTCCCTTTCGGCGGCTGGGCGGCAAGCCAAGCGTTCCCGCCGGGTGCATTTTCGGAAAACAAAAAAGCCCCGGAGGTTTTGAAGCCTCCGAGGCTAATTTGTGGGGGTGGGCGTTCGCCACGCGCTCTTTCCCGGCGGCACACGCTTGGGCGCTCTCGCTTTCGCGGGCGGTGTGCTTCCCGACGCCACTCTCCGCGGCAGGCGGATGTCTCGGTCTCATGGCGGGACCGTCCCGACCGTTGCCGATCGGAATCTTTCGAGTGAGGCCTCTTCGCCCGGTTCGGACGCTCCCTGCCGGGAGCGGCGCGCCGGACGTGGTGCTGACACGCCTGCAAACTGCTTTCGCGTCGGCACCGTGACCACGGGGACGGCGCCGGCTGGTGGCCGGCCGTTGGCCCCGCGTTACGGGTCTGACCTCTTACCTCTCAGGTTGCCTTTCGCTTTTGCAGCAGGGCGACGTGGTTTTTCACGCCGCCCCAGTGAGGAGGTTTCACGGACTTTGCCAGGTCCGCTCGCTCCCCGCCGTCCCGGCTCCCTTGCGCGCCTCGCCCGTGCGGCGGGTGAGGCCTTTTGGCGGGTGGTCCCGCCGGAAACCGCGACTGCGTTCTGGTCCGCGCAGTAGCAACCAAAACCCTCTGGGGTAACTGCGTCGGCGCACGGATCGAAACTTCCCGTGGGCCTGACTCGGCTCGGCGCGGTTTCTGATCGCGCCTCACCGCACAGTTCCTGATTCGTGTTTGACTGACCGGACACGACTCCGGCCAGAGGAACTGGTGATATATGCCTCCCGGCCGGCTTGCGCCGCCTGGAGGGGAGAACGGCACCAGCTGCCGTCCGCCTTTCCCCGGTCGCCCGGGATTATCCCAGTCGTGCTCTCAGCGGCGTGTTTCAGGCCGCTGCACTGCGACTGTTCTATCAAGGAACGAGGGCAACCATGCGCCGGCGGCGGGAAAATGAAAGCCCTTGTTCTTCACAACTTTTCCTCCAGTCACGACGGTGAATAACTTGGGCACAACCTCGCTCACGGGTTATTCACCGGATTTCGCTCGGCCTCCCGGGGACGCTTGGTTTTTGCTGCGCCCTTCGCCATGCCCGCGCCCCGCGATTTGCCCATCTACGAACTTGAATCCGCCTTGGTGGCGGCCCTGCGCGCGGGCGGCCGTGCGGTCGTGCAAGCGCCGACCGGCTCGGGCAAGTCCACGCAGATTCCGCAACTGCTCTGGCGGCACGGCCTGCTGGGGGAGAAGGGCGAGGTTGTGGTGCTGCAGCCGCGCCGGCTGGCGGCCCGCCTCCTGGCGAAGCGTGTCGCGGAGGAGGCCGGGACGCGCCTGGGCGAGGGCGTAGGCTACCAGATTCGGCTCGAGTCACGCGTGAGCGAACGCACCCGGATCCGGTTTGTCACCGAGGGCATCCTGCTCCGGCAGATGTCGTTCGACCCCGTGCTGCGCGGGGTGAGCGCGATCGTGTTCGACGAGTTCCACGAGCGGCACCTCTACGGCGACATCTCGCTCGCCCGCGCGCTCCAGATTCAGCAGGGCGCCCGGCCGGATCTGAAGCTGGTCGTGATGTCGGCGACGCTCCAGACGGGAGCTCTGCGCGATTACCTCGCGCCCTGCGAGGTGCTGATGTCAGAGGGTCGCAGCTTCCCGGTGCGCGTCGAGTACCTGCCGAAGGCGGTGAACTTCGATCAGGAGCCTGTCTGGGAGGTGGCGGCGCGGGAGTGCGCGCGGGTGGCGGAAGCGACGCCAGGCGATCTGCTCGTCTTCCTGCCTGGGGCGTACGAAATCAGCCGCACGGTGCAGGCCATCCAGGCGACGCGAGCGTTGCGCGGGTGCGTGGTGCTGCCGCTGCACGGGGAGTTGCCGCCTGAGGCCCAGGATCGCGCGGTGGAACGATACGACGCCCGGAAGATCATCGTATCCACCAACGTCGCCGAAACCTCGCTCACCATCGACGGCGTGACCGCCGTAATCGACTCAGGCCTCGCGCGGGTGGCGCGCTTCGATCCGCACCGCGGCATCAACACGCTCCTGATCGAGAAAATCTCCGCCGCCAGCGCCGACCAGCGGGCGGGTCGGGCCGGCCGCACCGCGCCGGGCGTGTGCGTGCGGCTCTGGACCGAGCGTGAACACGGCCAGCGGGCGCCGCAGGAACTGCCCGAAGTGAAGCGTCTCGATCTCGCCGAGGTGGTGCTGACGTTGAAGGCGAGCGGGGTCGAGGACGTGGCTGGCTTTCCCTGGCTCGAGTCGCCCGACCCCAAGGCCTTGTTGCGGGCCGAAACGCTGCTGCAGGATCTGGGGGCGGTGGCGGGTGGCACTGGGCCGGGCGTGGGAGGCCGGGTGGGCTCGGGAACCTCGGGTCAAGAGCCGGCGGCGGCGTCCTCTGCGCCCGGGCGCACCGGCATCACGGAGATCGGCCGACGCATGCTGCGTTTCCCGGTGCACCCGCGTTACGCGCGGATGTTCCTCGCCGCGCAGGAACGCGGCTGCGTGCGGGCCGTGGCGCTGATGGCGGCCTTGACGCAGGGGCGCAGCTTCCTGCTGCGCGGCGTGTCCCGCGAGGTTGAGCAGGCGCGGGAGGACGCCCTGGGGGAGGAGCACGAGAGTGATTTCTTCCGGCTGATGCGCGCCTGGGAGTACGCGGATCGCGCGGGCTATGCCCTCGACGCGTGCCGCCGGCTGGGCATCCACGCGCAGGCGGCGCGCCAGGTGGGGCCGCTGTTCGAGCAGTTTCTGGCCATCGCCGCGGCCGAGGGGCTGGAGACCGCGGGGGCGGAGACGGATCGCGGGGCGGTGCGGCGATGCGTCCTGGCCGGTTTCTCCGACCAGCTCGCGCGCCGGCTGGATGGCGGCACCCTGCGCTGCGAACTCATGCACCAGCGCCGCGGGATGCTCGCGCGCGAAAGCTGCCTGCAAAAGGCGCCGCTGTTTGTCGCGGCCGAGATCAGCGAAATCGGCGGGCGGAGCGGCGAGGTGAATGTGCTCCTTTCGCTCGCCACCGCCATCGAGGAAGCGTGGCTGCGCGAGTTGTTTCCGGACGACTACCGCGAAACGCAGGGGGTGGTTTACGACGAGCAGGCGCGGCGGGTGGTGGCCCGGCGGGAGCGGCGGTTCCGCGATCTGGTGCTGGAGGCCAAGGCGGGCGGCGACGACGTACCGCCGGATGCCGCCGCCGCCCTGCTGACGCGCGAGGTGCTGGCCGGCCGCCTCAAGCTCGCGGCCTGGGACGAGTCGGTCGAACAGTGGATCGTACGTGTGAACCGGCTCGCGGAATGGTTTCCGGAACTGGAGGTCAGCCCGATCACGGACGCCGATCGTGCGACGTTGATCGAACAGATTTGCTACGGCGAGCAGGGGTATCGGGATATCAAGGACAAGCCGGTGCTGCCGGTCCTGCGGGAGTGGCTGACGGCCGAGCAACTCGCCGTGCTCGACGACTACCTGCCGGAGCGCCTGGTCATGGCCAACGGCCGCCGTTCGCGCCTCACCTATGCGAAGGAGGGGCCGCCCGTGCTGAGCGCGCGCATCCAGGAACTCTACGGCATCGAGGGCCGCTTCGCGGTCGGGCACGGCCGCGTGCCGGTGAAGATCGAGGTGCTGGCACCGAACCAGCGCCCGATCCAGGTGACGGATGATCTCACGAACTTCTGGCGCGAGCAGTATCCGAAGGTGAAGGCCGAACTCTCCCGCCGTTACCCGCGCCACGAGTGGCGGTGAACGGCACCCGGAATCGAAGTGGCAACGCGCGTGCTCGCCCGCCAGGCTGGCTTCCATGTCGCTTCGCATTCGTGCTCTCCCCGCCGGGCTCGCTTTCGCAGTTGCCGCCGTCGCACCTGGCTCGCCCGCAGCCTCCGCGCCGGCGTCGCGTCCCAATGTCCTCGTCTTTTATCTGGATGACATGGGCTGGGCGCAGCCGGGATGTTACGGGGGAAAACTCGCGCCCACGCCGAACATTGACCGCCTCGCGGCGGAGGGCGTCCGGTTTACCGATGGTTATGTCTCGGCCTGTGTTTGTTCCCCCAGCCGGGTGGGATTGCTGACCGGGCGTTACCAGGCGCGCTCGGGTCACGACGCCAACACCGAGGGCCGCGATGTCGAGCGCAAGGCGCTGGCGCCGACCGAGGTCACGTTCGGGCAGCGGATGAAGGCGGCGGGTTATGTGACCGGGATCGTGGGCAAGTGGCACGTCGGGATGACCGCGCCCGAGCAGTGGCCGGCGGCGCGCGGCTTTGACGAGTCCTTCGGCTCCCGGGGCAATCTCGATGAGCCGACGGGTTTCTTCTACCGGGGTTTCGAGCGTGTGCCCGCGCCGGAGGGTGCGCCGATCACCTCGCCGATTTTTGCCCGCGAAGCCGTGGCCTTCATCGAACGCCACCGGTCGCGGCCGTGGTTTCTCTACCTCGCGTTCAACGCCGTGCATTCCCCGGTGGTGGCGAGCGATCATGTCCTGCGGCGGTTCGCGCGCCTGCCACCCCGCGAGCGGGCCTATGCGGCCCTGATGAGCGAGGCCGACGATGCCGTCGGCACCGTAATGAACCGGCTGCGGGAGTTGGGCCTGGAGGAGAACACGCTGGTCTTTTGCCTCAGCGACAACGGCGGCGCTTCGCCGCTGGCGGATCAGGGCGGATTGCGGGGTCGAAAGTGGCTGTTGTATGAGGGCGGCATTCGTGTGACCTGGCTCGCACAGTGGCGGGGACGGATTCCCGGCGGGCGGGTGCTGGCGACCCCCGTGATTCAACTCGACCTGCTGCCAACTGCGCTGGCGGCTGCGGGGGTTGAAATGAGGAGCGACTGGCAGCTCGACGGCGTCAATCTGCTGCCCCTGCTGGAGGGTCGGGCCACGGGGCTGGACCGCGACACGCTCTACTGGCGCTTTGGCACCCAGTACGCCGTGCGCGAGGGAGACTGGAAATTGGTGCGACCGGGCCGCGATGAACCGGTGAGGTTGTTCAACCTCACCCACGATCGCGGGGAGCGCGAGGATCTGGCCGGGTGGCATCCCGAGCGGGTGGCCGCGTTGCAGGCCCGCTGGGAGCGCTGGAACGCCACCATGCTGCCGCCGCGGTGGGAGGATCCGCGCTGGCACGACGGCAACACCGCGAACGCCGCCCGCCGCGCCAAGGCCAAGCAATCCGCGGCGAAGAAATGATGCGGGGCCGGCCGATCTGCCAAGGCGCTTGCCATGGGCGGCGCGAGCGGTGTTGATGAGATGTCCCCGCCGCCCGCGAACCCGGACGGGCTTGCGCCGGCAGTGCAGCCAGACTCCCCAGACTCCCCTTATGAACCTGATTACCCGTCGTTCGTTCATCCAAAAATCGGCGCTGGCCGCGGGCTCGATGGCCCTCATCAGCGGCACCAGTTCCTCGGCCAGGGTTGTTGGCGCCAACGACCGCCTGCGCATCGCCGTCGCCGGCCTCAACGGCCGCGGCAAGAGCCACATCTCCGGCTGGCTCGAGCAGCCGAACGTGGAAATCGCGTATTTGATCGACCCCGACCAGAAGGTGCTCGAGCGGACGATGAAGAATTTGCAGGAGAAGACCGCGGGGAAGTATACGACCAAGGGCGTGGCCGACGTGCGCCGTGCACTCGAGGATCCGACGCTCGACGCCATTTCCGTCGCGACGCCGAATCACTGGCACACGCTGATGACGATCTGGGCGGCGCAGGCGGGCAAACACGTCTACGTCGAGAAACCGATGAGCCACGATGTCGCCGAGGGGCGCGTGGCGGTGGCGGCGCAGAAGAAGTACGGCGTCGTGATCCAGCATGGCACGCAGCGTCGTAGCGACGCGAAGATCGCGGGCCTGCACGAGGCGATCACGGCCGGTAAATTCGGCAAGCTGAAGATCTCCTACGGCTACTGCTGCAAGCCGCGCGACACGATCGGCTTCAAGCCCGTTGAGGCGCCGCCGGCCAATCTCGACTGGAACCTCTGGCGCGGTCCCGCGAAGATCCCACAGTACCACGGCAATTACGTGCACTACAACTGGCACTGGTTCTGGCCGACGGGCAACGGCGACATGAACAATCAGGGCACGCACCAGCTCGACGTGGCGCGTTGGGCGCTCGATCCAAAGCTGACCAACCCGGTGCGCGTGATGGCGCTGGGCGGCCGCTTCAAGTGGAACGATCAGGGCGAGACGCCCAACACGATGTTCGCCATCGCGGAATATCCCAACGGCCAACAGGTGTTCTTCAACGTCCGCAACGTGAATTACAAGGGGTACGTCCACCAGGTGAAGAACGAGTACTACTTCGAGGACGGCGGTAAGATCATCGACGGAACCTATTTCGCGAAGGGCAGCAGCAAGGGCGAGAAGGTCAACGTGGCCCCCGGCAAGGTTACGCCCGGCGGCAACTGGGGCTCTTTCATCGCCGCCTGCCGCGCCGGCAAACCGGAGATGGCGAACGGCAATGTGCTCGAGGCCCACTATGGCTGCGTGCTCGGCCACCTGATGAACAACTCGTACCGGCTGGGCAGGAAGGTGCCGTTCAACGCCAAGGCCGGCCGCTTCGGCGACGACAGGGCGGCGGCCGAGCATTTCCTCAAGCTGCATGAGATGATGCGCGACGGCGTCGGCATCCCCGAGAACGGCGCCGAGTACATCGTCGGCCCCTGGTTGACCTTCGATCCCAAGGCGGAGCGCCACACCGGCGAGTGGGCGAAGGAGGCGAACGCCCTGCTGAAGGACGAAAACAGCCGCGGTTTCGAAGTTCCCGCCGCTGGCAAGGTGTAATTCGGGGCGGCAGGGAAGGGTGCGCTGCATTCGCTGATCGTCTGGGATGGGTTCGTGCCAAGTCCCGCACCGGTAGGGCGCGGACTCCGCTCCGCGCCGGGAGGGGCGGACCGGGTGGCGAACGGGGCTGGTGGCTGCGACAGAGCGCAGCCCTCCAGGGAACGGAAGATCGTGAGATCGGAGGGCGCCGCTCCGTCGGCGCCGGGAGGGGCGGACCGGGTGGCGAACGGGTCGGGCGGCGGCGACGATTCTGGCTCTTTCACTTTCCTCCTAATCTCTCTCTTTCGTCAGGCGATCGGGGAGTGCCGCGAGGAGAATGATTACGGGAAGGAGAGAATGAGGCGACCGGCCCACGTCGGGTTGCGACCTGCGGCCGCGCGGTGAACTTCCCCGCCCTACGGCCCGCTGCCGCGCACGCCGCGGAAACCGGTGATGCTGCCGCGCTTCACCGGCAGTTGCGACGCGCCGGCGATGGCGTCGCAGCCGGCGGGCGGATCCATGTACGAGCCGCCACGGATCATCCGGTAACCGTCGAGGCCGTTGTGGTAGCTGGTGGCGTAGGAATCGAGCGTCCACTCGGCCACGTTGCCGGCCAGATCGCTGGCCCCGTACGGGCTGTTGAACTGCCGGAAGCTGCCGACCGCGGTGAGCTTCGGCTCCCGGTTGCGATCGGCGACATCGCAGTTGCAGCGCCACCGCCCGCCGGTCTCCGGGGATTCGTCGCCCCACGGGTACTTGCGATCGGGTTTGGGATTGCGGAGTTGCTTCGCCTCGTCGCCATCGAGATGCAGGCCGCCGCGCACGGCCTTGACGAACTCGAGCTCCGTGGGGAGCCGCAGGCCGCACCATTCGAGGAACGCCTGCGCCTCATACCAGGAGACGTAGTTGATCGGGAAGTGCTCCCGGCCGGGCACGACGGTGTAGCGATCGCCCTCGCCGCGGAGGATGCCGCACCGCTCCGGGTTCGCCATGAGGCGGTTCCAGCCGCGGCCGTGCCGTCCGGTCTCGTTGAGGTAGTCGGCGTACATTCCGACGGTGGTTTCGTAACGGGCGAGGTGATACGTCGGCAGGGTGGCGGTCTCGACGCGGGCCTGGCGATCGTCGAAGCCGCCGCCGGGCAGGAGGTTCGCCCGGAATGCACCGCCCGGCACCTGCACCATCCGGAGGGCGCGCACCTGCAGCTTGAGATCGACCGCCTCCGCGGTGAGCCCGAGCTGATCACTGCCCCACCAGATGATGCGGCGGCGGCCGCCCGCCGTCACGAGGTCATGGCCGTCGCCGCGGAGGAGCCGGGAGGGGGCGAGTTGCCAGGTGGCGCCACCGTCGGTGCTGGCGCGGACAAAGACGTACGCCGGGGAACGCGGCGTGAGGTCCGGCACCTCGAGCTCGTATTCGATGACGAGATACTGCCCGTTCTGCTCGGTCTCGGCGGACTCGAAGGAGAGCTGATTGATTGGCAGCCACTGGGCCGCGGCCGGCCCCACCAGCGCGAGGAGTACGGCGGCCAGGATGGAGAGGCGGCGGGTGCGGGCGGGCGAAGGGCTGGGGCGGGGCGGTCGGACGTCAGGGGGGAGGCTCATACGGCGTCGGAAATCCCCCACGGGGCGCGGTAGGTGCGCTTCAGGAATTGGTTGGCCTCGGGCGCGCCCTTGAAGGTCTCCGTCGTCGCGTCGAACGCGAGTTTCCGGTTGCCGGCGCGGAACGAGATGTTGGCGAGGTGCGAGAGCATGGCCGAGTAATGCCCCTGGCGGACATTGGCGATGGGCTGCTTCCGGCTGCGCACGCAGTCGAGGAAGTTGTCCTGGTGTTCCTTGTCGGCCTGCCTGCCGGCCACCGCCACCACGGAGGCCGCCTTCCCGTCGAATACCTGCCAGCCGTCGCCGTGTCGGCCGAAGTACATGAAGCCCTTGGTGCCCAGAATCTCGATCCGCGTGGCGTTGAACGGCCAGTTGGGCAGCTCGCCCTTGTCGCGACGGGTGATCGGTGTCTTGGTCATGTAGGGCGTCCAGAGCGCCGATTCGAAGAGGAGGGTGAGCTTGCCGTATTCGTAGAGCACGAATTGCGTGTCCGGCACTTCACGCCCGTCGGTCAGCGCGTTCACCCCGCCGGAGTGCACGACGGTGTCCGGGAAAGGTTTGTCGCCGATCAGAAAGCGGGCGAGATCGAGTTGGTGCACGGCGTCGCCGGCGATGGCGCCGCAACTGTATTCCCAGCGGTCGAGCCAGCGGCGGGAGGGATCGTAGGGCAGCAGCGGCGCTGGGCCGCACCAGAGATCGTGGTCGTAGCCGGCCGGGACGGGAACGGCCGCGCCCGAACCCGGCTTGCGCGCGGAATGCTGCATCAGGTTGAACACGCGGACGACATGCACGTCGCCGAGCCTGCCTTCGCGGATGTACGCGGCGGCGTCGTGCAGGTACTGGCAACTCCGCGACTGCATGCCCACCTGGATGACTCGTTTGTATTTGTCGGCGGCCTCGATCATTTTGCGGCCCTCCCAGGCGCTGTGGGTCATGGGCTTCTCGACGAACACGTCCTTGCCCGCCTGGCAGGCCAGGATCGACGCGGGGGCGTGCCAGTGATCGGGGGTGGCGTTGATCAGGACGTCGACGCTCTTGTCCTCGAGGATGCGGCGGAAGTCCTGCACCTGTTTTGGAGCCTTACCCTGTGCTTCCTCCACGGCGTCCCGGGTGCGGGCAAAGCGGCGCGAGTCCGCGTCGCAAATGTAGGCGATGGCGGTGTCCGGGCGGTTGGCGAACGCCTGGGCGAGGTACGAACCGCGGCCGCCGAGACCCATCACTCCGATCACCACCTTGTTGGCGGGCGAGGCGGCGCGTGACCGGGAGGAGAGCAGGGCGACGGAGGCGGCGGCGCTGGAGCGCGTGACGAACTGGCGGCGGGTGCAGGCAGGGCGGGCGGAGTTCATGAGGAAAAAGGAGGTGGGCGGTGCGCTGCAGCGCGGCGGTGGACGGGCGTTGCGAACCCGCCGCCCGGGGGCGCGACGCAGGCTCGAGGGCAAACGTCGTTGCTCATCGAGGTGGCAGCGTAGTTTCCCGAGGTCGCACGGTCAAAGGGTTTGCGTGGCCGGCGCCCCACGAGGATGGATTTCACGCCCCGGCCGACGACCGCACCGGAAGATCGCAACCGGAGCGCCGCCGCCTTCGGGCGAGGTACCTGCACCCACCAACGCGGGCGCGCACCGCGTCGAAGACGCGGTTGACAAGCCCCGGCTCCGCCTGCACTGCTAGCCGTTTTCCATGAGCATTGTCCTCGGCATTCTCACCTTCATTCTGATCCTCGTCTCCGTCTTTTTGGTTCTCATCGTGCTGATGCAGAAGTCGAAGGATGGCGGCATGGGAGCGGCCCTGGGCGGCGGCGCGGCGGAGGCGGCGTTCGGCGCCGATACCAACAACGTGCTCGTGCAGGCCACGAAGTATTCCGCCATCCTCTTCTTCGTCCTGGCTTTCCTGCTGTATCTCGGCCGGATCTACGAGCGCACAAGCAGCGGTGCCGCCGCCGGCAGCGCGCTGCCGGCGATTGCCGCCCCCGCCACTCCCGCGGCCGCAACCACGGCCCCGTCGGGCGAGTCGGCGGCCGCCGTGACCGTGCCGGCGACCACCGCGGCACCCGCGGCTTCGGCGCCGGCGGCTGAACCGCCGAAGAAGTAATCGGCCCGTCCGCGCGCGATGGCTCTGCGCTTCGGCCTGCTTGCGCCCGCCACGGTCTGGCGGGCGTTTTTTTTCTGCGCTGTCGCGGCCGCCGGGTGGGCGGCGGCACCCGGCAGCGGGATGCCGGAACTGGCGCAGGTGGGCAAACCCGGCGAAGTCGAGGCGGCGCGGATACTGGATCAGTTTCGCCGTGCCGGCGTGGCAGGGGAGTTCTTCTTTGAGTTCGAATTTCGCACCCTCCCGCGGCGCGGAGAGGAGCGCACGATCCCGGGTCGCCTGTGGGGAGGGCGCACCAGCGAAGGAGCCGCCTTTCGCATCGAATTCGATGACCCGGCAGGAGGACAGCGGTTGCTGGTGCGTAACGGCGTGAATGGCGCCGTCTGGCGCTGGCGGGAGGGCCGCACGGAGGAGCTGGATCTGGCTGCGTCGCTCGCGCCCCTGGCGGCCGGGGTGGAAATCTCGGCGTTCGATTTGCAGATGCCGTTTCTCTATTGGCCGGAGGCGAAGCTGGAAAAGATCGCGCGGGTGTTTGGGCGGCCGTCCTACGCCTATCATTTCGCGGCGCCTCCGCCGTGGCGGGAGAGCCAGTCGGCCATCGGGGCGGCGCGCGCCTACCTCGACACCCAGTTCAACGCCCTGATGCAAACGGAACTGCTCGCGCCCAGCGGCCGGGTGATTAAGACCTTCTCCCTCATCAGCCTGAAGAAGGTCGACGATCAGCATATCCCGCGACAGGCCGACTACCGCAATGAGATCACCCGCGACAAGACGCGTTTCCAGGTGACGGCGGCCGCGCTCAACCTGCGGCTGCCAGCGGCGGCGTTCATACCCGCCAGCCTTGAGTCTGCCTTGAACCCACCCTCCGCCGCGCTGCTGACGCGGTTTGCCCCCTGATGCGCTCCCGCCCGATCCGCACGGTTGTTTTCGATCTCGATGGCACCCTGATTGACAGCCTCTCGCTTGTCCTGGCCGCCATCCGGCACGCGATCGCGCCCTTTGGCGGGCGAACTTCCGAGGAGATCTTCGCGCGGCTGGGTGGGCCGCCGGAATCTTTCCTGCTGCAGTTCGTGCCGGATGCCGCGCACCTGCCGGAGGCTCTCCGACGCATGGATCGCTATCACCGCGAGCACGGGCACCTCATCCGGCCCTACGCCGGAACGATCCGAATCCTGCAGGATTTGCAGCGGTACGGCGTGCGGGCGGCGGTGTGGACCGGGCGTGACCGTGCCTCGACCGTCACCCTGCTTCAGGCCCACCGTCTTGGCGACCTGCTCGCCGCCGTCGTGTGCGGAGACGACCTGTCGTCCCACAAGCCGGATCCCGCAGGCCTGCGGGAAATCCTGGGGCGGTTGGGAGCGGTGGCCGCGGAAACCCTGCTGGTGGGCGATGCCGACGTCGATGTGCTCGGCGGCCATGCCTGCGGAGTGGACACGGTCCTGATCCGCCACCGGCGCGAGGTCGCCGGGGAAATCGTCGCCAAGACCTGGCGCACAGTGGCCACGCCAGACGAAGCCTACACGGTGGTGCGGGCGGCGGTCGGGGCGGACGGGTGACGCGGCGCGCCGGCCGCGTTCAGTGGGCGCAGACGCGGTCCGGGTCGACGGTGAAGCCGTCACCATGCGGCCGGAATTTGCCCCGCTCCTCCAGAAACGCCACCATGGCGGGCGCGTCCATGCCGGCGGCGGAACAGGTGAAGAAGCGGGTGTCGGGGCCGAAGCGGGTCACGATGGCCTGCGCCAGCGATTCGCGCGTGTAGGATTGCGACGATTCGAGCATGAGGGCGATCACTTCGTGGCCGTGGATTTCGCGGGTCATGAAAAGGGCGGTGAAGGGGGTGAGGTGGGTGGAAAACGGATACAGCGAGTGAAGCAGAGGCCGGTCGGCCGTGGCTCGGCTTTCCTTGCGCTTTCCTGCCGCAATCTTGCGATCCGGATCGGCCAGGGGGCGGCCGGGTTTGACGCAAGCTCACCGGTCGGACTCCGCGCCGGGTGGAGGCGGCGGAGGCGGCCGTCGCGTCTGTTCGAGGGGGAGTTCGTGCAGCCGAAGTGCCGGGTTCTTCTCGAGGAAGTAGCGCATCGTCCACTCGGAGGGGAAGAGCACCACGGGGTGATCGAACTTGTCGGTGCCGAAGCTGACGCCGCTGGCGACGATGAGGGCCGAAGGTTGGTCCAGGCTCGGGTGCGGTTCCAGCCAGCGCAGGATTGTCCAGGGCGTGGGCGTGAGTCGCGACTCCGCACCGTACTCGCTCTGGAGGCGCCACTGGACAACCTCGAACTGGAGCGGACCGACCGCGGCGAGCAGCGTCGCGCCGGGGGGCGAGTGGCGGGCGGTGAAGGCCTGGACCACGCCCTCCTGGAGGAGTTGCTCCAGGCCGGCGCGGTATTTCTTGGCGTCGCCGGCGTTCGGGTTCGAGATGTAGGTGAACACCTCGGGCGGAAAGCGGGGAATTTCGTCGTAGAGGATGGCCTTGTCGGTGGTGAGGGTGTCGCCAATGCCAAATTCGCCGTGGCCGACCAGGCCGATGACATCGCCCGGCCAGGCCTCGTCGACGGTCTCGCGCTCCTGGCCGAAGAGCTTGTGCGACGAGGAGAGCCGCACCGTCTTCCCCGAGCGCTGGTGGGTGACCATCATGTCACGCTCGAACTTGCCCGAGCAGACACGGACGAACGCGATGCGGTCGCGGTGCCTGGGATCCATGTTGGCCTGGATCTTGAAGACAAACCCGGAGAACTTGTCGTGCGTGACCGGGACCACGGCGGCCGGCGCCAGGTCGGCGGTGCCAGGGGCGGCGGTGGTGCCCGCGGATCGGCGCGGCGCGGGGGGCACGGAGTCCTGGAGAAAGCCGTCGAGCAGGAGTTGGATGCCGAAATTGTTCACCGCGCTGCCGAAGTAGACCGGCGTCTGCCGGCCGGCGCGGATGGCCTCGAGATCGAACGGGTGGCCGGCGCCCTCGAGCATCGCGAGCTGTTCGGTGACCTCGGCGTAGGTATAGTCGTCAAGCTTTTCACGCACGGCCGGATCATCGAGCGAGGCGACGTGTTCGGGAGCGCGGAATTTTCCGCCCGGCACGCGTTCGAAGAGATGCACCTCGCGGCTGCGCCGATCGAATACGCCGCGGAAGGACGGGCCATTGCCGAGGGGCCAGACCACGGGTGACGACTGCAGACCGAGCACGGTCTCGAGCTCGTCGAGCAGCTCGAGCGCGTTGCGCGTCGGCCGGTCGCACTTGTTCATGAAGGTGAAGATCGGCACCCCGCGCCGGCGGCAGACCTCAAAGAGCTTGCGCGTTTGCGACTCCACGCCCTTGGCGGCGTCGATCACCATGAGGGCGGCGTCGACGGCCGTGAGCACGCGGTAGGTATCCTCGGAGAAATCCTTGTGGCCGGGGGTGTCGAGCAGGTTGACTGCGAAGCCGCCGTAGTCGAACTGCAGCACCGTCGAACTGATCGAGATGCCGCGCTGCTTTTCGAGCTCCATCCAGTCGGAGGTGGTGGCGCGCTGATTCTTGCGGGCGGTGACCGTGCCGGCGAGGTGGATGGCGTTGCCGTAGAGGAGGAACTTCTCGGTCAGCGTCGTCTTCCCCGCATCGGGGTGCGAGATGATCGCGAAGGTGCGGCGGCGGGCGATTTCCTGGGCGGGAGACACGGGACGAGGAGGAGAGGTGGCGGAAACGACGAGTGAAGCCGGGAAGCAAACGGCCCGCCGCAGGGCGAGGGAAGCGGAAAATCGCCCCGCGGGGACCGGATGCGGCGCGCGCGGTGCAGGGTAAGGCGGGGTCTTGCGATCGGGTGCCTCGCCGGCCGTCGGGCCGGTGCCGGGTCACTTCTTTTTCTTCTGGCCGGGCGGGGCGAGGGGAGGGCGGGCCTCCGGGTGCCGGTCGAGGATCGCGCGGAGCCGGGCGAGGACGGCGGGCTGGGTGGCGGCGAGGTTGCGGGTCTCGAGGGGATCGGTCTCGTAGTCGTAGAGTTCATACTCGGCGGTGTCGGCGGGCGCGCCGGGACGCTTCCATTCCACGAGGCGGTGGCGCGCGGTGCGGACGGCCCGGCCCATCCGCTGATCCCGCGGGTAGCAGTGGTAGGCGTGATCGCGGAGGGCTTTTTCCGGGTCGCGCAGCACGGGCACCAGGCTGAGGCCGTCGATCGGTTGCGGACCGCGTGGGGCGGGCAGCCCGGCGAGCTCGGCCAGCGTCGGGTACAGATCGACGGTCTCGGCGGGCTGGCGGGTGACGCTGCCGGGGCGGGAAACGCCCGGCGCGACGATGAGAAGGGGGATGCGGTTCGCCTGTTCGTAATTGGTGTGTTTGGTCCAGTAACCGTGGTCGCCGAGGTGCCAGCCGTGATCGCCCCAGAGCACCACGATGGTGTTGCGGGCGAGATCGAGCCGGTCGAGTTCATCGAGCACGCGACCGAGTTGGGCATCCATGAAGCTGACACAGGCATAATAGGCGTGGATCAGGGTGCGCTGCTGCTCCTCCGCCCGGAGACTTTCCTCGGTGTGGGGGTCGTAGTTGACGATTTCACCGCCGCGTTTGCCAGCGAAGGCGGGGGCGCCTTCGGGATCGCGTTGGAATGAAGCCAGGGCGAAGGCGCGCGGATCATAGAGATCCCAGTACTTCTTCGGCGCAGTGAACGGCAGGTGGGGTTTGACGAAGCCGAGCGCGAGGAAGAAGGGGGTTCCGGCGCGCTCCTTTGCGGCCCGCAGGCGGCGGATCCCCTCGTCGGCGATGCGGCCGTCGGCGTAGGCGTGGTCGGCAACGTCGAGCTTCTCCCAGGCGGCGCCGCGGGGCAGCGAGCGGATCTCGCCGAGTTTCTGGTTGGTGAAAAAGGCTTCCTCGCGGGTGAGCCGGCCGCCGGCGGAGTTCTTCGGGTCGAGGTATTCGACGACCTTGTCTTTCTGCGTCGGCACGCTCCAGGAGGCGTCATCGTCATGGTTGCCATGGCCGGTGTGCAGGATCTTGCCGATGGCCTCGGCGCGCCAGCCGTGGCGCATGAAGTGCTGGGTGAGGGTGACGGCCTGCGGCTGGGCGGCCCGGAAATTCGTCGAGAGGCCGTAGATGCCGAGGGAGGTGGAGCGCGAGCTGAGCATCAGGTTGTTCCGCGAGGGGGCGCAGACCGCCTGATTGCAGTAGGCGAGGTCGAAGCGGGTGCCGCGGGCGGCGAGGCGGTCGAGGTGGGGCGTCTTCGCGAAGGGGTCGCCGTAGGCGCCGATCGTGGGCTTCAGGTCGTCAACGCACAGGAGGAGAACGTTGGGCCGCGTGGGGGTGGCCGCGCCGGCGCAGGCGGCGAGGGTGCATAAAGCGAGGAGAAGGGGGGAGCGCATGGTTTGGAACGAGTGTTCGGAAGGGCGCGGCCGGAGCAATCCTTCCCGGCTGTGTTCGGAAGTCGCGCGGTGGCAAATTCTGGCCTCGGGCGGTCCGGCTCACGGGTTGGCTGCGAGGCGCAGGCACGGTTTCGCCGGGCCGGGTGGTCAATCGCCAGGGGCGAAGTGCCCGCGCCCCGCGTGCGGCTGCGCTTTGCCCTCGCGGTGAATGGGCGGAATCGCTCACCTCGGGCGGCATCGACATGAAAATCGTCATCACCGGAGTCACCCGCGGTCTGGGCCGCGCCCTGGCGGAGGAGTTCATTCGCAGCGGTCACACCGTCATTGGGTGCGGCCGGAGCGGCGACGCGATCTTCGATCTGCGCATGACGTATCCGGAACCTCATGACTTCACCTGCGTCGACGTCGGGCTCGACAACAAGGTGGCGATCTGGGCGGCCAGGGTGCTGGAGCACGACCGGCCGCCGGATCTGCTGATCAACAATGCCGCCGTGATGAACCGCCTGGCGGCGACGTGGGAAATCGATGACCGCGAATTCACTCGACTGGTCGATGCCAACATCCGCGGCGTTCAGAACGTCATCCGCCGCTTTGTGCCGGCGATGGTGGCGCGCGGACAGGGCGTGATCGTCAACCTCAGCTCGGGGTGGGGGCGGGGCGTTGCGCCGCAGGTGGGACCCTATTGCATGTCGAAGTGGGCGATCGAGGGACTGACGAAGGCGCTGGCGGAGGAGTTGCCCGCCGGTATGGCCGCCGTGCCGCTCAATCCGGGGGTTATCGACACCGACATGCTGCGATCCTGTTGGGCGGACGGAGCCTCAGGATTCCCGAAAGCCGACGCCTGGGCAAAGGTCGCGGCGCCGTTCATTTTGGCGCTGGGAGCGAAGGACAACGGCCGGTCGCTGACGGTGACGGGAATGTGAATTGAACCGGGCTCCGCGCATCGAGCGATCATCAGGCCATCGACATTCCGGGGCGGTCCGGCGCGACGGAGACTCAAAAAAAGCGACGGCTGTCAGTCGACAGCCGCCGCGGAGGAAGTTTAGGGGGATGGATTTACCGCGGCCCCCCGGTGGTCCAAGCCGGAGCCTTGGCAGCGGTGGAAGCGAGGCGGAGGGGCATGAACTCGGCGGAGGGATCCGAGCCGGCCGGAACCGCCGATCGCTCGAACATTTCGAAGAATCGCCGCATCCGCCGTTGCCGCCTTTCCCGGGTGAAAAGTTCCGGTGGGTGGGGTAGAGGGGAAAAAGAGGTTTGCATGGTGGCAAAATAATTGCATCGACTGTGCCAAGCAGAATATCTTTTCCAAGCTGTTGCGCGTGAGTTGGTAAAAGTAGGAAAGATAGTTTTCATCATCTGCACTTGTGGGTGAAATTCCCCAGCTTGATGCGTGATGGCGTGCGCAGTCCCCCAACTTTCTTTCCTGTAAGGGCTTTGTCTGGCGCACCTAGTCGTCCGCTCGTTCGATAGTGGCGGGCGGCGGGGAGCGTAGCGCCCCTTATTCCCGCTGGCGCGAGTCGATTACGAGTGTCACGGGCCCATCATTGACGAGCGCCACTTCCATTCGGGCAGCGAATCGACCGGTGGCGA
>CAZDGC010000032.1:0-59615 GCA_964504885.1 uncultured Opitutus sp.
CACGGAGCAGCGCCCTCCGATGAAAGCGTCGAAGATGCTCTTTCGACGTGCCCGCGGGGGCGGTGAAGATTCGTGGCAGGTAGCTGGTGGACCTGAAGCCGTAGTTCGGGCGCGGAAAGACGGTCCGGATCGCGCTCAGTTGTAGAACATCGCCTCGTTGGTCTGGAAAAGGGCGTGGGCGAGCTTGGTCCAGGCGTCGACGGGCAGGCGGTTCTCGTAGACTCCGCCGATCTGGGTGTTGAAGCGACCCTGCTGCTTGGGGGCGGCTTTGGCGGGAGCCTTTTTTCGGCGGGCGTCCTGGGCGGAGATCCTGGCCGCCGGGGCGTCGGTGTTGAGAACGACCTCCGTGCCGCCGGGGTTGGCTTTGACGTACCGCAAGCCCACGGCGACCTCCTGCTTGGTGGGCCAGCGCTGGAAGATCGCGAGGTACAGCAGGGTAACGCGCTCCTCGTCGGAGGCGAGTTCGGCGAAGGACGGCCGGGCGACGAGCTTGCGGGCGGTTTCGATGACCATGGGGCTGTTCATGAGAAACAGCGCCTGCTGAGGAACCAGGGTCTCATGGCGGCGGCCGGTGGCGACATCGGGGCTCGGAAAGTCGAACTGGGTGAGCAGCTCCGGCGGATTGGTGCGGTCGATGAGGGTGTAGATGGCGCGGCGTTTGGCGAAACCTTCGCTGCTGATGGCGACGGGCTTGCCGCCGTAGGTGCGGTCGAGTTCTCCGGCGATCGCGAGCAGCGAATCGTGCATCTCCTCGAAATCCATGCGGCGAAGATTGTAACGCCAGAGCAGCTTGTTGTCGGGGTCGGCCTCGGCGAAACGCGGATTGTTGGCCGAGCTCTGCTGGTAGGCGGCACTGAGAACGATCAGCCGGTGCATCGCCTTGATGGACCAGTTGTTCTCCACGAAGGTTGCGGCCAGCCAGTCGAGGAGTGCGGGGTGCGTCGGCGGCGATGACATGTTGCCGAAATCGTCGGGCGTTTCGATGAAGCCGCGTCCCCAGTGCTGCTGCCAGAGGCGGTTGACCATGACGCGGGCGGTGAGCGGATTTTTCGGGTCGGCGATCGCGAGGGCGAGTTGCCAGCGGCCGGAGCCGTCGCGCCAGACCGGACGGTTCTTGGGGTCGGGGGAGAGAATTTCGAGGAAGCGGCGAGGGACGATTTCGCCCTTGTTCTGGGCCTCGCCGCGCAGGAGCACCGGGTAATCGCGGGAGCGGGGAACGTCTTGAAGGGCGTGGACGCGGGCCGGGGCGCCGGGGTGGGTGGTTTCGAGGTTGGTGACGTCGCGGTGCAGTTCGCGCTCCATGCGCTGGAGGCGCTGGCGCAGGGTGGGGTCGATTTTGGCGGGAGGGGCGGCCTTGCCCTTGGCTTTGCCGCCGGCGGTGCGAGTGGCGCGGCGGAGCTCCTCCTGCTGCTGGCGCAGATCGGCGGCGCGTTTTTCGAGGGCGGCGGATTTTTCCAGGTAATCGAGGAAGTCGGCGCTGTTGGGAACCTTGGTCTGGAGTGTGGGCAGCACGGTGGGCTGCGTGGTGTTCGCGAAGACTCCGTAGAGCGAGTAGTAGTCCTTGATCGAGATGGGATCGAATTTGTGGTCGTGGCAGCGGGCGCAGGTGACGGTGAGGCCGAGAAAGGCCTTTGTGGTAACGTCGATCTGGTCGCCGATGATGTCGTCGCGCCGGCCGTTGAACTGGTTGCCGAGGGTGAGGAAGCCGAGGGCGGCGAGCATCGGACGCTGCTCGGGCGCGGGCTGGCCCTGGTCCTTCGCTTTCTTCTCGAGGGCGGCCTGCAGGCGATCACCGGCGAGCTGGGCGAGGATGAACTGGTTGTAGGGCAGATCCGCGTTGAAGGCGTTGATCACCCAGTCGCGGTAGGTCCACGCGTGCGCGAAGCGGTTGTCGTCCTGACGGGGGGCGTCGCCCTTGGTGTCGGCGTAGCGGGCGACATCGAGCCAGTAGCGGGCCCAATGTTCGCCGTACTGCGGGGAGGCGAGGAGGCGATCGACAAGCCTGGCGTAGGCGTCGGGGGACTCGTCCTGCACGAACTTCTGCACTTCGGCGGGGTCGGGCGGCAGGCCGATGAGATCGAAGTAGAGGCGGCGGATGAGCGTGGCCTTCGCTGCGGGGGCGTTGGGGGTCATTCCCTTGGACTCGAGTTTCGCGAGCACGAAGGCGTCGACGGGATTGCGGATCCAGGCGGCGTCCTTCACCGCGGGGACGGCAGGTTTCTGGACCGGTTTGAAGGCCCAGTGGTTGCGGCCGGTGCCGGCGTAGGCGGGGGCGGAGCCCTTGCCAGCGTTGGTGCGCGGGTCGGGCGCGCCGCGGCGGACCCATTCGGTGAGGTCGGCGACTTCGCGGTCGGTGAGTTTTTCGCCCTTGGGCGGCATCTGCAGATCCTCGTCCTGATAGCGGATCGCCTGGATGAGGAGGGACTCGTCGGGCTTGCCGGGCACGAGGGCGGGGCCGGTGTTGCCGCCGGCGAGGGTGGCCTCGCGGGTGTCGAGCAGGAGTCCGCCGCGGACGCGATCGGCCTCCTGGCTGTGGCAGGAGTAGCACTTGGCGGCGAGGACCGGCCGCACCCTGGCCTCGAAGAACTGGAGGTCGGCAGGGGAGAGGGCGGCGGCGACGGGCGGGTGATTGGCCGGCATCGCGGCCGCGCGGAGCCCGGGGGCGGCGGTGACGGCGGTCAGGGCGACGAGCGGCCGCAGGCGGGAAAGCGCGCGGCCGACGGGTATCAAGGCAGGCATGACGCTCACGCGAGGAGGGGCTTGACGACGTTGCCGGCGACGTCGGTGAGGCGGAAATCGCGCCCGTTGAACCGATAGGTCAGCTTCTCATGATCGAGCCCCAGGCAGTGCAGGAGGGTGGCGTGGAGGTCGTGCGGATGGACCTTGTCGTGGATGGCGGCGGAGCCGAATTCGTCGGTGGCGCCGTGGACGGTGCCGCCCTTGATGCCGCCGCCGGCGAGCACGACGGAGAAGGCCTTGGCGTTGTGGTCGCGGCCGGGGTCGTCGTAGCCGTTGCGGTCGCGGGTGGACTTGCGGCCGAATTCGCCACCCCAGATGACGAGGGTGGAGTCGAGCAGGCCGCGCTGTTTAAGATCCGCGATCAAGGCGGCGAGGGGCTGGTCGATTTCGCGGGCCTTGGAGGTGAGGCGGGTCTGGAGCTGCTGATGGTGGTCCCAACCGGTGTGCCAGACTTGGACGACGCGGACGCCGCGTTCGACGAGGCGGCGGGCGATGAGGAGTTGTTTGCCCTGTTCGCTGGAGCCGTAGGCGGCGCGGGTGGCGGCGGATTCCTTGTTGATGTCGAAGGCGTCGAGGGACTCGGCCTGCATGCGGAAGGCGACCTCGTAGCTCGCGAGACGCGTCTCGAGAGCGGCGTCGCGCTGGAGGTTTTTCGCGTGCAGGTCGTTGAGCTGGTGGATGAGATCGAGCTGGCGGCGCTGTTCGCGGGCGGTGACGTAGGTGTTGCGGATGTTCTGGATCATCTGCGGCACCGACGGCGCCTGGGTATTAATGCTGGTGCCCTGATAGACACCGGGGAGAAAGGCCGATTGATAGTTGGTGGCGCCGCCGGGCGGCAGGCCGCCGCCGCGGAGGGCGATGAAACCGGGGAGGTTTTGGTTTTCCGTGCCGAGGCCGTACACGAGCCAGGAGCCCATGCTGGGCTTGGCGATGCGGAGGGAGCCGGTGTTCATGAACACGGTGGCGACCTCGTGAGCAGGAATGTCGGTCCACATCGACCGGATGACGGCGAGGTCATCGGCGTGTTCGGCGGTCTTGGCGAAAGCGCTGCTGACTTCGAGACCGCACTGGCCGTATTTCTTGAACTCGAAGGGCGAGCCGAGGGCGATTTCCCCGCCGGCAATCGCCTTGCCGTTCAGGCGGGTGAGGACCGGCTTGGGATCCCAGGTGTCGATATGCGACGGGGCGCCCTGGGCGAAAATGTGGATGACCGCCTTGGCCTTGGCGGGGAAATGCGGAGCCTTCGGGGCGAGCGGGCTGGTGGCGACCTTGCCCTTGGCGGGCGCGGCGACGAGATCCCGGGGATCGAGCAGATGGGCGAGGGAGAGGGCGCCCATGCCCATGCCGATGCGATTCAGGAACTGCCGGCGGGTGAGGAAATAGTCCGCGAGGTTGGTGGAGACCCCGAGGCAGCCGTGGGGGTGGCCGGAGCTTTCGAGGTGGTCGAGTGGTTCTTCGTGAGCGGCGGGCATGGGAAAATGGGTGGCGGGTGGAGACGCGTCGGAAAACGTGGGTGCGGAGGGTGGGTGCGACCGGGGGGGGCGCGCAAAAGACGGCGGCCCGGCGGATCGGTTTCAGGGGAAGTGCCGAAGCCGGATCCCGGGTGGGGTGCGATGGCCACACTGCCGGGCGGTGCGGGTGTGGCAACGCCGAAGTCCCCCGGTGGGGCGCCGATCACACGGCGGTGTCATTCTCGCGGTCAGGAGGCATTGCTGGCCAAGGTGGACGAGGCATCTTGCCTCGTTGGTCACGAGGCTGGAAGCCTCATCCTCCTGGAGAATGACACTGCCGTAGCGCCGATCAGACGATCCCGTGCAGGGGCGGCAGCGGACAATCGAGCGCGGAGGCGACGGCCCGCAGCAGCTCCGCTTCGGCAATCAGGATCCGGCCATCGGCTCCGATCGTGTGGGCGGCTGCGATCAGCGCGCGCTGCCTAATGGGTCCGCTGGCGGCGCCCAGCCGATCAAGGGCGGCATCGAGCCGTTCGAAGGTGGCCGCGTTGGCATCCAGGAATTGGAGACGGTCCGCCACCAGCGGGAGCTGCCGGGCGCCGGCAGCGAACGCCGGGACCGCGGATCCGGGGTCGGCGGTCGAGGCGCGGGCCAGCACGGAAAGCATAACGGAGAGATCGTCGGCGACCGCGTGAAACGACTGGAACTGCACCGCGGTGGCGGCCGGCGACCGGCCCAGGGCGAGGGCGTGGGCGAGCACCTTCTGCAGGGCGAACTCGAAGGCCGAAACGCGGGAGTCGGCGTGCACCAGTTCATCGAGCGTGTCGAGCAACGCGGCCAGCGCCTCCGGGGGCAGGGTACGCAGGACGGGCAGCGCCAGGTGCAGCAGGGGCAGCCGGTGTTCCGCGCCGACGGTGGCGAGGGCGGGCGCGAGGCGCGCGAGCTCGTCCGCGAGTGCCGGGCTGGCCCGGGCGGCGACGAGGTCGTGTTGGCGGGTGCGGGTGGCGGCGTCGGCCGAGAGGAGCAGGCCGCAAACGAGCGCCGGTGCCTGGGCGGGCGAGCGGGCGGCCGCGCGCAGGGCGGGCGGCACGCTTTCCAACAGCAACTGGGCGTTGGCGATCTGGGCGGGCGAAAGCGTGCCGACCTGGGCCACCGCGGCGGTGGCGGCCGCAGGGGCGAGGGGCGGGGGCGGTCCGGAGAGGCGCGCTGGGGTTGCGGGAGCCGCACGGGAGAGCCCAGCGGACTCGAAAGATTCGCGACTGACATCGACCACTGGCGGCGGCGCGAACATCGCGCCGTCGAAACTGGCATCGATAGCGCGGATGCGCTCGGCCAGCGGGGGGTGGGTCGCCCAGAGACCGCCGAAGAACGAGCGGAAGCCCTGGGCAAAAAAGAAGTGGCCGATGGCCGCGCCGCGGTCGGACTGAATGGTCGAGCCGAGCGCGTAGCCGCCGATCTTTTTCAGGGCGCCGGTGATGCCCTGCGGGTTGCGGGTAAACTGCACCGCCGAGGCGTCGGCCAGGAACTCGCGCTGCCGCGACACCGCGGCCTGGATTAGTCGCCCAAAGAAGTAGCCGACGTAGCCGATGATCATCAGGGCGAGCCCGGCGGCGAGGATGGCGACGACTGCGCCGCCACTCTTGCGGTCGCGGCTGGAGGTGACGCGCGTCCGCCCGACGCCACGCAGGATGGTGCGCCCGATCAGGCCGATGACGAGAATGCCGAAGAGGATGGCCGAAAGCCGCACGTTCAGGCGCATGTCGCCGTTGAGGATGTGGCTGAACTCGTGGCCAACCACGCCCTGGAGTTCGTCGCGCGTGAGTTTCTCGAGGGTGCCGCGGGTGACGGCGACGACGGCGTCGTGCGGGCTGAGCCCGGCGGCGAAGGCGTTGATGGCTGGCTCGTCGTCCAGCACAAACACGGCGGGCACGGGTGAGCCGGAGGCGAGGGCCATCTCCTCGACGACGTTGAGCAGGCGCCGTTCGGCGGGATCGGTGGTGCGTGGATCGACGTGGCGGGCGCCGACGCTGGCGGCCACGGCGCGACCGCCAGCGCGAAACTGGTTCCACTTGAAGAGGGATCCGAGGCCGACGACGGCGAGGGTGCCGGCGGTGATCCAGCCGAAGAGGGCGGGTTGCCAATAGCGGCTGAGGCCGGTGCCGGTGAAACCGGCGGGAAATCCGTCGAGGCGGGCGCCGGCCTGGAAGCCGGCGAGAAGGGCGGCGCCGTAGAGGGCGAGGATGGTTCCGAGGACGGCGAGGGAGAACAGGACTACGAGGCGCGTGGTGCGCCGGCGGGCGCGGTCCTGCGCTTCGAAGAAATCCATGCTTCCGGGAGCGGCGGCAGCGGGCCGGCCGCGGCGGTTCAGTTCATTGGCCGGACAAACAGCGGGATGCTGCCTTCGTGGCGGCCGTCGATGGCGAGGTCGATGGTGTATTCGCCGAAGGCCTCGATCTTCATGCCGCCGATGTTCGCCACGACCTGGATGGCGTTGGAAGGGGCGTCCGGCGGCATGGCGACGGTGATGGGAATCTCGATGGGCGGCAGGACGGCCTTGCCGTCGTCGTCGGCGAGCGAGAGGCGGAGCTTCTTGGCGCCCTCCTCGATTTTCTCGAAGCGGATCTTCACGGCAATGCAGCAGTGCGGGTGCACGGCGGGCATCTGGCGGGCGAAGATGCTGTCGAAAATTCCGACGATGGTGAGTTTGCCGCCGTAATCGGCGGCGAAGTCGCAGAGGGCGAAGGCTTCGACGTGCATGCGGGGATCAGGAGAAATTGACCTTCGGGGCGTTGCGCTCGGTCGGATCCTCGACCTTGAACAGCTCGGCGGCCTGGAAGCCGAGGGCGCCGGCGAGCAGGACGGCGGGGAAGGTCTCGCGGGAGGTGTTGTAGACCATGACGCTGTCGTTGTAGGCCTGGCGGGCGAAGGCGATCTTGTTTTCGGTCGAGGTGAGTTCCTCGGTGAGCTGCGCCATGTTCTGGTTGGCCTTGAGGTCGGGATACTGCTCGGAGACCACCAGCAGTCGGGAAAGCGCGCCTCCGAGGCCGGCTTCGGCGGTCATCAGTTGGCGCATGGAGTTGGCGTCCGCGGGATTGGCGGCGGCGGTCTGGGCGGCGGCGGCGGCGATGTTGCGCGCCTTGATCACGGCCTCGAGGGTCTCGCGCTCGTGCTTGAGGTAGGCCTTGGCGGTTTCGACCAGGTTGGGGATGAGATCGTAGCGGCGCTTGAGCTGCACATCGATCTGGGAGAAGGCGTTCTTGAAGCGGTTGCGCAGGCCGACGAGACGGTTGTAGACTCCGATGCCCCAGAGGGCGAGGACCACGACGAGCAGGAGGAGGACGCCGAGCAGGATGAGGGCGAGGGACATGACGGGTGGCGTGTTGGAGGGACGGAACGGCGCGAACCGTGCCAGTCCGGTGGGCGGGGGGCGAGCCGGATCTCGCGACATCGCGGTTGATTGTTTGGACGGCGCTCCGCAACTTGAGCGCCAGGTGTCGATTTCACGGACAGTCCTCGGGCTGATGGCGGCCGGCGCGTTGGGCGTGGCGGCGGCGCGGGGGCAGGACGTGCTGGCTCCCCCGGCTCCGCTGGTGCGGCCGGCGGCGGGGCCGACGCCGGGCGGTGAGGCCGTGGCGCTGGCCTCGGCGCAGCGGGCGCAGGACCTCGGGTTGCCCGGGGTGGCGGCGGATCTTTACCGGCAGTTGCGGGAACAGCCGGGCGCGGACCGGGACGGGTTGTCGCTGGCGCTGGCGACCACGCTGCTGGATGCAGGCCGGGCGGAGGAGGCGCGGAAGGCGCTGGAGGAGGTGCGCGGGCCGCGGGGGGCCGCCTGGCGGTTGCGGGCGGGGCTGGCGGCGGCGCTGTTGCGGCGGATCGAGCCGGCCCGGGCCGAGGTGGCGGGGATTCGGGCGGAGGACTTGCCGGTGGAGGATTTGCCCTGGCTGTGGTTTCTGCAGGGCGAGCTGGTGGATCTGTCGCAGACAGGTGAATACAGCCGGGCCAACGAGCTTTACCGGCGGGCGGAGGAGGGGGCGCGCACCGAGCTGGCGCGGGCGCGGTTTCAACTGGCGGCGGAGGTGCTGCGTCTGCGCCTCGGGGCGCCGCCGGAGGCGGACCTGAAGGCGATGCGTGAGAATTACGAGAAGCACCAGGGCACGCCGATTGGGTATGGCTTCGCCCAGAACTACGCGGTCGGGCTCGACGCCCTCGGGCAGAAGGGGCCGGCGGTCACCTTTCTGCAGGGCGTGCTCGTCGGCCTGCCGCGGCGCGAGCGCGTGTGGTGGGACAAACTGCGGCTGGTGCTGGGGATCATCGGGGACAAGTCGCGGACCGGGGCGGGCCGCAACGCGCTGGCGCAGTTGCTGGAGAGCGGGCACGATCCGCTGCGGCAGCGGCAGGCCCTGCAGATCCTGGCGGGGGAATCGGGCGCGGAGCCGGAACGGGGGCATTTCCGCACGCTTTTGAGCCGGCTGATCGACCAGCGTCCGGAGCATGCGATCAAGGAGAGCCTGCTGTTTTTCCGTGCGCAGCTCGTGCTGGCCGAGAAGGAGTTTGGGCAGGCGGAGGAGGATGCCAACGCGCTGCTCAAGCAGTTTCCGCTGTCGCCGCTGCGGGCGCACGCCCTCGGGTTGCTGACCCAATCGGCGTGGGAGCAGCGCCGCTACCGGCTGGCGGCGGATTTCGCCCAGAAGACCCGGGCGGAGCTCCGCGGGGCGCTGGTGGTTGCACCGGGCACGGCGGCCACCGGAGGCACCGGCACCACGGTTGGCGGGGGGGCGGAGCCGCTGCAGGCGGCGCTGGGGGTGCTCGAAGCCGAGGCCTGGTTCCGGGCCGGTCTCGCGGCCGGCGATCGCAGCGATTTCCGGAGCGCGGCGGATGCCTACGCGGCGGTTCTGCGCGAGCGACCGCCGGGGCTCGCGCCGCGCCGCCTGGGCGGCCTGATGTTTCAGCGGGTCCTGGCCGAGATTCGATCCGGTTCGAACGAGGCGGGCCGGGTGCTGGATGAACTGGAAAGGGATCCGGACTTTGATCTCGAGAGCCGCTGGCAGGCGGAGTGGAGCCTCGCCCGCGCCCTCCAGCAACAGGGGCCGGCCGGCATCGGCGAGGCGTACGCGCGGGTGAACAATCTGCTGGGTGCCGCCGGGGCGGAGTCCGCGGGCTTGAAGCCCGAACTCCGGTCGCGGATGGCCTGGCTGCAGGCCCGCCTTTCGTTCGATGGCGGGGATCTGGCGCGCACCATCGAACTGGTCGACCGCCTGCTTGGGCAGCCGCTCGCGGTCGAACCGGGACTGCAGGAGGAGATTGCCAGCACGGCGGTGCTGCTCCGGGCGCGGGCGGAGTTTGCCCTGGGACGGGAGGCGGCGGCGCTCGAGACCCTGCGCCGGCTGCGGGCCGAGCATCCGAAGTCCGACGCGGCGGCATCGTCCTTCCTGATTGAATCGGAACATTATGCGGACCAGGAGAAGATTGACGAGGCGCGCAACCGCCTGATCGGCCTGACCGACAATCCGGCGTATCGAAACAGCGAGTACGTTCCGTTCGCGCTGTTCCGTCTCGCCTCGCTGGCCGAGCGCCTTGGCCGGCCGGAGAACCTGCAGGAGGCGAACAAGCGGATTGAGGAGCTGGTCGCCAGTCCGGCGGCGGCCGGGCAGGCGGACCTGATTTTTGCCGCCCGGCTCCGGCAGGGGCACATCTTTCGCAAACTGAACGATTTTGCGGCGGCCCAGCGGGCCTACGAGGATCTCGTCAACCGTTATCCGCGGCGCCCCGATGTGGTGTTGGCGCAACTCGCCCTGGCCGACTGCCACAATGCACAGGCGGCGTCGGCGGATCCGTCGCACGCCGACAGCGCGCAGTTGATTTTCGAACAGTTGCGCGATCGGGTGGACGCCCCCCGCGATGTGCGCGTGGAGGCGGGTTACAAGCTCGGCCTCTTGCTCGGTCGGCGCGGCCGGCCGGAGGAGGCGGTGCGGGTGTGGTGGCGCGACGTCATCGATCCGCACCTCCGCGAGGATCGGCGGCCGTTCGAGTCGGACGCCAAGCGTCCGTTCTGGCTCGCGCGCACGTTGCGGGATCTGGGGGACACGCTGGAGAAGCTCGGTCGGTTCGACGAGGCGCGTCAGGCCTACCGGTTGCTGCTCGACAAGCGCCTGCCGTACGGGGAGGCCGTGGCGAGGGCGCGGCTGGAGCAGTTGGGCGGAGGGGCCCCCCGGTGAAGGGCGGCTTGCGGACGACGCCGACATGGCTGCAGATGTTTCCACGCCAAAGCTAAACCCTCACCGATGTCTGGCCTAGATTTCAGTTTGTTTGCCCGGGGCGGGCCCATGATCTGGGTCCTGGCGGCGCTTGCCGTGCTCGGTCTGACGATTTTTCTCGAGCGGTTGCTCTACCTGCATCGCGGGCAGATCCGGGCCAAGGCATTCATCGAGGGCATCAAGAACATCCTGGCTAAACGCCGGCTGGTGGAGGCGCTGACGGTGTGCGAGGAGACGCCGGGGCCGGTGGCAGCGGTGGTGAAGGCGGCGTTGCTGCACGCGGAGGATTCAGCCGAGGCCATGCGATTTCACGTACAGGAGGCGGCGGTGGTCGAACTGCCAGTGCTGGAGCGGCGTCTCGGCGCGATCGCGGCCATTGCCCAAGTGGCGCCGCTGGTGGGTATCCTCGGTACCGTGCTTGGCATGGCGGCGACCTTTCTCGCCTTTGAGCAGGGGGGCAACTACGCGATGGCGGCGGCGCTGTCGCGGGGGATGTGGCAGGCGCTGCTGGCGACGGCCGGCAGCCTGATGCTCGCGATTCCCGCCCATCTCGCCCACCATTTTCTGTCGTCGCGAGTGCGGGCGATCGTGCGCGATGTCGAATGGTCCGGCAACGAAATCATGAAGTATTTGCTGACCGAATACCGCAGAGCCTCCCTGCGGGAGGACGGCCGGGAGGAGGCGCCGTGATCACGCGGCCGCTGGATCTGGCGCCGCGGCTGCGCGAACCGCCGCGCAGCTTCGACTGGCTGTTCTTCGTCAATGCCGGGCTGCTGGTGTTGTTCTTCTCGCTTTTTGGCTCGCGGTTCGTGCTGGCGCCGGGGCTGGGAATTGATTTCCGGCTGCCGACGGTGGCCGGGGCGAATGCAAACGCCCGGCCGGCAACCCATGTCATCAGCGTGATCGACTCCGGCCAAATCTTCACGCCCGACGGACTTCGGAAGCTGTCGGAACTGGCCGCCTGGCTGAAGGTGCAGGCCCGGGAAACGCCAGCCCCGTTGCTGCTGGTGCGGGCCGGGGTGGATGTGCCCACCTCGGTGCTGGCGGATGTGGCCAGCGCGGCGCGCAGCGCGGGGTTTGACATGATCTGGGCCGCGGGCGAACCGCCCGCCGCGGGTGGCCGCGGCGGACGCCCCTGATTGGACGCTGTGGTCGCGAAACGCGAGCGTACGCGATGGGTGCTGGCGGGGGTCGGGTCGACCGCCGCGGTGGTGGGGCTCCTGTTGCTTTTTCGGATTCCGTCGGGCCCGGCAAATCAAGGGGCCGGGACGCGGCATCCGGCGGATGTGCAACTGGCGCGGCCGACCGGGGAGGATCACTTGCTCAAGGATGAGGCCTTGATTCGCGATCTGCGACCGCTGTTCCTGCCGACCGAATTCAACGCGGAGTTGGCGGAGCCCCGGCGTGAGCCGGGCCGCACGATTCTCGACGATGAGCGACCGCGTTGGGAGTTTCCTGAGGGTGAACTGGCCCTCGGCCGGGATTTCCCTCCGGTGGCGGTGATCAACCGGCGGCCGGCCGAAAAGGCGGTGGCGAACGAGGTGCTGGAAGCTTCGGAGACCGGGTTGGGAGCTACCGGTTTCGGGCGTAAGCCGCCGGTGGTGGAAGCATTGCCGAACCGGGGTGGGTTTGTCGAAGTGGTGGCCGTATCGACGGGCAAGCGTGTTCTGGCGGAGGAGTTGCCGGCTTCGCTTGGGCCCGAGGGAGGCAACCCGTGGGAGCCGATGGAGTTGTTTGCCGCAGTGGATGCGGCCGGCCTCGCCGCTCCCTTGGTCGTGACCGAGGGATCTAGGGTGGAAGAAGTTGATGCCCACTTTCGGAAAACTCTGGCACAAGCCTACCGGCTTGGAGAGCGATTGCCCCCGGGGTTCTACCGCGTTGTGGTCGGGCCCTAGAAAATGTGAACCGGGGCGAATTTGCTGTTGACGGTGCTAAACGTGGGCTGCACGGTCCTCGGCTCTTTTCGTTTTTTGGCACTCCTTTTGTCTGCCCAGATAGCTCAGTTGGTAGAGCACCCCCTTGGTAAGGGGGAGGTCGACGGTTCAAATCCGTTTCTGGGCTCCAGGGTCAGAAAATCCGTCGGTTCAGGCTTCTACGACGCAAAACCAGAAGTCGCACTTCACTATCACCCAAACATCCGTCTCCCATGGCTAAAGCTGCATTCGAACGCAAGAAACCGCACGTGAACGTCGGCACGATCGGCCACATCGATCACGGCAAGACCACGTTGACCGCCTCCATCCTGGCCTGCCAGGCCCGCAAGGGTCTCGCTGAGATTAAGTCCTATGCGGACATTGCCAAGGGCGGTACCGTGCGCGACGCCACGAAGACGGTGACGATTGCGGTGGCGCACGTCGAGTACGAGTCCGACAAGCGTCACTACGCGCACGTCGACTGCCCGGGGCACGCCGACTTCGTGAAGAACATGATCACGGGTGCCGCGCAGATGGATGGTGCCATCCTCGTTGTTTCGGCGGCCGATGGCCCGATGCCGCAGACCCGTGAGCACATCCTGCTTGCCCGTCAGGTGGGAGTGCCGAAGATTGTGGTCTTTCTCAACAAGGTCGACCTGATCGACGACCCGGAGTTGCTCGACTTGGTGGAAATGGAAATCCGCGACCTGTTGAACAAGTACAAGTTCGACGGCGATAATGCGAAAATCATCCGGGGCTCTGCCACCGCGGCGATGGAAGGTAAGCCCGAGGGGGAAAAGGCGATCGCAGACCTGATGAACGCGATCGACGCCGAGATTCCGGAGCCCCTCCGGGAAATGGATAAGCCCTTCCTGATGTCGGTCGAGGACGTGTTCTCGATCACCGGGCGCGGCACCGTCGCCACGGGTCGAATTGAACGTGGTGTCTGCAAACTCAATGACACCGTCGAGATCGTTGGCCTGCGCGACACATCGACCACCGTCATCACGGGTATCGAAATGTTTCGCAAGCTCCTCGACAGCGGTCAGGCGGGCGACAACGTCGGACTGCTGCTGCGCGGCGTCGAGAAGGACGGAATCGAGCGCGGGCAGGTGATTGCCGCGCCGAAGTCCATTAATCCCCACAAGAAGGCCAAGGCTGAAATCTATGTCCTGACCAAGGACGAAGGTGGCCGCCATACGCCCTTCTTCAACGGCTATCGCCCCCAGTTCTATTTTCGGACCACGGATGTGACGGGCGTCGTGAACCTACCGACGGGTGTGGAAATGATCATGCCCGGAGACAACATCAACGTCGACATCGAGTTGATCGCTCCCATTGCGATGGAGAAGACGCAGCGCTTCGCGATTCGCGAAGGCGGTCGCACCATCGGCGCGGGTCGAATCACGGAGATCGTCGAATAAGGCGCTCAAGAACCGGCTCCAAGTTCTTGCCGAGGCCCACTTTGCGGGGCCTCGGCTGTCTCGTCTAAAGGACCGTATCACAGGCGTGTAGCTCAATTGGTAGAGTAGCGGTCTCCAAAACCGTCGGTTGGGGGTTCGAGTCCCTCCGCGCCTGCCAAACTCTTCGTATGAAAAATCCTTTCCGCAGCACCCGTATCTTCCTCGGTGAAATGGTGGGGGAACTCCAGAAGGCGACCTGGCCGACCAAGTCGGAGCTGCGCGATTCCACCGTCGTAGTCATCGTGGCAGCCATCATCCTGGGCATCTTCACGAGCATCAGCGACTTTTCGCTCACCCAAGTCGTCATCCTTTTTACGGATCTGGTCAGTTGACCATTGGGTCCCTTCCATCATGCCCGCTCCGACGTCCGCTCCTCCCGGTGCCCAGTGGTTTGCGCTTCATACGCTCTCCGGTCAGGAGAACAAGGTGAAGTTATACATCGAGAAGTTCAAGAAGGCCGAGGAGTTGGACGAGTATATCTTTGAAGTTCTCCTCCCCACCGAGGTGGTTTCCGAGGTCAAGGGTGGAAAGAAGTCGACCAAGATCCGCAAGCTCTACCCGGGCTACGTGTTTATCCAAGCGAAGCTCTACGGCGAAGATGGTAAGCTAATCAACAAACCGTGGTACTTTGTGAAGGAGACCACCGGAGTGATTGGTTTCGTCGGTGGCGATCGGCCCGCTGCCCTACGGCAATCGGAGGTGGAGGAAATCTACGCCCGCATCGAAGCGGCGACCGGCAAGGAAAAACCCAAGGTCGAATATGCGGTCGGCGAAGAGGTGAAGATAACGGATGGCGCCTTCGCCTCGCTGACCGGTCGGATCGACGAAGTCGATCCCGAGCGCGGTAAACTGCGCGTGTCAGTTTCCATCTTCGGGCGTTTCACTCCGGTGGAACTCGAGTATTGGCAGGTCCAGCGTATCACTGAGTGAGGCTGCCAGCCAGTCGCCGTTCCCCCCTCTAGCAGAAAACCAGAACCACACCTCACTTTCCCATGGCAAAGAAGATCCAAGGATACATCCGCCTTCAGCTTCCGGCTGGCGCCGCGAATCCGGCCCCCCCGGTCGGTCCCGCACTTGGCGCCCAAGGCGTCAATATCATGGCGTTCTGCAAAGAGTTCAACGCGAGGACCAAGGATCAGAACGGGATGATCCTGCCCGTGGTCATCACGGTCTACTCCGACAAGAGCTTCACGTTCATCCTGAAGTCGCCGCCCGCGTCCGTACTTTTGAAGAAGGCCGCGAACATCGCCAGCGGTTCCGCCAAGCCCAATCAGGATCGCGTCGGCAAGGTGACCAAGAAGCAGTTGCTTGAGATTTATAACATCAAGAAGAACGACCTCAACGCGACCACCCCGGAGGCTGGCATCAAGGTGATTGCCGGAACCGCCCGCAACATGGGCATCGAGGTGGTCGACTAGAACCTTTTTGGGGCACCATCTTCCGATCGACCGATCGGAGGAGTTGGCCCGCGCAGCCAGCCGTCAATCCGCTCAGCGGGAGTCCCAGCCGGGACGTTTGCACCGCAAGGAGTAAAACATGCCGAAGAAACACAGCAAAAGATACAACGCCGCTCTAAAGGTGGCTGAACTTAACAAGGACTATCCGCTCAAGGAAGCGGTGGAAATCCTCTCGAAATTCCCCAAGGCCAAGTTCGATGAAACCGTCGAACTCTCGTTTCGCCTGGGAGTCGACGCCACCTCTGGCGAACAGAATGTGCGTGGTACGACGCCGCTGCCGAATGGTTCGGGTAAGAAGGTACGAGTGCTGGTATTTACGGACGATCCTCAGAAGGCGCTGGCCGCAGGCGCTGACCATGCTGGTTTGCAGGATCTGATGACCAAGATCTCTGGCGGTTGGCTGGACTTCGACGTGGCAATCGCGACGACTGAGGCCATGAAGCAGGTGCGAACGCTTGCCCGGGTGCTGGGTCCCAAAGGTTTGATGCCCAACCCGAAGGCCGGAACTGTCACGGATGATATCGTCGGCGGCATCAAAGCGGTGAAGGCTGGCCGTGTCGAATTCAAGATGGACAAGACCGCCAACATTGGGGTGGGGGTGGGAAAGCGTTCTTTTACCCCGGCGCAGATCCTTGAGAATGCCACGGCGGTGCTGGAGGCGGTGGGGAAGGCCAAGCCCAACTCATTCAAGGGCGGTCAGTTCATCAAGTCTGTCACGATTTCTTCGAGCATGAGCCCGAGCGTGAAGATCGCGTCCACTGAGTTTTCGAAATACTGAGGAGCCCGACCATGAGAGCAGAAAAACAGTACCTGATTTCCGAGGTCGATACGCACCTCAAGAAGAGCGACTATGTCATCCTGACGAACTTCACCAAGGTTACCGTCGCCGATGCTGCCGAGCTCCGGAAGCGGCTGGCGGCCGAGAAAGCCGAGTTCCACGTCGTGAAGAACAGTTCCCTGCGGGTTGCTGCCAAGGCGCTTGGGTTGCCTGACCTCGAGCCCGCGCTGACCGGTCCGACCGCCATTGTGGTCGGTGGCAAAAATTCCGCGGGTGTGGCGAAGATCATCAAGAAGTTCTTCGTGGAAAAGCAGAAGCTCGAGATCAAGCTCGGCGTGATGGAAAAGAAGCTCGTTTCAGCGAGCGATCTGTCGACGATTGCCGATCTTCCCTCGTTCGAGGCTCTGCGCGCGCAGTTCCTCGGCCTGCTCACCAGCAATGCCGCCGCGTTTGTCCGCGTCCTCGACGCCAAGGTCAAGAAGGAGCAGTCGGCCGCTCCGGCCGTCTGATTTCATCCCGTCCAAAGTCAAAAATTTTCCCCACCCGTTCACGGCCTGTCCACGGCGGGTGTGGGAAGCAGTAATCCACTGTGGGCGACTAGGGGATACGTCTCTTAAACGTGCTTCACTCCTGAAGCCGCTAGTCGTCCCGAGGAGCAGTCAACATGAGCAACATCACCAAGGAACAAGTCATCGAGTGGCTTTCGAGCCAGTCGGTTATCGATCTCGCGGCACTGGTCAAGGACCTCGAGGGCAAGTGGGGCGTGTCCGCCGCTGCGGCCGTTGCCGCGGCACCCGCCGCTGCGGCCGCTGCGCCTGCGGCCGAGGCTCAGACCGAGTTCACCGTGGTCCTCAAGGAGGCCGGGGCGAACAAGATTGGCGTCATCAAGGAAGTGCGTGCCATCACCGGTCTTGGCCTCAAGGAGGCCAAGGACCTCGTCGAGGGTGCCCCGAAGCCCGTCAAGGAAAACGCTCCCAAGGCGGAAGCCGAGGAGATCAAGAAGAAGCTCGAAGCGGCCGGCGCCAAGGTCGAGCTCAAGTAACCGCGTGGCGAAGTTTGGCGATTTCTGTCGCAGATCTTCCCTCTCAACCGGGACAGGCCGCCCCGAGGCGCGGCCTGTCCTTTGCCTTTTGCCCTTACGTTTCTGGTTCCGGACCGTCTTGCTGCCGTCGCGCTGAGTAAGGGCACCGCGACGCCCTGCATCGCTCTTAACTTTCTATCGGGAAACACTCATGGCCGACCGTAACCACACCGAACGCGTCAACTTTGGCAAGCTACGCGAAGTGATTCAGCCGCCGAATCTGATCGAGATTCAGATCACCTCATATCTCGATTTTCTGCAGAAGGGCGTGCCGGAAAAGCAACGCAAGCCCCAGGGGCTGGAAGCGGTTTTTCGCGAGGTCTTTCCCATTCTGTCTTACGACGAGCGGCTGACGCTCGAATATGTGTCCTATAACCTGGGTGAGCCGAAGAACACCGAGCTCGAGTGTCTGCGAGAGGGCATCACCTATTCAGTCCCGCTGTACGTGAAACTTCGGTTGCGGGAAGAGGATTTCATTAAGGACGAGGACATCTACATGGGCGAAATCCCGATGGTGACCGAGCGTGGATCGTTCATCATCAACGGGGCGGAACGCGTGGTTGTTTCCCAATTGCACCGTTCTCCTGGAATTGCCTTCGAGGTCACGCCCCACCCGAATGGCAAGCCGCTGCATTCCTTCCGGATTATTCCGGATCGCGGCACTTGGCTCGAGGTGCAGTTCGATAACAACGACCTGCTCTACGTCTATCTCGACCGCCGCCGCCGTCGCCGAAAGTTCCTCATTACCACACTGCTGCGGGCGATCGGCTACAGCTCCGACATCGACCTGCTCAACCTGTTTTACGAAATCAAGGATCTGAAGGTCGCCAAGGCACTCGACATGGAGAACGTCTCGACCCTCGTGCTGGTGGAGGATGCTATCGACGCTCAGAAGGGGGTGGTCTTGGCTCGCGCGTTCGAGCCGCTTACCAAGGCCATCGTCCGCACATTCGAGAAACACGAGATCACGACACTTCGTGTCATCGATACGTCAGTTGACGAGGGTGCCATCATCCGTGCGCTGAAGAAGGATCCCACTCGTAACGAGGAGGAGGCTCTCAAGGAGATTTACAAACGTCTCCGTCCCGGCGAACCGCCGACCACCGCCAACGCCAAGGCTCTGCTTAAACGCTTGTTCTTCGACCCGAAGCGCTACGATCTTGGCCGGGTCGGTCGCTATAAGGTCAATCAGAAGCTCGGACTTAAAGCCGATTTGGAGCAACGGATTCTGGAAAGCGCGGACGTGGTCGCCGCCACCAAATACCTTGTCCGTTTGAAGCGCGGCGTAGGGGTGGTCGACGATATTGACCATCTCGGTTCCCGCCGGGTCCGCACCGTGGGCGAGTTGCTTGCCAACCAATGCCGCGTGGGTCTCAGCCGGACCGAGCGCCTCGTGCGCGAGCGCATGACGATGTATGATCAGAGCGTCGACTCGATCACCCCGCAGAAGTTGATCAACCCGAAGGCGCTGACGACCGTGATTCGCGACTTCTTCGCCCGCAGTCAGCTATCGCAGTTCATGGATCAGATCAATCCGCTCGCGGAGGTGACCCACAAGCGCCGCTTGTCCGCCCTCGGGCCGGGTGGATTGAACCGCGAACGGGCCGGCTTTGAGGTGCGCGACGTGCATCCGT
This sequence comes from uncultured Opitutus sp., assembly GCA_964504885.1. Classification (GTDB taxonomy): domain Bacteria; phylum Verrucomicrobiota; class Verrucomicrobiia; order Opitutales; family Opitutaceae; genus ER46. Next base: position 18,771 of record CAZDGC010000032.1, read on the forward strand.
CCCACTACGGCCGCATCTGCCCGATCGAAACCCCCGAAGGCCCCAACATCGGCCTGATCAACTCACTGTCGACTTACGCCCGCGTCAACGAGTTCGGCTTCATTGAAACTCCTTATCGAGTGGTAAAGGACGGTCGGGTGACGGACAAAATTGAATACCTCACCGCCGACCAGGAGGAGGGCAAAATCATCGCGCAGGCGAATGCCGAGATCGACGACAAAGGTCACTTCGTCGGCAAGGTGACGGTGCGCCAGGATGGAAACTTCCTCGAAGTTGCACCCTCCGAGGTGCAGTTGATGGACGTTTCGCCCAAGCAGGTTATCTCCATTGCGGCCGGGATGATTCCGTTCCTCGAACACGACGATGCCAACCGCGCGCTCATGGGAGCCAACATGCAGCGTCAGGGCGTGCCGCTTCTCCAGTCGGAGGCGCCGTTTGTCGGTACCGGCATCGAGGAACGCGTTGCCCGCGATTCCAAAATTGTAGTTGTGGCTGAAGAAGCCGGCATTGTCGCCTCGGTCGACGCGAAGCGAATCGTCATCACCAAGGATGGCGAGATGCCGCGGAATCTGCGCACCGACCTGAAGAATCACACCTTCGTATACGAGCTCAGAAAGTTCATGCGCTCGAACGCGGGCACTTGCTTCAACCAGAAGCCCATTGTGCGGCAGGGCCAGAAGATTAAGGCGGGCCAGATTATCGCCGACGGTCCTTCGACCGATCAGGGCGAGATGGCACTGGGCCGCAACGTCCTTGTCGCGTTCATGCCTTGGAATGGCTACAACTTCGAGGATGCCATCCTCATTTCCGAGAAGGTGCTTCGGGAGGATATTTTCACCTCAATCCATATCCAGGAGTTCGAGGTCACCGCGCGCGATACCAAGCTCGGCCCCGAGGAGATTACGCGCGACATTCCGAATGTCGGTGAAGAGGCGCTCAAGAACCTCGACCACAACGGCGTGATTCGCGTCGGTGCCGAGGTGAAGCCGGGCGACATCCTGGTCGGCAAGATCACCCCCAAGTCTGAAACCGAGCTCGCCCCGGAGGAGAAACTTCTGCGCGCGATCTTCGGCGAGAAGGCTGCGGACGTAAAGGACACATCGCTGATCGTCCCCTCAGGTGTGACCGGCATCATCATGGATGTTAAGGTGTCGTCCCGGATTGACAACCAGGAGGAGAAGCTCTCCCCGTCGGACCGCCGCCGCCAGGCGAAGCAAATCCAGGAGGAGTACAAGACTCAGATGGACAAGCTGCGCGAGGGTCTCACCGAGGCGCTTTCGAACATCCTCCTTGGTGAAAAGATCCCGCTTGATGTCATCAACGGTGAGACCGGAGAAATTATCATCCCGGCAAATCGCAAGATCACGAAAACGCTCCTGCGCAAGCTGGCGGCGGTATCGAAACACGTGCAGATCGATCCCTCTCCTGTCCGAATCAAGATCATGGAGATCATCGGCTCGTATCAGACCAAGTTCGACGAGTTGGAAACCGATCGGGAACGCAAGATCGGCAGCATCGAGGCCGGCGAAGGTTCGGCAGACGGGGCCATCAAGCAGGTGAAGGTTTATATCGCCACCAAGCAAAAGCTCGAGGTCGGCGACAAGATGGCCGGACGCCATGGTAACAAGGGTGTCGTCGCCAAGATCGTTCCCGAGGAGGATATGCCATTCCTCCCCGATGGTACTCCCGTCGAGATCTGCCTTAACCCACTCGGCGTGCCTTCCCGCATGAACGTCGGTCAGGTGCTCGAGACGCATCTCGGCTGGGCGTGCAAGAAGCTGGGCATCAAGGTCGCGACTCCCGTCTTCGACGGGATTCCGGAGAAGAAAGTGCGCGAGTATCTCAAGGACGCCAAGCTTCCGTCCTCCGGCAAGAGCGTCCTGATGGATGGCCGCACGGGCGAGCGGATCGACCAGGAGGTGGTAGTGGGCTACATCTACATGATGAAGCTCAACCACCTGGTTTCGCATAAGATCCATGCGCGCGCGGTCGGCCCCTACTCGCTGGTGACGCAGCAGCCCCTGGGCGGCAAGGCCCAATACGGTGGCCAGCGTTTCGGCGAAATGGAGGTGTGGGCGCTCGAAGCCTACGGCGCGGCGCACACCCTCCAGGAGCTGCTCACCGTCAAGTCCGACGACGTCCAAGGGCGCACGAAGATCTACGAGTCCCTCGTCAAGGGGGACAACACCCTCCAAGCGGGCACCCCGGAGTCCTTCAACGTGCTCATCAAGGAAATCCAGTCCCTCGGCTTGGACATCAAACTGCAGAAGCGTGACGCGCTAAGCTACGGCACCTGAGCCCTGGCGCAGATCGAGCATCATCAATTCATCAGGGAGACTACATTATCATGATTCAACCCTCCGACTCCGCCGCCAGCACCCGCGATCAGGCCCGTGACGCCATCGGGCTGGAGGAGAGCGCGTTCGATTGCGTGTCCATCACCGTCGCCTCCCCCGAGACCATCCGCAAGTGGTCCAAGGGCGAGGTCAAGAATCCGGAGACCATCAATTACCGGACGTTCAAGCCCGAGCCGGGTGGTTTGTTCTGCCAGAAGATTTTTGGACCGGTGCGCGATTACGAGTGCGCCTGCGGCAAGTACAAGCGCATCAAATACAAAGACGTGGTTTGCGACCGCTGCGGTGTCGAGGTGACGATCGCGCGGGTGCGACGTGAGCGCATGGGCCACATCGAGCTCGCCGTGCCGGTGGCGCACATCTGGTTCTTGAAGTCGATGCCGAGCCGCCTCGGTCTATTGCTCGATATGACCGCCCGTTCGCTGGAGCGGGTGATTTATTACGAGAACTACATGGTGATCGATCCGGGCAAGACTCCGCTCGAGATGCGGCAGTTGCTGACCGACACCGAATACCGCCAGGCGATCGACGAGTACGGTGAGGATTCTTTCGTGGCCAAGATGGGGGCGGAGGCTGTCCGTGACGCGCTGGTCAAGACCGATATGGAGGCGACCGTTGCCGAGCTTCAGGAGCAGATGCGCGCGACGAAGTCCAAGCAGATTAAGAAGAAGCTATCGAAGCGCCTGAAGGTCATCCAAGGATTCATCCATTCGAAGAGCCGACCGGAATGGATGGTGCTGGAAGTGCTCCCGGTGATCCCGCCCGATCTTCGTCCGCTGGTCCCGCTCGAGGGAGGCCGGTTTGCCACCTCCGATCTCAACGACCTCTACCGTCGCGTCATCAACCGCAACAACCGCTTGCGGAATCTGATGCAGCTCAAGACGCCGGATGTGATCATTCACAACGAGAAGCGCATGCTGCAGGAGGCGGTCGACGCCTTGTTCGACAACGGCCGCCACGGTCGCCCTGTCACCGGCGCCGGCAACCGTCCGCTCAAGTCGCTCTCCGACATGCTCAAGGGGAAGCAGGGTCGCTTCCGCCAGAATCTGCTGGGCAAACGCGTCGACTACTCCGGCCGCTCCGTCATCGTCATTGGTCCCGAGCTCAAACTCAACCAGTGCGGGCTGCCGAAGAAAATGGCGCTGGTGCTCTTCGAGCCGTTCATCATCCGCCGGCTTAAGGAACTGGGCTTCGTGCACACCGTGCGCGGGGCTCGCAAGATGATCGAGAAGAAGTCTCCGGAAGTCTGGGACATCCTGGAAGAGGTGACGAAGGGCCATCCGGTGCTGCTCAATCGCGCGCCGACCCTCCACCGGCTGTCGATTCAGGCTTTCGAACCGGTCCTGATTGAAGGGGAAGCCATCCGAATCCACCCGCTGGTCTGCACCGCGTACAACGCCGATTTCGATGGCGACCAGATGGCGGTGCATGTGCCGCTGTCGCTCGAGGCCATCATGGAGTGCAAGCTCCTGATGATGGCGACCTCGAACATCTTCTCTCCGTCCTCCGGCAAGCCGATTCTCACCCCGTCCCAGGACATCGTGCTTGGTGCCTACTATCTCACCATCGAGCCCCGCAGGAAACCAGCCAAGGGCGAGCGCATTCCGTTGCTCAGTGGTCTGCAGGAGGTGCTCTATGCCAAGGCCGACGGCGCGCTGCGCGTCCACGACTGGGTCGAGGTGCCGAATCCCGATTTCGGACGCGAGACCGTTTTCGGTGACAGTAAACGCAGGGTGCTCCGCACGACGGTCGGCCGGGTCATCTTCAACGAGATTTGGCCGCAGGGTCTGGGTTTCGTGAACTTCCCGGTGCCGAAGGGCAAACTCGGCGATCTCATCCTCAACACCTACAAGATCTCCGGCAACCATACCACCGTGGAGACGCTCGACAGGCTGAAGGAGCTCGGTTTCCAGACCGCCTTCCAGGCCGGCATTTCCATCGGCATCGACGACATGATCATCCCGGACTCCAAGAAGGAGATCGTCGCCGATTCCCGGAAGCGGATCGCTGAGGTCGAGGCCCAGTTCCACAAAGGTATCATCACCGACGGCGAGCGCTACAACAAGGTCGTCGACATCTGGACCAGTGCGACGGATCAGATCGCCAAGCAGGTGTTCTCGCGCCTCGAGAACAATGACGGCCGCAACGAGGTTAACCCGGTGTACATCATGATGGACTCCGGCGCGCGCGGCAACAAACAGCAGGTCCGTCAGCTCTGCGGCACCCGCGGGCTGATGGCCAAGCCGTCCGGCGAAATCATCGAACGTCCCATCCTTTCGTCCTTCCGTGAGGGTCTCACCGTGCTCGAGTATTTCATCTCGACCCACGGCGCCCGCAAGGGCCTCGCTGACACCGCCCTGAAGACGGCAGATGCCGGCTATCTCACCCGCAAGCTCTGCGACGTCGCCATGGACGTGATCATCGCGGAGGACGACTGCGGCACGCGCGACGGCGTCTGGAAAAAAGCCATCTTCGAGGGCGACGACGAAATCGTCGGCCTGAAGGAGCGCATCGTCGGTCGTTTCTCCAGTGACGATGTCATCAATCCGATCAGCCCGACCGAAATCCTGGTTGGCGCTGGCGAGTTGATTTCCGAGGAAATCGCCAGCCGCATCGACGAGCTCGGGATCGAGCGCGTAAAGGTGATGTCTCCGCTGACCTCGACGACCAAGGGTGGCATCGACGCCAAGTCGTACGGCATCAACCCTGCGACCAACAAGGTGGCAAAGATCGGTGACTCCGTCGGCATCATCGCCGCCCAGTCCATCGGCGAGCCCGGCACGCAGCTCACCATGCGGACCTTCCACATCGGCGGCGTCGCTTCCGGCGGATTCAAGACGCCGGAGATTCGGGTGCGTTCCACCGGTACCGTGAAGTACCGCGGTCTTCGCCTCGTCGAGACGGCCGATGGCGGTTCCATTGTCCTCAACAAGACTGGCACCATCCAGATTCTCGACGCCGACGAGAAGGAGCTCGAAGTCTACAACATCGTGGTCGGCTCCTTCCTCCATGTCGCCGACGGTGAGAGGATCGAGAAAGGTGCGGTGCTGGCGCAATGGGATCCCTACAACGTCCCGGTGCTCTCCGAGAAGGGCGGCACGCTCTTCTTCAAGGACATGATTCCGGGCGTCACCGTGAAGCGCGAACTCGACGAATCGTCCGGACGCATCGCCACCGTCGTGATCGAGCACAAGGAGGATCTGAATCCTCAGATTGAGGTGCGCGACTCCAAGACCAACAAACCGCTCGCTGCCTATTCAATCCCCGTGGGCGCGCAGATTGCCGTCAACGAGGGAGACAGCATCGCTCCTGGGGCGCTCTTGGCCAAGACCCCGCGTCAGGCGTCCAAGACCAAGGATATCACCGGCGGTCTTCCCCGGGTGGCGGAGCTCTTCGAAGCCCGACGCCCGAAGGATGCGGCTGAGATGTCCCGCATCGACGGCATCGTTTCGTTCGAAGGCACGGTCCGCGGCAAGCGCAAGCTGGTCGTCAAGAACGACGAAACCAGCCAGGAGGAGGAGCACCTGATTGCCACTGGCAAACACATCATCGTGCAGCCGGGCGACGTGGTGCACAAGGGGCAGCACCTCACGGAAGGTGCCGCCGACCCGCACGAGATCCTCGAGATCCTCGGACCCTCCGCGCTCTACGACTTCCTCATCTCGCAAGTGCAGGAAGTCTATCGTCTCCAAGGCGTGACGATCAACGACAAGCACATCGAGATCATCATCCGCCAGATGCTCCGCAAGGTCCGCATCACCGACCCGGGTGACTCCGAGTACTTCTGGGGCGAACAGGTAGATCGTTCAGCCTTCCTGGCTGAAAACCGCCGGATCGAACAAGCCGGCGGCAAGCCCGCTGAGGCCGAACCCATCCTCCTCGGCATCACCAAGGCCTCCCTCGAAACCGAGAGCTTCATCTCGGCCGCGTCCTTCCAGGAAACCACCCGTGTCCTGACCGACGCTTCGACCCTCGGCAAGGTGGACTTGCTCAAAGGGTTCAAGGAAAACGTGATCATGGGTCACCTGATCCCTGCAGGCACCGGTCTGCCGACCTACAAGCAGCTCAAGATCACGCTCCCGTTCGGGGCCGACCTGCCGCTTGAGGAGCCGAAGCCAGTCGAGGCCTCCGCTGGCTGACCCTGAGTTCAACCCACCATTCTCGAAGCCGCGGGCCTCACGCCTGCGGCTTTTTGATTTTCAATTCTCACCCGGAAAATTTCTGCTTGTCTTACGATCGCGCCTTGCCATTTTTGTCTTCCCTCCCGCCAAAAACCGATTGTTGAGCCTAGCTCCTTTCGGTTTTACGCCCGCTCTTTTGAGCGGGCGTTTTTTTTGCTGATGGCGATGGCGGCTCGCCAACCGCTCACGCACCCGCTGCGAGCAGGCGGACCTCCGGTTCAATCGCGGGCGCCCGGAGCTTCCGTCTCCCAAACGCCGTTTTTGTGTCGAATGGGTTACGGGACGGTGATTTGACGGCGTCGCCCCAGTATTGAGTTTGCCGGGCGAAATTGCCGCGTGCGTACCTCGCTGGCATGTTCCGTCGCTGTCTTTCGCCACTCTCGATCGTCTTCCGCTTCCTCGCACTGCCGTTGGCTGCGGCTTTGGTTCTTCCGGCCGTCGGTGCTGAGGCCGGTGCCGGTGTGATCGCCGGTCGCGTCTTGAATGCTGAAAACGGCATTGGCATCGCGGGAGCCGTGGTCGGCGTGGCGGGAATGCCGTCCCTGGCCGTTCCCACCGATCTGGAAGGCAGCTTCCGACTCGCCGGCGTTCCGAACGGCTTTCAAGGGCTGATGGTTTCCAAGGACGGATTCCAACCCGCCACGGTCACCGGAGTGGCGGTCATGGCTGGTCTCGTGGCGAACACCGACGTCGCCCTGCTCCCCGTCCGCGACTCCGTTGTGCGCATGGAGGCCTTCTCCGTTTCAGCAGACGTGGTGCAGAACTCGGGCCTCGGCTTGCTCAGTGTGCGCCAGAAGGCCGTCGCCGTCAGCGACGCCATCGGCTCCGATCAGATGAGCAAGCTCGGCTTTGGCACCGCGGCGGCCGCGATGAAAGCGGTCACTGGTGCCTCGGTCGTGGGCGGCAAGTACGTCTACATCCGCGGTCTCGGCGAGCGTTACAGCTCCACGATGGTCAACGGCGTCGAGGTCCCCAGCGCCGATCCCGACCGCCGCGCGGTGAACATGGACATGTTTCCCAGTGACCTCGTCGACGCAATTGTGACCACCAAGACCTTCACGCCGGACAAGCCGGGTAACTTCACCGGAGGAGCGGTCGACATGAAGACCAAGGAGTTCCCCGACCAGTTCATGGCGTCCATGTCCGTGTCCTTCGCGCTCAACTCGCGGGTGACGGGCAAGGAATTTCTCGGCACCGGCGGCGCCAGCAACCGTTGGGGACGCGACGACGGTTCGCGCGCCCTGCCCGCCGAGCTCGCGGCCGGTCGGATTCCCCTGCGTTTCACCGCGCCCAACGTCGATGCTGAAATCGGGCGCCTCACCCGCGCTTTCAGCCCGATGGTGGCGCCAGTCAACAAGGAGGCCCCCTTCAACCACAGCCTCGGGCTCGCTTTCGGCGGACAGACCCGGCTTTTCGGCCGCAAGCTTGGCTACGCGGCGAGCCTTTCCTACGACCGCAGCTTTGGCGGCTATCGCGACGGCGTCCTCGGCCGCTACGAACGTCAGGGCGTAAACTCCCCGTCGCTGGCGCCCCTGGTTCTGCTCACCGACACCCGCAGCGAGGACGACGCCCTGATCGGTTCGCTGTTCAACCTGGCCTACCAGTTCACCCCCGAACACCAGGTGAGCCTCAACACCATGTTCAACCAGTCGGGCAACGACATGGCCCGGCGGCAGCGGGGGCTCAACGTCTCCGGCGGCGGCCTCAGCGAAACCGAGATCTTCGAGACCCGCACCCTCCGTTACACCGAGCGCGACCTGAAGTCATTCCAACTCGCCGGCAAACACCTCTTCCCTGGACTGCGCGACGCCCGCCTGAACTGGAGCCTCACCGATGCGACCACCTCGCAGGATGAGCCCGACACGCGCTTTCTCAGCACCTTTCAGACCCTCGACGGCAACCAGTTCTTCGAAGCCTCGGGATTGCCACGTCCCTCCCGGTATTTCCGCGACCTGACCGAAACGCGCGACGACTACAGCCTGGACTTCACCCTGCCGTTCTCCGCCTGGGGCGGCCGCAGTGCACAGTTCAAGGCGGGAGGCGCCTGGGCGCGCACGGAGCGCCGGTTCAACGAGCGGCTCTTCGAATACAACTCCACGGTCCTGCGCTACGACGGCGACGAGCAGGCCTTTCTCCGCGATAGCCAGGTGGGCCAGGTCGATCCCACCACCGGCCGCTTCCGTAGCGGACAGCTCTACCTCGTGGAGACCAGCTCCCTCGGCAACAGTTACTTCGGCGACCAGAAGGTCAGCGCCTGGTACGGTATGGTCGACCTTTCGCTCACCCGCTCCCTCCGCTTCATCGGCGGGCTCCGCCGCGAATCCACCGCGCTCGACGTCCGCAGCCGCGATCCGCGCCGTCGCGCCGGCCAGCTCGATAACGACGACAATCTCCCCTCCGCCAGCGTCGTGCTCGCCGTCACCGACCGGATGAATCTCCGGGCGGCCGTCACCCGCACGATCGCGCGCCCGAACTTCCGCGAAATCGCCGACTACACCTCGTTCGAGTTCGTCGGCGACTTCGTCTACATCGGCAACCCCAACCTCCGTCGCACCACGATCGACAACTACGATCTGCGCTGGGAGTGGTTTCCGCGCCGCGGCGAAATCGTCGCCGTCAGCTTCTTCCACAAGCGCATGGTCGACCCGATCGAGCGCGGCGTGTTTTCGGTCATCAACAGCGGCGAACTGCAGTACCAGAACGCCCCGAGCGGCGAGGTGCGCGGCCTCGAGATCGAGGCGCGCAAGAACCTCAAGTTCATCTCCGAGCGCCTGAACCGCTTCTCCGGCGGCTTCAACTATACCTGGGTCGAGTCCTCCGTGGCCATCACTCCGGCCGAACTCACCTTCATCCGCTTCTTTGAGCCTGGCGCCGGCGCCACGCGCGAACTCACCGGCCAGTCGCCCTACATCGTCAACCTCGACCTGACCTACAACAACCCGGCCTGGGGCACCACGGTCAGCGCCTACTACAACGTCTTCGGCGAACGCCTCTCGCAGGTCAGCCCGCCCGGCACCCCCAACGTCTACGAGCAGCCGGCGCCGACCCTCGACCTCATCTGGAACCAGAGCCTCCGCGACCGCTGGAAGTTCACCGTCTCCGCCAAGAACCTCCTCAATCGCGCCGCCGAAGAGACCTACACGTATCGAGGAAAGGACTACCTCCGGTCCTCCCGCGTGCGGGGCGTCACCACCGCCGTCGGGTTGACCTACACCTACTGAGGCCACCGCCCCGGCCCTCCGCCTTTCGTCCGCAGTCCAACCCAAACGACCTCCGACATGATGAAGTCCCGATTCCTGACCATCCTCGCGGCCCTCGCCGCGCCCGCGGCCGCCTTCGCCGCCGACGTCACGGTGAACGCGAATATCACCGCCAACACCACCTGGTCCCGCACCAACACCTACCTCCTCGACGGCCGCGTCTTCGTGACCAACGGCGTCACGCTCACCATCGAGGCCGGCACGGTGATCAAGGGCCGCGCCCGCGCCGCACAGGACGCCTCCGCGCTCATCATCGCCCGCGGCGGCCGCATCGACGCCAGCGGCACCGCCGCCGAGCCCATCATCTTCACCGCCGAGGCCGACAATCTGAACGGCAACCTTGGCCAGAGCGACCGCGGCCTGTGGGGCGGCGTCGTCATCCTCGGCCGTGCCCGCACCAACACCGCCTCCGGCACCGGCAACATCGAGGGCATCCCCACCACCGAGCCGCTCGGCATCTACGGCGGCACGGATGACGCCGACAATTCCGGCATCTTCCGTTACGTCTCCATCCGCCACGCCGGCTCGCTGCTCGGGCCCAACAACGAACTCAACGGACTCACCCTCGGCGCCGTCGGCTCCGGCACCACCATCGAGTACGTCGAGGTGTTCGCCAACGCCGACGACGGCTTCGAGTGGTTCGGCGGCACCGTGAACTGCAAATACCTCGTCAGCGCCTTCAACGACGACGACGCCTTTGACTGGGACGAAGGCTTCCGCGGCAAGCTTCAGTTTCTCTTCACCGTCCAGGATCCCCGCGTGGGCAACCACGCCTTCGAGTCCGACGGCGGCACCACTCCCGAGGACGGCCAGCCCTACGCGATGCCGATCATCTACAACTACACCGCCATCGGCTCCGGCGCCTCCAGCACCAACTCCAACAGCATCGGGCCCATCTTCCGCGACAACACCGGCGGCAAGGTCTACAATTCCATCTTCCACGACTTCCGCGGTTACGCCTGGCGCATCGAGACGGAGAGCGCCCAGTCCCAGGACAGCGCCCGGCGCCTCGCCGCCGGCGACATCGTGATCGCACACAACATCTTCGGCACCTTCGGCGCTGGTACGTCGGAAACCGCGCTCTTCCTCGCCCCCAACGCCACCTCCGGTGGTCCCGCGCCTGCCTCCAACTACACGGTCGCTCACGTCACCGCCTCCGCCCAGCAGAACCGGATCAACACCGACCCGCAGATCGTGGCCATCAGCCGTGAACGCGAGGGCAGGCTCGACCCGCGCCTCCGCGCTGGCAGCCCGGCTCTCCAGCTTGCCGCCACGCCGCCGAATGACGGTTTCTTCACCGCCACCTCCTACCTCGGGGCCTTCACGACGTCTGGCAACTGGGCCTACGCCTGGACCAAGCTCGGCCGCGACGGCTACTTCGATCCGGCCAGCGCTCAGGGCGGTGGCGGCACCGGCAGCGAAGTCGTGGTCAACAGCGGTTCGACCAGCGAGCTCGTCAACATCGCCATGCGCCTGCCGCTGGCGGCGAACTCCACCGCGATCGCCGGCTTCGTCATCAGCGGCAACCAGACCCAGACCGTGCTGCTTCGCGCCGTCGGCCCCGGCCTCGCCGGCTTCGGTGTGACCGGCGCCATGGCCGACCCCGTGCTCGAGCTCTATTCCGGCGCCAACAAGATCGGCGAAAACGACGACTGGTCCGGGGCGCAGGCCGGGCAGCTCGCCGCCCAGGTCGGTGCCTTCGCCCTCACCGCCGGCAGCCGCGACGCCGTGCTCCTTGCCACCCTGCCCGCCGGCGCCTACACGCTGCAAGTCCGCGGCAAGACCGGCGGCGGCGAGGTGCTGGTCGAAGTTTACGAGATCGACTGACGCCGCGCGTCGTAGCAGTTTTGGTTCGTCTCTCACCGTAGGGCGGGTTCGCGTGCGAACCCGCCCTTTGCGTTTGAGCCGAATGGCGCTCGGAGCAGGCGATTTGCAGGGTGGCAGCGGCGTCCCGCCGCTGGGTTCGGAGGGCGCCGCTCCGTCGGCGCCGCGACTGAAAAGACGGCTGCGACGGAGCGCAGCCCTCCGACTCGTGACCTTTTCCGACGCGCTCTCGGAGTGAGCCGTGCCGTGCCGGCTCCGCAACTTTGGACCTCCCTTGGTCCCACTCGCTCTTGACTCACTCGTTGCGCCGGCCGTCAAGGCGGCGGCGCGTAGTGCGCCGGCACCCCCCCGCTCAACGTGCGCAGAAACACGACCAGCGCGCTGGCGTCGGCCTCCGGCAGTCGTCCGCCGAGCTGGACATCCGCCATCACCTGCACCGCTTCCTTCAGGTCGGCCACCGAGCCGTCGTGAAAATACGGAGCGGTGTCCGCGATGTTCCGCAGCATCGAGACCCGGAACTTGAAGCGATCCTCCTCCGCCTTCGTCGTCTCGTACCGCCCCTCGTCCCGCCGCTCCGACCCGGTGGCGAGCCAGTAGTCCTTCGTCGCTCCGAACTTTCTCAGCCGCGTTCCTCCCAGCAACGGGCCGTGGTGACAGTCTGCGCAGCCGGCCGAGAGAAAGATTTCGAGTCCCCGGAGTTGCGTCGCATCGAGCGCCCCCGGTTCGCCGGCGAGGAAAAGATCGAAAGGCGCCGGCGTGATCAGCGTCGCCTGGTAGGCTTGCAGGGCTTCGGCGTAGTGTCGCGGCGTCACCGGGTCCGCCACGTCTGGAAACGCCCGCCGGAACATCGGCTCATAGCCGTGACGCCGGAGCAGGGGCACCACCGCCTCCGCCCGCTCGAAACCCATCGAGCCGGTCAGCGATCGCTCCGCCTGATGCGCGCCGGACCGGCGGTCGCCGGTCCAGCGCAGCGCGGGCTGTAGCATCGCGTTGAATACCGTCTGGGAATTGCGCGCCGTGCTCCGGCCGCGGGCGTCGGGCGAAAACCGGCGTCGGTCGCCGCCACCGTCGGCCGGGCTGTGGCAACTGGCGCAGGCGGTCCGACCGTCGGCCGACAGCCGCGCATCCCAGAACAGCGCCCGGCCCAGTTCCGCCGCCGGCGCGTTCACGGCTGCGGCCGCCGGCGCCTGGAGCTGACCGAATGCCTCGTTCGCTTCCTCCCGCAGCGCCGCCTCACGTTCGCGCGCCGTCGCCGCAGACGCTGCGACGGCAAGAACGGCAAGGGCCAGGTGGCGCAGAATCGGGTCCTGTCTTCTGAAGATCATTCGCCAAAGGCAGCACCGAATGAGGCATGGTGCACAAGCGCAACGCCGGAGAACTCTTTCAGATAGCCTGCCAGGAGGTGGCAGATGAGCAGGCGGTGCGCTCTGTAGAACGTCTTGGAGACCACCCGCGGCGCAAGCGGGCGCCGCCGCCCCGCGGTCTCGCGACTCGCACTGGTCGGGCGCGGGTGCACGCCCCTTCAACGGGAGGCGCTGATCTACGACGCCCCGCTTTTCACCTTTAATCTTCCGGTCACGGAGCGGCACCCTTTGACTGCGACACCTGCGACATGAAGACGGAAATCAGAGTGCGGAACGAGCGGGACCAAACCGACCGACACGGCGGAGGGGCGGGGAGCGGATTCGATTTGATGACCCGGCCGGGCGTGGCGGCGATCGTGCGCGCGACTCACTTTCCGCTCGCGGTGCAGTGGCCGCTCCTGCTGGTGTTCCTGGCGTTGATCGTCGCCGGTTGGGGTCTGTTCACCCCGCAGGGCGTGAACGACAAACTCTACGCCCGCTCCAATTTCGTGACGCTGGTGATCTGGGGTATCTGGTGGCCCCTGATGGTGTGGGGCGCTTTCTGGCTGGGGCGCGCGTGGTGCCTGGTCTGCCCGCTCGAACTCGTCAACGACCTCGGCGAGCGCGCGGCCCTGCGTACCGGTCGCTCGGCCCGCTCGCTCCCGCGCAGCCTGGCCGGCGGGGCGATCATCCTGCTGCTCTATTTCAGCATCCAGATGCTCATCCCCGGCGCGGCCCTGCACCGGACGCCCGCCTATACGGCTTGGTTCCTGATCGGGTTGGTGACGCTGGCGCTCGTTGTCGGCTATGTCTGGCGCCATCGCGCGTTCTGCCGGGGCTTCTGTCCGGTGGGGCTGTTGCTCGGAACCTACGGCCGGGGTGGCATGCTGGCCGTACGCCCGGCTGGAGACCGACCGGCGGGAGCGCCGCCCGGACCGGATGTACGCTCCTGTCCCAGCCTGCTGCATCCTTCGCGGCTGTCCGACAACGCCGACTGCCTCGCCTGCACGCAGTGCTTCAAGCAGGCTCCCGCGGGTTCGATGCGTCTGTTGTTGCGCCGGCCCTTCGCCAAGGCCGACACGCGGGAGCCGCTCGCCTCTTGGCCGATCACCGGGTTTGTGATGGTCGCCTCCGGGTTCGTAATCAGTGAGCTCTGCTCCGAGTGGGCGGCGGCCAAGAAGGTCTTTCTCGTGGTCCCGAAGTGGGTCGCGGCGCAGACCGGCTGGCCCGCGGGGGCCGGCTGGATCGAAGGTGTCTGGACCCTGCTGGTCGTACCGGTGCTGCTCTGGCTGGTGCTGGGCGGGTTGCTGCGCGTCGCGGGGGAAAAGGCCCCGTTGTCCGAACTCTGGCGCCGGCTCGCCCTGCCAGTCGCGGTCGTGGTGGCGGCCGGGCACCTGAGCAAGGGTTTCGCGAAGCTGATCTCGTGGGTCCAGTTCCTGCCCGGCGCGATGCGCGACCCCGCCGGAGTCCAGACGGCGCGTGCCATTACCCAGAAAACGATGCCCGCGCCGGCGCCGTTGTTCGGTGTGCAGGTCGCTTCCTGGCTGGGCCTCGCTCTGGTTGCCCTGGCGCTGCTATTGGCGGTGCGGGAATACCGCCTTGCCCGGGGAGAGGCGCCCGGTGCCCGGCGTGGCGTGTGGCCCCTGGGAGCCCTGGCGGCTGGCTTCGCCTTCGTCATCGCCGGGTGGCGTTGACCTGCCCTGGCCGCCTGCGGTGCTCCACTCCTGAACGTTGTGCTCCCGCCGGGGGATGGGCGGTGTCTGTTCGGGCGGGCTGCCCGGCGGCTGAAACCCTTGGGGCCGAGGGACCCGTCGAGTCAACCGACTTTTCCAACGTCACTCCGGCCTCTCCTTCAGCGCCGGTGAATCTCCCCGGTCAGTTCGCGCAGCCGCGTCTCGACTTCCGCCAGCGCCTTGCGCCCGGCGGCGGTGGCGCGATAGGGACGTGCCTCCTTGGCTGCCTTGCGTCCCGCTTTCTTCACCCGGGCCAGCCAGCCGAGCTTCTCCATCCGTGCCAGGAGCGGATAGAGCGTCCCCGGACTCACCCGGTAGCCGTGCTCGCGCAGTTCCTCCAGCATCCAGTGACCGACGATCGGCCCCTCGCGCGCGTGGTGCAGGATGTGCACCTTCCACAGCGGGCGGAGGATTTCGCGTTCCAGGGCATCCTCGTTCATCGAAGTCGGGAACAGTTTACGGCCGCCGTAATAGGGTCTCGCCCTTGAAGGGGAAGGAAAATGCGCCCCGCCGCAAAGAAATTCTTGTCACGACGGCCTGTGGCGTAACCAATCCGCGTCCCGTTCGTCTGTACGCGGTCCCACGCTTCGCTTCCCCGGCATGAATTTCCTGCAACTCGCCCTGCGCCGTCCCCTCACCGTCCTGGTGCTCGTCATCGCGGTCGCCCTCGCGGCCGGCCTCGCCATCCAGCGGATGTCGCGCGACATCTTCCCGCCCCTCGGCATCCCCACCATCTACGTCGCCCAGCCCTACGGCGGCATGGACCCCGCGCAGATGGAGGGGTATCTGACCTATCGATACGAATACCACTTCCTCTACATCTCCGGCATTTCGCACGTGGAGTCGAAGTCGATCCAGGGCGCTTCGATCATGAAGCTCCAGTTTCATCCGGGCACCGACATGTCGCAGGCGATGTCGGAGACGATCGCCCAGGTGAACCGCTCCCGCGCCTTCATGCCGCCCGGCACCGTGGCGCCGTTCGTGATGCGCTTCGACGCCGGCAGCGTGGCGGTCGGCTATCTGGTTTTCTCCTCCGACAACCCCAACCGCACCCTCGGCGAGATGCAGGACCAGGCGCTCAACCGCGTCCGCCCCGCCTTCGCCACCCTCCCCGGCGTGTCCGCCCCGCCGCCGTTCGGCGGCAGCTCGCGCGGCATCATCGTCAACGTCAACCCCGAGCGCATGCGCGCCTACGGGCTTTCGCCCGACGACATCGTCAAGTCCCTGGCCGAGTCGAATCCGATCAGCCCCTCCGGCAACCTGAACCTGGGCGACAAGTACCCGATCGTGGAGATGAACGCGATCGTGAAGAATCCCAAGGACCTTGAGGCGACCGTGCTCCGGCGCACCGACCAGGGCGCCGTCTATGTGCGCGACGTCGCCACCATCGAGGATGCCGCCGACGTCACCACTTCCTATGCCCTCGCCAACGGGCGCCGCACGGTCTACCTGCCCGTCACCAAACGGGCCGACGCCTCCACCCTCGAGGTGGTGCGCCTGGTGAAGGAAAACATCCCCGAGTTTCAGAAGATTCTCCCCGAGGACATCAAGGTCAGCTACGTCTTCGATCAATCGCCGGTGGTCGAACGCTCGATCCGGGATCTGGCCAAGGAGGGCGGATTCGGCGCGTTGCTCACCGGCCTGATGGTCCTGCTTTTCCTCCGCGACTGGCGCAGCGCGTTCATCGTCGTCATCAACATCCCGCTCTCCCTGCTCGCCGCGCTCTTCGCGCTCTGGATCACGGGCCAGTCGATCCACTTGATGACGCTCGGCGGCCTGGCCCTCGCGGTGGGCATCCTTGTCGACGAAGCGACCGTGGCGGTGGAAAACATTCACGCCCACATTGCCCGCGGCGCCACGCTCTCCCGCGCCGCCCTCGAAGGCACGCGGGAAACCGCCCTGCCTCGCCTGCTGGCGATGTTGTGCATCCTGGCCGTGTTCATCCCGGCCTTCTTCATGGAGGGCGCGGCCCAGGCGCTCTTTGTGCCGATGGCGCTGTCGGTCGGTTTCGCGATGATCGCGTCGTACCTGCTCTCCAGCACGCTGGTCCCGATTCTCTCGGTCTGGTTCCTGCGCGGGCACTCGGGCGACGTCCACGAGGCCACTTACTTCGGCAAGATGCAGCGGGCCTACGCCGCCCTGATGCGGGGCATCGTCGCCGCCCGCTGGCCCCTCGCTGTCGTCTACCTCGCGGTCTGCGCGGGCGTGATCTGGGTCGTGGGCGGGCGCCTCGGCACGGAGATTTTTCCCAAGGCCGACAACGGCCAGTTCGCGATCCGCTTCCGCCTGCCGAGCGGCACGCAGGTGGCGATCAGCGAAGCGGCCGCCGGCCGCATCCTGCGCGCGATCGAGCGCGAGGTGGGCGGCGCCGACAAGGTCGACATCTCCATCGGCATGGTGGGGGTGCACAACTCCAGCTTCCCGGTAAACCTTGTCCACCTGTGGAACGGCGGCCCCGAGGAGGGCTGGCTCGCCGTGCAGCTCAAGCCGGGCACCGGCGTGCGGATCGAGGAGCTCAAGGAACGCCTGCGCGGCGTTCTGGCCCGCGACCTGCCCGACATGCGCATCTCCTTCGAACCGCAGGACATCGTCACCCGCGTGATGAGCTTCGGTTCGCCCACGCCGATCGAGATCGCCGTCAGCGGCTCCGCCCTGCCGGTCAGCAAGGCCTACGCCGAGCGCATCATCGAAAAGCTCAAGGCCATTCCCTACCTGCGTGACATCCAGATCGCCCAGACCCTCGATTATCCGAGCGTCGCCGTGAACGTCGACCGTGAGCGCGCCGGCCAGCTCGGCGTGCAGATGAGTGACGTCACCCGCTCCCTCGTCGCCGCCACCACCTCCAGTCGGTTTACCGTGCCCGTCTACTGGGCCGATCCCAACTCCGGCATCAGCTTCAACGTCCAGGTGCAGATCCCCGAGGCGCGGACGACCTCGATCGAGGATCTGCAGAACGTCCCCATTGCGTCTTCCGCGGGCGCTCCCGTTCTGCTCCGCAACCTTGCCACCTTTACCCCCGGCACGTCGGTTGGCACCTACGAACGCTACAACCTCGCCCGGCTCGTCAGCATCACCGCCAACCTTCACGGCTCCGACCTTGGGACCGCCACCCGCGCCATCCGGCAGGCCATCAAGGACGCCGGCCCCGCCCCCGAACCCCGCACCAAGGTCGATCTCCGCGGCCAGATTGTGCCCCTCGAACAACTCTACTCCGGCTTCCGTTCCGGCCTCCTCATCGCGGTGGTCGTGATCTTCCTGCTGCTGATGGCCAACTTCCAGTCGGTGCGCCTGGCTCTCGCGGTTGTCTCCACCGTGCCGGCCGTGCTCGTCGGCGTCGTCCTCGCGCTCTGGCTCACCGGCACCACCCTCAATATCCAGTCGGCGATGGGCGCCATCATGGCGATCGGCGTCGCCGTGGCCAACGCCATCCTGCTCGTCACCTTCGCGGAAAAATCCCGCGTCTCCTCCCGCGATCCCATCGCCGGAGCAATCGAGGGCGGCCGCAGCCGCCTGCGCCCGATCCTGATGACAAGCTGCGCGATGATCGCCGGCATGCTGCCCCTCGCCCTCGGCCTGGGCGAGGGTGGCGACCAGACCGCCCCGCTCGGCCGCGCCGTCGTCGGCGGCCTCGCCCTTGCCACCCTCGCCACGATTTTCGTCCTGCCCAGCATGTTCGCCATCCTGACCAGCCGCCAGGTGCGCTCGCCGTCGCTCGATCCCGACGATCCCTCCAGCTCCCACTACACCCAATCCCGCCAGTCCTGATTTCCCCGTGACGATTTCCGCCATGCCTTCCCCCCGTCTTCTCGCGCTCAGCGCGGTCCTGCTCTGCGCTGCGGCCGCGCACGGAGCCCAGTCCGCTCCCGAAGTCCAGGTCACCAGCCCGCGGCGCGGCGACATCCACCGCTTCGTCACGCTGCCCGGCTCCCTGCGCCCCAACCAGCAGGTGACCCTGCACGCCAAGGTCGCCGGCTACCTCAAGTCGATCAAGGTCGACAAGGGCGACGCCGTGAAGGCCGGCCAGGTGATCGCCGAGCTCGACCTCCCGGAACTCGCCGCCGAGCGCGCGCGCCACGACGCCGAAGTGCGGCTCGCCCAGGCGGAGCTCAAGCGCATCAAGACCGCCCAGGGCAAGGCCCCCGATCTCATCACCCCCCAGGCCGCGGACACCGCCGCCGCCCGCCTCGCCATGGCGCAGGCCGCGCTCCGGCAGAGCGACGCGCTTCTCCGCTACGGACGCGTCACTGCTCCCTTTGCCGGCGTGGTCACGGCGCGTTTCGTCGACCCTGGCGCGTTTGTGCCGGCTGCGACCGCCGGCAGCAACCCGACGGCGGCGGCGATCGTTTCGCTTTCGGATTATTCCGTCGTGCGCGCGCAGATCGCGGTGCCGGAAATCGAAGCCGCCCGCGTGCAGAATGGTCAGCCGGTGATCATCAGCTCCGACGCCCTGCCCGGACGCACTCTCCGCGGCGCCGTCACGCGCCACGCGGGCGCGTTGGACGAGAAGACCCGCACGCTTTCGGTCGAGGTCGATTTCCCCAATGCCGACGGCACCCTCCGACCCGGCATGTACGTCAGCGCCCGCATCGGCGTCGAATTGCACCGCAACGCCCTGCTCGTGCCCGCCACCGCGCTCGTGCGCGAGAAGGCCGCCGGCTTCCTTTGGACGCTCGCGGACGGCAAGGCGAAGCGGGTGCCGGTGAAATATGGCTTCAACGACGGCACGAACGTCGAAATCCTCGACGGGATCGCCGAGGACGCCCGCGTGCTCATCCCCGGCAAGGCGACCCTGGTTGCGGGCCAGGCCGTGACGGCGGTGGAGGCAAAATGAACGTGGCCAAACTTGCCGTCTTCGTGGCCCGCTTCGTGAGCAGCGGGAGGCTCGTGCTGCTCGGAGCCGCGTCCACCGCCTTTGCCGCCCCCGCGACGATCGATCTTCCCACCGCGCTCCGCCTCGCGGGCGCGAGCAACCTCGAGGTGCAGATCGCCCGCGAAAAAGTGACCGAGGCCCGCGCCGCCGGCGAATCGGCGCGTTCGCGCTTCCTCCCCTGGCTCGCGCCCGGCATCGTCCTCCGCCGCCACGACGAGAACATCCAGGCGGTCAACGGGCCCATTCTCGACGCCGACAAGCAGTCGCTCGCGGCGGGCATCACCGTCAACGCCCAGCTCGATCTCGGCGAAGTGTATTACCAGCACCTCGTCGCGAAGCAGCAGGTGCGCGCCTCCGAGGCCGCCCTCGCCGGCCGCACCCGCGAAGTCGTTTACCGCGCGGCGAGCACCTACTTCGAACTCGCCCGCGCCCGCGCCGCCGTTGCCGCCGCGGAGGACGCCGCCCGCGTCGCCGCCCGTCATGCGGAGCAAATCGCCGCCACCGGCGACGCCGGACTTTCCTTCCAGGGCGACGTCGCCCGCGTGCGCGCCGCCCGCGAACGCGCCGACCTCGCCGTGATCCGGCTCCAGGCGGAGCAACGCCTCGCCGCCGCCCGCCTCGCCGAGGTGCTGCGGCTTGACCCCGCGGTCGACCTGGTTCCCGCCGAGTCCGAACTCGCCCCGCTCGCCGTTGTCGACGCCGCCGAATCGCCCGCGCCACTCATCTCCAAGGCGCTCGCCGTGCGCCCGGAGCTGGATGAGGCGGCCGCCCGCCTCGAAGCCGCCCGCGCGCTGCGCCGCGGCGCCACGGTTGGCCCGCTGATCCCCACCATCGGGGCCCAGGCCACCGTTGGCGGCCTCGGCGGCGGTCCCGCGGGTTCGCGCGTCACCCGCGACTGGGGGTTCAGCGGCGACTACGGCATCGGCCTGAGCTGGCGCGTCGGCCCCGGCGGCATTCTCGATACCCATCGCGAACGCGAAACCGTGGCCCGCGAGCGGCAGGGCGAGCTGGAACAGGAACGCGTCCGCGACGCCATCCGCCGCCAGGTCGTCGAACAACACACCCGGGTGCGTTCGCTGGGGGCGCAGGTGGAGCTGGCGCGCAAGGCGCTCGCCGCCGCCGACCAGACCGCGCGCCTTTCCCGCGACCGCCGCGCCACCGGCGTCAGCGCCGTGCTGGAGGATCTGCAGGCCGAGGAGGAACTGGCCCGCGCGCGCCGCGATTACCTCACCACGATCGCCGAGTACAACCAGGCCCAATACGCGCTCCGCTACGCCGTCGGCGAGTAGGGGAGGGGACGTCACGGATCCCGCCGCAAGGAGCCGTGCAATCCGCGGTCGCCCGGGCCTGAGGCTGCGCCCCGTCAGCCCTCGTGCAGCGTGAAGACGACCGGCACTTGCAGGCGCGTGGGCACGGCCGCACCCCCCTTGCGACCCGGGCGGAATTTCCATTTGGCCACCGCCGCCACGGCCGCGGCCTCGAATTCGCGGTGCGTGGAGCGCAGGGCGCGGGCCTGCTGCACCTCGCCGTGGGCGTCGACGATGAATTCGACCACCACTTCGCCGCCGATCCCCTGGCGGCGCAGCTCGAACGGGTAGGTCGGTCGCGCCTGAAAACGCGGCGCCGGCGCCTGGTCGAGCATCTTCACGTCGAAGACGGTGATCGCTTCGAAAGCCCGCGGATCCCGCACCGCCGGCACGACCGTCAGGTGCGGCGAAATCGCCGGCCCCACGGGCGGCGGCGGCTGCATCCTTTGCATGAATACGTCCGGCCGCTCGGGTTGCGGCTGGTCGGCCTGCATCGGCGGCGCGAGATCGAGCGGCCTCCGGTCGGCCTCGGGTGGATCGATGAGTTCGGGCTCGTCCGGTTCGAGGGGCGGCAGGTCGACGGGAATGAGGTCGCCTGGCGGATCGACGGGCGGCGGCGGGGCGCCGCGTCCGGTCCGGTCGCGGTCGCCAAAGAGCAGCGCGAGGTGCAGGCCGAGGGAGAAGAGGGTGGCGAGGAGGAGATCGCGGGTCATGGCGGCTCGGGGTTGAGGTTGGAAGGGAGAACGTATCCACTCCTTTGACGCCCGAGCGGCGGGTTTATTAGTCGGCATCGGAACGCCCTCGATTCCTGTAGCCTGAAGGGCGCCGCTTCGAAATCAGCCCAACCTCCTGCGCCGCGATTGCGTTCGTCCCGAATCTCGCCCCGGGGAGGGCGCGTACTTCATTCCGCGTCGGGAGCGGCAACACCGGGCGAGTTTCGCTGTGGTTTCCTCGTAGCCACGAGCGTGGGCGAGTGGAACTCTCCGCCGGGTGGAGGCAGAGGGCTTCGAACCAGACGCGGTCGCGGCCGCGGGATCCGCACACTCTCCGCGGACCGGGTCTACTCCAGCAGGGCCTGCACCCGGCGCACCAGTTGCGCCAGCTCGGCGCCGCGATTTCCACCCTCCTCCGGCGCGCCGGGCGCCGGGGCGGCGACGCGCTCCTCAAGCCGGCGCAGCGTCGCGGCATCGGCGCGCGTCGGTCCCTGCTGCAGCACCCGGGCAAATTCGGCCGCCGCCGCGGCCAGTTGAAAGTCCGCGCTGACCGGCGGCGCCGCCGCGCCGGCGTTGCGGCCGGCCAGGGAGAACTCCAGCGTGCGGCGCGGGCCGCCGGCCGGCTCATCGAACTGCAGCCGCACCGTCAGCAGCTCGCCGGCACGGGCCTCCCGCACGAAGGGCACCACCGGGACGATTTCGTAGAGCGCGGTGAACGCCTGGCCCGGCGCGAGCTCCGGCGCCGTCGCCAGTTCGTCGACCGGCGTCGCGCGCGCCGCCGTCTCCCGCTCGCGACCGATCAGGCGGTAGCCGGCGACGAGCGCCGGATTGAACTCCACCGTGATGCGCACGTCGCGCGCGATGCCGGCGTGCGTCCGCGCGATCCCGTCCACCAGGCCCTCCCGGGTCTCCGCCAGCACCTCCTCGCGCGCCTGCAGGCCGATGCGCACCAACCGGCGCTCCGGCGCCCACGGCGCGTCGCCGAGCTCCAGCGCGGCCGCGAGCGGCACCGCATTTCCTTCCGGTGGCGGCGGGCTTCCGTAGCGGAAGGCATTGACGAACTCGGCGGGTCGCACCGCCTCCGGCGGCGGCGGATGCCCCGCGTCGAGATGCCGGCGCACCGCGGCCAGGGCGGCTTCACCGAAGCCTGGCACCAGCACGATCGATCCACTGGCCGGCGCGCCCCTCCCGGACATCGTCGCGGCGTCATCCACCGCTCCGGCGGCGAACCCGACCGCCACCAGGGCGGTCGAGGCTTCGGCTCCCTGCGCCGCCTGTTCACGGCGCGCCTCGTGGCGCTGGCGCTCGCGTTCCAGGATGTCGTCGCGATGGAACGTCACCAGCACGGCCACCCCCGCGGCGGCGAGTCCGCCGGCGACATAATAGAGCTGCGGAAACGGATTCCACCGACGGGTGGGAGCGGGCGCGCGCGATCGGGGTGGTGCCGCCGGCAGCGCGGTTGGAAGCGGTTCGGCGGCGAGCGCCGCACTCAGCTCTGCGCCACATCGGCGAATCCCCTCGACCTCGGCCTGCAACGCCGGGTTCGCCCGCAGCGCCGCCTCCACCACCGTGGTTTCGGTGGAATCCAGTTCACCGAACGCGTAGGCGGTCAGGCGGGGATCATCGGGCGAAAGGCGCGAGGGGTGCATCGGAGTGGTCTCCTCAGGGTTGGCGCGCGGCGTAGGCAGTTCGCAGCCGGGACACTGCGGTGTGGATTAGGAAGCCGACGTTGGAGACGGACAGCCCGGTGATCCGCGCGATCTCCTTGTAGCTGAAGCCATGCTGGAACTTCAGCCGGATCACCTCCTGCTGGTTCGGAGGCAGCCGGCCGATCAACTCGAGGGCGGAGACCCGCGCCTCATCGCACTCCAGGGCGCGGCCGGGGAGTGGTTCCGCCGACGATGCTGGCCAGGCTTCCACGTCGGCCAGCGGCTGCACGCGCCGCTCCTTGCGCAGCACATCGAGCGCGCGATGCCGGCAGACGGTGAACAGCCACTCCACTGCATGGCCGTCGAGGCCCGCGGGCGGCTCCGCCATCAGTTTCACAAAGGTGTCCTGCACCACGTCGCGCGCGCGGTCCGGATCGCGGAGCAATCGCGTGGCGTAGCGGAGGAGCGGAAGCTGTTGTTGCGCAAACATACGTTCCAGAAAATCGGCGTCCTGGCTGGTCGGGACCCGAGGACTCGGGGGCGGTTCGAACATGCGCTTGCCCGTAAGACGTAACGGCCGGCGTTTTCTTAGAAACCATTTTCCGCGTGCCGCCGGAAGGCGCGTGTCCCAGCCTGTCGCGCGTGAGCCCCCTGCCGACGTTCGACGAACTCCCCACCCCGTCCATCCTGGTCGACCGCGCCCGCCTCGCCGTCAACCTCCGCTCCATGCAGGCCGCCTGCGACGCCGGCGGCGTCGAGCTGCGGCCGCACGTCAAGACCCACAAGATGGTCGCGATCGCGCGGCAGCAGCTCGCCGCCGGGGCGGCGGGCCTCACCTGCGCCAAACTGGGCGAGGCCGAGGCGATGCTGCCCGCCGGGGCGCGCAGCCTGTTTGTCGCCCACTCCCTCGTCGATCCGCGCCAGGCGCCGCGCCTCAACGCCCTCGCGGAGCAAATCGAGGATCTGCGCTTCGCGGTCACAAGCGAGGCGCACGCCGAGGCCTTCGTCCGCCTCGCCGCGGCGACCGGCCGCCGGCTCGCGGTGATGCTCGCGATCGACACCGGGCAGCATCGGGAGGGCACCCGCGACCTCGCGGCCGCCCGGCGCACCGTTGCCTTGCTGGCCCGCAGCCCGCATGTCGAACTGCGCGGCTTCTATACCCATGAGGGCCACCTCTACGGTCTGCCGCCCGCCGAACAACCCGCCGCGGTCGAAGCCATGCTGGCGCGCGGTTGCTCCTTTCGCGAGGCCCTCGCCCCCGGCCTGCCGCTCTGGCCCGGCTGCAGCATCAGCGCAAAACACGTCGCCGCCCTCAGCCGCGGCCGGGCGCAGGCCGTGCGGCCGGGAACCTATGTGTTCGGTGACTACCAGATGGCGCACCTGGCGCGCGTCATGCGCCCGGACGACGTGGCGCTGCACGTTCTCGCCACCGTGGTCGATCGCCCCGAGCCGGGTTTCGCGCTGATCGACGCCGGCTCCAAGACTCTCTTCGCGGACCGTACTCCCGACTCGCTCTACGCCGTCGCCGCCGACGGCCGCGATCTTCGGGTGGTGCGCGTCAGCGAGGAACACGGCTGGCTGCGCGGCGCCGACGTGGACCGCCTGCGGGTCGGCGACCGCCTGTGGCTCCTGCCCGTGCACGTCTGTCCGGTGGTAAACCTCACCGATGAAGTCGTCGTGATCGAAGGCGACCGCGTGGTCGACACCTGGCGCGTCGACGCCCGCGGCCGCATCCGCTGACCCTCCCGCCGCCGCTCGCCTCGTCTCACCCCATCGGAGCCAACGAGGCGGTGCCGTCCCGGCTCTGCACTGAGCCGGTTCGCCGCGGCAGGCTGCCGCTGCCCCGCTGGCCAACAGGCTCCAGTTAGCGCCGCTGATAGTCACCCGCCTGCCCCGCCCGCGGGCGCCAAAGGTCTTGGGCATAATGCGCCACGACGGCGGCCTGCGGCGCAAACTCGCAGTCCGGGTGTACCAGGGCGGCGGACGCCGCGTCCACGGAGTCGTGCCAGCCCGCGGCCACCGCGGCGAAGGCGGCGGCGCCGAGGCAGGCGCGCTCCGGGGAGGCCGGGCGGACGATGCAGGCGTCGAGCACGTCGGCGTCGATCTGCAGCCAGAGCGGACTGCGCGCCCCGCCGCCGGTCGCAATGACGCGAGCCGGGAGCCGGCCACCGGTGATGCGCTGCGCGAGTTCGCGGTGGCTGAAGGCGACTCTTTCGAGGATGGCGCGCACCGCGGCGCCGGGGTCCGCGGCGTCGGGCGCGCCGCCGCCGGGCGGAACCCGCGCGGCGAGCGCGAGCAGTTCCTCGATCGAGCGCTGCGGTGCGCGGAGGCGCTGGTAGTCTTCGAGCGGGCCGGCACCGCGGGGATCGAAGGCGAGGCGATAGTAGTGTACCCCGTCAACGTGGGGTCCATGGAAGCACCCGGACACCGGCTCCACGCTTTCCACCAGCGCCAGCGCCGCCAGCACGGTGCCCGTGGAGATGCTCAACCCGGCCAGTCTCCCGAGACCCGACCCGATGGCCGCCGCATGGTGGTCGATGGCGCCGACCGCCAACGGCACGCCCGCCGGCAGCCCGAGCAGCGCTGCCGCGGCGGCGGACGTCCGCCCGCACGGGGTCCCGGGCCGCAGCGGGGTGGAAAAGCGCGCGCCGTCGAGCGCGAAGGCCGCCAGCGCCGCCGGCCACCAGCGGTGTTCAGCAAGATGATACAACCCGAGGAAGGCGCCGGTGCTGGCGTCGCCCGCCCGCTCGCCGGTGAGCGCGAACGTGAAGTAGTCTGAAACCGTCTGCACGCGGGTCGCCCGTTCCCAGAGCGCCGGCTCGTGCCGCTGGAACCAGCGGAACTTCGGCACCGCCGACTCCGCCGCGAAGCCGCGATGGCCGATCGCCTGCGCAAACTCGTTCCGCTCCGCGAAGGCCGCGACCTCCGGCTCGATCGGCGCGCCACGGGTGTCAGTCCACAGCACGAGCGGCGTGAGCGGGCGGTCGTGCGCGTCGAGGAGCAGGAAGGTCGTGGCCTGCGAGGAGTAGGAAACTCCGGCAATGTCGCGTGGCGTCGCGCCCGCCTGCGCCAGCGCTTCACCCAGCCCGCGCCGCAGGAGCGACCAAAAGTCCGCCACCGGCAGCTCCACGCGGCCAGGCACGGGGGACTCCGTGGCAACGCGCACGCGCCCGAGCCCGCGCAGCGTCCCGTCGGCGGCGAAGAGCCCCACCTTGAAATAGGACGTCCCGAGATCGACGCCGAGGAGCAGGCTCATGGGTGGATCTCAGTTCATTTCACCCCGGAGCGCAGACGGAGGCGACCTGTCCACTGAAGGCTTGGCGAAGGCGGAAGCCTCGTCTCCACCCGGCGGACGATCGCCGGCGGCGATACGTCCGCGCCCCGCGAACCCGCCTGACGGCAAGAAAATGAGGTGCGACCGGGGCTCATGGCGCGGGCTGCGCCAGCTCGCGCAGCAGCGCGAGGGTCGCGGCGACGACGCGCGGGCCGTTGGTGTGGTGGAAGAGCGCGTTGGTGGCCTCGTACCCGCCGCGCGCGGCGGCCTCGGCGGTGACGATGTAACCCTGCAGTTCGCCGTTGGCCATGGTGACGACAAACGTCTGCGGCGCCGCGGCCCGCACGGCGAGCGCGTACTCGACGAAGAACTCGCCCGGCCAGCCGACGAAGCGCCAGGGCCCGATCGCGATCGCCTGGATCTCCGCGGGCGAACAGCGGCGCACCGCGTCCGCGAGCCGGCCATCCGCCGCGGCGCGCGCGAGCTCCGCGGTCTCCTCGGCGCCGAACCAGTCGCATTCCGCGGTGCGCACGGCGGTGCGCGGGGCGCCGGCGCGGCGCAGCGCCTCGAATCGTGCGCGCGCCGCGTGGCCGGCCTCAACCGCCGCCGCGGGCGTGGGAAATTCGCGCGGCGCCAGCGTCACCTCGGCCACGCGCGCCGCAATCCGTGCCGCCGGCAGGTACTTGATCCCCGGCACCACGGCGGCAATCGCGCGCCCGAGCCGTTCGCCGAGCCGCTGCGCCTCCGCCAACGTGTTGGCTTGCGTGACGTGGCGCGGGCTCTGGTTCCCCGAGGCGCCATTGTGGTACAACACCGGGCAGTCCGCCGGCAGCACGCCGCCGCGCAGGAAGCGCCGCGTGAAATGCGGGAAGTCGCCGCTGATCAGGGTGGAGTCCTCGTGCAGCACCGTCGGGTGCATCGCGTACGCCACCATCGCGGCCAGCGGTTGGCGCGTGGCGGTGGCGCGCACCACCAGCACCGGCACCTCGGGGTCCGCCGGACCCGCGGGATCGTGGCGGTTGGTGCCCACGCCGTCCGCGTGCGCGACCGCGAGCCCGATCTCTGCCGGCTGCGCCACGGCGAAGGCCCGTGCCGCGGCCTCCGCCATGCGGTCGGCGGTGAAACGAAGATACGCGGGATCGGCCCGTGGCACCACCGGATCGGCACCGTTGCTCACATAATCGACCGTGACCGGCCCGGAATGCGTGTGCGTCGCGCTGATTAGGATCGCCGCCTCCGGCACGCCGGTCGCCGCGGCGATGCGCTGCCGCACCTCGCGCGCCAGTTCGCGGCCGACAAAGATCAGGTCGTTGGCGAGGAAGAGGGCCGAGTCGCCCGCGCCGTCGCGCAGGTAGAGCGCGGCGCACTCCAGCGGATCATGCACGCCGGTGCTCATCCGCGGCACATGCGGGTAGCCGAAGAGGAAGACGCTCCCCGCCGGCGTAAGGTCGGTCACCGCGGCGCCGGCCCGCAGGCCCGCCGGGTTCTGGTCGCGCCAGGGCTTCATTCGCGTTGGTTCCGATCCCCCGAAGCCTGCTTGATCCCGGCCGGGGTAGCGACGAGCGGGAGCGAGTCGATGGCCTCACGGCTCCACTCGCTCACGCTCGTGGCTACCAGTATCGGGAATGGTCGGGCAAACATGATGGGTGGCTGGACTAGTGCCCCGGCGCGGGCGCCGGGGAGGTTGGCGGTCCCGCTGGCATCCTGGCGACGGCCCCGGCGGAGACAATGTTATTATTTGTTCATCTGCTTCACAGATTGACATATTCTCCCATCCGCTCACGCTCCCGGCCGACCGTGAAGCGACTCCCCTCCGCCGCCCGCCAGAGCCAGATCCGCCAGCGCCTTGCCGAGCGGCCGGGCGTCGGGGTGGCGGACCTCGCCCGCGCGTTCGGCGTGAGCGGCATGACCATCCGGCGCGACCTCGCCGCCCTCGAGGCCAAGGCCCATGTGCAGCGCACGCACGGCGGCGCGGTGCTGGCGGAGCGGATGATCCTGGAGTTCGACTACCGCGAGCGGCGCGAGATCAACCGCGCCGCCAAGCGTGCCATCGCGCAGGCGGCGCGCCGGCTCGTGCAGCCCGGCCAGCGCCTCATCCTCGACAACGGCACGACCACCCTCGAGCTCGCGGCCCTGCTGCAGGACGCCGAGAACCTCACCGTCATCACGCCCAGCCTCGCCGTCGCCTCCGAGCTCCAGCATGCTGCCGGGGTGGAAGTGATTTTGCTCGGCGGGGTGATGCGGCGCGGCAGCCCCGATCTGACCGGTCCCGTGACGGAGCACTGCCTCGAACTGTTCGCGGCGGACTTCGCCTTCCAGGGGGCGGACGGAATCGACGACGACGGCGCGATCTACACCGCCGACCTGCGCCTCGCGCGGGTCGATCGGCAGATGCGCCGCATCGCGCGCCGCAGTTGCGTGCTCGCCGATCACACAAAGATCGGCGCCACCGCCCTCGCGCGCTGCGGCTCCCTGGCCGATGTCGACGTGTTCATCACCAGCGCCGGCGCCCCGGCCGCGGCGCTCAAGCGCTTCGCCCGCCTCGGGCCGGAGGTAATCGTCGCGAGACCCAAACCGCAGACCCCATGACACGGATCCACGTCCTGCCTGCTGGAGGAGCGGGTTTCCTGTGCGTCCTAGCTCGAAGAGCATCGGCGGAATCCCGCGAACGCACCGAACGAAACACGTTCCGGTTCATCGCGGCGTAAAGCCGCTCCTACAGACGTCTCCCTCTTTTTCATGAGCCAAACCTCCGCCTCCCTCTCCACCCTCGAGTGGGCCCGCACCGACCTGAGCCGCGTGCCGCACCTGCCCGTGCCGCCGCCCGGACCGTTATCCAAGGACCAGCACACCCGCTGCACGAAGTACTTCAAGGGCCTCAGCAGCCAGGTGAAACTTTTCCCCGTCACGTTCGAGTCCGGCCGTGGCTGCACCCTGCGCGACGTCGACGGCAACGAGTACATCGACTTTTCGTCGGGCATCTACGTCACGACCCTCGGGCACTGCCACCCGAAGATCACCGAGGCGATCGCGAAGGCCGCTTCCCAACTGATCAACGCCCACGACTTCACGACGCCGATCAAAACGAAGCTGGTGGAGAAGCTCGCCGCGGTCCTGCCGGGCGATCTCAACGGTTTCCAATTCTACGACTGCGGCACCGCCGCGGTGGAGGCCGGCATCCGCGTGCTCCGCGCGGCGTCGGGCAAACACGAGACCGTGTCGTGCTTCTACGACTTCCACGGCAAGACCTACGGCGCGGTCTCGCTCGGGCACATCCGCTCCCACGTCTACGGCGCGGTGCGCGCGCCGGGCGCCCACATGGTTCCACGCCCCGACACCTACCGGCCGCTGTGGACGAAGGCCGACGGCACGATCGACACCGACCAGTACCTCGCGTTCTACGATCAGTACCTCGACAAGGCCACCGTGGGCGCGGTGGCGGGTTTCGTGCTCGAGCCCATCCAGGGCTGGGGCGGCTCGGTCATGCCGCCGGACGATTTCTTCCCGAAGCTCCGGAAATTCTGCGACGCCCGCAAACTTCTGCTCATGGCCGACGAAGTGCTCACGAGTTGGGGGCGCACCGGCAAGTGGCTGTGCCTCGAGCACTGGGGCGTGGTGCCCGACGTCGTCACGCTCGGCAAGGGCTTCGGCAACGGCTTCCCGGTCACGGCGGTCGCCGTGCGCGAGCCGTACAAGGAGAGCTTCGAGGCGGTCTCTGCTTCCAGCAGCTACGGCGGCAACCCGATGGCCTGCGCCGCGGCGCTCGCCTCGACGGAGGTCATTGAGCAGGAAGGCCTGCTCGCCCACGCCACCCACCTCGGCGAGATCGCGCTGGCGCGGATGCAGCGGATGAAAGCCGAACACAAAATCATCGGCGACGTCCGCGCCAAGGGCTGTCTCATGGGGATCGAGCTCGTCAAGGACCGCGCCACCCAGGAGCCCTTCGACCGGGCCGGCACGCTCGTGTACCAGAAGGCGTTCCGCAAGGGACTCGCCTGGATCCCCGCTGGCCACATCCTGCGCATGAGCCCGCCCATCGTGATGGATGAGGCGACGTTGCTGAAGGGCCTCGATCTGATCGACGAGGCCATCGGCGAAACGGCCCGGGAGTTGGGCTACTGATGATTCCGGAGATGGCCCACGGAACACACGGAAGACCGGGGCATTGAACCAATGCCTCCCATCATGTCTGCCCGACGTTCTCCCATCCTGGTAGCCACGAGCGTGAGCGAGTGGTGCCTCGTCCACTCGCTCACGCTCGTGGCTACGCCGGCCTGGTCCAATCTACCTTCGCGATGTCGCATCCATTGCTCATGAAAACGATCCGCCTCGGCCTGATCGGCACCGGCCTGATGGGCCGCGAAATCGCCAGCGCGATCGCGCGCTGGTGTCACCTCGAAGGGCTCGACTTCCGGCCGGAGGTCACCGCCCTGTGCGGCCGCACCCTGGCCCCGGCGCGCGTGGAGTGGTTCCGCCAGCACTTCCCCACGCTCCGGCTCGTCACGGCAGACTACCGCGAACTGCTCGCGAGTCCGGAGGTCGACGTGGTGTACTGCGCCGTGCCGCACGATCTGCACGCGGAGATGTACACCGCCATCCTCCACGCCGGTAAACACCTCTTCGGCGAAAAGCCCTTCGGCATCGATCTCGCCGCCAACACTGCGATCCTCGCGGCGATTCGCGAGCACCCGAGCCTGCTGGTGCGCTGCTCGTCGGAGTTTCCGTTCTTCCCCGCGGTGCAGCGGATCTTCGCCCTGGCGGAGAGCGGCGCGTTCGGGCGCGTGTTCGAGGTCAACACCGGCTTCCTGCATTCGAGCGACCTCGATCCCCACAAGCCGATCAACTGGAAGCGCCGCCGCGCGACCAACGGCGCCTACGGCGTCATGGGCGATCTCGGCATGCATGTCTGCCACGTGCCGTTCCGCCTCGGCTGGACGCCCCGCAACGTCCGCGCCGTCCTCTCCAACCTCGTGGAGCAGCGCCCCGACGGCCGCGGCGGCCTGGTGCCGTGCGACACCTGGGACAACGCCACGCTGCTCTGCGAGGCCGAGGCCCGCGACGGCTCGCGTTTCCCGTGGACACTGAAGACCCAGCGCATCGCACCGGGCCAGAAGAACACCTGGTACGTTGAAATCTCCGGCACCAAGGCGGCGGCGCGCTTCTCCACCAAAAATCCGAAGCGCCTCGAACTTCTCACCTACACCGGCGGCGAGCAGGCGTGGCAGGAGATCGACGTCGGCTACGCGGGCGCCTTCAAGGCGATCTCCGGGGAGATCTTCGAGTTCGGTTTCACGGATGCGATGCAGCAGATGACCGCCGCCTTCTGCCATGAACTCGTGCACGGCCGGCCGTTGCGCTCCTCGGCCGGCTGCGTCACACCCGAAGAAACGGCGCTCAGCCACCGGCTTTTTACCGCCGCGCTGCGGTCGCACGAACACGGCACCACAGAGGTGGTATGAAAGACGGCGCCGGAACTTCCCCTTCCTCCCACGGTGTAGCCGCGCTTGAGCGGAGTGAAAGCGTGGCCGGGCCTGGGACCACGTTGTCGCTACGCTCCAACGCGGCTACGGGTTCCGACGCTCGACGCACCTTGCCCTCCTGTCATGCCCGCCCTGCTGATTGAAAACGTCCGCCTCGTGCGGCCCGGCCAGGGCATCGCCGCGGGCGATGTGCTCGTGCGCGGCGGCCGCATCGTTGCCGCGGGCAGCGTGCCTCGCGCGGAGGCCACGGCCGCCACCGAACGGATCGAGGGCGCCAGCCGCCTGCTCACCCCGGGCCTGATCGATGTGCACACCCATGGCGTGCGGCACAGCCTGTACGAGGCGGGCCCGGAGGCTCTGCACGCCGCCGCGCGCGAGCTCGGCCGCTTCGGCGTGACCGCGGTGCTGCCCACCCTCGTGCCGCAGATCCGCGACGGCTGGCTCGACCGACTCGCGGCGATCGCGGCGGCAATTCCGACGGCGGCCGGCGTGCGCATTCCCGGCCTGCACATCGAAGGCCCGTTCATGGCTGTCGGCGGCGCCGCCTGCCCGACGCTGCCCGGCGACCTCGGCCTGCTTGATGAAATTCTCGCCGCGGGCGGCGGGCGCATCGCGGTGATGTCGCTGAGCCCCGACGCCCCGAACATCGTTCCCGTGATCCGCCGCCTGCGGGAGCGGGGCGTGGTGGTGTTTCTCACCCACACGCGCGCCAACGTCGAAGACACCGAGGCGGCGCTCGACGCCGGCGCGGTGCACGCGACGCATTTCTACGACGTGTTTTATCCGCCGCCGGAAACCGAGCCGGGCGCGCGGCCGGTCGGAGCGGTCGAGGCCATCCTGGCCGACCCGCGGGCGAGCGTCGACTTCATCGCCGACGGCGTGCACGTGCACCCCACTGCGATCCGTGCGGCCGTCGCGGCCAAGGGCTGGCAGGGCGTCATCCTGATCACCGACTCCAACATCGGCGCCGGCCTGCCCGCCGGGGTGTACGACACGCCCTGGGGTTACCCGGTGAAGGTTTCGCCGACCGACGCCGCGCGGCACGCCACGAAGGGATTTCTCGCCGGCAGCGCGCTCACGATGGACCGCGGCCTGGCCAACCTGCTCCGCTGGCTGCAGCTCCCGGCCGCCCAGGTGTGGGCCATGGGCACCCTCAACCCCGCCCGCCTCCTCGGCCTCGAGCGTCAGGGGCGGCTCGATCCCGGTGCGGATGCCGACCTCGTGTTGTGGGACGAGGATCAGCAGGCCGCCCGCACCTGGGTCGGCGGAGTCTGCACCTATGCGCCCGCTTAGATCGCCGGACCCCGCAGCCGCGCTTGCGCTCAGTCCGCCGAAGCCTTGGCGAAAGCGGAAGCGCAGCGAAAGCGTGGCGAAAGCGCAGCGACACCCGGCCACGCTTTCGCTACGCTCAAGCGCGGCTACCCCAGGTTTATCTCTCCCATGAAATCCCGTCCCCCCCGCTTCACCTTCGAACCGGCCGCCTGCGTGCCGTTTCGCGACACCGCGGCCATCGCGCGCGTGCGCGCCATCAAACGCCGCGACCTCGCGCAGCACCGCAACCCCGACTACCGCATCACGATCCTGCCGGATGCCGAGCTCGAGCACCGGTGGATCACGGACATGTTCTTCCGCATCTCCGAAGCGATGGCGGCGGGGCGCCGGTACGTGATGATCATGCCGAATCCGTGGCCAGGATACGCCAGGCTGGCGGCCATGCTCAATCGCGCGCGCGTCGACTGCCGGCGGCTGTATACGTTCAACATGGACGAGTACGCGGACCAGGACGGCCGCATCGCGCCCGAGTCGTGGGAGTTCGGCTTCGGGCACGCATTCAAGAAGTACTTTTACGCCGAGCTCGATCCCAGGCTGCGCCCGCCGGAAAAACAGATCACGATCTTCACGGACCGGAACCTGCAGGACTACGGCCGCAGGCTCGCCGACCTCGGCGGCGCCGACATCTGCTACAGCGGCCCCGGGTGGACCGGGCACCTGGCGTTCATCGAGCCCGACGCGCCCGAGTTCGCGGGCACCTTTGAGGAATGGAAGCGGATGGGACCGCGCGTATGCACGCTGAGCCCCTTCACGATCGCGCAGAATTCGCTCCATGGCTGCTTCGGCATGAGCGGCGATCTCACCGCCGTCCCACCCAAGGCGGCCACCATTGGCCCCGCCGAGGTGATCGCCGCGAAACACCGCGTGCAGATGCACGGGATTACGGTCGACGGCTCCTTCGCCTCCTGGCAGCGGCTCACCACGCGCCTGGTGCTGCACGGCCCCGTGACAAAATTTGTGCCCGAATCCCTGCTCCAGACCTTGCGCACCGATGTCTGGGTGACCGAATCTCTCGCCGCCGACATTGCCCCGCGCTGGGACAAAGGTTACTGACCCCGCCCTCCACCACCCTCGTTGCCCCTCCCGATGCCCCAACTCTCCCAGACCTTCACGCTGATCGATTACGCGGTGTTTTTTGTCTACCTGGCGGCGACCGCGTCGATCGGGCTGTGGTTCGTGCGGGGGCAGCGCGATCTCAACGAGTACTTCCTGGCCGGCCGTTCGATGGGCAGCCTGGTGGTGGCGATGACGGTCCTGGCGTCGCTTTTCTCCGGCATCAGTTTCCTGGCCGCGCCCGGGGAGGGTTACGCCAACGGACCGGTCTTCTACCTCGTCACGCTCGGCTTCCTCATCGCGACTCCGCTGACGAACATCGTCTTCCTGCGGTTCTACTACAATTCGCGTTTCTTCACGGCCTACCAGTACCTGGAGGAGCGCTTCTCCGTCACGCTGCGCACGCTGGCCTCGCTCTCCTTCATCCTGCGCGTGCTGCTGTGGCTGGCGGCGGCCACCTATGCGCCCGCGCTCGCGCTTGAGCAGGTCACCGGCCTGCCGCTCTGGTTCACCATCCTGTGCACCGGGATCGTGACGACGATTTACACCACCTTTGGCGGCATGCGCGCGGTGATCTGGACCGACATCATGCAGCTCCTCGTGCTGTTCGGGGGCCAGCTCCTGATCGTGTTCGTCGCCGTGTCGCAGGTGCCCGGCGGGCTGGGCCGCGTGATCGAGCTCGGCCAGCAGGGCGGGAGGTTGAACCTGAGCACGAGCTTTGATCCCACCGTGCGGATCACCCTCTGGGGACTCATCTTGGGCGCGGCGTTCCTGCACCTGGTGCAGATGGCGACCGATCAGGTCTCGGTGCAGCGCTACCTCACGGCACGAAACCTGCGGACGGCGCGCCGCGGCCTGTGGATCAAGCTGCTCCTGGCCCTCCCGGTGTCGGGGCTGTTCTACGGCACCGGGCTGGTATTGTACGCCTTTTACGCGGTGCACGGCGATCCGCTCGCCGCCGGCAAGATCACCAAGGTCGATCAGATCCTGCCCTTCTTCGTGGTGAGCCAGCTCCCGCACGGCCTGCCCGGGCTCTTCATCGCGGCCATTTACGCGGCGAGCATGTCGACCATCTCCGCCGGCATCAATTCGCTGACCTCGGCCAGCCTGGTTGATTTCTACCAGCGGCTCTGGCGCAACCCCGACCGCTCCGAGCACCACCAGCTCCGCCTCGCGCGCGTGCTTACGCTCTCCTACGGCGCGCTGGTCATCGCCCTCGCCTTCCTGGTCGAGCGCCTCGGCACGCTGCTCGAGGCCACGAACAAGGTCATCAGCCTGGTGGGCGGGCCCCTGGTCGGACTCTTCCTGCTCGGCATGGTCGTCGCGCGCAGCACGGCGCGCGGGGCCGTCGTGGGCTGGGCGTCAGGCATGGCGATGACGATCTGGATCTGCTTCGGCACGAAGGTCTCGTTTCTCTGGTATTCCCTCTTCGGATGCGCCACCACCATGGCGGTCGGCTGCCTGGTCAGCCTCTTCGATCGCCCGCCGGCGGACCGGCAGCTCGACGGCCTGACCTGGTCGCGCCGTCGCCCGCTGGAGGAATGATAATCCCCGGCGGATTCCGCCCTGCCACCCGTACCGCCCGGCTTCGTGCCGGTTGAACCGCCACCACCCCGCCCATGAACGTTCGACCACCCGCCTTCCTGCTCGCGCTTCTGCCCCTCGTCTCCGCCAGCGCCGCCGCACCGGCCGCCTGGGAGCGCCTCCCGCCACTGCCGGTGGGCAACGGCGGCTTCGTGGCGGCCGCGCTCGGCGGCGAGCTCGTCGTCGCCGGCGGCACCACCTGGCGGGGCGAGGAGAAACTCTGGCTCGACGGCGTCTGGGCCTTCGATCCGGCGCGGCGGGCGTGGCGCGCCGCCGGCCGGCTGCCGACCGCCGTTGCGTACCCAGCAGTAGGATACGACGGACGCGCGCTGTGGTTCGCCGGCGGCAGCGGCGGCGGCGCCGCCCATCACACCCTCTGGCGGCTGGAGTCCGCCGCCGCCCCCGCCCGTGCCATGCCCGTCGCGCACGCCGCCGTCTACGCGGTTGGCGGCGTGATCCGTGGCAAGCTCTACGCTGTCGGGGGCACCGACGATCAGGCGGGGATTCAGCGCACCACCAACCAGCTTCACGCCACCGACCTCGTCACCGGGGCGGTGAAGCGGCTGGCCGACCACCCGGAGGCGGCCGTTTCCAACGCCGGGGCCGCCGTGCTCGGCGACCGGCTCTACGTGTTTGGCGGCGGGTACTGGGACGCCGCCCGCCAGGGGGTGTTCAACCACGCCAGCGCCCACGCCTACTCGGTCGCCACCGGCCGCTGGGAACGGCTGCCGCCCCTGCCGCATCCCGGCCGCGGTTTCACTGCGGTGGCGCTCGACGAGCGCCGCCTGCTCATCGCCGGCGGTTATCGCAACGACGAGGTGGAGTTCGTCCGCGACACCTGGATCTTTGAGCCCGCCACCGGTCTTTACACACCGACGCTTCCGCTCCCCTACGCCGGCATGGTCGGTCTGGCGAAACTGGGCGACTGGCTCTATTGCTTCGGAGGCGAGGACCGCAAACGCCACCGCACCGACGCGGTGTACCGGATTCGTTGGTCGGAGCTGCTCCGTCCGGCCTCGTCCATGAGGTGA
Source organism: uncultured Opitutus sp. (assembly GCA_964504885.1). Taxonomy (GTDB): domain Bacteria; phylum Verrucomicrobiota; class Verrucomicrobiia; order Opitutales; family Opitutaceae; genus ER46. The sequence goes on from CAZDGC010000032.1 coordinate 55,759, forward strand.
CCGGTGGGTCGCCGGCCCCGGCCGCACGCGGCCCCAAATCCTTTTTGCGTCCGCCGTTGGCGCGGAAGTCCACTGGCGCGCTCAGAAAGGTAGGAGCGGCTTCTTGCCGCGAAGCGGGGGATACGTTCTGCGCTTTCGCGGGATAAACCCGCTCCTGCACCCACGCGGTTCGCAATGGCTATTGCGAGAAAGCACTCTGGCGGGTGAACGCAGCCTTGCGCAGCACTTCGGCCTCGGCGCGCAGCCACCACTCGCGCCCGAGGACGCCGGTGGCGCCGTGTTCGCGCGCCAGTTCGTCGGCCCGGCGCGCGATGCGCAGCAGGAGTTCGACCGTCGCTCCGTCGGAGAAAAACGAGGCGGCGAAGGCGGCATCCGAGGCGGGTTCGGGCGGCGGAGACAGCAAGGGCGGCGGCATGGCGAGGCGGAGCGGGACAGTGCGTCACCGGCCCGGTGCCGCAAGCCCGGCGAGGTTGCTTTCCGGCGTCGCGATCCGGTCGAGTTCATCCGCGACGGCGCGGTCGCTGCGACAGCGCGGCATTTTGTTCTGCCCACCCCATTTTCCGTGGTCGCGCAGCCAGCGCTCAAACGTGCCCGCCGGCACCACGCGGACGACGGGCGGGTGCAGGCCTCCGCCGCGCCGTTTCGCCTCGTAGTCCTCGTTGCGCGCCTGCAACTCGAGGTCCAGTTCCGCCGCGAGTTCGTCGGCGGAGGTTCGCTCCCATCCGGGCGGCCGCAGTTCGATCCACCATTCGTGGCTGCCGCGTTCACCCGCGATGGCGCCGGGGGCGAACCGCGGCGCCACATGGAAATTGCCCACCGCGAGCCCATAGCGGGCGGTCGCCGCACACAGCGAATCGGTCAGCTCTTTCTCGATCACGTGTTCGCCGAAGGCGCTCAGTTGCAGCCGCGTCCGGCCGGCGTACACCAGCCGGGGCGGGTCGACCGAGAGGAAGCGCACCACGTCGCCGATCACGTACCGGCACAGCCCGGCCGGCGTCGTCATCAGGAGCACGTAGTCCACGCCGGTTTCGACCCCGGCGATTCCCACCGCCTCCCGGCCGAGATCCGCGAGTCGCGTTTCGTCGAACTTCGCCCGCGGGAGAAATTCGTAGTGGATGCCCGCCGCGGTCATCAACCGCAGGCCGGCGCCGGCCTCGGAGTCCTGCGCCGCGATGAACCCCTCCGAGGCCGGATACACTTCATGAAACGCCACCCCCGCTCCCGCGACCGCGCGGAGTTCTTCGGCAAACGGCCCCAGCGGCACCCCGCCATGCACCACGCACTGCAGCCCCGGCCAGATCCCGCGCAGGGTCGCGTGCCCGGTGTAGGCCCGGAGCTCGGCGGCGAGGATCAGCAGCCAGCTTGGGATTCCCGCCACCAGAGAGATCTCGCGTCGCACCGTGCGCTCGACAATCGCCCGCAGCTTGGCCGGCCAGTCGGTCATCAACGCGATCTCGCGCCCCGGCTCGTAGAGGTGGCGCTCCGCCCAGCGCGGCAGGTTGAGGGCGGCGATGCCGCTGAGGTCGCCGCTCCAGGCCCGGGGCGGATGGTCCGCGTTGATCGGCGTCAGGGCCGTCGCTCCCCCGAGAAACAGATGCCGGCCGCGAAACACCCGGTCGTCGCCCGCCCGCGCCGCGAAATAACAGAGCGAGTCCAGGCCGGCTTGGCGGAAGTGGTCCAGCATCGCCGCCGTCACCGGGAGGTATTTGGTCCGCCCGGCGGTCGTGCCCGACGACACCGCGAAATGCGAACACCGGCCGGGCCACAGCACATCGCTTTCGCCGAACTTCATCCGCTCGATCCACGGCGCGAACTCCTCGTAGCGCCGCAACGGCACCCGGCGCGCGAATTCCGCCGGCGTGACGTCCCGCGCCAACCCGTGCTCCCGGCCAAACTCCGTGGCGCCCACCCGGGTCATCAATTCGCGAAAGACCGATTCCTGTTCGGCCGCCGCCGCGCCCGGGCGGACCAGGCGGCGCGCCACGCGCGCCGTCTGCAGGCCCGCGCCCCAGGCGACCGCCCGTTGCACCCAGGTCGTGCCGGGGCCGTTGATCGCGGTCGGGCTCATGCGGCCAGGGGCAGTTGTCCGGCCCTCAGCCGCGCGTAGAAGGCCTGCAGCGGCGGCAGGAATTCGTACACATGGAAGATGAGCGAGGCGTGCTGCACCGGGGCCTGCCCGGGCCGCCCCGCGACCACCTTGGTCATTCCCCGCGGAAAATAGGCGCGCACCGCGTGGCGGAACGCGAACAGCGACGGCGCCTGCGGGTCGAGCATCGCATCCTCCCGCTCGGCAAACAGCACCAGCGCTGGCGCCGCCGTCAGCGGCAGCCGACCCGGCAGGAAGTAGTCGGTGGGTGATCTCAGCGCCTGCAGTGCCCGTACCCGCGCCGCCACTCCCGCTATCGTGACGCCCTGGATCGCCCCGGTCACGCCGGCGTGCAGCCGCGTCAGCTCCTGCGCCGTCATCAGCCGCCGCAGCGCCGCCTTGTTCTGCGCCCCGGCTTCGAACATCCGCGCGAACACGGTGCGCGAGCGCTCGACCGTGGTCTCGCTCGGCAGCCGCGTCTGATCCAGGTACGGCTTGAGCGCCCGCCCGATCAGCGTCGCCGGCTTGGGCGTGTCCGGGGCCACCACATCGGCCACGCAGGCCACCGGACTCACCAGCACCACGCCCGCCAGCGGCGGTTCAGCCTGCGCGGCCCGCCGCCGCTGCAGCCATTCCAGCAGCAGGCCCGCCCCGAAACTCACGCCAAAGAGCACGGGCGTTTCCTGACGCGCCGCCAGGTCCGCCACCAGGTCGTCGAGCTGGGCGCAGAGCAGATCGAGGGAGAACGCGTCGCGCGGGTAGTTGAGCGCGTAAAGATCGCCGCCTTGGAGGAAGAAGCGGCGCAGCAGGAAGACCTGCTCGGAGGAATCGGGCACGAATCCGCCCAGCACCACGGTGGGAATGCGCCCGCGCCCGGCTTCGCGCCAGACCGCAGCCCGCTGCGCCACGGTGGCCGTGCCTGCGGCCAGCAGGGCGGACTCCGCCGACGCGATGACCGGGGCATACAGGTGTGCCTGCGAGGGCCGGAAGCGTTCCTCCGTGGTGCGCACCAGCGTGTGCAGCGGCCGCAGGGGCGCCGCATGCAGCATCGAATACCAGGACTGGGCGGAAGCGAAACGAAGCAGGGGCATCGTCCCCACGCCAGCCGGCGGCGGCGAGGGCTCAATCGCAAACCCGCGCCGTCGTCGGAATATCACCGCGCCGACACCGCGGCGTAACCCGGCGGCCCGGACCCGCTCCGAGACCGGTGGCGGGCGACCGACAACGCCGTTGCCGCCACCGGCGGCCGGACTAGTTTCGTGCCGATGACTTTCATCGGCAAAGTCTCGCGCGGCACGGTCGTTCTGCCGCCCGGCGCGCATTTGCCCGACGGCGCGAAGGTCGAGGTACGGCCGGTGGTGGCGGCGCGCAAGGCAAAGACCGGTCGGGAACTTGCCACCCGGGCTTGGGCAGGCCGGCCACGACTATCGCCTGAGGAGGCCGAGCGTTTCGCCCGCGACATCGAGGAATCCCGCGGCCGTCTGCCATCGCTCAAGGCACCGGACTGGCCGTGATCCTCGATTCCTCGATCCTGATCGCCAAAGAACGGGGTCGATTCGCCTTGGATGAGTTCCTGGCGGCACACCCCGACCAGGAGTGCTTTCTCGCTGCCGTCACCGTCTCCGAGCTCTGGCACGGCGTGGGCCGTGCTCGTTTCCGGCCGCCGCCATCACGGGGAGCCCCCCCGTCGGTTTTCGTTCACCGTCGGCTCTTCCCCCAGGCCCCGGCGGCGAGGGCCGCCAAACTGGCCACCAGGGCGTAGTGCGACGCT
>CAZDGC010000033.1:0-58647 GCA_964504885.1 uncultured Opitutus sp.
GGGCGGCCCCCATGGTGACGACCGGAGAAAACAGGCAGAGGATGGCGAGCAGGCGGAAGTGCATCGAACGAGTCCTGGTTGGGGGGGCAGGCTGGGGGAGAACGTGGCGGATTCCAAATCCGAAGCGCGATCCCAGTCCGGGGCGCTCGCAGGGCGCGAGCCTGCGCTCATGCGAACGCCATGCCGGACCCAAAGGGAACCACGGCCCGACGCCCTTCCTACTCACCCGGTCCCGGCCCAGGCGCAGGTTGTCACCCGGTTCGCACTGCCGCGACAGAAGCGGATGCCGCAGCTTTTCCTTGCTAGGTGGCGGCGCGGAGATTTCCCTCGGCGGCATTTTTCTCCGATGAAAGTCCTCGTCGCCGACAAGATTTCACCCAAGGGAGTCGCCTTCCTGCGCCAGCAGCCGGGCTTTGAAGTCGTCGAGGCCTACGGATCCTCCCCCGAGAAAGTCCTCGAACTGGTCCGCGACGTCCATGCGATCGCCGTGCGCTCGGAAACGAAGATCACCGCGGCAGTCTTTCAGGCCGCTCCGTTGCTGAAGGTCGTGGGACATGCCGGCGTGGGCGTCGACAACGTCGATGTCGAGGCGGCGACCAACCACGGCGTGGTGGTGATGAACACGCCGGCGGGCAACACCATCGCCACCGCCGAACTCACGTTCACCCACCTTCTGTGCGGCGCCCGGCCGGTGCCGCAGGCCTGTGCGTCGATGAAAGCGGGCCAGTGGGACCGCAAGAGCTTCTCCGGTATCGAACTGTTTCGTAAGACCCTTGGCATTGTGGGTCTCGGCCGGATCGGCGGGGAGGTGGCCAAACGCGCCCAAGCCTTCGGCATGCGGGTGCTCGCGTACGATCCCTACCTCGCTCCCAGCCGCGCCAAGGCCATGCAGGTCGAGGGTGTCACGCTCGCGGAACTCCTGCGGCAGGCCGACTACATCACCGTTCACATGCCGCTGACGGACGACACCAGGTACATGATCGACGAGGCCGCGCTGGCCAAGTGCCGGAAGGGGGTCCAGCTCTTCAACTGCGCCCGCGGCGGCATCATCAAGGAGAGCGCGCTGATCGCCGCCCTGAAGAGCGGCCACGTTGCCGCCGCCGGTCTCGATGTGTTCGAAGACGAACCGCTCGCCCGGGACAGCGAGCTCCGGAGCCTGCCAAACGTCGTGCTCACGCCGCATCTCGGCGCCTCGACCGCCGAGGCCCAGGAGTCGGTCGGCATCGAAATCGCCGAACAAATCGCCGACGTCCTCCGGGGCGGCGTCATCCGCAACGCCGTCAACGTCCCGTCGATCGACGCCGCCACCATGCGGGTTCTCGGCCCCTATCTCGACCTCGGCGCCAAGCTCGGCACTCTAGTCCAGCAAATCGCCCCCGCCCAAATCGCTCAGTTGCGCATCACCTACTGGGGCAAGCTGGTCGAGCACGACACCAACGCTGTCACTCGGGCGATCGAACGCGGTTTCCTGCGTCGCATCAGTGGCGACGACGTGAACTTCGTCAACGCCCCGGTCATCCTCGAACGTCTCGGCATCCACGCCGAGGTCATCCAATCCAATGAGGAGGCCGACTACAGCGAACTCATCCAGGTCGAGGCCATCACGCCCGAGGGGAAGGTGCACTCGGCACTCGGCACGCTCATCGGCAAGGCGAACGAGCCGCGCATTGTCGGCATCAACGGCCGCGAAGTCGAGGTCGCCGCCGAGGGCAAGCTCCTGGTGCTTGAGAACGTCGACCAGCCTGGCATGGTGGGCACGATCGGCACCATTCTGGGCCGCGCCAACGTCAATATCGCCGACATGTCGCTCTCCCGCCTCACCCCGGGTGGCACCGCCTACATGGTGGTGCGCGTCGACACCGAGCCGGGCGAGTCCGCACGCCAGGAGATCAGGGGCCATTCCGCGATCCGGATGGCGAAGTTTGTGCACCTCTGATTGCCGAACCCCGGATAACCTCCGTGCTCCCGCACCTCCTCGCCGCTCTCGCTGGCTATCTGCTGGGCGCCCTGCCCTTCGGATACCTCGTCGCGCGCGCAAAAGGTGTGAACATCTTCGAGGTCGGCAGCCGCAATCCCGGAGCCACCAATGTGCGCCGTGTGCTCGGCCGCGGTCCGGGCAACCTCGTCCTTTTTCTCGACGCCGCCAAGGGCGCCGCCGCCGCCGGCTGGCCGCTCCTGCGCGACCCGGGCGGGTCGGCGGAGGCGCTGTGCGTGATCGGCTTCGTCGCGGCCATCCTCGGTCACAGCTTCTCCTGCTTCACCGGCTTCCGCGGTGGCAAGAGCGTTGCCACCGCCGCCGGCGGCTTCACGGTGTTGTTCCCGGCGGGTATGGGGATCGCACTCGCGGTCTTCATCCTCACGCTGGCGACCACCCGCTACGTTTCGCTGGCCTCGATGTCCGGCGGGGTGGCGGTCGCCGTATCCGCCCTCGCGATGCGCCAGTCTCTCCTGGTCGCCGGCGTTGCGGTGGGCGCCGCCGGCTTTGTGATTATCCGTCATCGCGCCAACCTCTCCCGTCTGCTTGCCGGCACTGAGCCCAAGGTCGGAAGCAAGCCACCACCAGTCGATCCCCTGCCATGATCTCCCCGGTGTCCCCAGAACCCGGATCCGGCAGTGGTCCCGGCGCTCACGCGGACCGGCGCCTGGCTTGCCTCGGGCTCCGGCTGCCGGCGGGGCTTGCGGGGTTCCCCGGGACTCCGCTAGTCCATCGTCTTTACGAATCCGAATCCTGATTCCCTCCCGTCCATGGCACGAATCGTCCAGAAATACGGCGGCACCTCCGTGGGTGACGTCGACCGCATCAAGAATGTCGCCGCCCGCATCCAGGCGGTCCGCGACGCCGGCAATGAACTCGTCGTCGTCGTCTCCGCCCGGGCCGGCGTGACCAACGAGCTCATCGCCCGCGCCAAGTCCATCACGCCCCTGCCCAGCGAGCGCGAGATGGACCAGCTCCTCGCCATCGGCGAGCAGGAGACCATCGCCCTCACCGCGATGGCACTGCACGCGATCGGGGTCGACGCGGTAAGCTACACCGGCGCCCAGGCCGGCATCTTCACCGATCAGGTGCACACCAAAGCGAAGATTCAGGGGATCAACCCGAAGTCGATCGAGAAGGACCTCAAGGCCGGCAAGGTGATCATCGTCGCCGGATTCCAGGGCATCGACATTGAGGGCCAGACCACCACCCTCGGCCGCGGGGGCTCCGACCTCACCGCCATCGCCCTCGCCGCCGCCATCCACGCCGACAAGTGCGAGATCTACACTGACGTCGACGGCGTCTACACCGCCGACCCCCGCGTCGTGAAGAACGCCAAAAAGCTGCCGGAGATCAGCTACGACGAGATGCTCGAACTCGCCTCGCTTGGCTCCAAGGTCATGCAGACCCGCTCGGTCGAGTTCGCTGCCAAGTACGGCGTCGTTTTCGAAGTTCGCTCCTCCTTTAACAACAACCCAGGAACCATCGTGAAACAAGAAGTCGCCTACATGGAGAAGGTCCTCGTCCGCGGCGTGGCCGTCGACAAGGACCAGGCCAAGGTCGTGGTCAGCAACATCGCTGACAAACCCGGCACCGCCGCCCGCGTCTTCCGCGCGCTGGCCGACGCCGCCATCAACGTCGATATGATCGTCCAGAACATCGGTCGCGGCGGGGTGGCGAATCTGACGTTCACCGTGCCGCTCTCCGAGAAGGACAAGGCGGTGAAGGCCCTCGCCCCGGCGCTCAAGGAGGTCGGCGGCGAAGCCACTTTCGACGAGGGCATCGCCAAGCTCTCCGTCGTTGGCGTCGGCATGAAGACCCACAGCGGCGTTGCCGCCGCCCTTTTCGAAGCTCTCGCCACGGCCGGCGTGAACCTCGAACTCATCAGCACCTCCGAGATCAAGATCTCGGTCGTCATCGCCAAAGACCAGGCGGACGAGGCGGCGCGGGTGGTCCACGCCGCCTTCGCGCTCGATCAACTCGGCTGAACCGTTTCCCCACCGCGGCGTGGAGGGCCGGCGGAACATCGCCGCGTGGCCCCGCGTCGAGGGTGCCCCCTCGTCATGCAATTCGTTTCGACCCGCGGCCAGACTCCGCCACTCGGCTTCTCCGAAGCCGTGGCCGTCGGACTTGCCCCCGATGGCGGGCTCTTTCTGCCGGAGACGCTGCCCGATCTGTCGGGGGACCTCGCCCGATTCGAGGGGCTCGACTACCCCGCACTGTGTTATGAGTTCCTGCGGGTGTTCGCCACCGACCTTCCGGCGGAGACCCTGCGTTCCCTGGTTGCGGCCAGCTACACCAAGTTCACCGATCCGGCGATCGCCCCCCTGCGGACACTGGCGCCCCGCCTCCATGTCCTCGAGCTTTTCCACGGACCCACGCTCGCCTTCAAGGACTTCGCACTGCAATTGCTCGGCAACCTTTACGCTCACCAGTGCAAGGTGCGGCGCGAGTCGATCAACGTGCTCGGCGCCACCTCGGGCGACACCGGCGCGGCGGCCATCCACGGTCTGATCGGCCGCTGGGGGACGACGATCTTCATCGTCTATCCCGACGGCCGGGTCTCGCCACTCCAGGAGCGGCAGATGACCTGCACCGGTGCGGAGAACGTCTTCGCCATCGCGGTCGACGGCACCTTCGACGACGCGCAAGCCGCGCTGAAGGAAATCTTCGGCGACCAGGGTTTCCGGACCCGCCACCATCTCTCGGCGGTCAATTCCATCAACCTCGCGCGCGTGCTCGCCCAGTGTGTGTACTACCTGTACGCTTGGCTGCGTCTGCCGCCGGCGGAGCGCGACAACGTGGAGTTTGTGGTTCCCACCGGCAATTTCGGCAATGTGCTCGCCGGCTGGATGCTCCAAAGGATGGGCGTGCCGATCCGCGGCTTCCGCGTCGCCACGAACCAGAACGACATCCTGTATCGACTCTTCACCACGGGTGAATACCGCCTGGGGCCCGTGCAGCCGAGCCTGGCGCCATCGATGGACATCCAGGTGGCGTCGAATTTCGAACGCTTCCTCTATTACTCCGTTGACCGCGATCCGGGGCGGGTCCGCGAGGTGATGCAGACCTTCAAGACCGCCGGCGCCTACCGCTTCGATCGCTTCAACTCCGACACCTTCAGCGCTTCGCGGACCAGCGACGCCGAGATCGCCGACACCATCGCCCGGGTGTATCGCGCCCATGGTTACATCGCCGATCCGCACACCGCCTGCGGATTCAAGGATTTGAATCCGGAGCGCGTAAACGTGATCCTCTCGACCGCCAGCCCGGCCAAGTTTCCCGACACGATCAACGCCGCCATCGGCGTCGAGCCGACGCACCCGAGCCTCGAGGAGCTCAAGGGCCGGCCAATCGTGCGTTACCGACTGAAGGCGACGGCGTCGGCGATCCGGGCCTTCATTGTGGCGCGAACGACCTATTGACCCTGCGCGTCCCCGTGTTCGGCCAGGATTTCCTGGATCCAGCGCCGATGCGGCCCTGACAGGGGCAGGGCGGACAACCCCGCGAGTGGAATCCAGATCAGTTCTGCGGAGGCGGCGGTTGCCGTCAGGGCCGAGGCGTCCACTTGAAAAATCTCCTCGGTGATGGCGAAACGCGTGATGCCGCGGCGCCGGCGGGCGAGGAGTCGCCCCCGGGTGACGCTCGCGTCGTCCAATCCTGCCTGGGCCGCGGTCGGGAGTTCATGAAGTTGAGCGAGACGGCGCGCTGAATCCGGAATGCGGTGGAGCAGCAGGGTTCCGGCCTGTTCACACCAGAGGCGCACGATGTGCCGCTGCTCCAGGATCCGCGGGGCGAATCGCGGGTAGGCCGTGGGATCCTTTCGCTGGGAGGCCGCACAGAACCGCTGCACCGGACAGACCCGGCAGGCCGGGCTGGGCCGCACACAAACCGTCGCGCCCAGTTCCATCATGGCCTGATTGTGGTCGCCCGGGTTTTCGGCGGGCAGGAGCGCGGCCGCAAGGGGAGTGAAGTGGCGGGCGGCGGCGGACCCATCGCGAAACCGGGTGGCGTCGGCGGTGAGGCGGGCGAGAATGCGCACGACGTTGCCGTCGACGCAGGCGGCGGAGGCGCCAAAGGTGATGCTGGTGATGGCGGCGGCGGTGTAGGGGCCGACGCCCGGCAATTGGACCCATTCCCCGGGTGTGCACGGGGGGGCTGGCCGGGAGACGAGGGCACGCGCCAGACGCTGCAGGTTGCGCGCGCGGGTGTAATAGCCGAGACCCTCCCACAGCCTCAGTACCTGCGCCTCCGGGGCGGCCGCGAGTGCCGCGAAGTCGGGCAGCGCGATCATCCAGCGGTCGAAATACGGGAGGACGGTCTTCACCTGCGTCTGTTGCAGCATGAACTCGCTGACCACGGTGCGGTAGAGGGAGGGTTGGTCGCGCCATGGCAGGCGGCGGGCCTGGCGGCGATACCAGACGAGCAGGGCGGACTGGAACTCCCGGGCTTGGGCGACGAGTGGGTGTGACACAGCGCGCGAAGACGCCGGAAACCCGGGATCGGCCCAAGCAGAATCTTTTTGAGCTTTGCGACGGTTTCGGGGCGAATCACGGCGCATGATGCCACGCCACCGGGACGCCGCCGACGCGCCAAAGTCGCTTTCTTCCTACACCGTCAAGCTCGACGAGGCCCAACTCGGCCGGCTGCGCAGCCTGCTGGAGGCACGCGGCTGGACGCCGTTCGACGTGGCGTATACGCACTTCGCCTTCAAGGCGGACCACCTGAGGGTGAACGTCAGCGCCTACACCAGCGGGAAGGTGGTCGTTGCAGGCAGGGGAACGGAGGACTTTGTGCGCGATGTACTCGAGCCCGAGGTCACCGGCGCGGCGCGGCTGGGTTACGACGAGGTGCTGCATCCGGAGTGGTACGAACCCCACGCCGGCCTCGACGAGAGCGGGAAGGGCGATTTTTTCGGACCCGTGATCGCGGCGACCGTGATCGCCGATCGGCCTGGGATCGAGGCTTGGATCAAGGCGGGGGTGAAGGACTCGAAGCAGATCGCCGAAACGCAGATCATGAGGCTCGATGCGCTCATCCGCGGCACGAAGGGAGCGGTGGTGCGAACCTGCTATTGCGCGATGCCGAAGTACAACGAACTGATGGGGCGCCCGCGCGCGAACTTGAACCGTCTGCTCGCCTGGCAGCATGCCACCGCACTGACGCAGGCCCTGGGCGAGAAGCGCGTTCCCTGGGGGCTGCTCGATCAGTTTTCCGAACAGCCACTGACCCAGCGCGAGCTGGCGCGCAAGGGGGTGACGGATTTCGAACTGAAGATGCGGACCCGGGCCGAGGAAGACCCGGTGGTGGCGGCGGCGTCGGTTGTCGCCCGGGCGGAATTCGTGCGGCAGATGCACACCCTTTCGAAACGTTTCGGCGAGCCTCTGCAGAAAGGGGCGGGGGCCGGCGTGAAACTGCAGGGGGCGCGCATCATTGAGCGATTCGGGGCACGGGCGCTGGGGGACTTTGCGAAACTGCATTTCCGCACGGCCTATGAGGTGGTCGCGGCGGCCGGCAAGCTGGGCGAACTGCCCCTTCCCGAGCCCAAGGCCCGGTTCGAATACTGAGGGGTCAGGCTCCGGCCGGGGCCGCGTTTTCCGCCTGGGCGAGCCGGCGGATGTAGGCGGTGAATTCCGGATCCTCGCCCTCGAGAAGTTGTGGCAGCGCCCCGCGGAAATCCGCGCGGTGCACCCATTCGCGCATGTAGTCCTCCCACGACTGCCACATCCGCGCGGTCTGCTTGTTCATCCTCTCCTCGTACACCAGCAGGTAGGCGCGTTCGAAGAGCGACACCAGAATTCCGAAAATGACGAAGCGGCGCTCCTTCTGCTCCTCGGTCAGATCGTGCCGCACCCCCTCCCGGCGCAGCAGGTGCAGGTCGGCGTTGTCGAGCACCAGCTTCAGGAACTCACGGTATTCGTCGGAGAGGCGCTGGAAGATCTCCTCCTCTTCGTTCTGCCGCTCCCGCCGCTGCTCGTAGATGAAAACGAGGATGGCCAACGGCAGGCCGATGACGGTCACGATATAGCTCAGAATCTCCCAGCGTTCGAGCGCGGTCATGCCACGGAGCATGTGCCGGGAGCGGCGGAAGGCGAGCCGCTCCGCCGTCCGCCTCGCGGCTTGCCAGTGCCGCGGCGGCTGCGTTCAGATGCTTCGATGAAACGCCGCCAGTTGCGCGGCTTCGACTTGAAACAGATCATCGGCGTCAACCACCTCATCGGAGTCGACGAGGTCGGCCGCGGAGCCTTTGCCGGGCCCGTGGTGGCTGCCGCCGTGATGGTGGATCGCACTTTTCTCGAAAGCCGCTGGGCCGTCGTCCGCAGCGGAAGAGTCAATGACTCCAAGCTCCTGTCGGCCGGGGAGCGCGAGGGGTTGTGGAACGAATTTGAAGCGCTGGCCCGGGCCGGGCGCATCCACGCTCACCACGGCCTGGCAACGGTGGAGGAGATCGCCGAGCTCAACATCCTGGGAGCCACCAAACTCGCCATGCGACGGGCGCTCGGCGGAATATATCCGCCGGAAGCCTTCGAGGCGCGCCGCGAAGAACCGGATCTTTTTTCCAGCCTCGAGGAACGCCGGGCCTTTCAACCTGCGGTCTCCGCCCGCATCATCATCGACGGCCTGCCGCTCCGCAGTTTTCCCTATCCGCACCACGCATTTGTGCGCGGAGACGCCCGTTCGCTGTGCATCGCCATGGCCTCAATCGTGGCCAAGGTCACGCGTGACCGCCTGATGGCGGAAGTTGATCAGCAGTTCCCGGGGTATGGTTTCGCCCAAAACAAAGGTTACGGCACCGAGGAGCACCGCGACGCCGTGCGGCGGATCGGGCGGTGCCCCGTGCACCGCGAGGCGTTTCTGCGCAAGCTGCTCGCCATGAGAGTGGATCCGGCGCAGATGGATTTTCTCCATCCGCCCTCCTAGCCCAGCGCTTCCGACATGGCCGGAAAGAAACACTCCTCTCTCGAGCGCGTCCTCGGACGCCTCGATACCCTCGACTCCGTCAATCTCGCGAACCTCGTCCAGCGACTCGCACGCGAACGAGGCGTTTTCGAGGAGATCTTCAATACGCTGCAGGAGGGCATCCTGGTCATCCGCGACGACGGCGCGATTGAGTATGCCAACGATGCCGGCGTGCGGCTTGTGGGGATGGGGGGGGAGGACTTCTCCGGGCAGACCCTCTGGCGGCTCGTGCCGGGATTGCGCAGTTCACTCGGTGCGGCGCTCGACGACGACTCGGGCCCGGGTGCGGCACCGGTCGTCGCGCGCGAATTCGAGTTGAGCTACCCGGAGCCCCGCGTGGTGCGGCTTTACATGGTGCCCTTTCGCACCCCGGTCAGCCGCCAGACCCGGCGTTTCGCGGTAATTCTCTCCGATATCACCAAGGAGAAGGCCTCCACCGAGGAGCGAATCGCCAGCGAGCGCACGTCCTCCATCCTCCTGCTCGCGGCCGGGGTGGCGCACGAACTGGGCAATCCGCTCAATTCGCTGACGATCCATCTGCAGCTCATCGAGCGGAAACTGAAGAAACTGAAACACACCGGAGAGACCGCGTCGCTGGGGGAGTCGGTCGCGGTCTGCCGCGAAGAAGTGGCGCGGCTCGACGGCATCATCACCAATTTCCTGGAGGCCATCCGCCCGCGCCCGCCCGATCTTGCCGAAACGGATCTCGGCGAGGTGCTGGCGGAGGTGCTGCGGTTCCAGCACCGCGAGCTCGCCGACCGGGGCATTGCCGTCGAGGTCGAAACGCCCGCCCTGCCGGTCGTGCTTGCGGATCGCAACCAGATCAAGCAGGTCGTTTTCAACATCACCAAGAACGCGGTCGAGGCGATGCAGCCCGGGGGCAGTCTGAAGATCAAGTCGCGGTTCGACGATGATTCCGTTTTCCTGCTCTTCGCCGACAGCGGAAGCGGGATCAAGCCGGAGGATTTGGTGCGTCTGTTTCAGCCCTACCACACCACCAAGCCAGGGGGGCACGGGCTGGGCCTGATGATCGCGCAACGGATAATGCGCGACCACGGTGGTCAGGTCGGAATCGAAAGCAAGGAGGGGCTCGGCACCGTCGTCACCCTGCAGTTTCCCCGCAAGGACCGGCGGGTGCGGATGCTGCAAGCGTGAGGCCGCGGTTGGAGGGCGACGCAGGCGCAGTCGCAGCCGACGCGCGCCACCCGCGTCCGCCGTCCGGCTAACGGGCGAGGCGTTCGAACTCCTGGCGCAGCGACTGCGCGAGGACGTTCTTCACCACGACGACCTGTTCTTCCTTCCGGCCGCCGGTGCGGAGGGCGAGCTTGAGCGGAATCTCATCGCTGGTCACGCCGAGCTGCGAGATCATCGGATCGAGGGAGCCGCTGGCTCCGGGGGCGATGGTCAGCTTGGGCGGACGCACGGCAAAATTACCCAGGTCGGAATTGACGTCCGTGACCTCGATTTCGAGGGGTTCAGTACCGCGATTTTCGAAGGCCACCTTGAGCGTGACGGGTGGCATGGGGCTGCCGGCGGCGCGGCGCGCGCGGGCCTGGCGGATGTAGTCCTCCATCGCCTCTTTCTGCTCCTCCTCGGAGTCGCCGGCGCCGCCGATGTAGTAGACCTCGGTGAACGCCCCGGCATCGTCGCGCCGCCGCCGCCCGGGTTCGTCAAACGCGCCCTCCGCCGGGCCATCGCCCCGACGACCGCCCCGGGGACCGCGGATGCCGCGATCGAAGCCGCGGCTCACGGTGGCGACCGCGCCGAGTTTTCCGCCGAGGAACGTGACCTCGCCCCGCATCGCCACCGGTCGCTCGACTCCCTGCGATTTCGAGGCCTCCTCGAGCATCAGATCGCGTGGCGTGGGTCCGGAGCCACAGCCGCTGAGGGCCAGCCCCAGCACGGCGAGGGTGGCGGCGGTCACGGATGCGGACAGAAGACGGCGGGTGATCATGGGAGTCGCGTTCGACGTCAAGCCGAGGCCAAGGTTGCGCTGAACGCAAGGATCGGTCGCAGGGATCGTATCTTTCTGGCGTTTCTCCCGTCTTGCTGCTGACACCGATGCTGCAGGCATGGAATCAACTTCACCGACGGCGCTGGCCGACCTCGTGCGGCGAGCTCAGCGGGGCGACGAAACGGCCCAGCGGGAGCTTATTGTCAGTTATCAGCACCGTGTGGCCGGGTTTGTGTACGCCATGACCAACCGCAGCGACTACGTCGAAGACCTGTCGCAGCAGGTCTTCATCAAGATGATTCGGGCGCTCGACCGGCTCCAGGCTCCGGCGCAGTTCGAATCGTGGCTTTTCCGCTTGGCGCGCAATACCTGCATCGACCAATTGCGGCGCCAGCGCTTGCGCCGGATCTTTCTGCCGTTTGGGGAGGAGCACGAAAACATCCCCGAACCGGAAGGAGCGGTCGGCACGGAAGAACTGGATGCACTCCGGCACGCGCTCGGGCAGCTCCGGCCCCAGGATCGCGCGTTGTTGGCGCTGGTGCAGGAGGGGCGCAGCCATGCCGAGATCGCCGAGATTCTTTCGACGAGCGTTGCGGCAGTGAAGGCTCGCCTCCACCGTGCCCGGGAGCACCTTCGCGACCATTATCAATCCAGCCATGACTCCTGAAGACAAGGCTTGGGCCGCCCTGCAGGCCCGCGCCAGCGCCCACCTCCCTCGCGATTTCGCCGAACGCGTGCTGGCGGTCGTCCGCGGACCGACTCCGGAGGCTTGGTCGCGGTTGCAGGCGCAGGCGGCGGCGCGGATCCGTCCGGGCTTCGCGGAGCGCGTGCTTCGGGCGGCGCGGGCGGCAGTTGAGGTTCCCTCCTTTGGAAGCCAGCTCGCACTGAGTGCGGCGACGGCTGCCCTCTGTCTCGGCGTGGTGCTTTTCCTGCACAACCGTGAGGTGGCGGAGGCGGATGCCCGCAATCTTGCGGAGTGGCGGAGTATTGTGGCGGTGGCGCAGGAAATGGATTCCGGTGGCAGATGAATCAACGTCTGTTCGTCGCTCTCCTGACCATTGCCGTGTTTGCCGCCGGCTATGGTGCGCGTCTGCTGACCGAGCCGCGACAACTGGTTCCGCCTGCGCCGGCCATGCTGGCTCGTGAGTTCGTCGGCCCCGCTGCCACACCGGGCGACAAGCGCAGCCAGCGCCAGCTCGACCGCGCCAAGCTCGTGGCCGAAATCCAGAAACTGCGGCCGCAGATCGAGGGCTACAGCACGCAGATGCAGGAAATCGACAGCGAGTTCGATCGTGAATTCCTGCTGCTCCTCAATCCGGTCCAAAGGGAAAAGTTCTTTGCTTATCAGAAGCGATCCGCCGAACGCGACGCCAAGCGCGCCGCCAAGCGCGATCCGCTCAGCGATGAGGATATCCAGCGCGAGCAGGACCGCTCGATGACCTGGGTCTACTGGAAAGTTACTGTGACCCCGCGACTGGAGATGCTCACCCGCGAATACAGTCTCGATGCCACCCAGCAGAGCGCCACCCGCGCGCTGCTTGTCCTGCGGCGAAACAAGTTCATCGCTCTCTTCGACTCCACGCCGCACCTCAGTATCCGGCTCAGCCGCCTCGCGCCGCTGATCGAACGCGTGGCCGCCCCCCCGAGGTGATCGGCTGGCCGCACGGTCGGCGGACCGACAGTGGCACGAAGGAAATCATCGGGCTACCGGAGCGCGCTTTAGGGTGGAGCATCCGGCGCGAGGTTCCCAACGTGCATCCATGCCCAAGTCTCCACTCGCCGGACTCAACGTGCTTCTGCTCGAGGATGATCTCCTCCTGCGCAAAAGGCTGGCAGGATTTTTGGAGCAGGAGAGGGCGGAGGTCACCGCGGTGGGCACCCTGGCGGCGGCGCGGAACGCACTCGAATCACTCGGGTTCGAGGCGGCGCTGATTGACGTCAATCTTCCTGACGGGCGCGGCATCGATTTGTTGCGCCAGAAGCTCTTTCCTCCGACAACCACGGTCCTAGTCATGACCGCGGAGGGCGGAGTGACCGGCGCGGTCGAGGCCTTGCAGGCGGGGGCGGCGGATTATCTCGTCAAACCCTTCGAACCGGAGGAACTGCCGCTGCGGTTCGCCCAGGCGCGTCGCAGCCGCCAGGCCAGGCGGGCTGACGAGTTCCGGCGGGGGCAGGAAACCGAGCTGGTCTTTGGGAAGAGTCTCGCCGCTGTCCGCGAACAGCTTGCCAGAATCACCGCCGCCGACCGGCGGCTGGGTGGTCAACTCCCGCCCGTGCTGATCGAGGGTGAGACCGGCACGGGCAAGACTGCCATCGCCCGCTGGATTCACCGTCACGGTCCGCGAGCTGAAGAACCGTTGATTGAACTCAATTGCTCCGCCCTGCCGGAGACCCTGGCAGAAGCGGAACTGTTTGGGCACGAACGCGGCGCCTTCACCGACGCCAAGAGCGCGCGCATTGGATTGATGGAGGCGGCGGATGGCGGAACCCTTTTTCTCGATGAGTTGCCCAGCCTCGCCTTGGGATTGCAGGCCAAACTGCTGACCGCGATCGAGGATCACATGCTTCGCCGGGTGGGTGCTTCACGTCCCATCCCGGTGGACGCCCGGATCATCGCGGCAACCAATGCGGACCTCGCTGCACTGGTCTCAGCCGGTCGTTTTCGCGAAGATCTCCTGCATCGGCTCGACCTGTTCCGAGTCCGGTTGCCGCCTCTGAGAGAGAGGGGGGACGACATCCTGATGCTGGCGGACGAATTGCTGGGGCGCGTTTGCCGGCGCTACGGCCAACGGACGCCGACGATTCCCGCGGACGGGAGGCGTCGTCTGCTTGCCCATCGTTGGCCCGGCAATGTCCGGGAACTCGCCCATGAGATCGAACGGGCAGTTGTTTTTGGTGGCGAAGATGGACTGACGTTTTCCCATCTCGGTGCGCGTCCTCCTTTGGGAGAGCCGGGAATCAATCCGCACGACGCCTATCTGCGAGCGGATTTCGTTTTTCCGGAGAGCGGGTTTTCGCTCGAAACGGCCATCGATGAACTGGTGCAAAGGGCCGTGCGTCAGGCCGGAGGCAACGTCTCCGCGGCGGCGCGTCTTCTTGGGGTGTCGCGTGATGTCGTCCGCTACCGCCTCCGCGGAAAGGGGGCGGGCGACTCCGCTGGGGAATAATCCGCGATCACGCATCGTCGTTGGGCAAGCTCACCCACCCTTCTACTCGTCCGAGCGGTGCACACTGATTGAATAAACAACGGATGACGAAGCCATAGCGAGAATGGCGGCCACTTGGCATGGCGCCTGCAATCCCCAGTTGGCTCCATTCATGCGCTTATATCGCAACCTCAATCTTCTGCTGATCGCAGCCTTTCTGGGTAGCGCCTCGGCGCTGGTCGGAGCGGAGGCAAAAGCGGCTGCTGCTGCGAAGGAAAGCGCGGTAAAGAGTTCAGCATCCGGCAGCTTGCGGGAACTTCTGGAGCAGGTCAGCACCCAGCGGGAGCGAATGATTGCCGATCATGAATCCTTGGCCAGGCAGCTCAAGGCGGCATCGGACGAACAGCGGAAGGCGATTCTGGAAAAGATGCAGGAGCAAAAGAGAGTTTTCGAGGCGGCGCAAAGCGCCCTGCACAAACAGATTCGCGATGAGCAGCGTCGACAGCGGCAGGGGGCCGCTCCCCGCCGGTAATACTTTGGCGTAATATCAGTCAGTTCGGATTAGCGTAATATCAGTCAGAGGGCGGTCGCTTCTTGGCGACCGCCCTTTTGCTTGCTTCTGGCGGGAGTCACCGGCCGATGCACCAAAGGTATTCCTGCCGTGGCTCGCCCCTGGTGGCGTGGCGCAGATAGAGGCGGTTGCCCGCAATCGCGGGCGACGCGTACGCCTCGGCTCCCAGGGTGTTGCGTGCCAGCAGCGTAAACTTGTGCGGGTCGGCGGCGAAAACCACGGTCACACCTGACACTGTCGACGCATAAATCCGGTCGCCAGCGACGACCGGTGACGAATAGACCTCCCGGTTAATCCGCTCGCGCCACCGTTCCTCTCCGTCCTCCGTCCGCCAACATACGGCGGTTCCGCCGTCCTGGATCGCGAATACGTGGTCGCGATGCAGCACGAGGGATGGCACGTAGACGCCGGTGTTGCTTTGCCAGGCGATGGTGCCGCTGCCATCACCCATGACCGCCGCCACATGGTTCTTTGGAAAGCCGCCCGAGATGAAGAGACGCTTTCCGTCCGACACCGGCGTAGTCACGGTGGTCTCCGTGGAGCCCGCCACCTCCCAATAGCGCTGACCAGTAAGCGGGTCGAGGCTCGAAACAAGATTGCAGCCGGCGACGATCAACTCCGCCCGGCCACCCAGATGTACCAGGGTGGGGGACGGGTAATTCTGCAGCGCCGGTCTTGCGACCTCCCAGCGCAGGTTGCCCGTACGCGCATCGAAAGCGACCAGCCTGCCTCCTGCCTTATGGTCAGCGTTGACCACGACCGTCCCGCCATGGACAAGCGGCGAGGCTCCATAGCCACGGATCGTGACGAACGGTGAAACGCGCTGCTGCCAGAGGAGCTTCCCGCCGGCATCGAGGGCGGAGGTGAACACTGCACCATCGACAAAGAAGCTGACGAAGATGCGCTCGCCATCCCACGCCGCCGTTGGAGACGCGTGGGAGGATTGCCGGCTGAGCGTCGCGTCGAGCGCACCCCGGTGAACCAAGGTGTTCCAGCGCAACTTGCCAGTCGCGCGGTCAAAGCAGAGCACTCTCTGTTCGCCGGCGGATTCGTCGGCCGTGGAGAGAAAAACCCATGGTCCGGCGACAGTCGGAGAGCTATGCCCTCGGCCTGGCACTGGCGTTCGCCACACGACGTTTTCCGCTTCACTCCAGCGTATGGGCGGATCCTCCCCGGCGGCCGCACGGCCATCCCGGGTGGGACCCCGCCATCCCGGCCAGTCGCCGGCCAGTACCGGGCGGGCGGCCGACCCTGCCCCCAGCACGGCCAGAAGCAGAGAGGAGAGCAGCAGTGCGGGGCGGTACATCGGCGCGCTTCAGGGTCGGGCGGATGCCTCCGGGTTGGCAAGCGGCGAGTTCCGCGCGAGGAACTGGAACATGGCTTGAGTCGCGGGGTCGCTGGCAACACGCTCCTCGTCCGCCTCTTTCGACGCAGTGCCGAACTCGATTTCCTTTGCTCCCTTCCGCAGTGGTTCCTCGGGCAACTCCTGCCGACCACGACTCGCGCTTCTGGTGTTCTGTGTGGGCCTGATGTCGATGTCAGACGGGGCGTCCAGCGGGGGGACTCCCCCTCCTGCCAGTTCCGCTCCCGCGGCCGATCTGGCCGAGTTGCTGGCGCGTCAGACTCGCTGGTCGGGCACAATCAGCCTCGAAGGCGGATTTGGATTCAAAGACAACCTGCTCTTGAGTTCGACGGGGCCGGAAGAAAGTGCGCTCGCACGTGGGGGGGTCGAGACCCTGTGGATGCGCCCACCGGTGGGGCGCTGGGAGCAATCCGTGTTTCTCCAAGTGGAGGGGACGCGCTTTTTCTCGGGTCGGACCGTGGATCACGAAGCGAGAGCGTGGCTGCAATCGGAGACCGGCTGGCGGTGGGGAAAGACCGCCACGCTTTCGCTGCCGATGACCGGCTATTACTTCGATCAAGTCTTTGATGTTTCCGATACCGACGTGGAGCGACTGATTGCAGAGATGAAGCTTTCCGGTGCCATGGTCGGGCCGACGCTGCGCTGGAATCTTCACCCGGACTGGTGGTTCGAAGCACAGGGAACGGGAGACCGGAAGCGCTACGACGACAGACTCTACGACGCCCGGACCGGCGAGGGAAGCGTGCGGCTGGGTTGGAGGCCGGACGAGCGTTTCGAACTGCGAGCCGCGGGAGCGCGGCGCTGGCGCAACTTTGATGCGCGTCTGCAATATTCAGCGGCGGGCCGCCCGCTCGCGAACACCCGTCTCAAGATCGACGAGACCGACGCCGAACTGCGGGCCATGACCTCTTGGGGGCGCAACCTCGCGTGGCAGGCGACGACGCGGGCGGGGCGCCTGAACTATCGCGACAACGGCTCCGGTTA
The DNA here is from genome assembly GCA_964504885.1 of uncultured Opitutus sp. Lineage (GTDB taxonomy): Bacteria > Verrucomicrobiota > Verrucomicrobiia > Opitutales > Opitutaceae > ER46. The sequence continues at coordinate 16,954 of CAZDGC010000033.1, forward strand.
CTTCAACTACCGCGAGCATCGTCTGGAGCAGGAGATCGAGTGGCACGACGAACGCTGGCTCGTGCGCGTGGGCGGCGCGGCCCGCCGGGTGGACTTCGATGTGCGCACGGTCGGCATCGGCATCAACCCGCCGGCGCGCCTGAAGGATGAATTCGAACTTTCCGGCCGGCTGGAGCGGAAGCTGGGGAAAGCCTGGACCCTGGTCGCCGATTACAGTTGGGAGCGTATCCGCTCCAACGATCCGATCTCATCGTATCGGGTGAACGAAGGCTTGCTTGGGGTGCGCTGGACTTGGGAAAGATAGGGCTTCCCCCCGTTCCGATGCCCGTCTCTTCCGCCCTGCCAACCGCCGGGCGCTTCGCGCACGCCGGTGTGCTGGCGCTGACGGTGGCGGTGTTTGCCGCCGCCGTTGCAGGTGTCACGTTGCAGATGCGGGCGGGACTGCGGGAGCAAATCCTGGGCCGCGAAGCCGACACGCTGGCCGCGGTCGCCTCCCTGCAACTCGACACGAGCGCGGCGGAGTATGGCGATATCGCCGTCACCGAGGTGCCGGGCGCGCTGCTGGTCGCGGTGCTTAAGACTTCCAAGTTTCGCGGCGTCGTGGCGGTCCGGGTTTTCGATGCGAGCGGCACCTTGAACTCGGCAGACGGAATCGTGGGCCCGCTCGGGCCCCCAGCGCCGGCGGATTGGGCGCGGGTGATCGCTGGGCAGGCGTTTGCGCGCCTGCGCCCGACGCGCCCGGAGGACGAGGTTTTTCTTCTCCCGGAAGGCGCGGATGGCGGACGGATGATTGAGGCGTGGGTGCCCCTGCATCCCAATCGAGCCCCGCAACTGATCGGCGTGGCGCAGTTCTGGCTGGAGGGTGGTGCGGCGGCCGCGGAAATCGCCGCCCACGATCGGCGCCTGTGGGCCCAGGCCGCCCTGGCATGGGGTGCGGGGTCGCTGGTCATCGGACTGGCGCTCGGCTGGGCCTTCCGACGGGTCGACGCCGCCAATCACGAACTGCGGGCCCGCGGCGAAGACCTCGAACGCGCGAACCGGGAGCTCGTACTGGCGGCCAAGACCTCGGCGCTCGGAGCTGTCACTGCGCACCTGATGCACGAGTTGAAGAATCCACTCGCCGGCTTGGAATCGCTGGTCTCCGGCCAGCTCGAGGCGGGAGCGTCCAGGCGGAATGAAAGTGGCGGCGAACTGGCCGCCGCCTCCGCGCTCACCCGCCGGCTGCGCACGATGGTCAACGACGTCGTCGGCGTGCTGCGCGACGAGCAGACTGGCGCCGCCTTTGCTCTGACCTGCGCCGACGTGGCGGAAATCCTGCGCCCCAAGGTCCAGCCGGAGGCGGAGCGGCGCGCGGTGCGGCTGGAGCTTTCCGGCGATCGCGCCGCGGCGCTGCCGGCCCGGCGCGCCAACCTTGCAATCCTAGTGGTTAGAAATCTGATACAGAACGCCCTCGAAGCGGTTCCAGCGGGCGGGCGGGTGACGGTGGCGGGAGGCACCGCCCGCGACGGCGGCATCGAGTTCACCGTGGCTGACGACGGTCCGGGGCTGCCGGAGGCGGTGCGGACGAGGCTGTTTCAGCCGTGTGCGAGCACCAAGTCCGGCGGCAGCGGCCTGGGGCTGGCGCTGAGCTCGCGGCTCGCCCAACAGGCCGGCGGCAGTCTCGAATTGGTGCGCAGCGACACCCGCGGCACCTGCTTCCGTCTTGTGTTGGGCGCGGAGGCGTGATTCCAGCGCAGTCTGCGAAAATTTCCTTCAACCGCCGGGGCAGCTGCCATCGCCGGCCTGGTCAGGGCGCTGGGTCGCCGGGCCGGCGTCGCGACACTGTGGCTGCTGGGCGCGGTCGGGACGGCCGGATCGCTGCCCGCACAGGACGGCTCGCTGGAATGGATGGTGACGCTGCAGGGCTACACGTCGTCTTCTCCCGCGCTCAGTCCGGATGGCACGACCGTCTACCTCGGGGTTTCGACCGCGACCGCCGGACGGGTGGTGGCGGTGGGGGCGAATGGCGCGGTGCGCTGGAGCATCGTGCGGCCCGACTGGGTGGACTCCTCGCCGGCGGTAGCGCCGGACGGCACCGTGTACGTCGGTTGCCACGACGGCCGCTTCTACGCGCTGAATCCGGCCAACGGCGCGATCCGATGGGAGTTCGATACGCGCACCTTCGTGGTGAGTTCGCCGGCGATCGGCGCGGATGGAACCCTCTACTTCGGCGCGGGCGACTTCCGGCTCCATGCCGTCGCACCGGACGGAACCTTGCGCTGGTCGTTTCCGACCGGCGACTGGGTTGAGTCGTCGCCAGCGATCGGTGCCGACGGTACGATTTACTTCGGTTCCCGCGATCGGAATGTCTATGCAGTCGGGCCCGACGGCATGGAGAAGTGGCGCTTCCGTACCGGCGGCCGCGTGGACGGCTCGCCGGCCATCGGGGTCGACGGCACGATCTACATTGGTTCGACCGACCAGCGCATGTACGCGCTGGCGCCGAACGGAACCCGCAGGTGGGAGTACTTCACCGGCGGCGCCATTTTCGCCTCGCCGGTCCTGGGGGCGGATGGAACCGTGTATTTTGTTTCCGATGACACCCGATTCTACGCCCTCGCCCCCGGGGATGGCACGCTGCTCTGGCGCACGGAGCTGAATTCGAGCAGCGCCTCCACCGCCGCGGTGCGGGGCGACGGGACAATTCTCGTCGGGGCGGATGACGGTTTCCTCCGGGCGTTCGATCCCCGCGACGGTACGGTGCGCTGGCGGTTCGATACGCGGGCGGCGCCGGAGGATTACATCGAGTCCTCCCCGTTGGTCGCCGCGGACGGCTCGATCTATTTTGGCTCGCTCGATGGCCGGCTGTACAAGCTGCGCGGGAATGGCTCGCCGTTGTCGGCCCTGTCAGGCTGGCCGGCGTTCCGACGGGATGCCAGCCACACGGGCCGGGCAGTGTATCAGTCGAACGGCGGCGGGCGCCTGCTCAACCTCGCCAGCCGTGCCCAAGTGGCGGCGAACGACACGTTGATCGCGGGCTTTGTGGTGCAGGGCACGGCGCCGCGAGCCTACCTGGTTCGTGGCGTGGGGCCCACCCTCGAGCCCTTCGGCGTCGCCGGATTCATGCCGGATCCGCGGCTCGATGTGTACTCGGGAGCCCAGCCCCTGCGCTCAAACGACAACTGGAGCGAGGCGGAGCCCGGGCCTTCACCGGTCGACACGGCCGACGCGGTCGGGGCGTTTCCCCTGCCGCCGGGAAGTCGCGACGCCGCGCTCGTGCTCGGCCTCAGCCCGGGCCTTTACACCGCTCACTTGCGCAGCGTGGACGACCGCGGAGGCGTTGCGTTGTTCGAGGCCTACGACGCCATCGGCGGCGATCCCTCCGGCCGGTTGGTCAACCTTTCCCTGCGTGGCCGGGTGGGTTCCGGCGAGAACATCCTGATTGCGGGCCTGGTCGTAGGAGGGACCGCGCCGACGCGGCTGCTGGTGCGGGCGGTCGGACCGGGGTTGGCGGGCTTCGGCGTGGCCGGGGCACTGGACCGTCCCCGCATCGGAGTCTACCGTGGCACGACTCTACTGCGTTCCAACGCAGGCTGGACGAATGACGGCTACCGGCATGACCTGGAGACGGCGGCCGAATCGGTGGCTGCCTTCCCCCTCGCCGGGACCAGTGCGGACTCGGCCATGGTGCTGGTGGTCGAACCCGGACCCTACACCGTGCAGGTGGCGGGGGTGGCCGGTGCCACCGGGGAGGCCTTGGCGGAGATCTACGTGCTGCAGTGACGCCGCACTGGACGCGCCACCGCTTGCCGGAAAGGCGCCCTTCCGGGAAACTTCTTGCGTCTACTCCCGGGCCGCGTGGACTCTCGGGCCGACCTCGACCCAGCGTCACACACTCAGCCAACCACGCGGGCAGCCGCCCGCTTTTCACCGGAAGATATGGACGACAACGCTCCCAAGGAAAATCCGCCCGCGGATTTTAACAAACTCGATCTGAGCCAGCTTCAGGGCTTCAGCTTCGGCACGCAATGGACGCAGGAGAAGCCGGGGGCGCCGGAACGCGGCGGAGAACGGGGAAGACAGGATGATCGGCGTGAGGGAGGAGGTTTCGCGGATCGCCGAGACCGGCGTGGTTTCCGTCGTCCGTCCGGCCCTGGTGGAGGCGAAGGCAGTGGCGGTGCCGGAGGTGGCGCGGAGCATGCCGGCGGGCCGGGCCGGCGGGAGTTCGGCGGCGAAAGACGGCCGCGAAGCGGGGGCGGCGACTTTCGCGGCGGTGGTCCGCGTCGTGAGGGTGGCCCCGGCTATGCAGGGGAACGCGGTCCCCGCCATGGCCATGGTTTCGGAGGGCGCGGCACGCCGCTGGATCGCGGGCCGTATGAGAGTCCCTATTACTCGGTCACGTTTTACCCTGAGGATACGAGTTTCAACACCCTGGTGCAGACGATTCGCAAGTCGTGCCGCACCGTTGAACTGTTCGAGATCGCGCGCACGGTCGTGGGGAAGAACGACCGGTTCGTAGTCGTAGTGGCGCATCGGCCGCCGGCCGGCCCTTCCGCACCGGCCGGAGCCGCACCAGCCGAGTCCTCCGCGCCGGCGGCGAAGCCGGTTTTTCATGTCTCCGTTCCCGACGGACTTCCGTTTGAAACCGACGAGGCCGCGGTGTCGCATGTGCTGAGCCGTCACCTCGACCAGTTCTTCGACACCGCGGAAGTCGAGATCGAGGCGCCCAAGGGGAACTTCCAGGTGATCAATCGCTGCACCTTGAGCGGCGAACTGCTCGGCCCGCCGAACTACCATCGCTACAATCAGATCGTACAGCAGCATTACACTGCGAAGATCGCCTCGCGCATGTCTCTGGAGGCTTATCGCACCCGCATTGAGACGGTGCGTGACCCGGAGGTTGTGAGTCAATGGCTGGAGAAGATGAAGAAGGCCATCCGCTATACCTGGAAACTCGGCGTCGCGACGGCCCCGGTCGCTGCGGCGCCAGCCGAAGCCGCTTCCGCCAGCGAGACCTCCGCCGAGTCATCCGGGGAGGCTCCTGCCCCCGTCGCCCCAGCCGTGCCAACCTTCGACACCCTCGAGGACGCCCGTTTCTATCTGCTCTCCCAGGCCCGCGACAAAGTCGTGCGGACGACTGAACACGCCCGATTCCACGGACGTCTGCTCGAAACCCTGCCACCCGGTGAAATCCGGCGGGCCGTCGAGGGTGCGTTGGAGCGGCAACGGCGCTTCCCGCTCGACACGGCCAACGCGCTCCGTGGACGGCTCCGTCGCGAGCACTTTACGATCTTCAAGAAGGGCTCAAAGGGCGTGTCCTACGTTTGCGCCGTCAAACGCAAGTTCCGTGTGCCCGGTCAGACATTCTCTGACAGCATCGGCGCGCTGATCGCCTTCATCGAAGCCCATCCGATGGTGCGCGCCAGCGAGCTCGCGCCCAAGTTCCTGGGCATCGTCGCCGCGCCGCCTCTCCCCAAGCCGGCTGCACCCGAACCCGCGGCGGCCCCGGCTGCGGAATCCGGCGAAGCGCCGCCGCCCCCGGCGACAGACGCCGTTGTGCCCCAGCCGGAGGCCGGGCCGTCCATTGAGGACCGGGCGCGCCTTTCCCGACTGCAGGGAGACCTGATGTGGCTGGTGCGCGAAGGTTATGTCACCGAGTTCATCGACGGTCGGCTCTTCGCCCCGCCGCCGATGGTGGAGGCGCGGAAGAAGGAAATCGAAAGCGAGGAGCACGACCCCGAGAATTTTCCCGAGGCTCCCCTGGCGGCAACGGAGTCGCCTTCCGCCGCCCCAGCCGAAACTCCGGCGGCCGAGCCTGCACCCGTTGCGGGCGAGTCTTCGGTCGCGCTCGAACCGGCGGCCTCCACGGAGGCGGCCGCGACCGCTTCGGAACCTGTGGAGTCGGAACCAGCCCCGAGATCGCCGGAGCCCGCTCCGGTGTCCACCGAAGCGGCGCCGGTTCCGGTTCCTCCGGTCACCGAGGCTGCTCCCGACGCCGGTCCAGCGCCCGAGGTCAAGCCCGAGACTCCCTCCACTCCTTCCGCCTGAAGCGCGTCCGCGGCTACCGCAGCCGCACCGTATGGTGCCGTGCGCGGGCGATCCCCAATTCGAGGTGCAGAGTGTCCGGCGGCAGCCAATCGGCGATCTTTTCCGGCCACTCCACGGCCAGACACCAGGGCGTGATCATGAAGTCTTCCAGCAGCAGTTCTTCAACCTGCTGCGCGGATTCCAGCCGGTAGGCGTCGAGATGGAGCAGCGTGGTCCGACCGCGATGCAGGGTGAACAGATTGAAGGTCGGGCTTGTAACCTCGTCCTGGATACCGAAGGCGCCCGCGAGCCCCTGCACAAAAGTGGTCTTGCCGACGCCGAGGTCGCCGTGCAAGGCCAGGGTGGTGTCCGGGGGCAGGGCAGCCGCCAGCCGAGCCGCGAGGGCGCGGGTCGCGACGGCGCTGGCGGTGGTGACGCCGGCGCGCAGTTCAGCGAAAATGTTCGTAGCCATGGTAGCCCGCCAGTGTCTGCCTGGCTCCTTTGCCGCCCGCTCGCGAGGCGGCGAAGCGGCCGATGCAGGTGAGGCGGGTTCCGGGGAAACGTCTCCGCCAGGCTCGATGGAGGGAATTGCGATCCGCGCGGGCAGCCACGGCCAGCAGGAGTTCGTAGTCCTCTCCATCCGTCAAGGCGCCCCGGAGATCCGTGCCGGGACGCACGGGAAGCGCGGCGGCGTCGAGTTGCGGGACCGCGCCGGGCGGGGTCAGTGCGCCGAGGTCCTTGGCCAGCCCGTCGCTCACGTCCATCATCGCGCGCACGTCCTTCCGGCGGGCAAGCCAGGCGCCTTCGGCCAGGCGCGGGGTGAACCGAAAATGGTGGCCCGAGACGCGGCTGCCACCGAGCACGCCGGTGACGTAGATCCAGTCGCCGGGCCGCGCGCCCGTGCGGGTGAGGATCCGGGGGCCGGCGGCGGTCCCCAGCAGGGTGAGGCAGGCGGCAACCGTACCGGCACCTTCCGCGACATCGCCGCCGACGATGGTCACGCGGTAGCGCCGGGCCGCCGCGGCCAATCCGCGGTAAAACTGTTCAAGCCAGCGGCGGCTGACCCGCGCGTCGAGGGTGATCGCCAGCACGGCGGAGACGGGCTGTCCGCCCATCGCCGCGATGTCGCTGAGGTTGCGCTTGAGCAGCTTGGCGCCGGCCGCGCGGGGCGGGACGGAGTCATCAAAGTGCCGGCCGTAAATCACGGGGTCCACGGTGAGAAGCTGCCGGCCGCGGGCGGGTGGGAGAACGGCGCAGTCGTCGCCGATGCCAAAGGGAGCGCGGGGTGAGGTCGCGCCGAGCCAGCGCCGGATCAGGGCGATGAGTTTTTCCTCACCGAGAGCGGCCACCGAGGCGCGGGGGTTGGTGGTGAAGGGATGCAAGGCGCGGTCAGAGGGCGATGCCCGAAAAGAGGATGAAGAGGGTGTTCAGGTTGAAGCAGGCGTGGGCGACAATGGCGGTCTCGATCCGACCGGTGCGTTCGTAGGCCAGCGAAAACACGAGGGCGAGGACAACGAGCGGGGCGACGCTCGCGAGTCCCTGCAGGGTGTGCCAGTTCACATGCAGCAGGGCGAAGACGACCGCGGGTAGCAGAAGGGCGACGGAGCGAGGCAGGCGGGTGCGCAGGTAGCGGTAGATCCCCGCCCGGAACACCAGTTCCTCCGTGAGCGGCGCCACCAGCACGGCCAGTGCGATCATGGCCGCGAGCAGCACTGGCGAGTCGACCTGCGCGAAGAGTCCGATGAGATCCTGGCGCTCGGTCGGCAGGCCGAGTCGCTGCAGCAGGAACTCCCAGGTGTGGGCGGTGGCGAGCAGGAGCGGAATCGAGATGAGGAAGGTTGCCGCGCCGGAGGCGATCGCACCCCGCCAGGCTCCGCCCGCCACGAACGGCGCCCCGAGGATGGCGCGGCGGTGGACCACGATGCCGGCCAGCATGCCGAGCTGCGCCGCGGATCCGTTCAGGACGGTCGCGGCATTCCCCTGCAGTCCCAGGGCCTTGCCGGCGAGGCCGGCACCGGCGGCGGACAGGAAGCTTCCGCCGAGCACGAGGAAGAGGAAGGCAAGGAAGTCCGTCAGCGGAAGTTCCCAGGGCGCCAGCGCTGCCGGGCGCGGAGCGGTGCGGGCGAGCGGAGCGAGCACCTGGCGCCAGAGCAGCACCAGCCCGCCGGCGGCGAGGGTGAGTTCGAAGGCGACCGCCACAGTGGCGAAGGACTCGGTCATGGGGGTGTCAACGGTGCGGGTTCCGCGCCCCGGCGCACGGAAAAACGCAGGGTTGGGGCCGCCCGGGTGAGTCTGGCACTTGATCTTCCCGCCGCTCCCGGGGCGTCCTCCCGCGTTCCCGGCCATCGCCGGGGCGGACTGCGGCGGGCGACGCGGCAGGAGGCGAGGTGCCTTGAGTCGCAGCCGGGGCCATTCTCCGAAGCTTGCCTCTCGGGGTGGCCAGGCGAAGGGCGAGTTGCCCACTATCTGGAGGGCGACGCATCGTCGTCGCCGGAAAGATTGGACGGAATATCGATCGCGGAACGCGGCTGCGACAGAGCTCCGCCCTCCCGAAAGGCTTGCTGGCGAGAGACCGCCAACCCGGAGATGCGCCCGGCGCCAGGGAGCCTGAGCCTGCGGGCTCGACGGCGGCGGGGCAGGGCAGTTAGGTGTTCGGGGTCATGATCGCCCCCTCCTCCGCCCCCCGGCCGCTTTCGCGGCGCACTTTCCTCCAGGCCTCCGCCGCGACCGCGGCAACCTTTGTTTTGCCGCGCTTCACTGTCGCGCGCGCGGGAGTGGCGGCGAACAGCCGGATCAACGTCGCCTGCGTCGGGATCGGCAACCGCGGGTGGTATGCGGTCTCCGAGTTGATGAAGGATCCGCGGGTCAACATCGTCGCGGTGTGCGACGTGGATCGCGTGCTGGTGAACGACACCTACAAGAAGGCGGCGCAGCTCAAGCAGTCCTCCGGTCTCGCCTGTGCCGATCTCACCGCGGCGGCCCGGTTCGCCGACTACCGCGAGATGTTCGCGAAGGTGGGCGACCGCATCGACGCCGTCACGGTGTCGACTCCCGATCACCATCACTACCCGGCGGCGATGATGGCCATCCAGCGCGGGAAGCATGTCTATGTCGAGAAGCCGCTCACGCACAGCGTGGGCGAGGCGCGGGCGTTGCGCGACGCCGCGAGGAAGAAAGGGATCGTCTCCCAGATGGGCAACCAGGGGCGTGCCACGGAGGGAATCCGCCTGATGAAGGAATGGGTCGACGCGGGGGTGATCGGCGAGGTGAGGGAGGTGACGGCGTGGTCGCCCGAGTTTCCCGAGCGGTACTTCCGGCGCCCGGTGGCGCTGCCGCTCGAAAGGCAAACGCCGCCGTCGACTCTGAACTGGGATCTCTGGCTCGGGCCGGCCCCGGCGCGGGCTTATCATGACAGCATCGCGCCCGTGCGCTGGCGCGGGTGGTGGGATTTTGGCAACGGCATGCTGGGCGACTGGGCCTGCCACACGCTCGATGCGCCTTTCTGGGCGCTGGATCTCGGGTCGCCGACTTCGGTGGAAGCGCAGGTCAGCGCGGTCAGTTCCGAGGTGTCGCCCGAGTGGGCGGAGGTCACGTGGCGGTTCCCGGCGCGGGGAAAGCGCCCGCCGGTGACTCTGAAGTGGTTCGAGGGGGATCGGAAAAAGCCGGCCCCGCCGCGGGGGTGGGAGGACGATGCGAAGAAGTCGGGATTCCCGAGCCGCGGCATGGTCATGCACGGAAGTCGCGAGACCTTGATTGCACCAGGCGGCCGCCCGGACAGTCCGCGGCTGCTCCCCACTGCGCGCTGGGAGGAGTTTCGCCGCCAGCGCCCCGAGCCGGTCTTGCCCCGCGTCAAGGGCGGACCGATGAAGGAGTGGCTCGACGCGATCGCGAAGGAGGGGCCGATGCCGGGCTCCAACTTCGACTACTCGGTGCCGCTTTCCGAGGTGGTACTGCTGGGAGTGCTGGCGATGCGCACCGGCAAACGGATCGAGTGGGATGGAAAGGCGGGCCGAGTGACGAACGACCCTGCCTTGAACTCGCTCGTGGCCGTCTCGGCGCGCGCCGGCTGGAAGGTGTAGCCATCCGTCCCCAACCGCGGGGCGGGGCGCTCCGTCCCTTCTGCTCTTCACCCGTCAAGCACAGGCTGTTTTTCATGACTCCAGCACAATGGTCCACGTTCAAGCGGGCGGCGCGGGGTGAGAAGCTTCCGGCCGTCCCGCTCGCGCTCATCATCGACAGCCCCTGGCTGCCGGGATACGTCGGGGTGAGTCACCACGACTTCTTCCTCGATCCGCAGGTGTGGTTCCAGGCACACCACCGCGTGCACCGGGAGTTTCCCGACGTCACGTTCGTGCCTGGCTGGTGGCTGGAATACGGGATGGCGGCGGAGCCATCGGCCCTGGGGGCCAAGGTCAAGTTCTGGCCCCACAACACGCCGAGCGTCGACCACCTGCTGCGTGCGATCGAGCAGGTGGCCGATCTGCCACCGTACGACGTGGAGGCGGACGGGTTCATGGGGCTGACGCTCGCGCGGCTGCGTCGGCAGCGGCAGCAGGTGCTCGACACGGGGGATATCTTCACGCTGGCGACGGCGCGCGGCCCGATGTGCACGGCGGGGTTTGTGCGCAACACCAGCGACTTCATGCTGGACCTCGTCGAGCAGCCGGAGCTCGCGCACCAGTTGCTCGACCTGGCAACGCGCCTCATCATCGACTGGTTGAAGGCGCAGGTGAAGGCGATGGGGCCGACGGTCGAAGGGATCTTCATCCTCGATGACATCGTCGGATTTGTGAACGAGGAGTATTACCGCGAGTTTTGTCATCCGTACCTGAAACGCATCTGTGCAGCCTTCCCGGCGGACTGGGTGAAACTGTACCACAACGACGCCTCCATTGAGGCGTGCCTCGAGCACCTGCCGGACGCCGGGTTCAATGTGCTGAACTGGGGCAAGCAGACGGACATCGCCGACGTGAAGCGGCGCGTGGGCGGTCGAATGTGCCTGATGGGCAATGTGAATCCGCTGGAGGTGGGCGTGCGCGGGACGCCGGCCGAGATGCGCGCGGCAACCCTGGCGGTGCTGGAGAAGAGTGGCGGCGAGGGGATCGTGCTGTCGCTGGGCGGCGGCGTGAGCCCGGGGATGCCGCGGGAGAACATCGTGGCGATGCGCGACGCGCTGGCGGAGTTCAACCGGGTGCACTTCGGGGGCGGGTGAAGGGTGCGACGCCCGGGGGGGGCGGTTGGTTCCTCGCCGCCGGTGCGAGCCAACGGGAGTGGCCGGTGAGCACCTGCTCGGGCGACCCGCGCTGGCCCGCGATCGAAACCGTGAGGCCGGCGTGCTTTCCCACTTGCGCGCGCGCAAGTGGTGAATTTACGAGGGCTATTTTCTGAGTGACGTAGCATGCCCATCCCGACTGAACCCATAGGAAGCATTCCCCGACCGGCCGGATTGATCGCGGCCCTCGCCCGCTTTGAGGCGGGACAGATCCCGGCCGAGGAACTCGAGCGCATCGCCGACGAGGCCGTGGCCGACACCATCCGCGAGTTCGAGGCCACCGGCTCACCGGTGATTACGGACGGTGAACAGCGCAAGAATCACAATTTTGCCGATTACTGCGTGCATGGCCTGCCGAACTTCGCCCCGGACGGCTTTCGGCTCCAGTTTGTGCAGCACCACCGCCAATGGCCGCGGCTCACGGCCGGGCCGTTTCGGTACGCGATGCGGGCGGACCGGCACTTGGCGGCGGCGCTGCGGATCGCGAAGCAGCCGCTGAAGCAGGCGGTGATTTCGCCGTCCGCGCTCAGTCTCTTTTATCCCGGGGATCCGCTGCCGGATTATTCGCGCGAGCAGTTCATCTCCGACCTGCTGGAGGAGCACGAAAAGGAAGTGAGAAGCTGCCTGGCACTTGGCGCCCACTCGGTGCAAATCGATTTTACCGAGGGACGGCTGGCGTGGAAGATCGACCGCTCCGGCGCGCTGCTGTCCACGTTCATCCGCCTGAACAACCTGGCCCTCAATCGGTTTTCGCCGATCGAACGCCGACGTCTTGGCATCCACACCTGCCCGGGAGGGGACTGCGACTCGACCCACAGCGCCGACGTCGATTACGCCGAACTGCTTCCGAGCCTGTTTGAGCTTAACGTCGACAACTTCTTCATCGCTCTGGCGCGCGAACCGGAGCGGAAGCGGGTGTTGCGCCTGATTCGCCAGCATCTCCGGCCCAATCAGCGGGCGTTTGTCGGGGTCATCGACGTGCTTAATCCCCGGGTGGAAACTCCCGCGGAGGTGTGCGAGCGCGTACTCGAGGCGGCGGAGTACCTCCCGCCCGGCCAGCTCGGCACCACCGACGACTGCGGCTATTCGCCGTTTTGCGACGACGTTTCCACGACTCGTGAGACGGCTTTCGCCAAGATCCGCGCCCGGGTGGAGGGCACGGCGCTGGCGGCCGAAAAACTCGGTCTCTGAATCGTCGGACCGCCATGGCGAAGGAAACCTCTGGGTCCGCCGTCGGCGAACACGAACGGCTGCAGGCGGCGGCCGCGGCGACTTCGCAAGCGGTGCTGGCGCTCGAACGCCGCCTCGAACACGAGCGACGCAGGCGGGAACTGCAGACGATCGAGTTGCTGCGGGAGCAGGAACAGCGCACCGACCGCGAGCGCGTGCTGGCCCTGCAACTCAGACTGGCGCTGCAGGCCTCGCAGTTGGGTTTCTGGCAACGCCAGGTCGACGACGGGCGGTTTTTCTGGGATGCCCGCATGCTGGAGATTCATGGCCTGGGGGAGCCGCCCAGCCAGGCCGAGGCGCTCGCGATGGTGGTGTCGGAAGATATCCCGAAGCTGCGTCGACTGTGGGCGAACGTTTCCCCGGCGGAGGCAGCGCGACCGCGCAGTGCGGAGTATCGGATTCGCAAACCCGACGGCAGCCGGGCGCACTTGCGGGCCTACGCCATCAGGTCCGACCCGGGGCAGGGGCATCCGGCGATGGACGTCGGGGTGGTGGCCGACGTGACCGCCGAGGTGCAGGCGGCCGAGCAGCGTCTGCAGGCGGAAGGGCAATGGCGGGAGATGCGGCGCTTGGAGTCCATCGCGACGATCGCGGGCGGGGTGGCGCACAATTTCAACAATCTCCTCGCCGGCATGATGGGGGCGATCGAATTGGCGATGGACTCGCCGGGCACGGATCCACGGGAGGTTGAACTCCTGCGCGCGGCCCAGCGCAGCGGACTGAAGGCCCGGGATCTCATCCGGGCGCTGATGCTCTTTGCGCGCCGCGCACCACCAGGAGCCCGGCAACGGGTGGAGCTGGGTCATCTGGTCCGGGAAACGGTGGCGCTGTTTGCCGCCTCGGTACCCGCGACGCTCGCTGTGCGCCTGGAACTGGGTCCGGGGGAGTTTTCCATCGAGGCCGAGGAATCGCGGTTGCAGCAGGCGATTCTGAACCTTTGCCTCAACGCCGCCGAGGCCATCGGCGACCGCCCGGGCAGCCTCACGGTTAGCGTCGAGGCGATCGAGAGTCCGGCGGACGGGGCTCGGGGCGGCCCCTATGTCCGCGTCACCGTCAACGACAACGGCCGGGGCATCGAGCCGGAGCACCTGCCACGCATCTTTGACCCGTTTTTTTCCACCAAGCCGGCGCATGAGGGCAGGGGACTTGGCCTTTCGGTGGCGCAGGGGATTGTGGCGGACCTCCAGGGCCGGATCGTGGTGGAAAGCACCGTCGGCGTGGGGAGCCGGTTTGAAGTCTGGTTGCCGTTGCAGCCGGCCTCGCGGTCGGCCGCCGGCGCAGTGCCAGTCGGCCGCGCCGCCTGGGCGGGCCGGCGGGTGCTGACGGTGGTGGAGGATGATTATACCCGGCAGGTGCTGGCCTTGCTGCTCGCCCGCCTGGGACTGGTCACCGAGGAGGCGGCGGGTCGCGAGGCGGGGCGGGAGCGGTTTACCCGTGCGCCGGACTCGTTTCATCTGGTGCTGTGGGATGATTCCCTGCCGGGACGGCCCGGAGACGACGGCTGGCAGCCAATCCGCCGCCTGCGCCCGAACCTGCCGATACTGGTCTTCACTGAACTGGCCGGCATCGTGCCGGAAGCGGCCGGGCGGAGACAGGATCCGCGCCTGTTCCACCTGCCCAAGCCCTTCACGCACGAGGAGCTCGTCACGGGGTTGTCGCGAGCGCTGCCGACCTGAACCGGAGGGCTCCGGTCGCGGGCGGTGGCGCGACGCGACGCGTGACGTGCCGATAGCCAGTGAACCGGCAGCGGGGCCGCGTTGGAGAATGGCGTCAGCCGCCGAACTTCTGGCGTCTTACCAGCAGCAGCACGCAACCGGCGATGAGGTCGCCGAGGCCAGTGGCAAGGCGCAGCGGGAGCGGCAGCCGGTCGAGGAAAGCGAGAACGGCCACGCCCGCGGCGATCAGGCTCCAGGCGAGCACGGTGAGGGTGCGCTTCTGGCGGGCGCGGGTGGCCGCCGTGGAGCCGGGAGCGGGCGCGACGGCGTTCATCGGGCGAGGGGCAGGGTGAGGCGCATCGTGGTGCCGGTCGGACCGGTGGAGAGGAGGACGATGTCGCCGTGGTGGCTGAGCAGGATGCGCTTGGCGATGGCGAGCCCGAGGCCGGTGCCGTCGGGCCGGCCGGAGAGAAAGGAGTCGAAGATGCGGTCGCGAATCCCGGGGGCGACGCCGGTGCCCGTATCCGAGAGGTCGATGCAAACGCCCGGCTGGCCGGGCCGCTCCGCGATGGCGAGCGCGATTCGGATGCTGCCGCCGTCGGGCATGGCGTGGGTGGCGTTGAGCAGGAGGTTGAGCAGGACCTGCTGGATCTGGCCCTTGTGCACCTCGACGAAGAGCGGGCGCGGGGGGGGCTCGAAGGCGACGTTCACCTTTTGCTGGGCGAGCTTGAGGCGCACCAGCATCAGCGTGTCCTGGATGATGTCGGCGAGCGGCCACCGCGAGTGGAGGCTGGAAGGAGCCTTGGCGAAACCGAGGACGCGGGTGACGATGGCCTCGAGCTGGTCGAGTTTCTCGGCGATCACGCGCAGATCGGTGCGGCGGGGATCGCCATCGGGGAAGTCGAGCCCGAGGCCGCCGTGCAGCAGTTTGATCACCGTGAGGGGGTTGCGGATCTCGTGGGCGATTTCGGCGGCGAGGAGACCGAGGGTGGTGAGGCGTTCGTTCTTGCGGAGCACGTCCTCGCTCTGGAAGACGCGCGAGTACAACCGGGTGTTTTGCAGGGCCACGGCCCCGAGCGAGGCGAAGGCGCTGCAGAGCCGCTTGCCGTCGTTGTCGAAACGCTGGAGGTGATCGTGGAAGACGGCGACGACGCCGAGCACCTCGCCCTCGAACATCAGGGGGGTGGCGAGCACGGAACGGAGGTGGGGATCGGCAGGCAGGTCGGGCAGATCGCGGTATTCGGCGGATTGAATCTCCGAGAACCAGATGGGACGGCGGGTCTGCACCGGGGAGGAGAAGAGGCAGGCGTCCAGTGGGTGTTCGCCGGGCGGGGGCGGCGCGGGAACCGGACCGGAGAGGGAGACGCAGCGGAGCGTGTGGCGCGCGGGTTCGTACAGGTAGAGGGCGCAGGCGCGGGCGTCGAACATGCGCCGGGCGTCGCGGGTGAAGGTATCGAAGAGCGCCTCCTCCTCGAGTTTGGTGACGAGGGACTGGCCGGCGGAGATCAGCGATTCGAGCTGGCGGGCCTTGCCGCGCAGGTGGCCGAATTCCCAGAGCCGCTGCATGACCTGGGCGGCCTCGGCGGCGAGTTGATCGAGGGCGGCGAGATCGGCCGGGGAGAATCCCCCCGGGCGGTCGCTTTCGAGATCGACGACCCCGATCGCCTGGTCGCCGATGAGGAGCGGGGCGGCCATTTCGCAACGGGCGGTCGGGCGCACCGCGATGTAGCGTGGCTCGTGGCGCACCTCGGGCACGAGCCGCGAGCGGCGGTTGAGCACGCACCAGCCGGTGATGCCGTGGCCGGGCTTGAGCTCATGCGGCTCGTAGGGGTCAATGCCGGCGCCGGATTGAACCTCGGTTTCAATCCGGCCGGAATCCGGGTTCACCAGGGCGATCGAGCCGGCGTCCGCCTGAAACGTGCGAAGAAAGATCTCGAGCATCGTGCGCAGTGCCGCGGCGGGATCCTCGCCGTGTGCGGCCAGGCGCGCGAGCTGGAGCAGCGCCGGGAGCAGCCGCGGTTCCGGGGGCAGGGAATCCCCGCGGGTGTTGGGGGGCGGCGAAGGGGGCTCGGAGGAGGCGGACACGGGTGGCGGACTGGTCCGGGAGCCGGAGGAGTGAGGGAACGAATCGGGGGCGGGAGCCGGCGGCCGCGGAGGCGGGATGGGCGACACCTGCTCCCGGTGGCCGGTTATTTCGCGGCGGGTCCGACGGTGGGGACGGCGGGGGTTGGAGCGATCACTTCGCTCAGCGCGAGGCGGAGATCGTGCAGGCGCTCTGGCGTGGAGACCGGCTCGTGGTTGGCCGGTTCAATATAGAAGGTGTCGATCGCGACGCCGCGTTCGGTGCCGATGCGGGCAAAGGTGATGTCGAAGCTGTGGTCGGAGATCGTCTTGGCCAGGCGGTAGAGGAGGCCGATTTGGTCGCGGGCCTGGATTTCGACGATGGTCCGTTCCATCGACAGTTCATGGTAAACATCGACGGTGGGGGGGAACGAGCTCTGCAGGGCTTCGCCCGAGGCGGTGGAGAGGTAGCGCGTGGAGGCGATCCGTCGGGCCTGGGCCATGATGTCGGGCAGAAGATCCTTGTTGGCCACCAGGGCGTCCTCGATCGTGCGGGCGAACTTTTCCTGGGCGGCGGCGCTCTGCACCGGACCCCGGCCTGGCTCGACCACGAAGAAGGTGTCGATCGCGATGTGGTCGGTGCGGGAGATGACCTTGGCGCCCAGGATATTGAGCCCCGCCACGCTGAAGGCCCCGGCGAGTTTGTAAAACAGGCCGGCGCGATCCCAGGTCACCACGTTGACGACCGTGAGGGAGCGGTTGAGGTCATCCTTCCACTCGATCACCGGCCGGAGGGATCCGACTGAATCCGCGGTCGTGATCGACTGCAGCAGGCGGTTGACCATCTGGATATGCAGCGCGATTTCGGCGGTGTCCGTATGGATGAAATAGCGATCGGGCAGCAGGCTGAAGTGGGCGTTGATTTCGTCCGTGCTGATGCCGGGGATGGTCTTGGCGATAAGCTCCTGTTGGGTCATGGTAATCTTCTCATGCCGGCGCGCGTCAAGGGCGTCGCCGTGTTTCAGCCGCTCAAAGGTGGTGCGGTAAAGCGTGGTGTGCAACGTGTCCTTGTAGCTGTTCCAAAGATCCGCGGCGGTGGCGCGGGCGTCGCAAAAGGTGTGGACGTAGAGATGCCGGAGGCGCTCGGCATCTCCCACAAGCTCGGCGAAAGCGGCCGCGGTGTTGGGATCATCGACGTCTCGCTTCTGCCAGAATCGTGCCATTGCGAGATGATTTTTGATCACGAAAAGCACCAGTTCGCGGGCGGCCGGCTCCACGCCAAAACGTGCCAGCAGCGGCGCAGCCAGCCGGACGCCGCTCTCGGCGTGGCCGCGAATCCCCTCCGCCTTGCCGATGTCGTGGAGCAGGAGGGTGAGGTACAGCAGGGAGGCGTCGGTCGTTTCATGCAAGGCGGCCCGGTACTTCAGGGTGATGGGCTCGGCCTCCGTATAGATGCGATCGAGTTCGCGGATGGCGTTGAGGGTGTGGACGTCGGCGGTGTAGCGATGGTAATATTCGTGCTGGACGAGGCAGGTGAGGGCGTCGAATTCGGGGATGAACCGGCCGAGCACCCCGAGTTCGTGCATCTTGTTCACGGCGGGAAAGACCGCCCCGGCTTCGGAAAGGATGGCGCGGAAACACACGCTGGCGTCGGCGGACTCGGCGACTTCGCGGGTGAGCAACCCGAGCGAGGTGCGGATGGATTCGGCGAGGTGAAAGTCGGGGGTGGCGTTGAGGGTCTGGCTGTGCCGGAACACCCGGATCAGGCGGACCGGATCCTCGCGGAAGACCCCGGGCTTTTCGGCGGCGAGTTCGCGGCCACGCAGGACAAAGCCGTCGATCCGTTTGGTGCGCTGGAAGCGCGAGGCCAGCACCGTGTCGCGAAACGAGCGTTTGTCGCCGTTGCCGTTGCGGCCGATGGTGAGGGCGAGGCGATCCTCGACGAGCTTGGAGACCCGGAAAATCGTCTGCGCGGCCCGGTAATAGTCCTGCATGAACGTCTCCACCCGGGCGAGCAGGTCGGCTTCGGTGTAGCCCAGGGCCTCGGCGAGGCGCGGCTGGAGGTCCAGGCTCATCACGTCCGTCGCCCGCGTGCTCATGAAGTGCAACTGATTGCGGACCCGCAGCAGGAAATCGTAGGCGCGCTGGAAGGCCACGAGGTCGTCGGCCCGCAGGTAGTTCTGGGTGGCAAGTTCGTCGAGCGACGTGACGTCGAGCTTTACGCGCGCCATCCAGACGGCGTTCTGGTAATCGCGCAGACCCCCGACGCCGTTCTTGATGTCGGGTTCCTGGTTGAAGACGGTGTTGCCGTACTTGGCGCGCCGGCTGTTCTGGGCGTCGAGCCGGGCGGCGATGTAGTCCTTGGGGTTTTCGCTCGCGTAGTAACTGCGATAGGCTTGGGAGAAGGTGTCGTAGAGTTTTTCGGAGCCGGCGACGCGTCGGGCCTCGAGCAGGGCGGTCTTGGTGAGGATGTCCTTGCGCGCTTCGGCGAAGGCGTCGTCGATTGTGCGGGTGGAATGCCCGACCTTGAGGCCGCAGTCCCACAGGACATAGAGGATTTCGTTGGTGAGGTGCTCCTGCAGCGGCTTGGCCTCGGTGGCCGACGCCTTCGAGGTGAACAGGAACATCACGTCGACGTCGCTGAGGGGCGAGAGTTCGCCGCGGCCGTAACCGCCGAGGGCGACGAGCGCGACTTGGGCGGGAGCAGGGTGTTCGGGGCGCGCGGTATAGGACCGCATCGCGTAATCGAAGAGGTGGACGAGGAGCGAATCGATGATCAGCGCGCGCTCGCGGCAGATCTGCAGCCCGGGTGCACCGGCCTCGTGACGGGTGCGCAATCCCGTCATTTCATTCCGCAGGAATTCCTTGCATGCGGCCAGACGCGCGGGGACAGGGACGTCGCCCTGGAATGCGAGTTGGGCGGCGGCACGGACGGGGATTTTGGCGGGCATGGTGGGCGGGCGGAAACGGGAGAACATCGAGCAGAGAACCGCCAACTTTCAACGTTCAAAGCTTGTTTGTCGGGGCGCCCGGGGAACCGGCTCAACTTAACCACTTGCCTCGCCGGAGGCCGCCTCGTTTTGTCGGCGGCTTAACCCGTTCCCAGCACCGATGGCCGAGATCTCCAAGAGCTACGAACCGCGCGAAGTGGAAAAGAAATGGTACGCCGCCTGGCTGGCGGCCGGGGCGTTTGCCGGCCGCGCCGAGCCGGGGCGGGAGCCGTACACGATCGTGATCCCCCCGCCGAACGTCACCGGCGTGCTGACGATGGGCCATGTGTTGAACAACACGCTGCAGGACATCCTGATCCGCCGCGCGCGGCTGGAGGGCCGATCCGCGCTTTGGGTGCCGGGTACGGATCACGCCGGGATCGCCACGCAGACGGTGGTGGAACGGGAACTGCGGAAGCAGAAGCGGACGCGGCACGATCTGGGCCGCGAGAAGTTTCTCGAGCAGGTCTGGGAATGGCGCCACGAGAAGGGCGGCATCATCCTCGAACAGCTTCGGCGCCTCGGGGCGTCGTGCGACTGGGATCGCACCCAGTTCACGATGGACCCGCACTACTCCCGCGCGGTGCTGACGGTATTCGTGGATTTGTTTCGCAAGGGTCGGATTTACCGCGGCAAGCGGATGGTGAACTGGTGCCCGGTGTCGCAGACCGCTCTGAGCGACGAGGAGGTGATCATGAAGCCGGTCAACGGCCAGATCTACCGCGTGCGCTACGAGCTGGCCGACGAACCAGGCCGGTTCGTGGAGGTGAAGACGACCCGCCCGGAAACGATTCCCGGCGACGTGGCGATTGCAGTGCATCCCGAGGATCCGCGTTACGCCGGCTGGGTGGGGAGGAAGGTCCGGCGGGCGCTCGGGCCGGCGGCGGAGATTCCGATCATCGCCGATGCGTCCGTCGACCGTGAGTTCGGCACGGGCGCACTCAAGATCACGCCCGCCCACGACAAGGTCGATTTCGAGATCGGGGCGCGCCATCACCTGCCGATCGTTGACGTGCTCACCGCCACTGGGGTGATGAATGAACTCGCGGGTCCGGAACTGGCCGGCAAGGACCGTTTCGTGGCCCGCAAGGAAGCCGTGGAACTGTTGCGCGCGTCGGGAGCGCTCGTGGCCGAGGAGCCATACGCCAACAACGTCGGCTTCTCCGAGCGTGCCGATGTGCCGATTGAGCCGCGCCTCACCTGGCAGTGGTGGCTGCGCTACCCGCGGGTCGAGGAAGCCAAGGCCGTTGTCCGCGACGGCCTGATTCAGTTCCATCCCGAACGGTGGAGCAAAGTCTACCTGCACTGGCTCGAAAACATCCAGGACTGGTGCATCAGCCGCCAGCTCTGGTGGGGACATCGCATCCCCGTGTGGTACCGGCGCGGGCTGGATCGGGAGACGCTCAGCGAGGCTGAGCTGCGCGATCCGGCCAAGGTGCTCGTCTCGCTCGACGGCCCCCCGGACCCGGAGAACTGGGTGCAGGAGGATGACGTGCTCGACACCTGGGCGTCGTCCTGGCTGTGGCCGTTTGCCACTCTTGGCTGGCCCGAGACTGGTGCCCAGCAGGAGGCGGGAATCGATCACTTCTATCCGACCACGACCCTCGTCACCGGCCCGGACATCATCTTCTTCTGGGTGGCGCGGATGATCATGGCCGGGCTCGAATTCATGCGTCCGGGAGAGCCGCTGGAGCGCCGGATTCCCTTCCGCCACGTCTATTTCACGGGCATCATCCGCGATGCCCAGGGGCGAAAGATGTCGAAGTCGCTCGGCAATTCGCCGGATCCGCTGGAGTTGATCCAGAAATACGGCGCCGATGGACTCCGGCTCGGCATCGTGTCGATCGCACCCCAGGGCCAGGACATCCGCTTCCAGGAGGAACGCATCGAGGGAGGAAAGAACTTCTGCAACAAACTCTGGAACGCATGCCGCTTCCGGCAACTCAGCGGCGAGGCGGGCGACAACTCGTCGCTGGAGGCAATTTTCCGGCGCCTCGACACGGGGAAGTTTGACGCCGACGATCACGCGATTCTCGATCGCCTGCTCTCGACCACGCGCGAGGTCAGCCGGATGTTCCACGAGTTTGAGTTCAGCGCGGCCGTCCAGGCTCTGTATGGTTTTTTCTGGAACGATTTCTGCGACTGGTACGTCGAGGTCTCCAAGACCAAGCTGCAGGATCCGGAAACCAGGGGCACCTGCCTTGCGCTGCAGGATTTGGTGCTGAGGCAGACGCTGCTGCTGCTGCATCCTTTCATCCCTTTCATCACCGAGGAGCTCTGGCACCAGCTCGGCTATGGCCCGGAAGATCGGTTCATCGAGGACGCCCGGATGGAGAATCCGTCGCAGATTGCGACCACGTCACTCTCCTTCGGGCTCCAGCTCGATCGGGCGGCGGTGGCTTCAGTGGAAAAGCTCAAGAACTTCGTCTCGCAAGCGCGGGCGTTGAAGGCCGAGCACAACCTCGCCAGCCGGCGCGATGTGACTTTTCTCGTCATCGCGGCCGACGCTGAGTGGGCGATCCTCTCGTCCAACCTGGCCAAAATCACCCGCATGGCAGGAGCGGCGGAACTGCTGCGCCGCGACCGGGTCGAGGGCGCTCCGGCCGTGGTCACGCAATTCGGCACCGTCCACCTGGATCTCTCCCGCGCGGTCGACGTCGGCGCCGAAAGGATCCGGCTGAACAAGGAACTCGAACAGATCGCCCGGCATATTGCCGGCACGGAGGCACGCCTTGCGAACCAAGCCTTTGTGAGCAAGGCTCCCGCGGCCGTGCTGGAGGGGGCGCGCCGCCAGCTCGCCGAACAGCAGGCCAAGCGCGCTGAACTTGAGCGGCTCCTCAAGTCCCTCGGTTAGCAGACCGACGTGCCTGGAAAACCAGGCTGGAGGCACTCCGCGAGCCTTGCCGGCTGCGCGTCGGCCAGCTCGGAAACCCCGCTACCGCGAGGGCGGCGCCTCGACTAAATCGGGCCGGGAATCGCGCAACAGGTAGGTCGGCAGTCCTCCCTTGGTGTGGGTCTCCGCGTAGCTGATCGCGATCGCATAGCCTTTCCCCGGATCCTCGAAGTGGAGAGTCATCGCTCCGGTCTTTTCGCGATAACCGCCCCGACCAAAGCCGAAACTGAGCGAAAACGATCCGTGGATTTCCCGCTCCTGGCGACGCTCCGCGGCGACCAAGGACGAGCGGGGCGCGGCAAAGGAGGGCGGAGCGAGCAGGGTACGGGCCAGGCGGGCGCTTTGGAATCGGTCCACCGCCGCATCAAGTTGGGCGACTTCGCCGGCCGAAAGCGCCTCCAGGCCGGCTGTCCGGCGCTCGTCTGCGGTCAGCCGCCCGCTAAAGGTCGGGGCGGCGGTCGGCTCCTGGCTCGGCGGAGTTCCGGCGTTGAGCGGTGCGAAGCGGGCGGAGTCGCGGCGCACAAGGGCATCGATTACCGCGACCTGATCCGAGTTGAGTCGCGCCAGGCCGGCGGCGGCGCGCCCGGCGGCGTCGAGTGCGACCGAGAACCGCAGATCTGACGGCGCACCCAGGGCTGCCTGGCCTGCCAGCGCGAGAAACGCGGCGCCAAGGCAGAGGCGGCGCAACGCCCCGGCGATCGAGCGGAAACTGAGATCGGAGATTCGGGTGCGCATGTCGACGGAGAGCGGGGGCATTTCTGGAGACGGTGCCGGTTCCCGAGAACGACAGAAGTTATTCTCGTCGGTGCCGCTTCGCCACGATTTTTCGACTTCGGTGCCCCCGAAAAGACTCCGCGCGGTCAGCAAAGTTGACATGGGGCGGTCAGGCGGACGCTGAGCGCCAAACCTGACCACCGATAGGGCAACTAACGCTGCAAAGACCACCACGACCGCCACCGCGCCGCACGGCGCAGGACCTCACCGGCTGATTGAACTCACGGCACGGCTGCAGACGACCTCCCTGCGTTGCTGGCGCGACAACCAGGGGCACGAAATCGACCTGGTCTGGATTCCCTGGGGCCGCCCGCCGGTCGCGATCAAGTTCCTTATGCTGGCGGACGAGAGTCCGCCTCTGCAGTCGGCCGCCTTCGCCCTGCGGGCTACGGCGGCCAGGGCCTGCCAGCCGTAGGCTCGGCGGAGGCTGGCGGTGGGGGAGGGATTCGAACCCCCGGTGAGCTTGCACCCACAGCGGTTTTCAAGACCGCCGCAATAGACCACTCTGCCACCCCACCGGCGCGCGGGCCGAGACCCCAAACTTGGGGTAATGCCCCGCTTGTCGAGCTTTCTTCCGGTTGGCAGCCTCGCGTCGTTATGCCCACTTCCGCTGCGCCCCCGGCGATCGCTGAGTTGCAGGGCCTTTACGGCGCCTTCACCTTTCCGGAAAAACTCCTGCAAAAGATCTGGCTGCGCGGGGACTTCGATCGGGCCGCGGCCAGGACCACCTCCGGCCGGGGTTTGCGGGTGCTCCATCCCGGGAAATGGAACCTCCTTGGCGGCCCCGACTTTGCCGGGGCACGGCTGCGCTACGAGGGCGACAACAGCCGCGAGGTGACGGGCGACGTCGAGCTGCACCTGCAGGCGGCCGACTGGCAGGCCCACGGGCATGCGGGAGATCCGGCCTACGATCGGGTGGTACTGCACGTGGTGTTGTTTCCGCCGGAGCCCGGGCATGTCACCCGCGGAGCGGACGGCCGGTCCATTCCGGTGCTCGTGCTGCTGCCACTGCTGCATCGAGGGCTGGAGGAGTTCGCCGCCGACGAGGCCGTGGAGGTGCTCGCCAACCGGGCGTGGTCGCGGATTCCCGCCGAACTCGGGGTGCTGCCGGCCGGAGAGCTGGCGGCGACACTCCAGCGTCAGGCGCGCCGTCGCTGGGAGCAGAAGGTGCATTTTGCCCGCCGGCGAATCGAGCGGCTGGATTGGGCGGCAGCGTGCCACCATACGGCGCTGGAGATTCTTGGCTTCCGTTTCAATCGCGCGCCGATGCTGCGCCTGGCGGGGGAGTTTCCCCTGGCCCGCTGGGTGGAGGGAACGGTCGTGCCGGACGCCCTCTTCGCGCACGAACCGGCCGGGTGGAGCCTCCAGGGCGTGCGTCCGGCCAATCATCCGCGGGCGCGCCTGCGCCAGTATGCGGCCTGGATGCGCGCGCGGCCGGACTGGCCGGAACGAAGTCGCGCCCTCGCCTCCGGGCTGCCGACGGTGGATCCAGCCGGGGAAACACGGGTCGCGCGACGGCACCACGGTTTGGCGGCGCTCCGCCGCCGGTTGGCTGATGAGCTGGCGGCCGGCGCCGTGTCCGGCACGCGACTCGACACCCTGATTTGCGACGGGCTCCTGCCCCTGCTGGCGGCGGACACGGAGCGGGCGTGCGAGGGCCTGTGGTATCATTGGTTCGCGGGCGATCTGCCGCCCTTCCTGGCCAGCGGACTGCGGCAGCTCGGAGTGTCGGACGGACGGGCCCACCCGGCCTGCCACGGTGCCGCCCAGGGGCTGCTGGGCTGGCTGTTGGAGCGCGAGCCGCGGGGCTGAGGGCACGGGGCGCTTCGGGCGCGCCCGGCCAAAAGCTCCCTTGCCAGCGGAAAGGGCGGCCGCAACTCTCTCCGGCTCGCATGAACAACCGCATCAAGATCTACGACACGACGCTGCGTGACGGCACGCAGGGGGAGGGCATCAGTTTTTCGGTCGCGGACAAGCTGTTGATTGCGGAGCGGCTGGACCAGTTCGGGGCGGACTACATCGAAGGCGGTTTTCCCGGCTCGAATCCGCGCGACATCACCTTTTTCCAGGAGGCGCGGAAGCTGAAGCTGAAGCATGCCCGCCTGGCGGCCTTCGGCGCGACCCGCCGCGCCGGGGTCACGGCGGCCGAGGATGCACAGCTCCGCACGCTGCTCGACAGCGGGATGCCGGTGCTGACCATCGTGGGCAAGACCTGGACGCTGCACGTGACCGAGATCCTTCGCACCACGCTGGAGGAGAACCTGGCGATGATCGAGGACTCGACGCGCTACCTGGTGGCGCAGGGGCGCGAGGTGATCTACGATGCGGAGCATTTCTTCGACGGCTTCAAGGCCGACTCGGATTACGCGCTGCGGACCCTGGCGGCGGCGGTGCGCGGCGGGGCGTCGAACCTGACCCTTTGTGACACGAATGGCGGCACGCTGGTGGGCGACTTCCAGGAAATCGTGGCGCGGGCGGTGCGGGAATTCGGCGCCGAGAAGGTGGGCGTGCACTGCCACAACGACAGCGGTCTGGGGGTGGCGCTCTCACTGGCCGGCGTCGCGGCGGGCGCCTCGCTGGTGCAGGGCACGATGAACGGCTACGGCGAGCGGGTGGGCAATGCCAACATGACCACCGTGCTACCCAACCTCTTCCTCAAGATGGGCCGCACCGCGCATTGTGCCGGCAACCTGAACCAATTGCGCGACCTGTCGTTGTTTTTCGACGAGCTGGCGAACCTGCGCCCCGATCCCAAGGCGCCGTTCGTGGGGCAGTCGGCCTTTGCGCACAAAGGCGGCCTTCACGCCAACGCCGCGCAGAAGGTGGCACGGAGCTACGAGCACATCGACCCCGGCCTGGTCGGTAACCGCACGCGCGTCCTTGTTTCCGACATGGCCGGCCGGACCAGTCTCACGCTCAAGGCGCGCGAGCTGGGCATCGAGCTCGACGAACGGCGGCCGGAGATGAAGGGCCTGATCGAGGAGCTGAAGGAGCGCGAGTTCCGCGGTTACGAGTACGAAGCGGCCGACGCTTCCTTCCGGTTGCTGGTCGGCCGGCACCTCGGCGAAAGGAAGTCCTTCTTCGAAGTCGAAGGCTACCGGGTGATCATCGAGCGCCACCGGGGCGAGCTCTGGGCGGAGGCGACGGTCAAACTCAGCGTCAACGGGCAGACGGTGCACACGGTGGCCGAGGAGACCGGCCCGGTGGGCGCCCTGGATCGGGCCCTGCGCCTCGCGCTGGAGCAGACGTATCCGGCGCTGCGCGACGTGGTGCTGCGCGACTACAAGGTTCGCATCCTCGAGGGCAACCGCGGCGCGGGCTCCCGCACGCGCGTCCTGATTGAGAGCGGGGACGGCGCCCGCATCTGGGGCACGGTCGGGGTGAGCGACAATATCATCGACGCGAGCTGGGAGGCCCTGCGCGAGTCGGTGGAATACAAGCTCACGATCGGCTGAGCGGGGCTAGGAAACCCGGTCGAGCAGGGAGCGGACGAGCGCGGCGAGGAAGGCGGTGTTGCCGGGGGCGCGCGCGAGGGCCTGGTGGGCAGCGTCCGTCTGTTCGCGCGCCATCCGCCGCGAGGCGTCGAGGCCGTGCCGGCTGACGTAGGTGGCCTTGCCGTCGCGGGCGTCCTTGCCCGCGGTCTTGCCCAGCGTCGCGCTGTCGGCGGTGGCGTCGAGCACGTCGTCCACGATCTGGAAGGCGAGCCCGAGATGGCGGCCGGCGGTGCGCAATGCATCGATGGCCGGAGCAGCCAGGTTGCCGGCGAGGCCGCCCATCACGAGGGCGGCTTCGATCATGGCGGCGGTCTTGTTGAGGTGGATGAACTCGAGGTCGGCGGCGGAGACGTCCGCCCGTTTCTCGGCCAGGACGTCCTCCATCTGACCGCCGATGAGGCGCCGGCTGCCGGCGGCGTCGGCGAGTTCACGGACGAGGGCGTGGGCGAGGGCGGGGTGGCCGGCGTAGGCGGTGGCGAGGAGGGCGAAGGCGTGCGTGAGCAGGGCGTCGCCGGCGAGCAGGGCGGTGGCCTCGTCGAAGGCGCGGTGGGCGGTGGGCCGCCCGCGGCGCAGATCGTCGTCGTCGAGGCAGGGGAGGTCGTCGTGGATCAATGAATACGTGTGCACGCACTCGATGGCGACGGCGGCGGGCACGGCGGAATCGCCGGCGGCGCCGCCGAGTTCGGCGGCGGCGAGAACCAGCACCGGCCGGAGGCGCTTGCCGCCGGCTTCGAGGCTGTACCGCATGGCGGCGTGGAGACGGGCGGGCCGGGTGTCGGCGGGCGGCACGTGGCGGGCGAGGCCCTGTTCGACCCGGGCCAGGTGGCGGGCGAAGGTGGCGGCGTAGTCCATGCGGGTCTCAGGGCGCGGGGCGGAACTGGTCGCGGAAGGCCCGGCCACGTTCGAGGCGGGCGGTGACCTCCGGGTAGTCGCGGTTGGCGAGGGCGATTTGGAAGGCGTGCAATTCCTCCTGGAACTGCCGCAGGGCGCGCAGCACCTCGTCGCGGTTCTGTTCGAGGATGGTGCGCCACAGGTGCGGGTCGCTGGCGGCGATGCGGGTGGTGTCGCGGAGGCCACCGCCGGCGTGATTGCGCCAGGCGGGATTCTTGTGCGCGAGAAACGAGCAGAGGGAGGACGCGACCACCTGGGGGAGATGGCTGATGTGGGCGACGATTTCGTCGTGCTGATCCGGATGCACGGTGACGACCTCGGCGCCGAGCAGGTGCCAGAACTCCGCGACCGCCTCGAGGGCACGGGTGTCCGTTTCGGGCAGCGGGGTGACGAAGCAGGGGCGGCGGCGGAAGAGGTCGGCGCGGCCGTGCTCCCAGCCGGTCTTCTCGGAGCCGGCCATGGGGTGGGAGCCGACGAAGTGGGCCCGGCGCTCAAGGGCGGCGGTGGCGTGGCGGGTGATCTCGCCCTTCACGCTGCCGACGTCGGTCACGAGGGCGCCGGGGGTGAGCGCGGGGGCGAGGGTGCGGACCAGGGGCACGATGCGGTCGACCGGCGCGGCGACGACGACGAGGCTGGCGCCGGCGACCGCGGCCTCGGGGGAGTCTGCAATCGCGTCGCACCAGGGCTGCTCCCGCAGGGCGAGGCGCACCTCGGGCCGGCGCGCCCAGATGACGATGCGCCGGGCGGCGTCGAGTTCGCGGGCGGCACGGGCGACCGAGCCGCCGAGGAGGCCCGGGGCGAGGACGGTCAACTGGGCGAGGGCAGACACGCCGGGAGGCACGCAAAAACGCCCGCGGCTGTCGAGCGGCGAACCGAGGGATCGGCTGACGGGCGCATCTGACGGCGGCGCCGCGGCTCCCGCCGTCCCATTGCTTTCGCCGCGGACCACACCGCCGGTGCCTACCGCTGTACGCCCGGGCTCGCGCCAGCACCGAGTCGCAGGATGCGCGCGTACTCCGCGGCGGTGACCGGCTGGACGGAAAGGCGCGAAATCCGCAGCAGCGTCATCTGCCGCAGCGCGGGGTCGGCCTTGATGGTGGCGAGGGAAACGGGCCGGGCGAGGGGCGCGCCGGCGTCGAGCTGGACTGCGACCCAGCCGGGCTCGTCGGCGGTCGGGTCGGGGAAGGCGGCGCGGGTGACCCGGGCGGTGCCGAGGACGGCCCGGGTCGAGACGCTTTCGTAGACCAGGACGAGGTCGCCCGGGCGCATGGCGTTGAGGTGGAGGCGGGCGGAGTAATTGCGGACGCCGGTCCACGCGGTGGTGCGATCGCGGGCGAAGTCCCGCCATGAGTAGGTTTCGGGCTCGGTTTTGACCAGCCAGTGTTGCGGGGCGGGAGAGGGAACGATCCGGGATTTCACGAGCACCGGGTTGGCAGGTGGCGCGCAGGGGGGCCAGCGAAAGTTGGTTGAGGGGCGTAGGGCCGTTGCTGCGAGCCACGAGGCGAGACCCGCCTTCGCCAAAGGCTACGGCGGGTCGGCTGCCTCGTCCACGACTGGAAGCAGCCGAAGGGCGCAGGTGGCGGAGGGCGAAGCGGCGGCCTGCGGCCTGTGGCCGGAAACTGGGATGCGCCCTTGGCGGGGGTGGCGGCGACAATTGCGTTGTCACCCGGGGCGCGGTCTGGTGCCTAACCAGGGAAATGGAACCAACGGAAGAGGAGAAACGTCAGGCGCGGCGCGTGCAGATCTTCCTCTATGTCCTGGTCGCGATCCTGATTGTCGTTCCGGCGGTGATCTTCATCGTGCGTCTGCCCTGAGCTGGTGGTGCCGCCGGCCCTCGCATGAACAAAACCCTCCTGCCGATTCGGATCGTGTTCGTCGTGCTGTGCGCCGCGGCCGGCTGGCTTGTCGCGTATGCGAGCCCGGACTGGGATGCGTATCGCGCGCGCGGGGTGTTTTTCGGACTGTCGATCGGGTTGTTGGTGGTGTTGACGGACGTGCTGTTGAAGGGGTTTTCGCTGCGGGCGCTCTCGGCGGTGTCCTTCGGGCTGGCGATGGGGGCGCTGATCGCGTTTCTCATCAGCACCTCGCCGCTGTTCGAGAAGGCGGACGAGCAGAACAAGTTCCTGGCGCGGCTGGCGCTCTTCCTGATCATCACCTACCTGGCGACGGTGATCGCGCTGCGGGGCAAGGACGAGTTCAACCTCGTGATACCGTATGTGCGTTTTGTGCCGCACGAGGTGGAGGTGCCGCTGGTGGTGGTGGACACGAGCGTGTTGATCGATGGGCGCATTGCGCGGGTGTGCGAGGCGGGCTTCCTGAGCGCCGCCCTGGTGATTCCGAGTTTTGTGCTGAAGGAACTGCGGACGGTCGCGGATTCGAGCGATCCGCAGAAGCAGGCGCGGGGGCGGCGCGGGCTCGAGGTGCTGAACGAGTTGCGGCGGATTCGCAATCTCGACATCCGGATCACGGAGAGCGAGGTGGCGAAGCGGGAGGACGTGGACGCGAAACTCGTGTTTCTGGCCCAGACGATGCGGGCCAAGCTGCTGACGACGGACTACAATCTGGCCAAGCTGGCCGAGTTTCACGGCGTGCCCTGGCTGAACCTCAACGCCCTGGCGAAGTCGCTGCGACCCGAGTACCTGATTGGCGAGCGCTTCGAGGTGGAACTGCTGAAACCGGGCAAGGAGGAAGGGCAGGCGGTCGGATATCTGGAGGATGGTTCGATGGTGGTGGTCACGGGCGGCCGCAGTCTGGTGGGCCGGCGCGTGCAGGCGGAGGTGGTGAGCGTCCTGCCCACTTCGGGAGGCAAGATGGTCTTCGCCCGGTTCGTGGCGGACGTCGAATAACGGGTGATTCCACTCCGCGGCATCGTGGCCGCGACCCCAGCGGTGCGCGGAGTGCCGTGCGCGGCCACCTCGTACGATCGTCGGACGGGAACCGTCGCCGGCGGGCGCGTGGGGAAGGGCGGACGACCTACTGCAGCTCGGGAAACTCGGCGATGCCCGGATGCGCGGCGTTGGCGGCGGCGTAGGGCAGCGCGAAAGCCACGGCCTCACGCAAGTTGGCCCCACGGACGTACAACGCGTGCAGGACGCAGGCGAAAAACACGTCGCCGGAGCCGGTCGGCGAGACCTCGGCGATGCGCGGCGGGGAGAATTCGCTCTGCTGTGCGCCCTCCCAAGCGCGCAGGGTGCCGGGGCCGTCGGTGATGACCCAGCGGCTCGTGGGCGGCGGGGGCTGGCTGGAAGCGTCGGGAATCAGGGTGCGGAGCTCGTGGGCGTTGATCTTGATCAGCGCCAGCGGGAGGCCTGCGAGCCAGGCCAGCGGGGGGCCGTAGGTGTCGGCGACGAGCAGCCCGCGCTCGAGCCAGCGACGCAGGGCGCCGCGCAGTGGTTCGAACTCGGCGCCGGACCAGCCGGGAATGCTTCCACACACGGCGAGGAGCTGGCCCGGCGGCTGGGCGTCGAGGAAGCCGGCGCAGGCGGCGATGGCGGCGGGGTCCGGGGAGGCGTCGGGGCCGAGAAACGTGGTCTCGGAGTCGGGCGGGCCGCCGGCGGCGGGCGGCGTGGTGCGCACGACGGTGCCGACGCGGGTTGAAGCTCCGGTGCGGAACAGGCGGTGATCCAGGCCGCGCACCCGGAGCCAGGCGGCGCATTCGTCGCCCGGCGCGCCGCCCGCGAAGCCCAGGGCGGTGTTGGGCGTGCCAAGGCGCGTCAGCATCCGGGAGACGTTGATGCCCTTGCCGCCGACCTGGAACGACTCGCCGGTGGCGCGCTGGGTGCGGCCGGGGGTCCAGGAGGTGAATTCGAGGGTGCGTTCCGCGAGCAGATTGGCGGTGAGGGTGAAGCAGTGGGGCGGGCGGGTGGGCGCGGTCATCAGTCGGGCGGCGGGGCGCAGGAGAACACGGCCCGGCCGTGGCTGCCGAGGCCAAAGTCGCCGTGGCGGGCGGGCAGGGTTGCGTTCCCGGGAAAAACCGCGGAGGGAAGGACGATGGGACGGATGATCGACGCGGAGGAATTGCAGGCGCGAGGAACGGTGGCACTCGCGCGCTGGCTGCTGGGCAAACACCTGGTCCGGCGCCATGCCGACGGCCGGATCGAGGCGCGTCGGATCCTCGAGACCGAGGCGTACGACGGGGAGCGCGATCTCGCCTGCCATGCCCGCGCCGGGCGCACGAAACGCACGGAAGTGATGTATGCGGCGGGGGGCGTCTGGTATGTGTATCTTTGTTACGGCGTCCACGAGATGCTGAACCTGGTGGTGGGGCCGCGCGACTGGCCGGCAGCGGTGCTGATTCGCGCGGTGGAGGGGCTGATCGGTCCGGGGCGGGTGACGCGGGCGCTGGGAATTGACCGCCGTCTCAACGGTGCGGCGGCCTGCGGGACGGCGAGCGGACTGTGGATTGAGGATTGCGGACCGAGTGAGCGGCCACGCGGGGCGGTGCTCGCCGGCCCGCGGGTGGGCGTGGCTTATGCCGGCCCGGTCTGGGCCGCGAAGCGCTGGCGTTTTCAGGTGCGCGAGCGGGCGGGGTCATGCCCGAAGGGCGCAAAGGAAAGCCGATCTTGAAGGTGGCAGCGGCAGCTTGCCACTGCGAGCAGAGCCGGGACGGCGCTGCCACTTTGGGCTTATCCTGGCGTCACTCGGGTCATGCGACGACTTTCGACTGCGCCGCCCGGAGTCGACCAGTGGGGTGTCAAGGATCGTGGCGTGAGCCCGGTTTCGAAGTACGCGGTGGGAGGATGCCGGGACGTCGAGTGCGTGAAGGCCGAAACGAGGTGCGACCAGCCCAAGTATTCCAGGTCGACCACGGAGGGCGCGGATTGCACCGGTGAGGGCTGCATCCGTGTGATCCGGAACAACCGTGGGTGATGGGTCTGGGGTGCTGCCTCGTTAGTCGCTGCGCTCCAGCGCGCCGGCGTCGCGGCGGCCGTGGGGCGGGCGACCGGCGAAGTCGCGCAGGAAGGGGCCGTCGAACTGCCAGGCGTACAATTCGTCGATGTCGGTCAGGGAGTCGGCGAGGGTGCCCAAGGCGATCCGCAGAAAGTCGATCGCGCCGGCGAGGTGCCGCCCCGAGGGGGTGCCGCCGACATGGAGGTCGCCGGAGTTGGCCAGCGAGATTGCGGCGTCGGGTCCGGGGGCGGTGGCATCGCGCCGGCCGTCGACATAGAGCGTGAGCGTGCGCGCCGCACGGTCACTCTCGGCGATGACGTGGTGCCAGCGACCCTCGTTGAGGGCCACGGAGGAGGACACCTGGAAGGCGCCGGCCGCGGTGCCCGCCACGCTGAACGTCGCGCCGCCCTGGGCGTTGATCGCGAGGGAGTAGCCGGCGCCGCTTCGTTTCTCCACCAGCACGCCGCGCGTGGCGCCGGGCTCAGTGCGAAAATACCCTTCGACGAGGAAGTTCGTGTCGTGCACCTGCGGGCTCTTGAAGTCGCGGCCGGCCGCGACGCGTTGCTCCGGCGCGCGGCCGCGATCCCAGCGGAATTCGACGGTGTAGGGCAGGGCGCGGTCGAGTTCGGCATTCGGGCAGACGGCGAAGCGCGAGCGCCCGTCGAACTGCAGCGCGCCGCGGGTCCAGTCCTCGAGCGGACCCGACACGTAGTCGGTTTCGCGGGCGCCGGCGACCTGCAGGGGAAAAGTGGGCAGGGTGTGGTAGTCGTCGCGTTTCACGTAGTACGGCGCCAGGTACCAGTGTTCGTCGAGGACGCGGGCGGGGTTCCTCGGGCTGGCGTGGAAATGCCATTCGCCGACGGTGCCGTGCAGACTCCAGGGGACGAAAACCTTCACGCCCCGCTCGCGGGCGGCGGAGTCGGGGCGGAGGCGGAAATCGCGCCGCGCGGGATCGACGAGCGGCGGGCGGGCCGAAGCCTCGCCGACCGAGGAGGCGAGGGCGCCGGCGGTGGCGAGCGCGTGCCGGCTCTCCTCGAGCGTGGGGTGCCACTGGCCGGAGGGTTTGAAGGAAGCGTATTTCCCCGTGATCCGGTGAAAGACATTCGCCGCGTAGCCATTGGTTTCGAGGGCGTAGGTGTCCTTCTGCGGTCCGGCGTCGGCCTCGTTACCCTGGGCGGCGGAGCGGGCGGGGGTGGTGTGCCAGAACACCCAGTCGCCGATGCCGTCCCAGACGTTGCCGAGGTAGAGGTTGCGTCCGGCGTGCGGGGCCTGACGGCGGGTGCCCTTGACGAAGTTGTAGGCGGTATTGTGGAAGAACGCGTTCTGGTAGCTGATGATCTCCTGGAACATCGTGGTCGCGCCGACCTTGCTCCACGGGTCGGCGCTCAGCCCCCAGCCAATGTTGTTGAAGTAGTAGTTTTTGAACGCGCCATCAAGGTAGTAGGCCATGCCGAAGCGCGCGGAGCCGGGCTTGGCGGGGTTGTCCTTGCCGTCCATCCAGCTCGGGTTCCGGTGTCCGCCGGGATTGCCGGAGACGTTGTTGTAGACGTAGGCCGGGCCGCCCTGCCAGGTCTCGATGTTGCCGCAGTCGTCGCCGGTGCGGATCCCGTCGACCACGCGATTGTGGTGGATGAGCACGCGCGAGAGCGGGACGTCGCGGGTGTTGCCGCTGATCTTGGCGCAATGGACGTTGATGCCGGCGTGCCAGGGGCGATCGATGATGTTGCCGGCGATTTCGACGGTGCGGGCGTTGCCGACGTCGATGGCGTTGGAGCTGCCGACGCGGGGCGGGCGCTGGCCGGCGTTGACGATGTGGTTGCGCAGAATCCGCACGTCGAGGAGGTGTCCGCCGTCGTCGGGCAAAGCGTGCCCCCACTGGATGCCCTCCTGGATCGTGATGCCGCCGTGATCGGTTTCTCGTATCAGACAGTCGGTGACAGCAAGGCGGTCAAGCGGGCGCCCGGGCTGGACCGCCTTCATGAAGACGCCGCCGTTGACGTGCTCGAACGTGCAGTGCGACACCGTGAGATCGCGTCCGCCGCCCCAGACGCGGATGGCCGCCGGGAAGACCTGCTCCTTGAGGGCAAACTGGTTGCCCCACGGCAGCTCGGTGAGGTTCCAGGCCACGTTGGTGAAGCGGAAGGCAAGGCCGGAGATGATGACGTGGTCGCGGTCCTCGAGGTGGACGAGGGTGGCGAGCCGCCCGGCCTCGAAGGCCACGGTGTTGGGATCGAGGTCCTCCGGCAGGATCACGTGCAGGCGCCCGCCCTCGCGCCCGCGGCGTTCGAACCAGAATTCACCGTCGGGGTCGTCGAGGTAGTGGGGCTTGTCCTCGAGGTAGTAGCGGTGATGACGGGCGATTTTGCGCGA
The DNA here is from genome assembly GCA_964504885.1 of uncultured Opitutus sp. Lineage (GTDB taxonomy): Bacteria > Verrucomicrobiota > Verrucomicrobiia > Opitutales > Opitutaceae > ER46. The sequence goes on from CAZDGC010000033.1 coordinate 51,480, forward strand.
CCGGGCGCTGCCGAGGTAGCCCTCGAAGCCGATGCCCTTCTGCTCCGCGTCGAAGCCCTGCACGTAGGAAGGGTAGGGTGTGCCGTCGACCCAGCCGAATTCGGCCCAGATGACCGCGCCGAGGTAGAGTTCCTTCGGGCCGGTGAGGTGCTTCGTGTCGATGCCGAGCACGAGTTCGCGGCCCTGCTCGTTCTTCATGAAGACATCGAAGGACTTCCTGCCGGGGTAATCCCAGGACCACCACTCGCTCTTGATGTCCTCAGGGTCGGAAATCTTCCAGTTGGGCATCCGGGCGAGCGGCAGCCGCGTGACGGCCCCGCCGCGCACCAGCCACAGCGTGCGGGGCGTGTAATCGAGATCGCGATACCAGACGCGGCCGCGGGTGACCGCCGGCAGGTCCGGGTGGGTCGCGCCGCGGGTCCAGCCGCCGGCGATCCGTTCCGCCCCGGAGAGGACGGCCTCGCCGTCGCCCCAGGCCGGATCGGAGGTGAGGTGGATCGGCTCGCCGGGTCGACCGGAATCGCGCGCCACCAGGCGGCCGCGGTAGACGGTGCCGCGCTTGAAGACGTAGGTGTGGACGCCGCCGGCCGCCCGCGCCTCCGCCGTGGCGGCCGGATCCCACGGGTGGCGCTTCCAGGCGGTCGCCGGCGAGCGGCCGTCGCGGCGGTCATCGCCGCCCGCGAAATCGATGTAGCGCACCGAGGGGCCGGCGGTGAAACGAAACGGTTCCGGCGCCCACGCGAGGTCGCCGGTGGGCAGCACGCGGGCGGGCGGGGTTTCCCAGGAGTAGCGCTGCGTGGTGCGGGTCGGGTCGGGCGCCGGTGGCAGGGCGACGACGGTGGTCGCGGCGGCGAGGAGGGCGAGGGCGGCGCAGACAGGGCGGAGCACCGGAGCGCGCCGGCGGGCGCGAGGTTTTCGGGAACGCATGCAACCGACAGCGCAGGCAGCCGCGAGGGGCGCGTCAATGGGTTAACGGGGCGTGGGCACGATCCGGGATTGCCAACGCCGCAGACTTTCGTGGGGTTGGGGGCAGCGCCTTCCGAGGCGGTTTCACCCCACCACCCAGACCACGCATGCCCATGACACGATCCACCCCGCGCCTCCCTGCATTCGGTTTGTTCCTCGCGATCGCCGGCCTGGCCGGCGCGGCCGAGCCGGCCCGCCCGGCGTCATCCGTATCGTCCCCGTCCAGCCCGGCCGGGGAGATTGTGGAGCTGAGTCCGTTCGAGGTGAATACGAGCCGCGACGTGGGCTACGTCGCAGAAAACACCCTCGCGGGCAGCCGCCTCAACGCGCGCCTGCGCGACACCGCCGGTTCGGTGGCTGTGCTCACCAAGGAGTTTCTTGATGATCTCGCCATCACCGATCTGCAGGGCCTGCTCGAATACACCGTCAACTCGGAACTCGACACCAACGCCTGGCAGGCGGGCGGGGACGGGCAGAATCCGATGATCACCGGCGAAAACCTGCTCAACCGCACCGCGGTGCGCGGGCTGGCGGCCAGCCAGGGCATGGATTTTTTCATGAGCATCACGAACATGGATCCCTACCGGGTGGGGCGTTTCGAGGATACCCGCGGCCCCAACAGCATCCTGTTCGGCGTCGGCGCCCCCGGTGGCCTGCTCAACCAGACTTCCAAGACCGCGGTGACCCACCGCAACAGCGCGACGCTGCGCTATGGCTTCGGATCCTGGGAGCGCAGCCGGGCCGAGTTCGACGCCAACCGGGTGCTCCTCAAGGATCGGCTGGCCGTGTCGGTGGCGGGGGTGCACCAGGAGAACGGCGGCTGGCGGCAGTTTGATTTTCAGGACAAGGATCGGGTGTTTGCCGCGGTGCTTTTCCGGCCGGTCCGCTCGCTCACCCTGCAGGCCATGGGGGAGATTGGGCGCGATGCGAGCGCGGTGATGAAAAGCACGAGCATTTCCGATCAGTTCCTCGCCTGGTACGACAACCGGGAGGCGCGCGGAGTCTCAGCGGTGACCGTCGCTCCGACGACGGCCGTGCCCAACGCCGCCCTGATCGCGCTCGGCATCACCACCCGCAACGGCAACTTTGGCGGGCAGAACCGCCGCGCCACCTACATCGAGAACGACGGCACCATCTTCGACGCCATCGGCACCTACCTCACCGGCTCCTACAACAACGCCGGCGTCCGCGCGCCCGACGGCACCCCCGGCGTGGCGGCGGGCAACCTCATCCTGAACGACACCTCGCTGTATCCACGCTGGGCACACGCCGGGGGCTCCGGGATGCGGCGCGAGCAGAAGCTGCACAACTACACCTTCAGCGCCGACTGGCAGCCGCGGCGCGATCTGGCCCTCAACCTGGCGCACCACGCGCAGTTCACTACCCTCACCAGCCGCATCCTCGTGGGCGTGAATCCGACCCTGCGCGGCGAGCCCAATCGCACCCTGGGCCTGAACGGCCCGGCCAACCCCTACGCCGGCCGGCTCTACTTCGAGGGCAACTGGCGCGGCGACATCCATTACGGGGACTACCGCGAGACGCGCGCCGCCGCGACCTACTCGCTGGCCAGCCGTGCCCGCCCGTGGCTCGGCCGCCATCGGATCGCCGGCGCGATCTCCACCTCGGAGCAGACCGACCTCCATGCGCTTTCCTGGCTCTCGCTGGTTGGCAGTCCTTTCAACGCCGTGCCCAGCAACGCCAACAACCAGATCGCGGTCCGCCATTACGTCACCGAGGGCGACTACAACACTTACCGCGTGGGCGACTGGCGGCGCCTGCCGCGGACCTTCAATTTCGGCGGCCGCGACTTCGACCTCGCCTTCGTCAACGACGCCGCCGGCGCCAACAACAGTGGCATGAGTCAGACCAACGACTCCGTCCTGGGCGTGATCCAGAGTTACTTCCTGAAGGATCGGCTCGTGACGACCTTCGGTTACCGCCAGGACAAGGTTGAGATCACCCAGTTCGGCTACTACCGCGATGCGGTGATCGGCGACGCGGTCGACAAGGATCCCGCCAAGGCGACGGTCAACGATCTCACCGCCCGCACCCAGTCCGCCGGCGCGGTCTTCCATGTCACTGACTGGCTGTCGCTGATCGCCAACCGCTCCTCCAACACCGGGGTGCCGCCGCTGGCGCGGACCATCTTCCCGCTCGGCCAGCTCGCGCCCCTCTCGCGGGGCAAGGGTGAGGACGTCGGCATCGGGCTCGATCTGCTGGAAGGGCGCGTGAGCGCGCGCCTGGTCTACTTCACCGGCGAGGAGAAGGGCCGGATCACGAGTTCGGGGCTGGGCGGGGCGCCGGCGCGCAACCAGCGGGTGGCGGACGCGTTTGCCAGCGTGCTGGTGGGGCCGGGCCGGCCAATTTCGGCGGAGCAGTGGGCGACAACTTACCGCGAGCTCACGCCGCCGGCCAACGCCGTCGCCTCGGACTTCGTCACCGAAGGCTACGAGGCCCGCATCACGACGAACCTCACCCGCAACTGGCGCCTCGTGCTGAATTACGCCTACACCGATTCGCAGCGCACGAACATGGCCAACGAGATGGCCGACTGGTACGGTTTGAAGAAGGCCGAAGGCGTGCTGGTGCAGCAGGGGGCGCGCCAGGAGGCGGACGGACGGTACGTGGTCGATTCCGGCGCCTTCAACGCGGGCGGCACGGTGGCGAAGTGGATCGAGCTGGGCAACCGCCACCCGGAGGCCAACCTCTCTGATCTGAACACCACCACCGCCGGCGTGACGGTCGCCCAGGAGGTCTACAACCTCATCGAGACGCTGAACGACACCAAGGAACAGGAGGAGAAACGCTGGGGACTGCGGCCGCACCGCCTGAGTTTCTTCACCGCCTACGACTTCAAGGAGGGGCGGATCAAGGGCTTCACGATCGGCGGCGGCTGGCGCTGGCGCAGCCCCAACGTGATTGGTTCCGATTCGCAAGGCCGCGAAATCACCGGCAAGGCCATCACCGCGGCCGATGCGATGATGGCTTATTCCTACAAGCCCAGTCGCCTTCCCGGGCGCTTCCGCTTCCAGGTGAACGTCTCGAATCTTTTCAACGACACCGACATCATTCCGGTGCGGCTGGCGACCGGCGCCCTGGTGCCCGACGGCTACGAGATTCCCGGCGGTCGCGGGCGCGCCTACAGCCGTTACGATCTGGTCGCGCCACGGGAAATCCGCTTTACCACCACCTACTCGTTCTGAGCTCCATGCACACCACCCCGGTTCGCATCACCCGTCTGCTCCTTGGCGCCACGGCCCTCGCTGCCGTCGCCTGCCTGCCCCTCACGGGCGCGGAAAAGAAAAAGAAGCGGTCCAGCGCGGAAACCCCGGTCGCTGAAGCCCCCGCCAAACCGAAGAAAGCGCCCGACGTCGTCTACGTGCCCACGCCCCAGGCCGTGGTCGACAAGATGCTGGAGCTCGCCGAGGTGAAGCCGGGCGACGTGGTCTACGATCTCGGCTGCGGCGACGGCCGCATCGTGGTCACCGCCGCGAAGAAGTACGGTGTGAAGGCGATCGGCTACGACATCGATCCCCAGCGGGTGAAGGAGGCGCGGGAGAATGTGCGGGCGGCGGGGGTCGAGCATCTGGTGCGGATCGAGGAGGCGGACGTCTTCACGCTTGATCTCACCGGCGCCTCGGTGATCACGCTCTATCTGCTCCCCGCGCTCAACGTGCGCCTGATGCCGCAACTCGCGAAGATGAGGCCCGGTTCGCGGATTGTCTCGCACAACTTCGACATGCGCGGCGCCAAGCCGCTGCTGGTGCACCACGTGCAGGTCACCCCGGGTGAGTCCTCCGACTCCTTCTACGATGAGGACATGGACCACACGGTCTACAAGTGGGTCGTGCCGTGGGAACCGGAGCCGCAACCGGAGAAGAAAAACTGAGGGGGCGAACAAGTCCGCGAGGCCCGGTCGATGGAGGGCGCCGGTCGCTCGGCGCCGCCGGTACGGTCGCGCCGCCCTCCACTGGTTGAACTCCCTCTGCGCCGGCGCGCTCCGCGACGGCCCACCCCGGGCGGGGTGCGAGCGTGCGCGGAAGTAGCGAATCCGCGCCGTCACACCACCTACGCGGCTTGCCGCCGGGGCGGCGAGTGCCGGCTACGGCGTCGTCGGCAGTTCCGGCAGAATCCGCAGTGGCTGCAGGGTCTGCGACCAGGCCCGCCGGGTGGGTCGGACCGTGGGAAAGGGCGTCTCATCCCCGCCCGCCGGTTCATGGTGGTCGGGCGCGGTGCCGCGCACGAAGACGCCGACGGCGATCTGCGGCTGCGCGGCGGCAAGTTCGAGGGCGAAACGGGTGTCGCCCGGCGGCAGCGGCACGAGGTACCAGGACCAGTTTTCGGGGGACGGATCCATCGCGGCGGCAAACTGGCCGACGCTGGTGGCGAGGCGCGGCTTCACCTCCTGGCCGTTCAACGTGATCCGGCACCAGGCGGCGTCGATGGTGGGATCACCCTCGACGAGCAGGCAGAGTTCGCCGTCGGCCAGCTCCGGCGCGTGAATCGTGCCCTCCCAGGCGTATCGAAGAATCGGATGCCCCCGCTCCGGCTCGGCGGGCGGAGCGGCCTCGAGGCGGGGTGGGTCGGCGGAGACTGCGACCGTGGGTGGAGTGAACGGGACCATCACGGACGGGGAGTCGGGGTCGGCCGCAGGCACGGCTTCGAGGAAGAGGGTCTCGTAGGGGCCGAGCACCAGTCGCGGACCGGCCCCGCCCGGCTCGATGCGGGCCACGGTGGCGTGTCGCGGGTAGAGCGTCCGGACCTCAAAGGCACGGGTGGAGTCGACGGGTCGCGGCAGCTCGATCGCCCGCGCCTCGATCCAGGGGTTGCGGACGCAGTACAGATCGCGGCCGGGATTGCGGAAGTGGTAGCCGTAGGCTTCCCGATCCTCCGGCCGTCCGCCGATCTGCCAGGCGTTGACGAGGTGATCCTGGTTGGCGCGGGCCCAGCGGACCAGGCCGGCAAGAAAATCCCAATCCTCCGGCGGCACGACGCTGGACTTGAAATACGTCGAAAGAAACCAGCGCCCGCGGCCGATGGCCATCACGGCCGTGTTGGCCAGCGATCCCGGCGTGAGCACAATGATATCGAACGTCTCCAGCGCCTGGGTCGGCATGATCCAGGAATCCTGGCTCGCCCGATAGACGACGTCGCGGGCGGTGATCAGGGATTCCAGCCAGTCGGGGCTGGGACCGCGTCCGTAGGGCATGTCGTCGCCGGCGGGGCCGAGGACGAAGGGGGTTTTCATCAGCCACCACGGACTGGGCGGGTAACCGCAGACCATGGGTTCGAGGGCCAGAGCCGGGTTTGCGGCCCGGAGGGCATCCATCAGGTCGGCGAGACCGGCATCGATCGCGTAACGCGACTCCGGGCCGGTGGGGTGGCCGTGACCTTCGACGTCGCAGCGGAGCGGCATGAAATCGAGGATGACATGGCCCAGCCCGTACTCGCGGGTGTAGGCGACGAGGCGCTCCTTCACCTCACGTTGGTAGCGGGTGCCCAGGGCAAAGCAGGGCACCTGGCCGAGCGGCGCCTCCCACGGCAGCAGCTCGTAGCCTTGCGACTGCAACCAGGCGTTGCTCAGCCCGTCCGGGTATCCGCTGCCTGGTGACAGCCAGAGGCCGAGCCGGGCGCCGGCGGCGTTGAGGCGATCGTTGACGGTGCGCAGTTCATTCGGGAACCGCTCCGTGTTCATCCCCCAGAGTGTGCGGGGGTGCGACCAGCCGAGGTCGACGCAGTAGGTGTCGAAGAACATCCCGGTGCGATCCCGGAAGGCGGCGCGCAGTGTGTCGATGTCCTGCAGGACATTCCGTTCGGTAAGCGGCAGGGGGACTGTCCACCAGGTATCGGTGTGCAGCAGGATCCCGGCGGGCCGCAGCCGCACGGAGTCCAGGTAATGGAGGAAGGCCTCCCGCAGCCCGGCGGCACCGGTCAGTCCGGTGCCGACTCCCGGCTGGGGCCAGCCGATCACGGCGGCCGCAATCAACTGCCAGTCGGCGCCCAGAGCAACGCGCGGGCGGTGCACCAGTTGCAGCCGGTCTGCCTTGTCCTCCAGGACGCGGCATTCGCCGGACACGTGCTCGATGCCGGCGAAGAGGGCTTCGCCGAAGGCGGGAAACGAGGCGGGGGCGGCGCCGGTTTCGCGGAAGTGTTCGCCCTCGATCCGGACATCGAGGAGGCCGATTTGCGCGAGCGTGCGGCG